>NZ_CAJHAZ010000004.1 GCF_904846525.1 Psychrobacter sp. 1044 | reverse complement strand
AGTGAGTAAGTCATGATAATTGAGTATATCTGTTGAGATGTTTTATCTTATAACATTTTTATACTTAATGCACTATAACGACTTCCTACGGTTATACCTATCTTTATAATTGATAGCTTTATGAATGAGTTAGTAAGTAAATCAGGGCGACAGATGGATTGTTCAAGGGCTAAATCTGTATTATCAAAAGACAGCGCTAAATGATATTGACCATGTATTACTCAAGTAGCAGTGCTATCTACTTATCACCAATTAAGCGTTTTGATCACTCATACTTGCTTTTCTTTATCTCAACACGATACTTAAGAAGAGTCAATCTATTAACACAGACTAAAATGTATCAAGGCGTACTGCGCATCAATATTTATAGTAACGAAATAGCATGAAAGCTTCAAAAGCTGAGAAAATAAAGGAGAAATCGGTAATAGAATAATAAATGAGAGAATGAAAGATACAAATGACTTTTTTAAGCCATCAGCTGATTAAATTATAGAAAAATTCAAGTTAATAGGATGACTAGAAAATGATACGAGTGCAGCAATCATTTCTATAAAATTTAGACAGCTGTTTGATGTGATGACTTAATATAGATAAGGGTATATTAAAGAAAAATCAAGGTTAGGAAATTTTTATAATAAGGAATTTATGAGTGACTGCTTGGATACAGAGTACCTATCAAGCTCACAATGAGCGGTTTTTAGAGCTTTACAGGGTTTATAAACGATAAAACCATTGGAAATAATAAGATAAAAACACGAAAACAAGATAAAACTTTAAATTCATATTTACGCTATTTTCTTATTCGCCTTGATGTGGCTCAATCTGGGTCAATAATGGATAGCCTTCACGATGTGCCAGACTGTTTACTTTTTTGGCTTTGGTCTCAGCGATATCTTTCGGATAGATACCAGCAATGCCTTTGCTACTGTTATGAATCGTTAGCATAACTTCGACTGCCGAATCCATACTATGACGAAATTCAGACTGTAAAATATAAACGACGAACTCCATCGGCGTATAATTATCATTATACATAACGACGGCATACATAGGCGGCTTAGCCACTTCTGGCTCTGCAACCAGTACATCTGCTTGTGGCGAGGTTTCGCCGTCCGTATCACCATCTTGTGCACGATGAGCAGGTATAGTTGGAAAGTGCCAATCAGCAACAGTTGGCAACGCTTGCAATAGGGTTTGTTTTATCATAATTGGCATACAAATTAATGGTTATATTTATAACAGAATAAGGAGCGCTAACAGAGGTTGGCAAATGCAATGCTTATTATAGCGCTCTTAAATATGAATAGATTAAGGCTCAATCGGACTTTCGTCGACTTCAGGTAAATCTAAAAGTGATAACGGCATATTATCAACTCGGTCGCCAAGCTTCCAATCATAGAGCTGCTCCACTTGTTGCCCGCCAGCTTGTAAGCTGAGTTTGACTTGTAACGGTTTAAAGCCTGATGGCATCATGAAACGACCACGAATACGAACGATACCTTCAATAGTATAAACTGGAGGATCTAGCGGCACCTCTACAAAATCATCGTCATTGAGCAACGTCAACGTTGGCTTTAGGCGTTTGGCTTTGCCATCGCTAGCAAGCATGCCTATATCGAAACCATATTCGAAGGCATTTTCAGGTAATGGCTCAATCTTTGCCGCTATCACCTGTAGAGGCATGCCGCCTTTGTCACGAAGGACATCAGCATATAATTCATTCAGTTGAGAGACCTGTCTATTCTCAACCGTTAATTCTTGCTGGTTTTCACGCAACTCTTTGATGTTTGCCAAGCTAATCGCCAGCTCCTGCTTAGCAGTAGCGGCTTGATTGGCCGCTATTTTATGACTAAGACGTAAATCTTCAAGCGCTTTTGTTGCCTCAGTGCTATTGACCATCGCTTGCTTGGTTTCAGTTTGCATAGAATGAAAGCCACGCTGATATCCTAATTTATGACCGAATATCAATCCAACAATGGCAGTCACCAATATGACAACGACAAAGAGAGCCAACACCAATGTGGATGCCCCTTGTTGGGTACCACCTACCTTAGTTACTGAACTAGCATTGGTTTTAAGAGAATGCGGACTACGCTCTAAATGATACAAATCAGAGTCTTTGCACGATGAAAGTGCGGGCTGTGAGCAAAAGCGTCGTACAAGCTTGACACGCATTTAGACAATATCTCTTAACAGTAATGGCAATATTATAGCGGAATTTATAATCAATACCTAGCACCATAAATGTGAATGATTTGACCACAGCTAAACATCTGCTACGGAACAATAGGTGCAAAGTTTAGACCCATTGTTTCATCGAATCCGAACATGACATTCATATTTTGTACCGCTTGTCCTGCAGCGCCTTTTACCAAATTGTCTTGTACGACAATTACTGTTAATTCAGCCCGTTCATTGTTTTGATGCACAGCAATGCGTAAACGGTTACTGGCACGGACACTACGGGTATCTGGATAAATACCTTTTGGCATGACATCAATAAACGCTTCTGATTCATAGCATGTTTCAAATATCTGCTGCCAATCAATAGCAGCACCCGCATCCGTCAGCTCAAGATGAATAGAGCTCAGCATGCCACGTATCATCGGCACAAGGTGCGGTAAAAAACGAACGCGATGGGTGAACTGACTGTCTAATAACTGCGCCACGCCTTGCTCAATCTCGGGCAGGTGACGATGTCCTTCAACGCTATAAGCTTTAAAGTTATCAGTAGTTTCAGCATAATTAAGCGCAAGTGAAGCTTGGCGACCAGCGCCAGAAACACCAGACTTTGCATCGATAACAATGCGTGATTCCACCAATCTCTCTGCTTGCTTATTTTGCATATCGATTATTGGTTTCAAACCCAAAATAGCGGTAGTCGGATAACAACCAGGATTACCGACGACTAAAGCAGTGGCAAGTTTATCTCGATTCACTTCAGGTAAACCATAGACAGCTGTCTTTAGCAGCTCAGGACAGGCATGCGACTGCTGATACCAGTGTTCAAAATCGGACAGTGACTGTAAACGAAAATCAGCAGCCAAGTCAATGACTTTCACACTGGCTTGCGTTAGCGCCTCTGCTTGCTTCATCGCTACGCCATGTGGAGTGGCAAAAAAGACCACATCACACTTTTGCAGTGTTGCAAGCGTCTCGTCACCCAAGTCGCTAAAGACAATATCTGATATACCGCGTAAGCTTGGAAATATCTCATCAGCGCGTGTACCAGCTTCGCTACGCGAGGTTAGCAAATCAATAGATACTTCAGGATGCGCAGATAACAAGCGAATCAGCTCAATACCCGTATAACCTGTGCCACCAACAATCGCTGCTGAAATCATAAGATATTCCTTTTTATTTTACTTGGTAAATATCAGTATTTGTTAAACAAATCTTAGATAGAAAGCTCGCTTATATACCTGAACTTTGTCATTTTTGGATTCTAACGGCTTTAGATTTTATAATCGTGCACCGCATCGATAAATACTTTGGCATTGTCAGGATTAACCCACTGCGTAATACCATGACCTAAGTTTGCTATATAACCCGTTTTTTCGCCGCTCGCATAAGCACTGTCAAGCATTGCATTTACTTCAGCACGAATCGTCGCAGGTGAACCATACAATGTTGCTGGATCCAAGTTACCTTGAATGGCTTTACTACTCTGTAGTTTTTTATGCTGTTTGGTCAATTGACGCTGACTTTCAGCCAATACTTGGCGTGCACGATCAATGGGCATCGTCCAATCTAACCCTAAAACATCGGCTTGACTATCTGCTTGCACATCCAACCATAACCCACCACCTTTGGTAAATAATACCACTGGTATCTGCGGATGGCGTACTTTTAATTCAGCGACGATACGCTTATTATAAGCATGAGAAAAATCAATAAACTGACGATGGCCAAGCGCCCCGCCCCAACTATCAAAAATCTGTAAAATTTGAGCACCAGCGACCACTTGTGCATCTAGATAATCAATGACCGAAGTGGCTAATTTATCTAATAATTGATGCAAGAAATCAGGGTTGCTATACAAAAATCCTTTAGTATAACGATAGTCTTTTGAGCTGCCGCCTTCAATCATGTAGGTGGCCAATGTCCATGGACTACCAGAGAAACCAAATAAAGGCACTTGACCATTTAGTGCTTTGCGGATGCTCGTCACCGCACGCATGACATAATCAAGAGAATCATTGGGTTCAAGTACTGGCAATCTATCTAAGTCTGCTTGCGTACGAATAGGATGTTTAAACTTAGGGCCTTCGCCCGCCTCAAAGTATAAGCCTAGACCCATAGCGTCAGGTATGGTCAAAATATCGCTAAATAAGATAGCAGCATCTAAATCATAACGGCGTAGTGGCTGTAAAGTGACTTCAGTAGCGCGGTCCGTATCTTTGCACAGACTCATAAAGTCGCCCGCTTCTGCACGAGTGGCCTTATATTCTGGTAAATAACGACCAGCTTGACGCATCATCCAGACTGGCGTGGTGTCTATTGATTCAAAGCGTAATGCCCGTAACAATCTGTCGTTCTTTAAAGGCGCAAATTCTTGCTGGATCGAGTTACTATTGTCTGAAGCACTCATGTACAAATCTCCAAAACAACACCGCATTCATGATTATCAATGAATACGGTGCTGGATAAAATAAGTTGAATAAAAGAATATTAAAACGTTTAGATAGCGACAACCTATGCTAAAAAAACCACAAATAATGAGGCATTAGTTAATAACAATTTATTGGTTAATATCCCTCGTGTTAAAAATCATAAGAATAATAATCATTAAAAGTATTTGTATTTTTTAGAGCGTCATTTGCCGTTAGTCTTTAATCAATAATATCGTGCTCATATTTGAAATCGGATGAATACCATCAATGGTCTACATGGTCAGCGCTAAATTATCACGGTGTACCATGACCACACGCTCTTCATTATTACCAAGAATTCTATCAAACTGCTCAGTACGCTCACGAGCCACTCGGCAAGCATCACGAGAGGAGAAGTTCACTTGTCCAACCGCTAAACGCTCGCCCGTATCTTGATGCACCACCTCAACCACGTCACCTTCATCGAAATCACCGCGTACTTCTACGACGCCGACCGGTAGCAAGCTCTTGTGATGCTCGACTACTGCTTTTGCTGCGCCTGCATCGACTATTAGAGTGCCTGACATACGTAAATGTGCGGCAAGCCATTGTTTACGTGCAATGATTTTGTCTTGATCATTGGTGGTCAACAAAGTACCGACCGCTTCGCCTGATACCACACGAGTGATAACATCATCGATAGCACCGCTCACGATAACGGTTGGACAGCCACCCATTGCAGCGAGACGACCAGCACGAATTTTGGTCAGCATACCGCCGCGACCAAGCTTGCCACCATCTCCTGCAATATCAAATAAGTAATCCGCCATCGCACGCTCTTGGCGAATCATTTTTGCATTAGGATTGTCACGTGGGTTGTCCGTAAACACCCCCTCTTGATCGGTTAAAATGATATATAAATCGGCATTGACCATCGCCGCTGCCATCGCGCCCAAAGTATCATTATCACCAAATTTAATTTCATCAATGGTAATAGTGTCGTTTTCATTAATCACTGGGAGCACGCGCCATTCTAATAATTGTGTCAACGCGCCCGTCGTATTGAGATAACGGCTACGATTAGACAAATCATCATGTGTTAGTAGCAGCTGCGAGCTTTGAATACCATGTTGGATTAATGCTGACCACCACGTTTCAATCAAACCCATTTGACCAATAGAAGCACAGGCCTGTAGTGCTGCTAGTTTCTTCGGGCGCTCCTCAAGATTCATTCGTACCACACCTTCAGCAACGGCACCTGACGATACTAGCAGTACTTCGACGCCTTGCTTGTGCAATTTAGCGATCTGCTTTGCCCACTCGTATATGGCAGTTCGATCCAGCCCTCGACCGTTATTGGTTAACAACGATGAGCCAATCTTGACAATAACGCGCTGAATATCAAAGTTGCGAGTTTGTTTAATAAACCTTGCTTCTTCGGTCGTGTTTTCTATGTCACCTGCCATATAAACTCCTGTCTCTCATGTGAATTGATTACGGGGATTGATCTAAAAAATTCAAGTATATCAGCTCAAGCGTGTTAGCTTAAGGAACATAAATGACCTCAACACCATCTTCGTCGTCATCGTCAAAATCAGCATCGTCGTCGCTTAAATCTACACCTTCGCGAGCCGCTTTGCGGGCCGCACGATAGGCTTCACGCTGCGCCTCAGTGTTTAGACGTACTTCTACTTCTAAGCGCTCAAAACGGGTTCTTTGTGCTTCAGCGAAGATAGGATCTTCTAGTTCACGCTCACGCTCTAGTTCAATCTCATTCATTAAATGGTATTTAACTGCATCAGTCCCTTCACCCATTAAGGTTGACGTGCGAAATACATCGCCTGTCCAATCAAGCTCGGCGACAATATGAGTACAAAGCTCATCTAACTCTTCGTCAGGCACCTGATCAATTTTGTTTAATATCAAAATCTGGGGCAAGTTGGATAACTCAGGCGAAAAACGCTCAAGTTCATTCAAAATAACACGAGCGTTGGCTACCGGATCGCTGCCATCAATTGGCTTTACATCAACCACATGTAACAGACGGCGAGTACGAGCCACATGTTTTAAGAAACGAATGCCAAGTCCAGCACCTTCTGAAGCACCTTCGATCAAACCTGGAATATCTGCCATCACAAATGAGCGATGACGACCGATATCAACCACACCTAGATTCGGAACGAGGGTGGTAAACGGATAGTCAGCAACTTTTGGTCTAGCAGCAGAGACTTGACGAATAAAGGTAGATTTACCAGCATTAGGCAAACCAATCAAGCCAACATCAGCCACAACTTTTAGCTCAAATTTAAGAACTTTTAACTCACCTTCAAAACCAGACGTCGACTTACGCGGTGCTTGGTTGGTAGAGCTCTTAAAATGGGTATTGCCCAAACCACCATCACCACCTTTGGCAATCAGTAACGTCTGACCAAGTTCAATCAAGTCACCCAACACTTCGTCAGTTTCAGTATCAACTACCGTGGTACCGATAGGTACTGGTAAAAACAAATCATCAGAGCCCTTGCCTGAACAGTTTCTACTGTGGCCATTCTCTGCTCGCATAGCATCGTGACGACGGGTATAACGATAGTCCACTAGGGTGTTGGTGTTATCCTCTGCAATGACGTAAATATCTCCGCCCTTGCCACCATCTCCACCATCAGGTCCACCACGTGGGACATACTTTTCTCGGCGAAAACTGGCGATTCCGTTACCACCGTCACCTGCTTTTACCGTTACGACGGCTTCATCAATAAATCGCATCTTACGTTCCTTTATTTACACTCTAGTTTATAGACTCAATAGCAGTCATATACTGCTTCTTTTGCCTATAGGTATCTTTTAAAAAATAGGAGACTTACGTCTATGTTGCTATATATCATTGCTTTATTTATGACAATAACACCCGATAACCAATTGGACTATCGGGTGCGGTATATATTAACTTAAAAAACCACATCTATTTGTCCATGCTAAAAGTGACTATTAAAGTACTTTCTTATAAAGAGTACCTCAATATTAAAAACTCACTACTGCTGTACAAATGTATTAAGCTGGAATCTGTGTATAACTGATGCCTGCCATTTGTGTGGCTAAACGTAATACTTGCGTACTATAGCCAACTTCATTGTCATACCAGATATAAACAATGGCATGATTGTCGGTCAAAATAGTCGCTTGGGCATCAACGATACCTACATGGGTATCACCAACAAAATCCGTCGATACCGCTTCGGTAGAATCTGTATAAGCAATTTGTGTTTGCCACTGACTGCTATTAGATACTTTACGCATAAACTCGTTTAATGCATCAGCATTTTCTGGTGCTGTTTTAAGATTCAAGTTTAAAATCGCTAAGCTGACGTTTGGCGTTGGTACACGGATGGCATTACCCGTTAGTTTACCACTAAGCTCTGGCAATGCTTTACCAACCGCTTTAGCAGCACCCGTACTGGTAATAACCATATTCAATACAGCACTACGACCACGGCGATCCGCTTTATGATAATTATCAATCAAGTTTTGATCGTTAGTGAATGAGTGAATCGTTTCAACGTGACCGTTTTCGATACCGTATTCATCGTTCAATACTTTTAACGTTGGGGTGATTGCGTTGGTGGTACAGCTCGCCGCACTGACGATGGTATCTTCACCGACTGTTTCGTTATTCACACCATAAACAACGTTTTTAATCTCACCGCCAGCTGGGGCTGTTAATAGGACTTTTTTCACACCAGTCGATTGCAAGTGCTTACCAAGACCCGCTTCATCTTTCCAGATACCCGTGTTGTCAATCACTAACGCATCATTGATACCGTAAGCCGTATAATCAATCTCGCTTGGATCTTTAGCGTAGATGACCTGAACAAAGCGACCATTGATAATCAAGCCGTTGTTTTCATCATCAACCACCACGCCACCAGCAAAGCTACCATGGATCGAATCACGCTCTAGCAATGAGGCGCGCTTGGCCAAATCGCCAGATGCCGCAGGACGTACGACGATGGCTTTTAACTGCATACCTTTAGCACTTGACGCTTGTGATAATAGCAGGCGAGTTAAAATACGACCAATACGACCAAAACCGTATAGCACGACATCAGTCGCCGGATTAACCGTAGTGTCATCAACATTAACTGCTTGAAGTGCTGCTTGTAAATCACTGTCATTAGCGATTAATTGACCAACATCAACCTGTGCAGACTGAAGCTTATCATTAGCCGCTAGCGCTTTAACCATGGCTAAAGTGTCAGCGATATCAATAGATTTAGCGTCTTGGTTACGCAAGGCTACTTTTTGATGCAATGCCAATATTTGACCAACTGACGTCGTATTTAACGTGTCACCGAACAAGGTCACTTGTACGTCTTGCTCATTATAGAGCTTATTCAATAGCCCCATCAGCTCAATCGCTTGTTGCTCTTGATTGTTGTAGTTGCTTAAGTGGTCTTGATGTAATTGGCGTAAGGTATCAGCGTTGCTCACGAGAAACATCCTTATGGTCAGTAATGTGTGATCAGTAAATGATAGAGAATACAGATTAGATAGATTATGTGTGGTCTACGCAATCACTCTAGTATGGCAACCGCACGATATCCGTGGCAGTTATTGAGGTAGAGTATTGAGATCGCCTAGATTTTAGCCTAAAACGGCCTATTTTGCCAGTGATAACCGATATGCTAGCGCTTATAAAGCATTTTATTGAGTTATGCAGGTTATTATGAAAATAAAGGCAGCCAATTATGCTGCCTTATTGTTTATTATTGCCAGTATCAAATAGTGGATGATAAAGTACCACTACTATTTAACCCAGTATCTAGTAAGTGATGCTCATTATGGAACGAGGCTAACCGTTTGATTGGTCTGCGGGGTTAACTTAAATTCTTTTAAGTCATAGCCTTGCTGTTGAGCGATTTGACGATATTTGGCATAGGTTTCTTGAGTGACGTTTGGCGAACGCGCCAATAACCATAAATATTTTTTATCAGGTGTTCCTACTAAAGCGGTCTTGTAATCAGCATCACGTGCTAGTACCCAATAGTCGGCACGACCAACTGGCAACCAACGAATCCACGATGGTAAAAAGGTGACCTTTAACTTACTGCCTGACTCATCAATAGGCTTAGCGATACCCTCAGAAGTAATACCAGAACCGTCTTTCTGTACGCATTTATTAGTGACTATGATACCTGAACCGTCGGTTTTTTCCGTATAATTAGCAGTGACATCACTGGCACAATTGCGCTGAAAATACATGGGCAAACGACCTATCTCATACCATGTTCCTGCATACTTTTTTAGATCAACGCTATCCACTGTGGTCGGTGTACTTGCAGACTTATGAATGATGGCATTTGGCTTAATTGACAACGTCTCTGTGGTGGTTCTATCCGTAGTGGCGTTAGCAGTTATATCAGCTGTAGCATTGACCGGTGGCGTCGCCGCATAAGCTGAAAATGCGGCTAATGGTATGATAATAGCTAGGGCTATGCCCGTATGCTTGATAAGTCCATTCATAAATATACGCTCCGGTATTTCTTTGTATGATGAGTAAGTAGAGGTTGATGATGAATCAGTATTTTGCTTTGAATGGCGGTTCTGTCCAGATTCTTTTTGCACAGGAGAATTTATTGAACCATTTATCTTATCCCCTAAAAAATCTGATATTAACGGTTCTTTTTCGCTCAACTCTTGTGACCATTTATAATCGTTAGTGCAGTGACCACTATCCTTGGTACAGTAATCACTAACGAAATCACTGCTTTCGCTATGTTTTGAATCGCCGTCTTTATTATTGTTGCTGTTGATCATAGCAGACTCTTTTGCCCGTAGTGGGCTCTTATCGGCGCTTTTATATCCAAAATAGTGATCTTGCGAAGACGTTTTTTTTGCCAAATGGGTAGAATATTGGTCATTTAGATTATCATGGTTGTAGCTAGCATCGTTGCTGGCGTTACCTGTCTGCCGTGTACTATCCTCATTCAGATGATAGTGGCGCGACTGGGTAGTCTGCTTAGATTGAGAACCAGCTTCCTTTGTATCAGACCATGCTGATTGAGGTAACTTATTGGTTTTCATAGAGGTACCATTATTGATAGTGACTGTTAACTATTCTTCTTATATGCCCCATATGTACTCTCATCTTCTGTGCGTCTTCAACTTTTGAAAATATATTGAATGTAAAAGCTGGCGCTGCAAAAACCAAATATTATGAGAGGGCTTAAGAGGTATATTGATAAGCAATTCGCTTATAAGAATATAGAGTAAGTACTCTTTGTTTAGGTGATATATATTAATGGCAGCTCGACTATTAAAACAGTGTCGCAATGTAGGAAAAAGCAACGGTTTGTAAGTAACTATGCGTTTATGCAGTAGAATAAATACCGAATAAACACATAGTTACTGATTGGATAAATATATTAAAAATCAATTATTTGCCCTGATAGATGCCAATTAATGGCAATTCTGGTTCAGAACTGGTCAGCATTGGTGCCAACACTCCCTCTATTAGTTTTTTACTATTCAAAGAACTGTCGAATACCAGCAACACTGATACCACCATGCTCTAATACTTGATGAATCATCACAGGTGATAAACCACCCAAACCGATAATCGGCATGTCAGCCAATTGTGCCAATGCTGACCATGATTCCCAACCAAGTGGCACAGTATCAGGATGTGTATGGGTGACTAGTACAGGAGATAAAAAGGCGCCAATGACGGGCGGTAATTGCTGTTGTAACCGAGCATGAGCCAGTTTATTGGCAGCATCAATACTGGCGGCATCATGACAACTGACTATTAACGGATAATTTTTAGACAGCACTCTATCTTGTGTATCCTTCGACCATTGTAACAATGCGGTATGAGACAGATGATTGGCAACGATTGAATTGGCAATGGTTGTATCTTTCATTGCTAGCGGCGCTTCAGTGGTTAGGGTCTGTCCATTGACATCACAAGGGACAATCGCCTTAATATCTGGACGCATATGCATCAACTGCGCTGCTATAGTTTCTGAGCCAGCTGCCTTTATTCGAATATATACCCAAGCATTGGCTGTTAGCTTGTTTTGATGAAAAGTCAGCCATGCGGCCATTGGATCAGGTGAGGCATCAAAATGCGTCAATGGATAGGTAATTGCTATCGTTGTTGGCACACTCAACCATTCGAGAATCGTCTGGTTAGCAGCGGGTAAATGATACTTTCCTGCTAATAAATCTGACTTATTTACCCACGTTAGCGCCTGACCTTCTAGCCCATATTGGCGATGCTTATGCTGCTCATACTGCTGCGCGGTCAGCTCAACCTTATAAATCTGTAAACTGACCTGCTTATCACCATAATCATGATGCAGACGTCCAAGCTTGACCATCGTATTGTCACAAATCTCAATACCTGTCTCTTCAGCGACTTCCCGAATTAATGCCTGCTCGGCGTTTTCATTGGTTTCTATTTTGCCACCTACAAATTCATAGCGGTTGCCTTGATGCTGGGCGGCGTTTCTAAATCCAAGTAAATATTGGGCTTTATGATGAATGACCGCAACTGCCACGTTTACGATAAGTACTTTTTCGCTGTTAAATGAGCTATCAATGTGGTTGTCTGCTTCATTTGGCATCGGCGTCTCCTTTATTACTATTTTTTTAAAGTGCGATTTGATTGGTTTATACTTTCAAAAAACCAAGTCGATTTAAAAACAACTTATTGATTTATAATAACAATTAGCTGATTTTTATTTATTTAAACCTCATTTACAAAAGTTGCTTTAGATAAGTTTACACAATGACTGCATTTTATTTTATCAATTACCTTGCAAAATCCTTCAATGTAAATGATAATTATTATCGTTAAAGATAGTTACTGTATCGCCATTACTATTCAGCCATTTTTTATCAAAAGGAATTTATTATGAGCATGGTTATCTCTCGTTACTTGAATTGCCGTGAAAACCGTTTACCAACTTTGCAATCACAACACTTATTTGCACTCACTAAAGAAGTGCGTATTGAGCATGAGGGTGAAGAGTATCGACTACGTTTGACACGTAATAATCGCTTAATCCTGACCAAATAGATTAATATCATTCATCATCAATATTAGGGTGTGTCCTCATTTTAAAAATGGTGATAAAAATGAGATAAATTGCCGTCAAACAAGGAAAATAGCGCCGATAATATCGAGGTATTAGTCAGCTATTTGACGCCGTTTGGCAAGATTTGGCCATTTTTAACCTATTTAGATGACTATCAATTGAATTGAGGACACCTCCTAACCTACCTATAAAAAAACGCCTTCATTCAAAGGCGTTTTTTATTGGATAAAACGATGCGATTTAGAACTGCCAACTGTAAACCACATCCACCGCGTTTTCTGCCGCTGAGGTTGCCTCTACATAAATACGTCGAGTTAACTGATAACGAATAGATAAGCTATTTTGAGCATTAAACACCCCTACCCCGTAGCGTATATACAAGTCAGGCGTCACGTAACCGGTGACGTTGACGTTGGTGTCTTCACTACTGCCTGAGGCATCAACGGTCAAGCTCTGAAAACCAAAAATCTGACCGATTTGATTGGTTAGATTACGCGTGCCACTCAGTCCAAAGCTTAAGCCCGCGGCGGCTAGGTTATTCGTCACTTGCGATTTAAAGCCTTGCTCACTGATTTGGGTGGCGCCCTTGTTATTAATTCGACCTGTCACCAAAGCATTCATCGCCTGCTGTTGGGTCAAACCTGCATTATTAAAGACAATAATATTGGGGCTTTCTGTATTGCCTTTGACACGGACACCTACGGTTTTGCCACTGATCGTTTTAACCGCCTCAATACTGAGGTTAGGTTTCATCACATCACCGTTAAAGCGCACTTGTCCGTAGTTAAGCTCTAGGTTCTGACCAAAAGCGTTGATATTGGTACGACGTGATACTTGCACCACCCCTTTTGCACGCATGACACCCGTGCCATTTTGAGTGATATTAATCGCACCAGCTAAAGGAATAACGGCACCAAAACCACGGAAGTTGATATCATCACCCAAGTCGACACCGATATCCGCATTGATTGACCAAGGTTTCGATATTGCCAATACCTCGTCTATATTGCCAATGAGACGACGATCAAGAACTACTGCATCCTCGGTTTGAGTAATGATATCTTCGCTGGCTTCTGGCGGACGAATGGTCGCTGACGGTACGCTGACCGCCCCTTTAATATCAACATAGCGATCGCCTGGACGCACGATGATATCAATATCAGGATTGATTTCTGCCACTAACAATGGTGGCTGGGTAATCACCAAACGCTCGCCGCTGACGCTAAGCTTGGCTTGGAGTTTTTGTTGCCAATTAACTGTCCCAGTCAAAACCCCTTTACCCGTACCACTGCTAAAGGTTCCATCAATAGTCGCTTGCGTGCCACGAATTTTGGCGTCAGTATTTACATTGGTTAAATTAATGGGCAAATCAAGCATCGCAATACGGCCATTAGCAAGTTTCACATCGCCATAGAATTGCGGCTTATCTAATGTACCGCCCAATCCTCCTGCCATCGTGACATTGCCCTCTAGCACTCGCATACCTGGGAAGAAAGGCTTGAATATCGCAAGGTTAAGCTCATTCAATACCAAAGCGCCCGAAATTGGCTTAGGCGTCTTATAAGGATCAACGACCACTTCCGCATAGCCACGCGCACCGCCACCAGTGTTGATGTCGGTACGTAGTTTGATGCCCTCAGGGACGGACAATGCAATTAGTGAGACCCGCTTATAAGGCAGAGTGACGGGTAAACTATCACCATCTTGAATCAAGCCGATTTTGCCGTTGTCTGAATACAGTGTGGTATTAATCGTCGGTGGACGACCACGTTGCCAGCCAACAATCGCCTTACCATTAATTTTGCCATGCCAGTCGATATCTTTGGGTAAAAAGACCGATAGTAATGACGTATCTAGATTTTGTAAGGCAATATTCACCTCACCTTTATCAGGTGACGCGATTAAGTTTTCACGTAAGCATACCTTGCCCGTTTGATCGGTGGCTTGCCAGCAATGCGCTGCCAACTGTACTTTTAAATCGTTATTATTGCCATTTTGATTGTTGGGTAAATTAACAATTAACTGCGCTGGCTGTAACTGATTTAAGGTCGCATATTTAGATTGAACACGGCCCTTACCGATGACGCCAGACCAGCTCAGTTTATCCCGATTGAAGCCGCCTTTAAGCCTTGCGCCAATCGTGAGCTGCTCATTGGCAACGTCAAGATTGACTACATGCGCTTGCTCAGTACCATTAAAAGTCGCTTTAACGCTTTTAAAACTCTGTCCAGCTGCATCTAAACCTTCAGCGGTGATAATAAGCTGACTTGGGCTGTTTGCTAAATTGACCAGCTTACCGCGCACGCGACCTTGGCG
Organism: Psychrobacter sp. 1044; assembly: GCF_904846525.1. Classification (GTDB taxonomy): domain Bacteria; phylum Pseudomonadota; class Gammaproteobacteria; order Pseudomonadales; family Moraxellaceae; genus Psychrobacter. The sequence goes on along the minus strand of NZ_CAJHAZ010000004.1, from coordinate 206,527 downwards.
CAAAATAAAGCCAGGCAGCGCAATCCGCTCACCAACCAAATCGATATAAATGGTTGGCAGCGCTTGTCCTACTGGCTGTGATAAGGTCGCACCGCCAGTGACTTTGCCAGCCAATTTATCTGACAACTGATCCAGACTGGTGATATTAATTTTGGTTTGTAATTGCTTAGCATTGCCATTAGCAGTGACATAATTATCACCCCAACGTAGCACTAAATTATCCGCGTTTAAGCTGTCTATCAAAGCATTTACTTGCTTATATTGCGCCTGTGCATCTTGCGTTTGTAGGCGCTTGAAATAGCTTGCCAAATCTTTTGGCAGACGCATCTTCGCCGCTAAGCTACCCTTAGCACTAAGCGGTTGATTTTTTAACATACCTCTTAAATCAATTTTTTTGATATTAATGATTTGCTGCGAGTCACTCCAGCGCCCATCCGTATCGATAGTACCGGTGATAAGGCTTGGGGTATCTTTGAGGAAATAACCAATATTAAAACGATCCATCACTGCGTCAATATCCCACGCAATACCTTGACGTACATCAACCGTCCCTTTGGCATCAATACTGCCTGCCGCGCCCACATGACGGAAACGCTTGATACGAATCAGCTGATCATCACCACTGGCATCAATGGTCAGCTTGCCCGCTGGCAATTGTTCAGCATCTAGCACTCCATCGAAATTCACCGCAAAACGTTGCAATTTGCCTGCGGTATTTTTACTATTCTTAGGCGCAGTTTGCCACTCGCCACTGGTTTTTAGATCACCTGTGATAATCGCTGGATTATTGGGCAAGAAATAACCCAAATTAAATTTATCAAAGCGACCATCTATCGTCCAGCCGATATTTTTACGCAAATCGATGACGCCCTTGGCATTCACTGCGCCCGCTTCACCATTGTAATTGAGCTTACGAATACTGATAAACTTTGGCGTGCCAGCCGCATCAATAGATAGGCGTCCTTTTGGTACATCTGCAGTATCGACTTGACCATTGAAGCGCGCATCGAACATAGAAAGCTCGCCACCAACGATATCGATTTTGGCATCACCCGCACCCGTTATGCCAATAGCACGGCCATCTTGAGTCGCATCAAGTTGCGCCTGCAAGTCGGTATTGCTTAAGGTAATAATATGACGCTGACCACTAACGCCACCTTTAGTAATAGTCAATAAACGACCACGCGCGCTGACACTACCTGTTAGGCGCTCAATCGGCAAATCACTGCGATACTGTTTGGGTAATAATCCATTGGTACGCGCATCTATCTGCCATGTGAGCGGACGCTTTTTATTTGCCAATTGAATCTGCCCAGTACCTGATAAGTCGCCCACAACCCCTTTATAATTCAGGCGATTGATGTCGATGACATCCCCAGCTTTGCGCACGCGCACATCATAGTTGCCTTTAGGAGCGGCATTCAATTCATTAATGACCGCATTGGCATCTACTGATAACCGTGAGCCACGAATGATGACATCTGCCTGTCCACGCGGACTATCAATATTACCGATATTAGGCACATCGCGGCGGATTAGGTTTTGCCATTTGGCATCGATATACCAAGGCGCTACCTGTGTCGACTTCGCTGACGTTTTGCCTTGGACGATATTAGCATTCACATGCTCGCCATCACGTTGACGCAAATCTGCATCAAGCTCTATGTTACCAGTACTGTTTTTCTGCTGATAATGTAATGACAGTCGACCATTCAGCTTTTGCGGTGCATATGCTTTGAAATCAGCATAGTCATCAGGAATAACGCGGCGAATATCAAAATTGCTACCTGTCGCTCGTACTTTTGCATCAAAGCTGTCTTGCCAATCTAAAATACCTTGCAGAATTAAATTTCCAGCTGGCACCTGAGCATCTAAGCGATCAATACGTAACTGACTGTTTGCAATGACGGCGCGACCTTGATAGTGACCGGACGGAATGTCTTTAGCCGTCAGCTCAGTATTGATACGCAGACGTATTTCAGAGATCACCCCTGTCGCGGTAGCAGTACCACTTTTTAAACGAATTTTTTGGCTTTCCGCATAAGGGATCAAAATATCATCCCATTGCAATTTTGCCTGGAACGGCGAATCCTGATCTAAACCTTGTACAACAAAATCACCGCTCACATCGCTGTCATTGTAGCGACTACGAACCTTACCGACCGTACGTTTTAGCGTCCCTGTTGCCGTGATATTCAATGGGTCAACATAGGCTTTTTCTAGCGCACTGACTTCTGCAATCGCGCTTAAATCTAGCGGATAGTCGCCTTGTAAATCAATTTCACCTTGTAAGGCACTGATTTTGACGATATCAGCATATTGTAAATCGCCGCGACCAACCGTTACCGTGCTACCGACCCATGTCAAATCACGGGCAACAATATCCTGCACAACGATGGGCTCTTTGGTCACTTGTTTATAAGTAATATTTTTTATTTTAGCGTGATCAAAGCGTAAGTTCACTGGTAGCTGTAACGTTTTATAATCGAACGGCTCACCCGTTGGTGGCTTGTTATTGATAATCTCAATGGTTTGTATGTCTGCATCACGCAGATGCACTTCTTTGGCAAATATGGCACGCCAGCCTATCTTGACATAAGCTTTATCAACCAATACTTCAAGGTCTTCAGTCGCCTTGATATCGATATCAGTGACCCAGATTCCATCACGTAAATTACCGCGACCATATTTAAAATCAATGCCCGTCTCAGCACTGACTTTCTCTAATATAAACTTCGTACCCGACTCTGTGCCCATTGCGTAAAAAAACACGGCAAACATGATGGCCAGCACAATTAAAATAAGCACGAGTAATTTGAGCAAAAATGACAGCGGATACCAACGTCTGACGGCACGAGCGTCACGCTGTGCTGGATCTTCATCTGGTGCGTTATTAGGCGGGGTATTTTTTGTCAGCATGACACTCAACTACGTTAAAGAATGGTCACCGGCAATCGGCACGATAAATAAGAAATACAACGGATATTGCTAATAGCGCGTATTGAACCTGTCTCTATGTCACTAACGGAGACGACTTAATAATGTTCAATACGCGCTAAATGATGTCACTACTGGATTACATGGCTATAAAGGCGAGCCAATAAAGAAATGCAGTCTAACTGGTATGCTTTCTTCTGTCACGCCAGCAGCCACATCAACTCGTACCACACCGACTGGCGATGCCCAGCGGATACCAACACCGACGCCGACCTTTGTCTCAGTCTCGAAGTTTTTGTCGTAAGCATTACCCACATCAGTGAAGAATGCCCCACGGAATCCTGGTTTAAATTCATAGTTATACTCTGCACTACCAACCGCAAGCACTTGCCCACCAGTCAAATAGCCCTTGTCGAGCGGTGACAAGCTCTCATAGTCATAACCACGAATACTTTGATCGCCACCCGCAAAGAAGCGTAATTTATAAGGCACATCATAAAAATCATCTGCCCAGATGTAGCCTGTATTCAGACTGCCCAGTACTTGATGCTTTTGCTCATCGCCAAAACTATAAATGCCGCTGACACCTGCGCGAATGATTGCCATATTAGTGTCGCTAAGGGCTTTATCAGCCCCTGCTTCAAGCGAGTAATACTGACGCATACCGCGAGTCGGATTGGTCACGCTGTCTACGTCGGTTTTGTTCATACCATAACCAAATAGCAGCGCTTGCTGCTTAGGCTTAGAAGAAGTAAAGCGAATAGGTAGATCGTCCAACTCTGTTTCATCGACCCCAGTCTCTAGCTCATCTAAACGGTAATTCACAGAGTAGCTGCGATTCCAGCCACTGTCACGGCGAATATTACGCGCCAATGCTGCTTTTAGCGTCGTAGTAGATAAGTCAAAGTTGCCTTCACCTTGGTCGATGACCTCTTCTTCATAGGTAAGACGCGCATCTAATTTATCGTTAAGTGGATGTTTCCAAGGTCGACTGGCATAAACAGCGACGTTTTTAGTAATTCTGGAAACTTCGGTCTCTGCACCAGCTTGATAGCCTTTACGATTGAGCAAATTATAGTCTATTTTTGCCGTCGCTCGCACGCCCGTATCTGTGCCGTAACCAAGACCTACTTGGGCATCGCGCGGCTTACTTGAAGAGACAAAAACATACAACGGTACTTTTTTACTTTCTGCCACTTGTCGCGGTGTTTTTCGACCAGCCAGCGTTGGTGGTACAAAGTTTTCATCAGTGATTAAGCTTTCTTCATCAGGGAATATTTTTTGCGCAATATTACTGATGCCGTCGCTTATTTTACCCAAAAGATTGTCCGCTTCTTGGTCTTTTTCATCCAATACACGGTCATTTGGTAAGCGGCTCAAACGCTCTGCTTTTTGTTTGATAGCTTGTAGTTTATCAAGTGTAGCTGCATCAGCTTCAAAATCGATCGCCGCGATGTCGGCGGGATTGACTGTTTCACCGCTATTGGCAGTCGTATTACCCTCACTCTCTGCGTTATTTTCATCACCATCATCAGCGTTATTGTCTTGATTAACACGGCTACTATTAGAAGCAGCTGAGCTTTCAGCACCATTATTACCCGCAATGTCTGAGGCGCCATCACTATTAATATCGTCGTCGAGTGTGCCGCTATTATTGGTAGGCGTGTTATCAAAAGCCAAAGTACTGGCTTCACTGCGTTCATCTGGAGGCAATATCGACTCAACGTTGACCGTATTAAAATAACGAGTCGCTGATAAGTCATTACTAAACTCGGTCACCGCTGGACGATAAAAAGGATCACCGGGCTTAAAGTCAAACAACTGTTGTAATAGTGGCAACTCAACAGGTAGCTTGTCAGGATCTTGGGTTAAGGTGTTGGTTTCTTCATCGTATGTAAAAAACACAACGTCATCAAACTCATAACGATCACCAGTGTTGTAGACCAGCGACACATCTGCTGTATTATCTGGCAAGATAATATCAACGGATTTGTTGAGCCAATATTGATCAAAATAGCCATAAGTATTACTCAGCGACTCAAGGGCCGCCTTGCTATCTTTATAAACACGGTGATTGAAGATATCGCCTACTTGTGGCGGCAAGTCTTTTTCAAGTGCTGTATATTCTGGTTGTTCACTGCCTTCACCGCGAATCTCAACAATACGGCTATCCACACGTACCGGCTCGCCCAGCTCTTCGATAATGACATCGATCGTGTCAGCATTGCGCTGACGTAGGCGTAACGTAATATCATAGTAACCCACTGCTTGGGCCGCCTCTAATGCTGTTTGGCGCAGGCGTGGCAATGCGGCCGTAAAATCGGTAACTGACTGAACCGTCGTATCATCAAGGGCAGCCTTGATGTTTTTCATGGGCTGAACGTCATTATCCGCTTTGGTGAGTTTTGGCTTACCATCGACAGTACCTTCAGCGGTCGCCTGCCGTAGATAAATTGTGGTATCTACATGTGGTAATGCCATCACACCTGCATTGAATAAACGGTTATAAAGGCGTTTCACGATATTGCCTTTATTACGCGCCATTGGCTTGGGCTTACTGGCTTGTTCGATACTCTGGTTTATTCCCTGAGAGTCCGCTTGATAGTCTGGCAAGTAGTCATCAGGATTGATGATATCTGACGTTGTACCGTCTTCATTGGTCTCATCACTGGCATTGGCAACAATCTCATTATCGAAAGTACCGGTTCCATCCACGCGCCCACTACTGACAGAGTCGCTAACATCGATCGGACGCGACATAACTTCAGCCGTCTGTGCGCGTTCAGCGGCGCTCTCATTCCTACCAAGTGTCTCAAGGTTGTTAGGAGTTGGCAGATTGGTCGCATCCAAATCCACATCTAAACCAATAGGCGGGGTTGTATCATCTAATGTAGCAATTGGCGCGTCAAAATCGCGATCGTTATTGCTGATATCATTATTATTGTTATTGTTATTAATGTTGGTACTATTAACGTTACTGCTATTAACGTCCGTACTATTATTGATGTCATCAATATCTTGGGCATTCTGCATGTCCATCGCAGCCAGCTCACGATCAATCTCCTCGGGCGTCATCATCTGATAACCCTGCTGCTGTATGGCTGCGGCTTGTTGCAACAAGTCATCATTGGCGCTATTGGAAAGATCGAGCTGAGCATCATTTGCGCCAGCCATATTATCCATGGCATTTGCCTGAGAATTGGCCATACCCTGAGACTGAGCAGCTGGTTTTTTAGCGCTTTTATCTTGAGCATCAGACTTCTTAATGCCTAGACTTTGTTCACTGTACTCATCCAATACTGACTGATCGATAATGCCCTGCTCTACTGCCTTTTTTAGGCGCAATGCATCCAAAGCGATATCGAGCTGAGTATCATCATCTGACAGTGTGGTCGATTGAGTGCTGGTTGATTGAGTACTGGTTGGTTGAATGTTTGATTGATCGACAGCTATTTGATTGCTCGTAGGTGGTTTAGGAGAACTGACATTATTTGTGGTATCAGCCAATGCAGCAGGTGCCATACCGAAACCCACCAGGCTAGTCGCTAGCGCAGTGAAAAGTGCTGAGCGCGTAAAATGAATGCGCGGCGCATTGCCATGAGTTGCCATAGCTGCTGCACGACGTGTTTTTTGAAAACGGTCACTCTGAAAATCTTGAATTTCAATATCCTCTCGAACATTATCCGTATCACACTGCATCATCGATACATTGCGCGCAAGCGTTGAAGGCTGGTGTTTCATGTGTATTTCCTATCACCTCACGCGGCACAATATTATGAACGATAACAATCGCCTAGTCTTACCGGTGAATAAACTTATAGCAGTTGGCTGAATTATGGTTTACTGTCTTGCTTTGGATAATGACCGTTTATAACGCAAACCTTGGTGTCAGATTAGCACCATGTTTTTATCAAGATATGGACATGCGTGAGTGGTAGCAAGCCTTTGCCATCACTCACACCTCGCGACGCAACCATGCAAAATTTACAAATCATAACTTAGATAATTATGAAATCATAGCGTCGAGCGCATGTATTTTTACCAAAGCCTTGCTATTATACGGCTTAATATTGATAAAACCTATGCTATATTTCGATAAGTTTTTGATACTGTTAATAATTATATCGATAATTACTTTCACTTTAAAAGCGGTATTCAGCGCTTTTCTTTGATCTAGCAACCGCGACCCGTCTGTAGGAATTTTCATGGCCAATCAGTTTCAATTATTTAAGCACCGCCGTTTTAGCGCCATGTTTTTTACCCAGTTTTTGGGCGCGTTTAATGACAATATTTTTAAGCAAGCACTCATACTGGTTTTGACTTACACCGCTGCGAGTCAGTTAGGCATGGAAGTCAGTATTTTGAACAACTTGGCCGCGATGTTGTTTATTTTACCTTATTTTTTGTTTTCTGCACTGGCAGGACAAATCGCGGATAAATTCGAAAAATCAAAACTCACACGATTGATTAAGCTGCTTGAGTTCGTGATTATGGTGATTGCGGCAGTAGGGTTCGTGTTTGAGTGGTATGCATTATTATTTGTTGCGTTGTTTCTCATGGGCACTCAATCTACTTTTTTCGGACCTATTAAATACGCCTACTTACCACAAGCGATGAAAGAAGATGAATTGGTTGGTGCTAATGGTTTGTTTCAAATGGGGACGTCGTTAGCGATCTTGCTCGGTATGATTATCGCGGGCGTTTTAACCCAGATAGCACAGCCGCTCTATTGGATAAGTGTGACAGTATTGGTCATCGCCGTATTGGGTTATTTTGTCGCACGATTAATACCCCACATGCCAGCGATGCAGCCAAACCTAAAAATCAACTGGAACATTGTGACCACTAGTGTGGCGACGGTGCGCTACTTATATTCATTGCCTTTTTTGTTCTTTGTCATCCTTGGTAATAGCTGGTTTTGGTTTTATGGCGCGACGTTTTTGACCCAAACGCCAGAATTCAGCAAGGTCATCTTACATGGTGATGAATCAGTGGTTATTTTCCTATTAACCTTGTTTTCTGTTGGTGTGTCGATTGGCTCATTATTATGCAAATCATTAACCAAAAACCAAGTCAGCTTGCGTCTTTTGCCCTTTGGTATCGCGGGCTTAAGTATTTTTGCGATTGATTTGTATTTTTCACTGTCAAGTCTCAACATCAATGTAAATAATGCGACTCTGTTTGGCATCAGTGAGTTATTTGCGGTGAGTGGCAGCTGGCGCGTGTTTGCTGATTTATTCTTTTTGGGCTTTAGCGGCGGTTTATACATCGTACCGTTATATGCCTCTATGCAAGCCTATGCACCCAAGAGCCACCGCGCGCGTGTCGTTGGTGCCAACAATATCTTTAACGCGATATTTATGGTCACCTCAGCGATTTTCTCTATCGTGATCTTGAACGCTTTGGGATTCAATTTACCTCAGCTATTTTTAGTGACAGGACTCATAAACATTGCCTTCGGTGCCTTTTTATACAGTAAACTCAATAAGCATATTAAAAATGCAGTCATCCAAACGCACGATGAAGTGGCTCCATAAGTAAGATTGACATGCTGCTATAGCAATCGGTGTGTTATCAAATGGATAATATTGATGCTGATAATTTGGATTGTTTGCTATAGTAATACCTATGCGTTAATCACTATCATTATTTTAGAAAAACGGATAATGTTTTTAGCAGAACAGATAAGTTTAATTTTTTGATCGTATTTAAGCCATCAGGAGTGAATCATGGCCCTGCGTCCCTTATCCAAAGTCGACCAATTATTACTTGGGGTCGATAAGGCATTACGAGCTGTCGTACCACATTCAAACCCTAGCACTCGTCCACTACCAGTCAGCAGTGACGAGATTCCTGAGCTCACTATCACCGAGGCGCGACATGTTGCCGGATTGATGCGTATCAATCATACTGGTGAAGTATGCGCGCAAGGTCTGTATCATGGTCAAGCATTTGCCGCCAAAGACAATGGCGTCAAGCAAGCCATGCAACAATCAGCCGAAGAAGAGGTCGATCATCTGGTCTGGTGCGAGACGCGATTAGACGAGCTTGGCAGTCATGCCAGTGTCTTTACGCCATTATGGTATGGCATGTCTTTCGGTCTTGGCGCAGTCGCGGGTGCCATCTCTAATGAATTTAGCTTGGGATTCGTCGCAGAGACAGAAGCTCAAGTCAGCGAACATTTACAAGACCATATCACCCAATTACCAGAGCACGATAAACGCTCGAAAGAGATACTGGCGCAAATGGATATTGAAGAGTTGCATCATCGTGAGCTGGCATTAGCAAGTGGCGGCGCAGCGTTATCACCGCCTGTACGTCATACTATGCGCTGGATGGCCAATCGCATGAAAGCCACGGCATATCACTTGTAATTGCCATCTGTGATAGCAGATTTTGAGCGATAGGTTGTGATGATAAGTGTGTTGTGATGGTAAGTGCAGTGCGCTTTATTATTGATATTGCTCTCATTTACCCTGCTGTCGCTGGCATGACGTACACGCTATCGCGTTACTATTAACAATCCTACTACTGATAGCGCTCAGCTGAATTTGTTAGGGTATTAAAAATTTGTATGATTTTGCCGCAAAGACATGAGCTAATAACCATTCAATTGCTAAATAACAACTAAATAACAACTAAATAAACTAAGGTAACGATTTTTATGAAAGCCATCAACCAATCGACTCTCTCTGCTCGTTCGTCTAGCAAGTCGCCTAAACTGGCAACTCTGACAGCACTGGCAACAGCTTGTGCCATGCTATTATCAGCGCCTGTCAATGCGGCAGAAACCAATGCAGCAACAGATGCTGCAAAGACCGATACTGCTGCCACATCGGTGCCTAGCGCTATGGATTCTAGCAAACGTGTGATTCGCCTTGCTCGACCGACTGCGGCTAGTACAGCACAAGAGGGTACTCCATCAACTTCACCGACTGCGGCAGTGACAGCCAATACTCAACCAACTGACCTTCAAAGCAGTAGCGTTCCACAAAGCGCTCCTTTGCCAAATAATGCTCAGCCGTATCGTGCGCCAATGAGTACATTGCAACCACAAGATGTTGTACCAGCACCAAAAATACCTGAGTTCACTGGCACCACTCGAGTTTATGAGCCTGGTCCATTGACCGCTACTGGTGTCGACCTGCGTAGTGGTCAGCTTGCCAATATACCAACGCCGCAAGTGCAATTGTCAGACGTAAGCTTTGTACCGACTGTGTTGATTCCTCAGCAAAACGGTAATAACAACGATCAGCTAGACGTGAGCTTGCTTGATGATTTCATCGAAGACGTCTCACCTAATGCCCGTCATTACCCACCAAACTTCCCTAACCGCTCACAGCGCCATTATACGCGTGAAAAAATCAAAGTATTGGCTGAATGGATACAGCCTTATGCTGAATCACCAAATGCCTCTTATGATGTATTGATTCGTGCCGCTAAACTCAATGGCATGGGACGTAACTTAGATTTGGGATCAGACTATACGATACGTGGTGGAAAATATGTTGACCGTGCCATTAAACTGCAGCCTGATAGCGGCGAAGCCAACTTCTTATATGGCATGATGTTGTCAGAAGGCGGCGGCTTCAAAGAAGGTCAAAAATACCTAGACCGCGCAGTGTCTCTTGGCTATACCGAAGCAGAGCAAAGCTTGGCGCAGTCAGACTTGTTAAGTGATCGCCGCGATAACGCACTAGAGCGCTTACGTCGTCTTGAACAGAAAAACCCTAACAATGACATCATTCGTCAGCAAATCAAACTTATTGAAGAGGGTAAATTCTACATTTGGGATATACCTGCGCCTGACATCAATGTTAAGCCTAGTGCTTAACATTGATTGGGTGTTTAAATGTCATTAAGTAAGTTCACCAAATTCCATGATTGCTCCATAAGCTAGATTGACTCGACTAAGCCCCTGACTTTATATAGAAATTACTTCAATATAGAGTCAGGGGCTTTTTTATGTCTAGCAAAACTCCATTGAATCCAACTTGCTGTCTACCTTATTTAAATGCGTGTTCGATTCAATTATCGAAGTTTAAACCGTATTTTTGAAATTTAAATAAAATAGTTTAATGCGAAAAGTTACGCTACACTTCTTCTTATAAATTACTGACTCAATCATGCTTTTACGACTAACTGGACTCACCTATGACTTTCGCTAGCCCTATCAAAAATATGGTGACGCATGCTAAGAAAACCCCATTTTCGATCACATCAGTCGCCTTGATAGCCGCGGTAGCATTACTACCTGCGTGCAGTACGGTATCAGTGAATAAGCAAGCGTCAGCGAAGACGATTACTGCGCAGCGCGGTAACATCGTCACCACCAAGAAACTAAGCAGTGATACGGCATCAGCGCTCTTATCGGCAGGGCTCAATGAGCAAGCCTGTATGCAGCAGTTTGATTTATGCCTCACTCAGCTTACTGACAGTATTTTGAATGAACACTACCGTCCTGCTTTGGCAGTTTTTGCAGAGTTACACTACGCAAAAGCGCGACAGCTTTCTGCCTCTCAAGACTGCCGCAATGCGCTGGCTCGCCCGCCACTTGATCCTTATTATGCCAACGCACCTTTAGAGGATACAGAAGCTAAAGTCCAGCAAGAAAACACCAATCGCTGTCTAACAGGTTATCAAGAGCGATTATTCGATGCTATCAAATCCAGTTATACCTATTTATTTTATGACAGTTTGACGCATGATTTTGAGGGCGCAGATCAAGATAAAAGTCCCTCTCAGGCACAGAACCGTATTCCAAATGACACCGATATTCAAACCCAAGACATCTATAATGCCGCCAGTAATGATGTGATAACCCAGCTTTATAGATCAACCAACGGCTCAAATAAATTGATGGGCGGTACCAAAGTAGATTATTTGCCCACATCTGCTAGCCATCTTAATGACAGTAACCAAGCCGCGATTGCCAATTATTCACCGCTCAAAGGCAAACCTACTGACCAAGTCAATGTCATGAAAATACAAATTGATGATTATGATCTTGGTGTTTATTTGCCTAATGAAAATAACTATTTGCAAAATGCACATAAGCAGACCTCTGCACTAGCAGACTTGGTTTCTACTTACGAATTACGCCTCTCTGGGCTTAACTCAATCAGCAAACGTCCAGGCTTAGGTATCAGCTTGGTGGCCTCACTAGATGACCGTTATACCACCACGATTCGCCAATTATTAGTATCATCATTGTCAGGTCGATTGGCCAATGAAAAAGATGGAGACACAGATGAGAGCAAGCCAAGTTCGCGTATCTACCCTACTGGACATTTGCTGCTAACAGGATTGATTGAACCAAGCGGCGATAGCGTATTGGATGTACTAAGCAGTCGCCAGCTCGATATTCATTTATACAACCCATACCAAAGCGAAAGCGTTAACATCCTTAATAGTGACTATCCACTGGCGGCTAACTTTTCTGCAGGTTATGGGTTATGGCTGTCAGAGAACCAGCTAGATGGCGTCGGTTATCTCAATTTAATCACTCGCCAGCCAGAGGCCAGACTGCCCAAATTATTCATGCTTGAGCCTTATGATCCCAATAAGCGCGTCCTGATTATGCTGCATGGTTTGGCTTCTAGCCCTGCCACTTGGGTCAATTTAACCAACGATATTCTCAACGACGATAAGTTGCGTGATAACTATCAAGTGTGGCAGATATTCTATCCAACCAATTTGCCCATTTTAGAAAACCGTTATCAAATACAACAGTTAATCAACAGCACCTACAAGCAGACTGATCCTAAAGGACAAAATCGTGCCAGCAAAAACAGCGTGATTATCAGTCATAGTATGGGTGCCATTATCGCCCGTATGATGCTATCTGATGAGAACTTAGTCGATGACCTAGATCGACTAGACGATCAAAATGTGCTGTCTGATAGTGAAAAACGTAAGATTCGTGACGCACTTAAAGCATCATTTGGCGAAGATCAGCTAAAAGAACGCTTTGAGCTAAAAGCCTTACCACAAGTAGATACGGCTGTCTTTTTATCAGCGCCTTTTCGTGGAACTGACTATGCAGATCGCTGGTTCACTCGGGCACTGCGCCGTATTGTCTATTTGCCAGTTGGTTTGGTAAAAACTGTCACGGACAACTTAGCCACCATTGCCACGCAAGGTGATTTGGCACAAAATCCTTTGGGTGCGTTATATTTACAAAATGGCGCAAGTCAACTGAGCGACAAATCCTCTTTTATACAGCTGACGAAAGACATCACCATCAATGATCGTGTGACCTATCATTCTATCATTGCCAATAATGATGCCGATATTACCAAAGGACTGGCGCAAATGCAGCCAGCTGGTGCAAAGGTTGATTTATCGCAAGCAGTAGAAGAAGACATTGAAAATGAAACAGTCGGTACCAGTAGCCCTTCTGATAACTCAAAGCTCTCTGCCCAACCACTGTTTGCAGCCGTCACTGTCAATGAAGATATCAGCCAGGCACTAACTGAACGTCTCTCAGATGGTATTGTTCCTTATACCAGCGCTCATCTTGATGGCGCGGCCTCTGAGACGATTATCAGCGGTGGTCATAGCATTCAAACTAACCCGCAAACTATTTTGACATTGCGCCAGATTTTACACAAACAATTACAGGAATGATGATTGCTTGTGTCATATAGCACTGCACTGGTCTTTGCACTTTAAAATTAAGAGTAAAGCAGATGGCTTTGCAACTTTGTACTCTGTTGGATATTTGTGCCTATAATAGTACACAAATAAAACATTACTGTTATTAAGGTGAACTTGATAACACCTTGTTTTCCCAAGCGATTAGTCTGATATATTTGGGTTTATCTCAGCAGTTTTTAATGACTAACAGGTATGCGACCAATCTGTTGCGCAGCTTGCGTGTGTATCGAGGGAAGCGCATAATATATTGACAGCACCTGACAGTAATGTATTAATTTATAGGGATATAAATTACTTAATTCAGCTAAACAGTCGTTAGCTTAGCCGCACTCTATCCCTAAGATTGCTCGCTAATCAACACTGAGCCATTGCCCGTACTACTTTTTACCTTAATCTATAGACGATTGCGGGCAGTTACTTGAGCGTTTTATGGAAGCCAGCGCTATTCAGCTAACAGATAAGGGTAACCGTTTATGTTCGCTACGTTTATGATTGACCAGCTCGATGCGCTGATGCTCGCGCGTATCCAATTCGCTTTTGTTATCTCGTTTCATATTGTTTTTCCCGCTTTTTCTATCGGACTTGCCAGCTGGTTAACGGTGCTTGAATTCCGTTGGCTCAAAACAGGCGAGCCTATCTATGCTGAAGTCTACAAGCATTGGGTCAAAATATTCGCCGTGGTATTCGGTATGGGCGTAGTATCCGGTGTAGTAATGTCCTACCAGTTCGGTACTAACTGGGCGGTCTTTTCTGACAAAGCCGGTAACGTCTTGGGTCCACTACTCGCCTACGAAGTATTGACCGCGTTTTTCTTAGAAGCGTCCTTTTTAGGTATTATGCTATTTGGTTGGGGGCGCGTGAGCAAACGTATGCACTTTGCTTCCACTGCCATTGTCGCCATTGGTACACTGATTTCAGGCTTTTGGATTTTAGCCGCCAACAGCTTTATGCAGACGCCGCAAGGCTTTATGATGGGTGCAGATGGCCTTTTATATCCTACCAACTGGCTTGAGATCATTTTTAGCCCTTCATTCCCTTACCGCTATGCTCATATGATGACAGCGGCATTCTTGACGACAGCCTTTGTTATTGGCGGGGTTGGTGCTTATTATATTCAGTCCAAAAAACACACCGAACACCGTCAACATGGTCGTGTCATGCTAGGTATGGCCATGATTATGGCTATATTTGTCGCACCCGCTCAAGTATTAATTGGCGATGAGCATGGTCTAAATACTTTAGAGCATCAGCCAGCCAAAGTCGCAGCGATGGAAGGTATTTGGGAGGATGAGCGCGGTGCAGCGTTACGCCTATTTGCTATTCCTGACCAAGAAAACCAGACCAATAAATATGAAATAAGCATCCCCTATGTTTCAGGTTTGATTCTTACCCATTCGTTAGATGGGGAAGTAAAAGGTCTAAAAAACTGGGCACCTGAAGACCAACCACCGGTGATGATTGTATTCTGGGCGTTTCGTATCATGGTTGGTATTGGCATGTTAATGGTGCTGGTCGGCTTATTTAGTCTCTATAAGTACTTTAAAAAACAGCAATATAATCCCGAAAGTGTCTGGTTCCACCGTGCTTGGATGATGATGACACCGCTTGGCTTTATCGCATTATTGGCGGGCTGGTTTGTGACCGAGACAGGTCGTCAACCATGGACTGTATATGGTGTGATACGCACCGCAGAAAGCATGTCACCGCTCGCAGCACAGCAAGTGGCAACCACGTTGATTGGTTTTATTGTCCTCTATATATTTGTCTTCGGTGCAGGCAGTTTTTATATTCTACGCTTGATCGCTCAAGGGCCAAAACCGTACGAAGATCCTGCCGATGATAATTTCTATGAGCACTCAGTGACCGAAAGCCAAGGTCGTGCGCTCAGTGGCGATAGCAATCCTGCTAAGAGTACTGAAGAAGATATAGATACTCCTGCAAACGACGTCGATGATGGAGGGTTACGCTAATGTTTAACTACGGTGATGTATTAGACTTACCTTTAATTTGGGGCGGACTGATCGCTCTATCCGTCTTTATCTATGTATTGCTTGATGGCTTTGATTTGGGCTGCGGTATCTTGTTTCCCTTTGCTGGCTCAGATAAAAACCGTAGCCGCATTATGAACTCTATTGCCCCGTTTTGGGATGGTAACGAGACTTGGCTAGTATTGGGCGGTGGCGGCTTGTTCGCTGCTTTCCCGGTGGCTTATGGCATCATTATGACGGGGCTTTATCTGCCTGTTACTTTTATGCTATTCGGTCTAATAATGCGCGGTGTGGCATTTGAATTTCGCTTCAAAGCATCGTCACGTCGTCACGTATGGGACACTTTCTTTTTTGTTGGTTCAGTCGTTGCTACATTCTCTCAAGGTATTATGCTTGGGGCGCTTGTACAAGGTCTTGAGGCAAGCAACCGCCTATATACTGGTGGGCCGTTTGACTGGCTCACACCTTTCTCGATCGTCTGCGGCTTTGCCATGATTATCGGTTACGCCTTGCTTGGCTCTACATGGCTCATTATCAAAACTGAGCATACCCTACAAGTCTGGGCACGCAAAGTGTCTGGCTGGATGCTGTCTGCTTTGGTAGTGGCAATGATCGTCGTCACAGCGTTTATGTATTTTTCAGACATTAATGCTCTTGAAGGCTGGTTTAGCTTTCCAGGTCTATTATATCTAGCACCTATGCCAATTATAGTTTTACTATTATTTTTCTTGATGCGTAAAGACTTAAATGGCGAGCGCGAATATCGTCCTTTCTTGTTGACTGTGGCACTGTTTTTGATGGGCTATATCGGGGTTTGTTTTGCCATGTTCCCATACATCGTACCGTATCAGATGACGATTTATGAGGCAGCCGCAGCTGACACCTCACTATCCTTTATGTTAGTTGGTGCCGTCATAATGCTACCGATTATCCTGAGTTATACCGCTTTTGCCTATTACACCTTTAAGGGTAAAACTGGACATGAGCATATGTACTAAGGGTAAACAAAGGATATAAAAATGTGGCTACTGCAAATATGAGCAGTGGCTACACTTTTTAAAGCGCATTAACACGTAGTAGGAGGCGAGCATGAAGAAGCTCAGTAAGAAACAGTCACAATGGGCATGGTTCATTGGGCTATATATAGCAGGGTTTGCAGTTATTTTTACGATTGCTCAATTGATCAAGTTGGCTATGGGCATCTAGCAATCATTTGCAGCCCACTTAGCCATGGCTATATCACATAAAAAAGCAGCGCCGATTCATCGACGCTGCTTTTTTATAAGACTACTTATATAAGATTAATAAGAATTAGGCATCTTAATCTAAGCACTTTATTATAAATACCATAGTCTAAACACCATAATCTAAGCGCCTTTATGGTGATCAACACCGTTGCTTTTGATAAATTCATTTACCTGCGCTAAGCGTTCAGGCGTGCCCACATCGATCCAATTATCAGAAATAATTTCAGCCGTGATTTGGAACTTTATCATCGCTTGCTTGAGCAATGGTGCCAACGCCGCTGGCTGACCTGATACCAACCCATCGACTAATCGTGGTGACATCACACTAATGCCAGCAAAGGTGTATTTGTCTGCATCACCAATCGGCTGCTCGCTGGCTAAACCATTATTGATGGCAAAATCACCGCCGTTATTATGCTCTGGATTATCAATCAATAACAGATGTGCGCGCTGATCTGCGCCAAGCTTATAATCTCGCAACTGCGCAAAATCATAGGTCGTCCATACATCTGAGTTCACTAAGATAAATGGCTCATCGCGCAGCTTGCCAGTTTGTAACGCTTGAAAAATACCACCTGCGGTCTCTAGAGGCTCATCATTCTCTACTGACCAATGTAATTTAACACCGTATTGACTGCCATCACCCAGTGTATCCATCAGCTTATCAGCCAGCCATGACGCATTAATGGTGATATCAGTGATACCAGCCGCTTGTAGCGCTTTAATGTGCCAGACGATAAGCGGTTGCCCACTCACCTCGACCAGAGGTTTGGGTGTATCCAGTGTTAACGGGCGCAGACGCGTGCCCTTACCAGCAGCCAAAATCATTGCTTGGGTAATCATTGCTCGGTCAATCTCAGACATGTGCGCTCCTTTTTTTATTTTATTGGATTATACATTCAGATTAAAATTTGCTAATTTTTTAACGTCACTTATCAAATGAGCATTACTTATCAGATGAGCATTCGCATCAGATAAAGCTCGCAAGTGATTTGCAAGTGATTTACCCTAAATATACTGCTGTACGAACTTATTTTGATAAGCTGGCAGTATATTATCCCTGAGACTCTCATTAAACGGCGCTACTGCTTGTTGCATATGCGGTCTACCGTGCGCCTCTAACCATTCTAATTCAAACATTAAATCACGCATCACCTTAGGAATATCCGCCAAATAGCGATCTTTGCCATCTCGCTCAGACAAGCGAATAAAAATTCCCAACACTTTTAGATGTCGCTGCACGCCCATGACATTCATATCGTTTTCGAGCTGCTCTATGCTATCTGCCGTAGTCAAGCCCGCCTGCTTTTGCAACTGCCAAAAACCATTAACCCATGCAGAGACTTGGCTCTCTGACCATTCTACATAAGCATCTCGCAGCAATGACACCAAATCATAGGTATAAGAGCCGATGACGGCGTCTTGAAAGTCAATCACGCCTAAGCGCGAGCGATCCGCTTGGTCTTGCATCAAATTGCGACTGTGATAATCACGATGGACGATGACTTGTGGTTGCTGCAAAATCTCTTTTATTAAGGCTTCTTTTAAAGTATTCCATAATGCTTTATCAAACTCGACACTGATATAAGGTATAAACCAATCGCTAAATAAATCCATCTCACGATCTAATAACTCGGTATCATAATTTGGCAATTGATGTTGCGACTTTGCTGTTTCAACTGGCACGGTCTGTAGCGCGACCAACGTCTGCATTGCCAACTGATAATGCTCATCTATCTGCGCAGGCGTCGCATCAACGAGCAGATGGGCGAACTCTATCGCACCAAAATCCTGTAACACCAAAAAGCCTTTCGTCACGTCTTGCGCAATGAGCGTCGGCACATTGATCGCCGGTGCCATCAGCTTAGTCACATTGATAAACTGGCGCATGGCGTCTTGTTCGTCCGCTGAATCCATAACAATATAATGTGCGACTGTCGTGTCATTACTGTCTGACAGCTGGATTCTATGGTATTGGCGAGCACTTGCGTCACCAGGTAGACTATCGAGTTGGAACGTTTGACCAGCAAATACTTGCTGCAACCAGCTCTCTAATTGTTGTAGACGGCTATTGAGTTTGGTATCGATCATATTAGGCTCTAAAAGTATTTTATCAGTCATAATGGGCATCGCAGGTTAAATATAAGTCATAAACAATTAAAGTAGTGATAAGTCAGGCAAAACCTTGTTAAAATAGCAACGTCTTGAGCCAAAAAAACTGCGATAGCAGGCGTATTGGGATATCATTCGACATCTAGCGCTGAGCATAACCTCAGCAACCATTCAAAAAACAGCTCGGCTATATTATAAATTTTGGTAAATAGTGTAGCTGATTTGGTTTTTTTTGACTATGATTAGTCGTCATTATATGTAAAACAGCCAAATTCTTAAGATAGCATTATCAATCAGTGATTTTTTAGTCGTTTATTAACCGCCATACATGATTAATAATATGGTTACTAAATTCAGTATCGCAATCCAATAGGCTCTGCAATCATAGGTGTGCCCTTGTTATATTCTCCGCTTTACCAAAGCATCCGTTTGATCTTATTTGGTGCCTTAGGCTTGTCCAGCCTAACCGTTAGTGCTGCGCCCAGCAATGCTGACACACAGCAAACTGAGTCGTTAATCACTGACAGTAGCACCCGCTATATCTCTGATGTTACACCTGATGCCAATCGCAGTAGCGTCCAAAAAGACAGCGACTATAATGATATCCGCTATCAAAATAGCAATAATCAAAAAACTGACTTTCAGCGTAATACGTCTCAAAAGGCTGCTACTGATAACAATATTTCAGATAGTAGTTTTGACAATACTTTTAATGAAAGCGCCTTTAACGACAGCATCTCTAATGAGAATGCTACTAATGAAAGTCCTTTAGACAACCGCCCTCTAGAAATTACCGCCATCAACGAGAGTGATGATAAAGGTTTTGTACCAGCAGCAGATACGATTGCGACCACTCAGAACAATAGCACTGCCCAGCTTGCTGAAACCACTGCACCTAAAGCCGCACAGAAGACTGGTAAAGTTGATGTGAGTGATGAAAGTATTCAAGATAGTCTGCTGCGTTTAGCAGAATTTTATGAGCTGACGCCCGATACAGATGCCTCAACGTTAAACAATAGTGATAATGCGAACCAAAATGTCATTCAAAACGAGCTAACACCTACCCCGCAAACCATTCCAAAAGTGGGTAAAAACTTACAGTTATTACCGAATGCTGTAGATAGCGCCCAACGCTGCGAAGGTCAATGGGTTTATCCAAAGAGCAACCCTAATTATCAACGCGCGGTCAATGAGGCCGGAGCAACCAATGGACAGCCTGCGCCAAACTTAGATGGTCTCCCGAATAATCAAGCGCCGCTGTTTTCAGAATCAGATTATGTTTATTACGACAATGTCGACTATGCAGAGCTGTCGGGCAATGTCATCATCAATCAGGGTACCCAGCAAATAGAAGCAGAAAAAGTCTTGTTAGATTTGAGCAATGGCATTGCCGCAGCTCAAGGTAAAGTCATGTTTACTGACCAAGCGACAGGTCAGCAAGTATCACGCAGCAACGCACTAGATAGCAATGCGCCAAACCGCTCATCGAATAACCCCCAAGCCAATTTCACTGAAAAAGCATCAAAAGGTGGGCTTATTGGGGTCGCCGATAGTTTAAATTATAATACTGAAACTGGGCAGTCGACAGCCAATGATGTGGCTTTTGCTAGTGTAGAACTGCAAGCTCATGGTTATGCCAAGCGCTTGAACAGACCGAATGACAGTCAATATGAACTAGATGATGTCATGTTTAGTACCTGTCCACCAACCAATCGTAAATGGCAGTTTGATGCCAAAAGCATTGATTTAGATACTGATACAGGTCGCGGCGAAGCCTATAACACTACTTTCCGTATCGCTGACGTGCCTGTGTTTTATTTGCCTTACTTCAACTTTCCGATTGATAATCGTCGCACCAGTGGTTTTTTATTGCCGAATGCCAGTATCAGTAGTGAAAGCGGTCTTGAGGTTGATATACCCTACTATTTCAATTTGGCACCCAATTATGATGCCACGCTCAATACCCATATTTATACCGATCGCAATCCTATGGTGTCAGGCGAGTTTCGCTATCTGACCGAAAGTTATGGCGAAGGTATTTTTAATGGTTCATATTTGCCTAATGACAAAGAGTACAATGACGAAGACCGCTCTAGCTTTTTTTATGATCATTATTGGTCATCTAAGAGCATTCCACGCTTAAGCGGTGATGCAAAATACAGCTATGTGTCAGATTCCGACTACCTCAATGATTTTGACACGCTGGGTCTATCAGACAGCACCATAAACTTACCACGCCGTGCGCGTGTCAATTATTATAATGACTATGTTGATGGTGAATTGAAGGTAGAAACCTTTCAAACTCTAGACGCTTTTACTAGTAATGGTAAACCTTTAGAAGACAAAGATAAGCCTTACTCAAGATTGCCGCAGCTCAAACTCGATTATCGACTGCCTTGGGCGAAGAGCTTCGATATCACTGGTGTACACGATTCTGCTTATTTCAAAAAATCCATCGACGATGGCTCTGAGAATGAAAAAAGTGGCGGGCGAATTTATAATAAACTCAGCGCCGTTTATCCAATGGAAAAATCTTGGGGTTATATCAAGCCCAAACTGAGCTTACAACATCTCTATACCTCTTATGATGAGGATAGCTTAGCCGACAACCAGTTGAGTGATAAAGACGGTAGCCAGTCGGTATTTGTACCGCAAGCCAGTATTGATGCAGGTCTAAATTTCTATCAAGCAGGCTCACCTTTTGGCGCATTCGACGATACCATGGGTGGCTATCGCTTGCTAAGCCCGCGATTGAAATACACCTACTCGCCATATGAAGACCAAAACGATATTCCGAACTTTAATACGCGTATTGCCTCTATTAACTATGAACAGCTGTTCTCTGACAGTTGGTTCTTAGGGCATGATCGCTTGCAAGATTTGCATTCGCTTACTCCTGGTATCAATTATCGTTACATCGACGCAACGGGTGTGACACGTTTTGATGGTAGCATTGCAGAGCAGTTTTATATCGATAATGGACGTGTTACGCTTGATGATCAGCAACCGGTATTTACTTCATCATCATCAGGCATGGTATGGGATACCAGCACTCAACCTTATAACAATTTTTGGGTTGATGTCAGCGGAGCACTGACCAACGACTACGATTTAAATTATATTACGACTGAATTACGTTATCAGCCGTCTGACAACAGCTTGTTCAATGTGGGCTATGTCAAACGCCAACGTGATGAAAACACCGATCAGCTGCCGCTCTCTGCTTTTACCGCATCGGCTGTCTTTCCAATCAATAACAGCTGGCGAATCTTGGCTCAAGGTCAATACGATTACAATCGTGATAAAGTTCTTGATTCGTTGGTCGGCGTTGATTACGAAGATTGCTGCTTTGGTTTTGCAGTTTATGGTCGTCGTTACTATAATGACTTAAATGTCAAAGACAAACCAACGCAAGCCATTATGGCAGAGATTAGATTGAATGGTTTGGGTAGTGGTAGCAGCCGCCTGACTCGCTTACTCTCTGATAAAATCTTGGGCTTTGAACCTGTCCAGACTGCTTGGAAAGATTAAGACCGTGCTTGTATAAATATTTTTACTATATATTTCATAACCCAGTTTGTAACCCTATTATGGTCAACCCTGTCTAATATCTGACTGTTAAAAGTATTAAATAGCGTTGACCAACTACCATCCGATGCGATGACATTGATGAGGAGCATCATGAGATTTTTTTCTTTACGTCAAACCAGCCGTGCTGTATTGCTATCTATGAGTGCTAGCCTTGCGCTTACATTGAGCGCCCAAGCTGCCACCGTTAAACCTGCAAAAGCACAAGCACCTCAAGCAAATGCTGTGACCGCGCAGAATAACGTCAATCGTTTGACGCCAGCCAATAGCACCGACGGTATTATTGCTTTAGTCAATGAAAATGCTATCTTAAAGAGCGATTTGATCGATGCTATCACCCAAGCACAAGCACGTGCACAAGCGGCTGGTGAACCAATAGCAAACTCAGCACAGCTACAGTCTGAGGTGTTAAATGCGCTCATATTGCGTGAGTTACAACTGTCTATGGTCAAGCGCGTCGGTTTAAACCCTGATGAAGCGGCTATCAATCAACGCCTCGGTCAAATTGCTCAAGCAGAAGGGCTGACGAGCATCTCAGCTTTGCAACAGCGTTTGGACGCAGCAAAACCTGGTAGCTATGCGGCGCTACGTGCGCAATTAATCGAAGATGCAGCCATTCAAGCCTTGCAACAGCGCCAAATCGGTAACCGCGTGCGCATCAGCGAACAGGATATTGATGCATTTTTGGCCTCGCCTGAAGCCAAGCGCTTAAACCAGAGTGAGTATCAAACGATTCATGTACGAGTACCTTACATGGATGACTACAGCCGACTATCAGAAGCCCAACGCAATGAGGCGCTAAAGGTAGCAGAAGCTCTGCGTACTCGCCTGCTTGCACCAAACGTTGATGTCGCTGAAGCGGTCGCTGCTAGCCAAGGCAACTATCCTATTCCGCTACAAGGTGGCGATATGGGCTTTCATAAAGCCGCGTCTCTACCTACAGAGCTATCAAGTGAGATTACCAAACTTGAGGTTGGCGCGGTCAGCGCACCATTAATAACGCCTGAAGGTATCGATATAATCAAACTTGCTGACAAAAAAGCCAGCGATACCATGCTGATACCGCAGTGGCGTACTCGCCATATATTGGTGAAAGTTGATGAGCTACAGACAGACGCGCTTGCTGAGCAAAAGATTAATGATTTGTATGAACAGCTACGCAGCGGCGCTGATTTTGCTGGTTTAGCATCGACCTATTCAGATGATCCCGGTTCCGCTGGCCGCGGTGGCGATCTTGATTGGGTGAGCGAAGAAGACATGATTGGTCCATTCGAAGCCATGATGAAAAACACGGCGGTTGGTGACTACTCTGCTCCTTTCAAAACCCAGTTTGGCTGGCATATATTGAAAATAGAAGGCAAACGCCAACAAGATGTTAGCGATCAATATCGTCGCAATATGGCACGTCAAGCGCTTTATCAGCGCTTAGCACCGCAAGCCAAAGAAGACTGGCTACAAGAGCTACGCGCAGGTGCTTACATCCAAGTACTTGGCTAACTGATATAGGCATCGATAAGTCAAATCTAATAATGCTTTGTCAAAAAGGGTATATGCTAATGCATGTACCCTTTTTTTATTAACGTTTATTTATGCGCTAAAAATAATCAGAAGGTAATCTCAAATATATTACAGCATGTCCAAACACAAGAATATCGAATAAAATTATTATAAGCATTACACACACAAAGAAAAGCCCCGAACCTAGGGCGATTGGTTCGGGGCTATGGCGCTTCATATTGTTGTTATTATTTCTTCCATGCTGACTCATCCTAAGTCATAAACAGTATCCTATAAGACAGCGGGCTGACCTGTGCTTTTATTGATACTGTCTCAACACTGCATCCATGCGTATCCTTGTGTTGATGCAGGTATTGTAGGGTAATCAGTTTAATGCGACTAGAGGCTAAAGACCTTATTTAACGTAAGCATATGCTTACAGCCTCTTTTAACATTGCATCATACGATGGCTATAGTGTTGGCAGGCTATTAACCCTAACTTCTCTGCTCTTCTGCATGTTCCTTTGAGACTTTTTCACCTTCTTTTTTACCTTCTATGATTTTGTGATCGGTCTCTTTGATATCTTCCGCTTCTGCAGTAGGGGCATTTTGCGCTTGATTGCTCTCCTCTTCTGGTTCGTATTGTAAAGTCGTCATAACAGGAAAGTGATCCGAGCCTATCGACGGCATACGCCGAATATCTACCACCGTAAAACAAGCACTATGGAAGATGTGATCCAGCGCCCAACGTAAAAATGGATAACTGACATGAAAAGTATTGATAAAATGTCGACCAATACGCGGATCCAACAATCCTGAGATACGTTGAAAGCGTCGAGTCGTCTTTGACCATGCTACATCATTGAGATCGCCTGCCAATATCGCCGTTTGCTTGTTTTCTTTGATGTGTTTGCCAACCATCAATAGCTCAGCATCGCGGGTAGTAGATTTATCCGCTTCCGTCGGGCTTGGCGGCATAGGATGCAAGCAATACAACCAAATCACGCGACCACTTTGCAGGCGCAGTTGGGCATGAATAGAAGGTATGTCATCAATCATCAAGTACTTAACTTCAGGATCAATCAACTCAAGCTTAGAATAAAGATGCATCCCATACAGATTGTCTAGTGGCACTTTTACGGTGTAAGGATAATCAGCTTCGATTTGATGCAGCGCTTTTTCCCATTTTTCATCACTCTCTAGCGTAATTAAAATATCAGGCTGTCTTTGCTTCACCAAATCCACCAGTTTTTGGGTGTCATTATTGGGCGTTAGTACGTTTGATACCATTATTTTTAGTTGATGCGCCTGCCCTTCTGGCTTGTCTTTTGCCTTTTGAACTTCTTTTTTCCATAGCTTGGTATAAGGCAATACCATCCTAAGCTGAAAGGCTAATGTAATGCTTAAGACGGTAAATAACAGCCACTGTCCCAGCTGCCACTCTGACCAAAAAATCAGCATACCAATCCAAGCGATGACACCCAACACCATGATCTGAATACGCGGAAATTCAACACCGCGCACCCACCAATTATCCAGTGGTATCCAGCCCCAAATCGTCACAAATGCGATGAACCCTGCTAGCCACTGTATGCTGTAATATAATAGTGAGATATCCATAGTATGTATTAGCCGTCTATTAAATGATGAATATCGCCATGATTTTAACTGAACTGACGTTAGCTGTTTACTTTAGCATTTCAGAAGGTTGTCGCCTACTAATGAGCATGGATTATTCGTTAACCGCTATAAAACATTACACTTTTAATTCGCCCACCATAACGAGTACTACGGACAAATTTTATTTTTAGGGCTATCTACTTGTGGCGAGTAAGGCATTGCCACTATCGCCATTAGGTTAATAACTTAAAGTTATACTGAACATCATTAATAGTGTATGAAAAACCACTAAAAACGGCCGAAACGCCTTGCTTTTTATGGCTATTCACGGCATTGTTATCGGCTTGCAATGCAACAATTTATGGTAAAAAGGATTGAGTTTCATGAGTAATTTAACAGTAGGCTTGGTAGGCTGGCGCGGCATGGTCGGTTCAGTATTAATACAACGTATGACTGAGGAAAAAGATTTTGACGGTATTACACCCGTGTTTTTCTCAACCAGCAACGCAGGTGGTAATGCCCCAAGCCTTGATGGTATTCATACCGGCCAATTAAAAGATGCTCATGATATTGACGCGCTAGCAGCTTGTAATGTCATCATTACCTGCCAAGGCGGCGACTATACCTCGCAAGTCCATCAACCGCTACGTGATAGTGGCTGGAATGGCTACTGGATTGATGCGGCAAGCACCTTGCGAATGGAAGATGACAGCATCATCATTCTCGATCCAGTCAATCGCGCCGTTATTGACAGCGCCCTAGCCAATGGCAAAAAAGACTTTATCGGTGGTAACTGTACCGTGTCACTAATGCTTATGGCGATTGGCGAGCTGTTTAATAAAGGCTGGGTAGAATGGGTCAGCGCCATGACTTATCAGGCTGCTAGTGGTTCTGGTGCTAACAACATGCGCGAATTAATCACTGGCATGGGCGTGCTACACGATGCAGTCAAAGACGAGTTGGCTGACCCTGCCAGCGCCATCCTTGATATTGATAAAAAAATCGCTCAGACTCAGCGCTCAGATGACTTTCCTAAGCGATACTTTGGTGTGCCATTAGCAGGTAGCTTGATCCCCTATATCGATGTTCAGTTAGAAAACAAGCAATCCAAGGAAGAATGGAAAGGCGGCGTCGAAACCAATAAAATCCTTGGTAACGCAGAAGCCGATAAGATTGCTATCGATGGCATGTGTGTCCGCGTTGGTGCGATGCGCTGTCATGCGCAAGGCCTTACCATCAAGCTCAAAAAAGACATTCCGCTAGAAGAAATCGAAGCAGCACTTAAAAACAGCGGCAATGAATGGTTGGACTTGGTCGAAGACGACAAAGAAGCGACCATGAATCGTTTAACCCCAGTGGCAGTGACTGGCACATTGACAGTTGCACTAGGTCGCTTGCGTAAGCTCAATATGGGCCCTGAGTATCTAGGCGCATTTACCGTTGGTGATCAACTGTTATGGGGCGCAGCCGAGCCGCTACGTCGTATGCTTAATATCATCCGTGAGCAAAAAGACTAAGTTTATTTTCTTAAAAAGTCAGTACAAAAAAGACAGCAAATGCTGTCTTTTTTATGGGCATACCACTTCCAAAAATTTGAATAGCACGGCAAACAAATGCAAGTCCTACTTATAACAAGCTCAGAAAATGTGACAACGCTCATCTTATACTTTGAGGCTAGAATTACTTTGGCTTGTAAGCAATCATCACTTCATTACGGCGCAAAAAAGGCAGCGTCCAAGGCGGATTATAACGTGCCAGTTCAGGCTCGCCCGTTATAGTCAAATTTTGGGTTTGCATCCAAGATTGTAGCTCTTCTGTTTTAGTCGCTACTTTTTTACTGCCTGCCAACCCTGAGAACTTAATCACACCGTACGTCTGTGCTGGCACCTCGGTAATCGTGATGTTTGGATTATTAGGCTTTGGCAGTGTTTGCATCGTATATTGACTGGGCATAGTAAATTGTACACGCCACTTACCATCGTCTTGCTGCATACTTACTGGTGCTGTCATCGCAATTTTCTGTGATTCGCTATCACTCTTTTTGTTATTAGGCTGCATCGTAACGGGCGCAGTCATGCTAATTTTACTACTACCGCCAGTTGGCGCTGTATTATTGCCAAATATATAGTCGGCTAACACTTTAAACCCTTCGCGACTCGCTGAGTCTTGGTCTCCACTTACCAACGTTTGCGCTACTAGCTGCTTATCGTAACGACGCAGCTCAAAGTCATCCATTTGCGACCACACTGTATAATTCGGCTCTTCGGTCGCCATAGCTGCTCCTGAGGTTAATAATGAACCACTTAATAATAAGTAGGTTGCCTTTTTCATAGTATGTCTCCAGCAGTTGAAACATCGCTTAGCAATGGTTACTGTCTCGCCATTATGATTTCTACTTTACCAATTACTCATAAGTACTGTCTGTGTCTTTTGGTTATGACAAAATACTATTAACCAAAAGACCCATTTGTCAGATATATCAATACCTCATAAACATCTATGTCCAAAAAAACTGCTAACAATGCTATAATTATCACCATTTTCATAGCTTACATAGCGGTTATCATATGCAATTTGTCTTACATAAAACGGCCAGCGGTGACACGCGTGCGCGCCGTGGTACGGTTCATCTCAATCATGGCGACGTGCAAACACCAGCGTTTATGCCTGTTGGCACTTATGGTACGGTCAAGGGCATGCTGCCACGTGATATTGAAGCCATTGGTGCGGATATTATTTTGGGCAATACCTTTCATCTATGGTTACGTCCAGGTACCGAAGTGATTGATAAGTTTGGCGGCTTGCATAAGTTCATGCATTGGGATAAGCCTATCCTGACTGATTCAGGTGGTTTCCAAGTATTCAGTCTGGGTGCCATGCGTAAAATCACCGAAGAAGGGGTCGACTTTAAATCTCCTATCGATGGTGCGAAAGTTTTTCTGTCGCCAGAAAAATCGATGCAGATTCAGTACAGCTTGAACTCAGACATCGTCATGCAATTTGATGAGTGTACGCCCTATCCTGCGACTCATGACGAAGCTAAAAAGTCATTAGAGCTGTCATTACGTTGGGGACAGCGCTGTGTTGATGAGCACAACAGACTGG
Organism: Psychrobacter sp. 1044; assembly: GCF_904846525.1. Classification (GTDB taxonomy): domain Bacteria; phylum Pseudomonadota; class Gammaproteobacteria; order Pseudomonadales; family Moraxellaceae; genus Psychrobacter. The sequence continues at coordinate 177,774 of NZ_CAJHAZ010000004.1, read as the reverse complement.
GCAGCACCAACGCATTATTTGGCATTATTCAAGGCAGTATGTATCCTGATTTGCGTCAGCAATCACTTGAAGGCCTGCTCGATATCGGCTTTGATGGTTATGCCATCGGTGGTCTGTCAGTTGGTGAACCAAAAGATGAAATGATAGATGTCCTAGACTACCTCCCTGATGATATGCCAGCAGATAAGCCACGCTATCTGATGGGCGTTGGTAAGCCTGAGGATTTAGTTGAAGGCGTACGTCGCGGTGTCGATATGTTCGACTGTGTGATGCCGACGCGTAACGCGCGTAATGGTCACTACTTCGTCACAGGCGATGCAGACAATGCTGGTGTGGTACGTATCCGTAACAGTCAGTATCGCAATGACGAAGGTCCATTAGATCCTGAATGCGACTGCTATACTTGCCAAAATTTTAGCCGTGCTTATCTCTACCATCTTAATAAGTGTAAAGAGATGCTGGGCGCTCAATTAGCGACTATCCATAACTTGCGCTATTATCAGCGTTTGATGCAAGGTATCCGTGATGCCATTGAACAAGACAAATTTGATGAGTTTGTCAGCGAATTTTATAACAAACGTGGACAAACAGTACCTGAGTTAAATCTACGCTAATCATATTTTTGCAATTGTCATATCTATAAAAAGGGCTTAAGAATTATCTTAAGCCCTTTTTAGTGTGTTGCTTTTATTATTTCTAGTTAATCAGTACTAGCCCATTAACGAGGTTACAAATACCACGAGCACGGCAATTGGTGCTACAAACTTAGCAACGATTTGCCATAATTGCCATGCACCATTAGACAGACCAAGCTCTTGCTGAATACTGCGTTGATCCATTTGCCAACCAACGAAAATAATTGCAGCAAGACCAGTTAGCGGGAGAAGAAATTTACTGGTAATTTTATCCAATGCATCAAAGATACCGTTACCCATGATAGTAAAGTCAGACCATAGGTTAAATGATAGTAGTGCCGCAACACCTAATAGCCAAATCACCGTACTGGCAACGATGGTTGATACCGTACGACTCATCGGTGTACGTTCTTCTAAAAACTCAACGGTTGGCTCAAGCAATGAGATTGATGAGGTAATAGCAGCAAAAGTAATAAGCAAGAAGAACAATGTACCAATGATCGTCCCTGCGCCCATGCTACCAAAAGCAATCGGTAGGCTGACAAAGATAAGACCAGGGCCTGAAGCAGGGTCTAGACCATTGCTGAAGATGATTGGGAAGATTGCTAGACCAGCAGCCAAAGCGATAACCGTATCTAAAATCACAACAGTACGGGCAGTTTTTAGTAAGTTCACTTCACGACCCAAATATGAGCCATAAGCAATCATAATACCCATACCAATAGATAGGGTGAAGAACGCATGACCCAATGCTGCAAGCATCACATCGCCAGTCAACTTGCTAAGATCTGGTGTGAATAAATAAGCCACTGCTTCGCCAAAACCACCGTTTATAACGTTATAACCAACGATGACGAACAAAATCACGCCTAATAGTGGCATTAAGACTTTAGCCGTGGTTTCGATACCTTTGGTCACACCAATACCGACAATCAAAGCAGTAATAGCCATAAACACGGTATGCCAAATCGTCAATGTACCTGCTGAAGCCAACATAGCATCAAAGGTCGCAGCAATAGAATCACTGTCTTGACCAATAAAACTGCCTGTACCTGCTTTAGTAATATAGTTGAGTGCCCAGCCACCAATCACACTATAAAACGATAGAATTAAGAAACCACCTAAAATACCTGACGCGCCAATGATGCCCCAACTGCGCGACTTACCTTCACTTGCTGCAACATCCGCAAAAGTGTTGACTGGGTTCTTTTGCCCACGGCGACCAATCAGCCATTCAGCGACTAGAATCGGAAAACCTACCAGCGCGATGCAGAATAAATAAGCGATAACGAAAGCTGAACCACCGCTTTCACCGACCATATAAGGAAACTTCCATATGTTTCCCAAACCAACTGCTGAACCAACCGCTGCCAATACGAAGCCAAAACTTGAGCTCCACTGTGCATGTTCTTGTTTATTAATAGCCATTTTTTCCGTCCTCGTGCTTCAATTAACATCACTGATAATCTTCCTTGATTATCATAAATAGCCATGAAAAATATCAGGCTATTCAATAAACACCTCAATGTGAGGCGTCCAGCAACATTAAGAAAGAATTGTTTACAATATCGTAAAGGCTCAGTTTCTGCTAAGCCACCAAAAAAGTCAAGCGCTCATAAACATAAAAAGCCATAACAATTGGTTATGGCTTCTGGTAATTTTATCTATAACTGACAAGAGTTTGGCTGATTAATGAATGCATACTATATATGATTTTCAGCAAAACCCAATCGCCGTTCTAACGCACGACACCACGACGGCTTTTTTGTAGTGAATCAATGAGCAACTGGATTTTCGGCTCTTTTGGTAGCAGCTCATTATTCAAAACCTCAAGCGCTTGCACGGTCGTCAGACCAGATCTAAAAATCATACGGTAAGCTTGACGCAATACCTCAATTGTCTCTTTTGACCATCCTTTACGACGCATGCCTTCCACATTGAGACCATGAGTCGTTGCTGGATTGCCAGATACCATGGTAAAGGCGGCTACATCTTTTAGGATCAGACTTGCGCCTCCAATCAAGCTATAGTCATCAACCGTACAAAACTGATGAATACCTGAATTACCGCCAATGATCGTGTGATTACCAATAGTCACATGCCCTGCAACGCCAACATTGTTGGCCAATACATTATGATCACCAATCACACAATCATGAGCCACATGAGTGTTCACCATCAGTAGATTATGGCTGCCTATTTTAGTGAGCTCACTATCTTGTGCGGTGCCGCGGTGTAAACTACAGGCTTCTCGAATGGTATTATGATCGCCAATCTCAAGCCAAGTACGCTCACCAGCATACTTCAAATCCTGAGGATCTTCGCCAATGCTCGCAAATTGATAAAACTCATTGTGTTGACCAATACGAGTCAATTTGGTAACAACTACATGGCGATGCAGAACCGTGTGAGCGCCAATAGTGACCTCATCACCGACGATACAATACGGACCAATGATAGCAGTCTCATCAATTTGGGCGGACGGTGAGATGAGTGCTGTTGGATGGATCTGACTCATAATGTGGGCCTTTGTATGATCTGATGCGAGTAAATGGTAAAACAAATACAGCCAATTTAGTTTTATGAGAAAACCTAAGCATGGCTCTGCTGTTAAATGCGAGTGTCAATTATAATGCTTATGACCCGCTTTGACCTAATTCTTTAGACGCTTTGTTTAAAGAATTAGGTCAGCTACGAGGCACAATGGCTATTAGTAAACGTTATTGTTCTTGGCGAGCAATCATTATTTGCGCACTGGCAGCTAACTCATCGTCAACATGTACAGTACAGTCAAATTTATAAATACCGCGCTTCTGCATCACTGTTTTAGCACGAATAGTCAGCTGATCACCAGGAATCACTCGACGCTTAAAACGGACTTTATCAACACCTGCAAATAGATATAAATAACCATCTTCTGCGGTTAGACCAGCACTGATAAATCCGAGCACGCCTGAGACCTGAGCCATGCACTCAACCATAAGTACCCCTGGCATAATCGGCTCATCAGGAAAATGACCATTGAAAAACTCTTCATTGATAGTCACATTCTTAATACCCGTAATGCACTCACCAGGCGTACAATCAATAACCTTATCTACTAAAAGAAAAGGATAACGGTGTGGCAAATAATGCTTTAACGTATGATAAGTTAATGGCAGCGTAAGACCTTGCTCAGCTAAGCTTTTCATTTCTTTATCATTCAAAATATCGATATCGGTGCTGCTCATAATGGTGCTTCCTTGCTATGTTTCAAATCGCTATGATTTTACTGTGTTTGTATATATGCATTGATATTTGCGCTAATCACGCCCAAGCTGACGGAAGCGTACAGCTGCCCGTCGCCAGTTAGCGGTCGGCATAGCAGCCGTTCCAGAGGAGTATGAACCAGCGGTTTTGATAGATTTGGTTACCATGGTCATTCCAGATAAAGTGACATCATCTGTAATCTCGATATGACCTGTGATACCGACCGCACCGCCAATAATACAGCGCTTGCCGATACTAGTGCTGCCCGCAATACCTGTTTGAGCCGCGATGGCCGTGCCATCGCCGATACGCACGTTATGAGCAACTTGTACCAAATTATCAATAATAACGTGATTGCCAATGATCGTATCATCAATGGCACCTCGGTCAATGCAAGTTTGACTACCAATTCGTACATGGTTGCCAATTACGACCCGTCCTAACTGAGCGATACGCTCCCAGCCAGTGGTACTAGGATCTTTGGTTGGTGCAAAACCAAAACCTTCTGCGCCCACACTGACACCCGCGTGTAACCTCACATGATCACCAATGACACAATCATGCCCAATCACCACTTGTGATTTGATAACACCATCAGTACCAATAGTCGTATTTTCTTCGATCACCACATGCGCCGCAAGTGAGCTACGTGCACCAATTTGCACATAATCGGCTATCACACAAAAAGGCCCAATATTCACCTGCTCACCAATGACAGCACTATCAGCAATCACAGCGCTAGGATGAATACCACCAGACAGTGACTCACGAGCAAACAACTGGCTAGCACCAGCATAAGCTAAGTATGGGCTTGCGACGACTAACGCTATCGCTGTGGCGGGCACTTGGTCGCGATATTCTGCAGTAACCAATACAGCCCCTGCCTCGCTAATAGCCAGACTAGAAATATAATGAGGATCGGCCAGAAAGCTTAACTGATTATGACCCGCCGTGGTCAAACTACCAATACTGCTGAATTTTTGACGTAACTGTTCAGCGCTGATTTCAGCCTTATTGGTGATGGGCTGACGCTGCTCAATCCGAGTGATAAGTTGCTCAATCGTTATCATAGTGACTATTAATATAAATATTATTATGAATAAGACAATCGCCAAGCTGAACAATCACCTTGGCGATCTACTAATATCTAACAGATGCTGCATTCATTCAAGTAACTGCTATGGTTAACGACATGAACGCAAACAATCATGCTACGTTAGAACGTATTACCAATCTGGAACTGAACTTTTTCAGTTTCATCGCCTTCTTTATCACCAATAGGTACAGCATAACTTAATGAAATTGGACCAATTGGCGTATACCAGGTTATACCTGCACCCGCACTAAAGCGCATACTATTGTCTTGCGTCAACAGTGGTACGCCCGTATCAGTACCGTCATTAGGATTGATAAAAGTGCGATCTTCCTTATCAGTCGTATCAAATACTTGACCACCTTCAGCAAACAATACTGGACGCACCTGATCTGCCCAATCGCCCTTAAACGGCATTGGCAAAATTAGCTCACTACCGAAGCTGACTAGCGCATTACCACCGATATCTTCATCTTTGTAACGCACATCATCATTTATGGCATCATAATACGTTTGTGATTTTGGCCCAAGGGTTGAGGCCTCATAACCACGTACAGAGCCATAGCCACCAGCATAAAAGTTTTCATAAAATGGCAAATCATTACCATAGCCAAGCTTAGTATAACCGCGTGCTACCCAGTCTTTGTAGAAGGGATAATAGATGTTGCCGCTATAAACAAGTTTTTGATAGTTGGTATCACCCAAGCCAATGGTGGCATCGACCGTATGGCTCATACCTTTGGTCGGGAACACTGGACGATCTAAGGTGCTATAGTCCCAGCCAAACAGTAGGTTATAAGTATTGTAGTCATTTTTGAAGCCTGTGCGTCCAGAAGCCTCATTTTCATCATTGACGAAATTCTCAAACGTACCGCCATCATCAATAATTTGCTGAACGTTTGATACACCCAAGAAGCGACCACCACGTACTGACGTATTATCAACGTTCAAGCCCGCACTAACGCGTTTGGTTTCATCAACAGGATAACTGTAGTTCAGCGTCGCACCATAAGAATCGGTGACATAGTTACTGACGTTTCTATCATCGTATTTCGTTTCACGATAATAGGCACTAAGACCTTGTGAGACGCCGTTTTCGGTAAAGTACGGATCGGTATAGCCCAAACTATAAGAATCACGGGTTTCTGAACGCGATAGTGCCGCTTTCACACGGTTACCTGTACCCATAAAGTTGTTTTGTGTTAGATCTAACTGGAAAGTCACACCGCCGCTTTGTGAGTAACCCGCGGCAATCGTTGAACTACCAGAAGGCTGCTCTTCAACCGTATAATTGATATCTACTTGGTCTGGTTGGTTCGGTACTGGTTTTACATCAACGTTGACAGCTTTAAAGAAGCCTGTACGCATCAGACGTGTCCGTGACAACTGGATTTTGTCACTAGTCGCCAATGCGCCTTCTAATTGACGCATTTCACGGCGCAGGACTTCGTCTTGAGTTTTGATGTTACCAGTAAAATTAATACGACGAACGTAAATAGGACGTGCAGGGTCGATGAAATAATCGATATCCACTACTTTAGTCTCGTCATTGATACGTGGTACTGGTCTCACCTGCGCCAAATAATAGCCTTCATTACCGTAACGACTCTTAAGTGCCGCGGTGGTTTCATCGAGCTTGGCTTGCGAGTACTTTTCATTGGGTGCAAAAGTCACCAACTCTGTTAGTTCATTGTTCTCAAAAGTCGGCTTACCTAAGAAATTCACTTCGCCAAACTGATATTGTTCGCCTTCGCTTAGACTCACTTCGATAAACACACTGCTCTTATCTTCACTGATGTTGAGCACCGCATTATCTACTGCAAAACGTACATAACCATCGTTTTGGTAAAGCGCTTTTAGATTCTCTAAACTGGCAGCCAGCTTTTCTTTGGCATAACGATCAGACTTTGACAACAGACGTGTCCACGAGGACTCTTTTACCGCAAAAACGTCTTTGATTTCTTCATCACTAAAGTGTTTATTGCCAATGATATTAATATCGACCACTTTGGCAGGTTTGCCTTCGACAAAACGCACATCGAGCTTGACGCGATTGCCATCAAGTAACGTTTGATCAACCTCGATATTGCTGTTGTAATAGCCTTGGCTGATATATTGCTGCTGTAGCTCGTTGGCGACGCCTTGTAGCGTAGCTTGTTTCAGCACATTGCCGGCAGACAGACCAGCATTGTCTAGTCCTTGCTCTAACCCTTCTTTTGGAATGAGCTTATTGCCCTCAAAATTGACTTCAGCAATCGTTGGGCGCTCAACGACATCAAACCTTAGCTGTCCACCTTCGATACGGCTTTGAATATCAGCAAAATTTTCGGTCGCATAAAGCGCCTTAATACTGGCCGCTAAACTACTGTCATTTACCGTATCCCCTACCGAAATAGGTAGAACCGGATAGAGGCTATCGGGGGTTAAACGTTGCAAACCATTGAAACCGATGTCAGTGACTACAAATTCTGCAGCCTGTACTGGCATACTCATCATCGCTACAACTAACGGCAACCCTGCCGCGCTCATAAATAAAGGCGTACGCATAAACACTATCCGTCAATAAAAAACTTGCTTAAGTTAAGTTAAAAAGCCCATATTGTCTAGCGCATTTCGCATGAAATTTAAGCGCATACGCAGCAGACTCAGAACACTTTATATAAAATGCATCACAAAATAAACTAAAAATTACGATTAGTACAGAGGCCATGATACAAAGCATGCTACCTATCATGGTCATAATCATCCCATAATAGGCGTAAAACCATTAGTATCTCGTGCCTTATCGATTATATTAGCGATTCGCTGGTCAAAACAGCCGACTAATATCATTACCAATTGCTAACACCATGAAACCTGCCAGCAAGAGTAAACCGATATTTAGTCCAATCATTTGCACCCCTTCCGAGAGTGGCTTACCGCGAATCAATTCAATAAGATAATACACAATATGACCGCCATCCAACACAGGAATGGGCAAAAGATTGAGTACAGCAAGGCTCAAACTAATCAAAGCCGCCGTCGATAATACCATCTGCCAACTGATATCAAAACTCTGTTTGGCAACTTTGGCGATGGTAATCGGACCTGATAAATTGTCCAAACCAATCATGCCTGATAGCATCTTACCCATTGAGCTGACAGTCATCACTGCGAGCTGTTCAGTTTTCTCAAATGATTTCACCAGTGACTCACCGGGACCATAGACTACGGTGGTCTTGTAAGCGTCAGGAATAATAATTTCGGACTGTGCCACCATAGCACCAATTTGCCCATAATCATTACCCAAATTGTCTTTTTTGCCTTGCGGCATAATCTGAAGCTGTACGGATTTACCATCACGCAATACTGTGAAGTTAAGCAAAGTTTCAGGACTGTCGCGGATGATACGAGTAGCACTGAGCCAATCTTTAATTGGTTGATCATTGATAGCAACAATACGATCGCCTACTTCTAGTCCTTGGCGACTGGCGGCACCATCAGCGGTCAAGTCACCTACTATCGGTGCAATATCTGGTTGCCATGGCAGCATACCAAAGCTGGTCAACGCATCTTTACCTTGCGCGCTGCCTTGCATAAACTGAGTTACGGGCGCTTGATAAGTTTTGATCGCATTATCAGCTTGCGCCTCTGATTGCAGAGTAATACTGACATTGTCCGTCTCACCCATTCGTCCAGCAAGCCGATAGTTGATGCCTTCCCACGTTTGTACCTCATGCCCATCAATCGCAACGATTTTGTCGCCAACTGGCAACTGTGCCATAGCAGCAGGCGTCTCGGGTAATACCTGCCCAATCTTGGTCGCCAGCTGCTCTGATGGTGTCATAAACAACACCCAAAACAGCGCAATAGCAATGATAAAGTTCATGATAGGACCAGCGGCAACAATCGCAATCTTTTTTAGCGGATGCTGACGATTAAACGCCAAATGTTGCTCAGCTTTTGCTACCTCACCTTCGCGCTCATCGAGCATTTTGACATAACCACCAAGTGGCAAAGCAGAAATGCGATAATCAATACCGCTTTTTTTGCTCGTCCAGCCAAAGAGTTTGGGACCAAACCCGATAGAATAGGTCAAGACTTTAACGCCGCAAAGACGAGCGACGATATAGTGTCCCCACTCATGTAAGGCAATAAGCGGACCTAAGACAAATATTGCCGCAAGGAGCGTTAATAAAAACGTCATGATCTTTTCTCAGTATGGTTTCTCAGCATTCTTTCTTAGCATCTTTTATTAACATCGTTTTTTAACGACGCAGTTGTTGATACACTTACACCAACTTTGCCACAAGTTTGTCCGTCAGGTGACGTGCTATTTTATCAATTGCGAGTATGTCTTCTATGTCAGCCGTTTCGTTTAACGGTGGCAGCTGTATGTCATTCAAAGCATGCTCGTTGATATCAGCAATGTCAGTCAGGCGAATTTTTTCAGCCAAAAACGCCGCCACGGCAATTTCATTCGCTGCATTTAAGACAATCGTCGCTTGTGTGCCCGCTTGCATCGCCTGTCTTGCCAAACGCAAACACGCAAATTTTTGCAAGTCAGGCTCAATAAACTCTAAGCCGCTGAGCGCAAATAAATCCAAAGGCTGCGAGCCACTATCGATACGATCAGGGTAACTGAGCGCATGGGCAATGGGCGTTTTCATATCGGGACTGCCGAGCTGCGCCAAAAAGCTACCATCGCTATATTCTACCATTGAGTGAATGATACTTTGTGGATGAATCACCACATTTATTTTATCTTCAGACAAATCAAACAAATGGCAGGCTTCGATTAACTCTAAACCCTTATTCATCATAGTAGCTGAATCGACGGATATCTTTTGACCCATTGACCAATTTGGATGTTTGACCGCTTCAGCAACGCTCGCTTGCTGCATCTGTGCAAACGATTTTTGCAAAAACGGTCCACCAGAAGCTGTTAACCATAGCTTACGCACGCCGTGGTTTGGCTGATGAATTTGGGTATTGTCCTGCTGAATAGCCAGTGGTAAACACTGAAAAATAGCATTGTGCTCAGAGTCAAGCGGCAGCAAAGTAGCGTTATGCATTTTGACAGCAGTAATCATCACTTGCCCTGCCATCACCAGCGCTTCTTTATTCGCCAGTAAAATACGCTTACCTGCACGAGCAGCGGCTAAAGTAGAAGGCAGACCAGCTGCGCCTACGATCGCAGCGACAACGGTATCCGTCTGCGAATCAGTGGCAATGTCGACCAGCCCTGCTTCGCCGCCTACCACATCGATGTCAAGACCTGTCGCACGGAGTCGCTGGGCAAAATCATCGACTGCGGCGGTCGGTACGCTAACGCGCTTTGGCAAAAACTGCTGACAAAGTGCAAACAGTTTGTCTAAACGGTGATAGCCTGACAGAGCGTAGACCGTGTAAAGCTGTGGTTGCGCCGCTAATATTGCTAACGTGCTATCGCCAATCGAACCTGTCGCGCCTAGTACGGCGATGCGTTGCGTCATAACCATCGGTGCCTGTAAATGATACTCTAAAAAATTAAATAAGAAATCGATAAAACGTTTGATAAATAAGAGATAGACAATATCCAGTGTATTAACTAGTCACTCATCTTAACTACTATAATTAGGGCGTATCATCGTCTATGAATTATTTTTTCAGTCCTAAACCACTATCAAACCTAACTGCTGTATCGCCCAAAAACCAAGCGCAAATATCGGTGTGGCAGAGAGCAGTGAGTCGATACGGTCAAGCACGCCGCCATGCCCCGGTAAAATCGTTCCTGAATCTTTGACATCAGCGCGGCGCTTAAGCATCGACTCAAATAAATCACCAAGTACCGAGGCTAAAATAGTCAAGGCTGATAATGCTACAAATGCGACTAACGGTACACCAGTCAATTGCAACTTAAATACACTGATAGCAATGACCACGAGCAGACCGGTAACAAGGCCGCCTGCCAGCCCTTCCATGCTTTTATTGGGTGAGACATTTGGCGCCATTTTGCGGCGACCAAGCTTACGCCCCACAAAATAAGCGCCACTATCTGCGCACCAGACCAAAAGGAACACATAGAGCAACCACCATGCTGACAGTTGCCACAAATAAAACATCGCCGTAATCGATGCGGTCAATATCACCGCACCCATCAATGCCAGTTTTTTGCCATACCAATTGGTATGAGTCGGGAACACTCGCACCCAAGACAGCGCCATTAGCCATATAGCCAGTGAAGCCACCCACCAAAACAGCCATGTGACTTTAAACATGAGTGATACTAGGGTCAACACCAAAACCAATAGCACAAACAGCGCAGGATGACGCCACTTAGGCATCAGCTTAGTCCATTCGTGAGCGGCGATAATAACGCCAATCGCTAATAGCGGTGCAAATAAAACAGGGGTTTGGCTCGCAAACATTGCAATACCAACGATAATAACGAGAACAACTGCCGTCTTAATTCGTTGCCACATACTTATTGAGCCTTATAATAATGAAAAACGCATGGTCAAAACGTGCATTATAGCAGTTAATCTACAATAGCCCACTAATAGCAGTTGACGCTTATTAACGCGGTTTATTATTTCACAAACAAGCAATATTAACTACTTATACGATAACCGCTTTGTAAGAGCTTTTTCCTTTACAAAATAACAGGCAAATGCTTAACACCATTAACGACTTGCTTGCTCTATCACTATCTGCTCACTGGTTTTGCCAAAACGGCGCTGCCGCTGAGCGAACTCTTTTACCATTGCTGCCAACTCATCAGCTGCAAAATTCGGCCATAATGTCTGGGTAAAGAATAGCTCAGCATAGGCTGACTGCCACAATAAAAAGTTAGAAATTCGGTATTCACCGCCTGTGCGTATCAGCATATCTACTGCTGGTGCATCTGCTAATTGCACATAGTTACCGAGCAATTCTTTGTTAATATCATCAGCACGTAACTGACCAGCCTCTACTTGCTGCGCCAGCTGTTTTGCCGCATGGGCAATATCCCATTGCCCACCATAACTGATAGCGATGACTAGAGTCATGGCTTTAAAGTTTGCTGTTTTTGCTTCAGCGTCTGCCATTAACGCTTGCAAATCATCACTCAGCTGACTGCGGTCACCAATAAAACGCAGACGAATACGATACTCATTCATGCGTGGTATTTGCTCATGAATGGTCGAGGCTAACAGTTGCATGAGTAGTGCCACCTCACTGGGCGGGCGTTGCCAATTCTCACTAGAAAATGCAAATACCGTTAATACTTCGATACCCGTATTAACGCAATACTCGACGATAGGATCGAGTGCATCTTTGCCAGCCACATGCCCTTGGCCTTTGCCCAAATCATTGGCTTTACCATAACGATTATTGCCATCCATGATGATAGCGATATGGCGTGGAAGAAGATCAGGAGCCAAAACGGCTGAAGTGGACATAGGCGAAAGTGCTTATTGTTAAGGTAAAATAATAATAACGGCTGCGATAACGATTAGAAAGCGTCATAACCATAATTCACAAACTTATCATAAACCCATCTATGGGCGTGATTTAGTTTGCAAGATAACGCTTATAAAATACAGTTTACAAATCTGAGCAAGCCTATTGCCGTATCCGATTGATATAACATTGACGCTATTATCGGTACCATCTACACAATAATAAGCAGCCAATAGTACTGACAGATTGGCTGCTTATTATAAGGATATGACATAACGGATTTTTGTCTTACACGATCGAAAAACCAGTGCTTTACACGTCCATCAAGTCAGTTTCTTTTTTGCTCAAACGTTTATCGATGGTTTCGATATACTTGTCAGTGATTTTTTGAATGTCATCACTGGCACGGCGCTCGTCGTCTTCTGAGATCTCTTTTTCTTTGGCCAATTCTTTGATGTCATTCATCATATCACGGCGAATATTACGGATAGAAACACGGCTACTTTCTGCTTCTCCACGCGCAAGCTTTTGCATATCGCGGCGTGTCTCTTCTGTCAATGCAGGCATTGGCACACGAATCACATCGGCGGTCACTGGGTTGAGACCCAAATCTGCTTCGCGAATGGCCTTGTCAATTGCTTGTACCATGGTACGCTCGAATGGCTGAACCATGAGCGTACGTGAGTCTTCAACGTTGACACTCGCCACTTGATTCAAAGGTGTAGGCGACCCGTAGTAGCTAACCATCACGCCTGACAACATACCCGGATGTGCGCGCCCTGTACGGACTTTGCTAAAAGTGCTCTCAAGCGCTTCCAGTGTTTTTTGCATGCGCGCTTCGCCGTCTTGCTTAATCTCTTTGATCATTAGATATCCTTATTTATCGCTATCGATAAATCATTCATTTGTTAGTAAATATACGGGTGTTCACTATTAATTATTAGCGACTGTAGTTATTAACGACTGGTCTAATTTTAATAACTGGTATTCTCGTATTAATATTTAGAGCGTTCAGAGCGTTTAAAGTATTCAGGCAAATCAGTGATAAACGCGTGTGCCTTCATTTTCGCCCATAATGACGTTTAATAATGCATTAGGCTTGGTCATATCAAACACTTGTAGCGGCACGTTGTGCTCACGGCATAAGGCAATGGCAGTTAAATCCATCACGCCAAGTTTTTGCTCTAATACTTCATCAAAAGTTAAACCATCATATTTAACTGCATCGTCATGTAAGCTTGGGTCTTTGTCATAAACGCCATCAACTTTGGTGGCTTTTAAAATCAAGCCAGCTTCGATCTCGATACCGCGTAAGCAAGCAGCCGTATCAGTGGTAAAGAAAGGGTTGCCCGTACCAGCAACAAAGATACATACTTCGCCATTTTTGAGATAGCGAATGGCATTGCGACTGCTATAGCTTTCGGTCACTTCACCAATTGGCAAGGCTGACATCAGGCGAGTTTTAATATTGCGGCGCTCAAGCGCATCACGCATCGCCAGACCGTTCATAACGGTTGCTAACATACCCATTTGATCACCAGTCACACGACCGACTAAGCCTTCTTGTTGCAACTGCGCGCCGCGATATAAGTTACCGCCGCCGACCACGATACCGACTTGAACACCAAGACCACGCAAATGGGCGATAGACAAGCTCATCTTATCGAGCACTTCGCTATCAATTCCCATCTCTTTGCCACCAGCTAAGGCTTCACCAGAGAGTTTCAGCAAGATACGAGAGTAACGCGGGTTTTTGTCAGACATGAGGTCACCTTGTTAGCATTAAATTATAATTAAAATGAGCGGTAAAACACAAATAGAGTTTGCCTTCGAATTTACTCGAAGTGTCATCACCGAGGTACTATGTAGCAAGCACCGCAACTGATGACAAACGTGTAAAAAGGCTAAATTGCGCTAATTGTAGCAAAAACTGCCCGCGATTGGGCAATTTTCACTCGTATATTGTAGTGACTAATCAGCTACAGTGACTGCTTAGCCTTTGTAACTGGCAAACAAATCATATTCGCTAGCGTCATCAATCGTGACCGTTAGGAATTGTCCGACTTTAACTTGAGCGGTAATCTCATCGACATAGACATGACCGTCAATCTCTGGTGCGTCAGCATAGCTACGACAAATAGCAACGCCCTCTTCACTATCAATTTCGTCGACCAATACCATCAAGGTTTTGCCGACTTTCTCTTGTAGCTTTTGCGCTGAGATGTCTTGTTGCAGCGTCATCAAACGCTCATAGCGCTCTTGCTTAATCTCTTCTGGCACATGATTTGGCAGGTCATTAGCCACTGCGCCTTCGACTTCTGAATAGGTAAACGCGCCAACACGATCAAGGCGAGCTTCTACTAACCAATCAAGCAAGCATTGAAAATCTTCTTCTGTCTCGCCAGGGAAGCCCACAACGAAGGTTGAACGAATGACGATATCAGGGCAAATCTCACGCCATGCATGGATACGCGCCAAGGTGTTTTCGCTATGCGCTGGGCGTTTCATCGCTTTTAGGATGCGATGGCTGGCATGTTGAAACGGAATGTCGAGATAAGGCAGTAGCTTCTTCTCGCCCATTAGTTCAACCACTTTATCGACATGCAGATATGGATAGACATAATGCAAGCGCACCCAAATACCTAAGTCATTTAAGGCTTGGCACAAGTCATAAAATTTCGACTTCAGCGGCATACCATTCCAAAAACTGGTCTTATACTTTAAATCCAGTCCATAAGCAGAGGTATCTTGCGAAATAATCAGCAATTCTTTCACGCCAGCATTTTTCAGCGCCAACGCTTCATTCATCACACTGTCAATCGGACGTGAAACCAAGTCTCCACGTAAGCTTGGAATGATGCAGAAAGTACAACGATGGTTGCAACCTTCTGATATTTTTAGATAAGCATAATGGCTTGGCGTCAATTTGATACCCGCTTCATTAATCAAATCTATCTTTGGATCATAACTAGCGTCCTGACTGCGGTCAGGCTTGGGCACATGCAGCGAAACGGCTCTAATGACTTCATCATAAGCATGAGCGCCAGTTACAGCTAGCACGGCTGGGTGCATTTCACGGATTTTGTCCGCCTCTTTACCCAAGCAACCAGTAACGATTACTTTACCGTTTTTGCTAATCGCTTCGCCGATGGCATCTAGCGACTCTTGTACCGCGGACTCGATAAAGCCGCAGGTATTGACCACCACTAAATCTGCACCTTCGTAATCACTCGCCACTTGATAACCATCACGGCTAAGCTCAGTGATAATGCGCTCACTATCGACCAAGGCTTTTGGGCAACCTAGTGACACAAACCCAATCTTTGGCGCTGCATTCACTGGCGCATTTTCAGTCGATAAAGCACCTGAAGTCACATCTCTGCTTTGCTCAATGCTACGGTTTTGATTGTGGTTGGCTTTATGATGGTAGGGTTGGTTAGTGTTTGCTTGACTAACATCTGCCTGATTGTCTTGTGCTATATTTGGTTTGGCAGGATTAAAAACGATGACAGTGTCTTTTAACATAGAATCTGTTGGCGTAGAAGTTGACGGTGAGGTAGTAACAGTCGTATTAACCGACTCGGTAGAAGTGTTGGGCATGGCTGACCTTGCTAGAGATAAATTGGCTGTGCGCATTGTACGTTTTTTTTGCAAAAATCGCCAGTTTTGCCGTTCTATAGTGTTGATTTATGGTTAAATATTATATCGCGTCTTCTTTTATTCTAGGCAATAGCCATGACAACCCATTTGACAACTGTAAAACTGACACCTGACTTAGCATTCATGTCACAGCATTTGTTCACCGCTATTTTATGGATCAATGATGATTTATCGATCACTTGGCTAAATGCCCAAGCCGAACAACTACTTGCTATTAGTAGTGGACGCTTACTGGGTCAGTCTATATTGACACTGCTTGCATCCAAAGCATTGAAATCAGCCAATAGCAATCATGACAGTGATAACCATGTAACTGTCGATAAAAGTAGTGGTGAAGATACCCATGAACAATCGTGCTCTTTAAAAGAACGATTTCAGCAAGCAAAGCAGTATCAACAACCCTTTATCGATCATGATCACCTTATCAGCACACCGCTAAATGGTAATTTATCATTCTCGGTTGATTATAGCGTGACCCCTGTCATTTATGAGCAGCAACCTTATTTTATTATTGAGATGTGGGGCAAGGATCGCCAAAGTCGCATATCAGAGGAACAACGCCAGCAGCAGCAATATAATGTTGCCCGTCATATGCTGCGCTCGGTCGCTCATGAAATCAAAAATCCGCTGGCCGGTATTCGCGGGGCGGCGCAATTATTACAGCGGCAATTCATCAAATTCAGTGACACCTCTCCTCTTAATAGTGCTCCTCCTGCTATTATTGGTACAAACCCTATGGTAAACCCGAATAGCCATCTGCAAAAAACGGCTGAAAAACTGCGTAATTATACTGATATCATCATTTCAGAAACGGACCGTCTAACCCATCTTATTGGGAAATTTCTTGGCTCCAATCAATTACCAAATTGGCAAACGCTAAATATCCATGAGCCACTGGAGCATGTTTTATCTTTGGTCGTCAATCAATATCCGCAAGTGACGCTACAGCGCGATTATGACTTGTCATTGCCTGAGTTATGCGCTGATAAAGATCAGCTAATACAAGTGTTTTTAAATCTGATTAATAATGCCTGTGAATCGATGACTGAGTTTGAGCAAACGCTGCAGCAAAGAGAGTTATCCGAGCCTAAGGTGCAACAACCTGTCACTTCACAAATGAGCAATCACGACAGCGCCAGTTATAAGCCAACGCTACACATTCAAACCCGAATTGCCTTTCAACATACCATTGCTGGGCAACAGCATAAGCAAGTGCTACAAATCAATATTGCCGATAACGGTTCAGGCATTGATCCGGCATTGATCGGACAGATATTTTTCCCAATGGTGACCAGCCGTGCCGCAGGGACGGGGCTAGGATTGTCTATCGTGCAAGATATCATCAGTCATCACCATGGTATGATTGACGTGAGCTCCCAACAATCAAAAAACCTTAACGACAGTGTCAAAAATGACTACAACCACCAACACACCAGTTTTACGCTGTACTTGCCTTTCAATCAGCCAGCGCACCATGCTTAAAACAGCCAGCACCCAAGGCTTAGAAACCATGACCTAACTTATGAAACAATCACCCTGAATCACTTGCTTATTAGGCCTGATAAATGACTGCATATAATGACCACGCCACATCTAACAGCGACAATCAAGGCTCTGCCCAAACATCAGACAATCAAGAATCTAGTAACCGAGAACCTGATAATCAAGCTATCAAAGTAACGGTCAATAATGCACCTGATGCTAACCCTGCAACGTTATGGCTCATCGATGACGATGCAGCCCTGCGTTTGGTGTTGGCAGATACTTTTGAAGACGCAGGTTTGACGGTTATCAGCTTTACCCAAGCGCAAGCGGCATGGACACGCCTCAACGATATTTTGCAACAGCAGGAATCAGCCGCTCAGTTTCCCGATGTGATATTGACCGATATTCGTATGCCCATGATGGATGGGTTGTCTTTTAGTGATTGGGTACATGAGCATTTCCCTAAGCTGCCCATTGTCATTATGACGGCGCATTCCGACCTCACCTCTGCTATTAATAGCTATCAAACAGGTGCTTTTGAATATCTGCCAAAACCTTTTGACTTAGATGATGCAGTCGTCACGATTTATAAAGCCATTAATTATCAGCCTAATATGCTGGCAGCGGCGGTAGCAAACTCAACAGCTACACCTACTCCGAAGACCATTACCAAAAATCCATCAGATACTTTACCCAATATGCAGGTAAAACCTGATACCAAGCCCAAGCTTGCTAGCAAGGCTACTCTGATCAGCCAAACCAATAAAACATCCAGCCCTAAAATCAAAGTTAAACCTGCCATCAGCGCTAATGACAATCCAAGTGGCATCATTGGACAATCTCAAGCGATGCAGACGGTGTTTCGTGCCATTGGGCGCTTAGCGCACTCACCTATTACCGTCCTAATTACTGGTGAATCAGGCACGGGTAAAGAGTTGGTCGCCAGTGCGTTGCACCAGCATTCACCACGTCACCAGCAGCCTTTTATTGCCCTCAATATGGCCGCCATTCCACATGATTTGATTGAATCTGAATTATTCGGTCACGAAAAAGGGGCGTTTACTGGTGCAACGACGACGCGACAAGGGCGTTTTGAGCAAGCGGATGGTGGGACATTATTTCTAGATGAAATTGGCGATATGCCTTATAGCACCCAAACTCGGCTGCTACGAGTACTGGCCAATGGTGAGTTTTTTCGCGTCGGTGGACAGCAGCCGGTCAAAGTGAATGTACGCATCATTGCCGCTACTCATCAAAACTTAGAAGAACTGGTCAAACAAGGCAAATTCCGTGAAGATCTGTTTTATCGCCTCAATGTAATTCGCTTGCCGTTGCCGCCATTACGGACACGACCTGAAGACATTCCAGCATTAGCCCATTACTTTATGCAGCGGGCTGCTGAACAGATGAACAGTGCAGAGAAACAGCTGCATCCGACAGCGCTACACATCATGCAGGCTTTTGAGTGGCGTGGCAATGTCCGCCAACTTGAGAATGTCTGCCTTTGGTTGACGGTGATGGCCACAGGCGACACCGTGATGGTGGATGATTTGCCACCAGAGCTGCTTGAAAATATCTCGTCTGATTTAGAAGCGTATCAAGAGCAAAGTCAGCCTACACAAGCTATGACTCACAATGAGCAAATACGCCCTCATTCCCACAGTTCAAGTTGGCAACAAGCATTGGCTGCTTGGGCTGAGCAATCTCTACAAACAGGAGAAACCGATATCTTGCAGACGGCAACCCCTGAGTTTGAACGCGTTTTATTGACGGCAGCGCTCAACCATAGTGGTGGCAAAAAGATCGCTGCTGCTAATTTACTCGGTTGGGGGCGCAATACCCTGACACGTAAATTACAGCAATTAGATATTTCTTCAGCAGAAGGGCAAAATAATCGTTATTAAAGGCGCAAACTCATAAACATGAATACCATTCATATCAATAGCTTATAAAAATAAGTGAAAATAAATGATAAATATTTAAAAATAATTGCAAATAGGGGTTGCCAAACGTTTCAAACTCTATATAATAGCCAACCACTGAGACGCACTACCGAATCAGTTAACTGTCTATATTGTGTTTGAGTTTAAACGCTAATAATGATAGAGTAACGGAAAATGGGGCTGTGGCGGAATTGGTAGACGCACCAGATTTAGGTTCTGGCGCCGCAAGGTGTGAGAGTTCGAGTCTCTCCAGCCCCACCATTTTCGGATAGTACATCTTAGACCAAATATCAAAGCCTGCTTTTTAGCAGGTTTTTTTGTGTCTGTATTTTGTCGGAAAACAAACACTCACTTCAAAACTAATTCAGATCTCCTTCGCTTTTCTTTAATACCAGATTAGTATTTTGGAATAAAAACCCACACCCATCTAATAATTACAATAAAACAATATTTATAATTAATTAGTAATACTAACGACTAATTGTTTACATTAGTTAACTTTTTGTTTACATTACCCTTGACAGGCTTAGGTATGAGATATTCTATAAACATCATACTTAAATAAAAGAGTTAAGTTTATTGATAGTCCAAAAGGAAAGATAATGAAAACTATAGTTGCCTTGTTGGCTGCCCTATCATTGGTTGGTTGTGTTTCAGCATCTGAGCATGCTGCCCAAGTCCAAAACAATGGAAACATCTCTGTAGGGGTTGTTCAAAAACAGATTAAAGTTGGAATGAGTGGCGCAGATGTGTTGCAGGCGCTTGGCTCACCAAATATGGTTTCTACTGACGACAAAAGAAGAGAAGTTTGGGTTTACGATAAGGTAGCAACAGATACCGTGCAGTCATCAAGTACAGGCTGGGTATTTGCTGTTTTAGCTGGTGGCCAGACTAGCTCAGGAGCATCGTCTAGATCACAAAGAACGCTGACTATCATAATAAAATTTGATGAGCAAAACTTGGTAAGAGACTTTGCATACCATTCCTCAAAATTCTAAAGGCCAGCTAAATGAAAAAACTGAAATATATATTTGTTGCTTGTGCCTTAGGAATAACAGGCTGTGCAACCACTCCACCAGAAAACTTATTTCAAGTAGCAGAGACCTCATTACAAGATCGACAAATGCAATCGAGATTTTTTGAAACAAGCAACGAGGTAGAGCTTCTTTCGGCTGGGGTAGCTGTGTTACAAGACATGGGATATTCAATAGATGAAACAGAGACAAAATCAGGTGTTGTGACCGCATCTAAAACTGTAGATGCTACTAACAATGCGCAGATAGCGGGTGCTGTATTACTAGCGGTACTTGGTGGCGGAAACATGTCGATTGATAGCCAGCAACAGATAAAAGTTAGTTTCGTAACATTACCGTCTAAAAACAATAAAAATGGTTATTTAGCTAGAGCTACTTTTCAACGCATTGTGACGAATACACAAGGACAGGTAACCAAAGCCGAAACAATGAAAACAGAAGAGCTATATGCTGAATTCTTTAACAAACTATCTAAATCAGTATTCTTAGAGGCTCAAAAAATATGAATACATTAAAAATAGCTTTATTCGCAGCTTGTCTAACTTTGATTACTGGTTGCGCTACAACTCATGATGCCAGAATTTTAGGCGCTGACAATCAAGTAGAATTACGTAGTATGCAAACTAGATCTTTTGATACTAGTGATAAAACTGTAGTTGTTAGAAATGTCATATCAACGTTACAGGATTTGAGCTTTGTAATTGATAAGGCTGATACCGACCTTGGTACTGTTTCAGCGACGAGATTGTATAATGGCAACAAGGTTAGAATGACTGTAACCGCGAGACCGTCTTCTTCTAGCAAGTCTGTAATCGTTAGAGCTAACGCTCAGTACAACCTAAAGCCAATTGAGAATCCTAAAATATATCAAGATTTCTTCTCATCTTTATCGAAGTCGCTTTTCTTATCAGATAATGCTGTAGAGTAAAACATAATATCCTAACCATTAAAAATAAAAAAAACTCACTAAATAGTGGGTTTTTTATTTAACTCCTTCCACATAAAACTGTACTCTTAGTAAATTCGTAATTGCTCTAAACTCTTCAACACCTCTTCCATACTCTGATACCTTCTCTCCACCCGCTTTGCCAATGCTTTATTAATGATACCTTGATAGTGACTATATTCTAACGGTAAGGTTGGAATAGGCTGTTGGCAATGCTGAATCGCCCATGCTTTTAATTTGTCATTACTGTTAGCACATATCTGAAACGGTCGCTTGCCTGTTAGTATTTCAACCATCATAATACCAAACGCATAGATATCACTTTGCACTGTCGCACTCTGACTCTTACTTTGCCAGCGTTCAGGGGCAAGATACGCTGGTGTACCAGCAAGACTAGTCTCTATTGATTTACTAATTGGCTTAGCTAAGGCAAAATCGTTTAACAATAAATCAGCCTTGATACAGCTATCATCCGCATGATTTGGCAAAAAATCATCTAGCAAAATATTACTGGGCTTAATATCATTATGTAGCCAACCAGCGCTATGTAGAGTAGCGATAAGGTGCGCAGATTGCACCATAAAATGATGCTTTCGTTGAGAATTTAATAACGAATGATTTCGAATATTAAGCTGAGTTGCTAAGCTACCACTGAGATAATATGGCATGGTAAGTATCGTCAGCTGCGAAAACGGATCTAATACTTGTACCCTTAAAGTTTCATAAGCGAGCATTGGCGGAGCAATAGCAAAAAGACTGTCTTGAAATCTCTTTTGATTGGCTGATAAATTATTGATAGATTTTAGAATACCGATTTCATGGGTTAAGCCCGCCAAATTTTGATTGCTAGCAGCCGTTAACTGCCATTTAATCATCACTCGACCAAACTGTAGATGCTGGGCACGCGTCAAGCCTTGGTAGTCATTCTCGTTATTATTGTTACTTTGCTGGCTGAGTCGTTGATGCGAAATATCGTTATAATTCAGGCTTGAGAATAACGCAGTCAATGTTGGCAACATTTGCTGTGCTTGCATTTGTAATGCTTGTTTTGCACACGCTTTTGCATTAGAGGAATTACTGGCATTATGTTTCATGGTAAAGTGAAGCCTTTATACGTCTAGTATGCCACACGTTATTTTAATTTTTATGAGCGACTGAGTATTATGCCCCAATCCACTAAGCCTGTTAAGAATTACGCCCTACCCGACCATTTATTGGATTTACTTGGACAGTATTTACAAGAGCAAGTCACGCCCACTATCGAGATTGATCCTGCACAGCTCGCCTATCGCTGGGTCGGTGGTCATAATGGACATTTGGAGCCATTGGCAGTGAACTTATTTTTAAGTTTAGATGATTTGCATGGTATCGATACGCAAAAGGCAAAACTGGTACAAAACACACGACAATTTCTAAAGGGCTATCCTGCCAATCATGTCTTGATGACAGGGACACGTGGTGCTGGCAAATCATCGCTGATTCGGGCATTGCTACAAGCCTATCATAGTGAAGGATTACGCATTATTGAAATTGCCCGTGATGACCTGCGAGTGCTTGATAAGATACGCGCCGTCATTAATGCACTGCCGACCGAGTGTGGTTGTCACTATGTGGTGTACTGTGATGACTTAGCATTTAACGGTCAAGACGAGAGTTATCGGACGTTAAAAAGCGTATTGGACGGCTCGCTAGACTCAGAGCAAGACAAGTTGTTGGTTTATGCGACCAGTAATCGCCGTCATCTATTGCCTCAGCTAATGAAAGACAATGTCAATATTTATAATGGTCAAACCGATGAGGTCAATCCTTATGAAACCATTGATGAGACGGTATCGCTGTCTGATCGCTTTGGGCTTTGGTTGTCCTTTCATCCAATGGATCAAAATACCTATTTACACATCGTGCGCCATTATTTATCACTTTCGCCAAACCGCCATCTAGATAATGCGAATGACGTTAAAGAAAGTAATAATGAAGAAAAAAATAAGACGTTACCTGATAACATCAGAGCAGCAGCGCTACGTTGGGCATCAGAGCGCGGTGGACGTTCAGGACGAGTGGCGTATCAGTTTAGCCGCCACTGGATAGGACAGACACGATTAACAGCTGAAGACAGTCCATCGTAAAGCTTCATTAAAAGTTATTTTTATGATGACGCTCAGTACTTAACGACCGCGTGCAGAACCCAAATATTGTACGCGGTTATTTTCTTTAATACCTGCCACATCAACCGCACCATCGACCATGTATTGGTCAAAATCTGCGGCTAGCCATAGATTACCTTTGTAAACGCTCTCAGCATCTAGACGAATGTATGCCATATTTGGCGTTTTGCTATTAGGATTCTCAAAACCCTGATAACGCGCGCTAAAATGGGTCAATATTAGATTGTTTACACCACTGTTTTCTACAAAATCCGCCACCAATTGCGCACTACTATGCATTGGATCAAACTCTGGATTTTTGGCTTGAATCTTAGTCAATACCTCATGCGTATATGTCGCTTCATGCACCAATAAATCCGTATCAACCAACGCCGCAGTGAGACACGCTGGCGTATCGTTATCACCAGCCACCACTACTCGCGTTCGTGATAGTTCATCATTGACATAATCACCTGCACATAATTGCTGACCCTCTTCAGTGATGACATCGTGACCTTGCTGCAATTTACCCCATAGTGCGCTTGCAGGAATACCTTGCGCCAGCAGTTTGTCCGTATCAAGCGTGCGATGATGGATAGTCTGCGTGATACCAAATGCATGAGAAGCAACCCGATGTGCTAGCAACGTGATATCAATATCAAGCTGATGCTGGTCGCTTAATCGGATATTCACCTTGCTTGTATCACGTTGCTCAGATAGCACCTCTTCAATCGCTATAAAATTAAGAGTAAAGGGTAAATACAATTCCGTGGTTAAGGTAATGGCTTCGAGCAATGTCGCGATTGCTTTTGGGGCAATGAGGGTCAGCGGATCACGGCGTTCTGACATGGCGGCACTCGCCAATAACCCTGGTAACCCGTAGCAATGATCGCCATGCACATGGGTGATACAGATAGCGGCTAGTTGATGCAAAGAGAGCTTGGTATGCAATAGCTGCTGCTGTGTGCCTTCACCGCAATCTATCAGTAGCCATGGACGCGATTTTTTATTTTGATTGGCATTCTGTTGACGAATGCCTTGCTGTAACCCAGATAAATAAGGATTCAGACATTCAATCGCCAGTGCGGTCACATTGCGCTGTTTGGTTGGCACACCGGCAGAGGTACCCAAAAAAGTCAGCTTCAACATAGATTACTTCTCTTACACATGATACTTATCTGCTATGACAATTGGCACATCATGGTTTTTTGCGCTGCAACCATCTGCCCACCATTGGCCGTACATTCACTGACCATATTTGACTCATAAGATTTCCAGCCGCCATAAAAGCTGGCAATACACAATATAACCACGAGCAATTTTTGTGACCATGCTTTAATGGAGACCTGCTGATGGTTCACATTGTCAGCAGTCGTATCAAGCGCAGGCTTAGCAGCAATGCCAGTATCGACATCAGTATGCTTGTTATTCAATTTATTTAAGTCTGTCATTTCTTATCCTAAAAAAGGTTTTGTTTATGAATAAACAAAACCCTTCATTTTAATATTAAATCAGTCATTTATTAACGATTAAATGCGACGCTTTTAGAACTGCAAACGACCACCCTTTTCTTCTGCACGCTTAAAGGCATCACGCTCTTCACAGCGTTTTAGCCAAATTAAGATATTGGCATATTTACTGCTATCTAATCCTGTACCAGCATTAGCACCTACAACCGCAAGATGCATTTGGATATCAGCGGCACTAAATTCAGCCCCAGCAAACCAATGATTGTCTTGCAAATGCTGCTCTATCATCGCCAATATAGCATCTAGACTTTTGCTTATCATATTTTTTTCGACTTGATTGCGAATGCTTTTGCTCACAGGCTTGATCAGCATGGGCGACTGCCCAACCACTTTGTTAAATACCAAACGCATGACCAATGGCGGCATCACTGATGCTTCAGCGAAATGTAACCAAAACGTGTAAGCCTCCCACGCCGCTTCATTATCATCCGCAGGCTTGAACTGTTTCTCTCTATCATAATGCTTCAACAAGTATTCGATAATAAAACCTGATTCGATGAGCACACGGTCATTTACTTCTAACATGGGTGCATGACCGAGCGGATGTATTTTTTTTAAACTGTCAGGCGCACGGTATGCTTTATTGCGCTCATAGCAAGTCAATTGATAATCGACGCCAAGCTCTTCTAACAGCCAAATAATACGAAATGAGCGCGAATTTGCTAAATGATGAAGGTGTAACATAAACCATCCTAGTTATAATGTGAATAAGTTATCGTATGAATAAGTCGTAATATGTATAGTTGGTGCCACGCATTCCATTAATAAACGTTGTTAAGCGTGGCAGCAATGCTATCGATAATAGCGTAATTAATGCCTCTTTAACACAGAAACTGTGTAGAGTAATGACGAAAAATACTGCCCGCTAAGTCAAGTCTAGATCGACTTGCTGGCAGGCGCTACTTTGAATGCAGCTCTTCAATTTTGCGTGTCATCTTATGTATTTTTTGCTGATACTTTCTAATTTTGCGGAAACGATGCGCGGTTAACACACCTTTAATACGGCGGTTTTTCAGACGGCGACGTGGCGGGAAGCTACCCACTTGTGGCTCATTATAACCATGCAAACGGTCATCACGCTTACGCGCCAAGTAACCAAGCGCACTATCCACAATCATCATCAACAGCGCGACAAAAATCATGCCGTACATAAATAAAGAGCCGCCCTCATCGATACTTTGATGCAAAATCGTGATGGAAAATATAAATAAAAATATCGGCTCAAGGTAGCATAAGGTGCCAAATAATGAGACGGGCAGCTTTTGACTGGCAACCATGGTCAACGACATCGCAGCCGTACTGATAATGCCTAATAGTGGCAACAGATACCAAAACTTATCGGTAGATATCGCCAGCGCAAACCCGCCATTGAGATATAAAGCAATCAACACCACTGGCGTCAATAAAACAAGGTCAGAGATAAGCCCTGTGATCGGCGGCACTGCCAATTTACGACGCAGTAGATAATAAGGCGGATAACCCAAGCAAACAAATAAAGTCGCCCAAGAAATACTGCCGTACTGAAAGACATCATAGGCAATACCTGCGCCTGCGCAAATGGTGGCAATCCATTGTAACAAGCTCATGTCTTCGTTATAAAAAAACCGACCAACCATAATCATAATCATTGGATATAAAAAGTAACCCAATGTCACCTCAAGCCCTAAATCATTGACAGGTGCCCACATAAATATCCAGATTTGCGCGCCCAATATTGGTGTGGGTATGATAAATAAAAACCATTCTTTTGGCGTCTTTAGGGTTTTTAAATAATCAAAAATATGCTGCCACTGCTTCAGCACACTAATCAGCAGCACCAGACTCAATAGCATCATCAATACGCGCCAAGAAGCGACTTGCGTGCCTGACAACGGCTGCATCAATAGACCAAATAAGAATAGCAATGAATATAAAAAATTTGCTGCCACTGCAGCGATGGTACCCTGCGACGTTTGATTCGTGGTGAGCATAACGACAACCTTGAAAAATGAGCGCACGTCCTTGGCAATTTTAGAAAAAAAACAAAAGCCTCCGACGCGGACGTCGAAGGCTTTTTGATCTATAAACTCTGTTATCTACAACATTATCATATAAGATTGAGATAAATACTTGGAATATATCGTGTTTATCTTATGGTCAGTATTATGTCAAAGTCAGAATAGATAAGCAATACACCTGCTTCACTAAAGCGTGCGCCTATTCATTCAGTATCTTACTTTGCACTCAACTGCTCGATTTTTTGCTGTATTCTATCCATCTTTTTTTGATAGCGCCGAATCTTGCGAAAACGATGCGCGGTTAAAACCCCATCAATACGCTGATCTATGAAACGACGACGCGGCGGAAACCCACCCACTTGTGGCTCTCGATAGCCATGCAAATGATTGTCACGGCGGCGCTTAAGATAACCTTTTATACTATCAGCAATCATCACCAGTAACGCCAAACTTACCATACCATACATGAATAAAGAGCCGCCTTCATCGAGGCTTTGACTTAGAACGGTGATAGATAAAACAAACAGCAGCATAGGCTCGACATAGCTTAACGCCCCAAATAATGACACAGGTAATTTGCTACTGGCAATCATGGTTAAGGACATCGCCAGCGCACTAAAGGCTCCTAGCAGTGGTAATAAATACCAGAACTTGATGTCCTGTGCTGCCGTACTAAAGCCGCCGCTAAAATACAACATAATGAGCACCACTGGCGTTAACAAAGCCAAGTCAGACAACAGCCCTGTGATAGGCGGCACAGCCAGTTTACGCCGCAATAGATAATAGGGTGGATAGCCCAAGCACACAAACAACGTTACCCAAGATACTGAGCCATATTGAAAGATATCATAGCCAATACCTAAGGCTGCACATAGCGCGGCCACCCACTGTAACGCACTCATATGCTCGTGATAAAAGAAACGACCCAGCACTATCATCACCAGCGGTAATAAAAAATAGCCCAAGGTGACATCCAGACCAAAGCCATTGACTGGTGCCCACATAAATAGCCAAATTTGAACACCCAAAATCGGTGTGGGCAAAATAAATATCAGCCACTCTTTCGGAGTTTTTAAGGTTTTCAAATAATCAAAAACATGTTGCCATTGCTTGGTAAAACTGACCAACAATAGCAAACTTAGCAGCATCATGAGCACGCGCCATGAGGCTACCTGCGTACCTGTCAAAGGCAGCATAAATAGCCCAAACACAAACATCATCGAAAATAAAAAACTCGATGATATCGAAGCAAGGGTTCCTTGAAAAGTTTGATTGGTCGAGAGCATAACAACAGCCTTAAAAATAGAACTTTATGGGCATTATTTATAAAAAATTAGAGCAGCGGAAACTTAAAAGCAGACTCTAACAATAGATGACGTACAGAAAAAAATAAAAGCCTCCGACGATAACGTCAGAGGCTTTTTATAGAACAATCATATAAGACTAGATCAAAAAGCTAACTACTGAGACATTTATTCGTCGCCTGCGTTTTCACCGTCTGTACTGTCAACATCTAATTCATTGTCAGTAGCAATATCCATAACGTCATTCGTTGCTGTGTTGCCAGTCTCCGCATCAATATCTATCTGCTCTTGACCTGCCACATCAAATGTACCATCTTCTCTCATGGCATCAACCAGCTCATCGTCACCTTCTTCATGCTCAACACGCGCCATAGCGACCAGCTTCTCGTCTTTTGATAGACGAATCAGCGTCACACCTTGCGTATTACGACCAGAGCTAGCAACATGCTCAACGGGCGTACGAACCAACGTACCTTTGTCAGAGATTAAAATAATATCGTCTGTAGAGTCAACCTTAGTGGCTCTTACTAGCGCACCATTACGCTCACTGGTTTTGATGGCAATTACACCGCCGCCGCCACGATTTTGGGTATTGAACTCATCGATAAAGGTACGTTTACCAAAGCCGTTTTCACAAGCAATAAGGATTTCGCGTACATCATCTTCGATCACAACCAATGATTTTATCGACTCATTAGCCGCCAAACGCATACCACGGACACCTTTAGCCGTACGACCCATCACACGCGCATCATTTTCATCAAAACGAATGGCTTTACCACTGGATGCAAACAACATCACTTCTTGGCTACCATTAGTGATACGAGCACTGACCAGCTTATCGCCCTCTTCTAGTCCAACCGCAATCAAGCCGTTCGAGCGAATATTGGCAAACTGCTTAAGCTCTACCCGCTTCACCGTACCATTGGCAGTTGCAAAGAACACAAAAGGTGGCTCTGCTTGCGTGCTGTCGTCTAATAGATCATCATCCCCATCTATTAGAGCCTCTGTTAACGCTTCACCTTTTACCGATAGCTCTTCCACTATTTTTGGAATCGGTAGTATCGTAGTGACCGTTTCATCAGGATTTAAGCCAATTAAATTCACTAATGGACGACCACGAGCACCGCGACTGGCAATCGGCACTTCAAAACCACGTAAGCTAAAGACACGACCGCTATCCGTGAAGCATAATACGGTAGCGTGCGTTGAGGTCACCACCAAATGATCAATCACATCATCTTCTTTCATTGCCGTTGCAGACTTGCCCTTACCGCCACGTTTTTGCGCGACATAATCATCAATCGGCTGAGTTTTTGCATAACCAGTACGCGAGACCGTCATGACAACCGTCTGTTCAGGAATCAAATCTTCACGGTTAAAGTCAGTACGTGAGTCAATAATATCGGTACGGCGCTCATCACCAAAGTTATCACGAATCTCAATCATCTCATTGGATATAATGGTCATTAGCTTATCAAAATCACCAAGAATAGACTCTAAATGAGCGATTTCACGTAGCAAATCCTGATATTCTTCGGTCAACTTGTCTTGCTCAAGACCCGTTAGACGATGCAATTGCATATCTAAAATTGCGTTGACCTGCTCAAGTGATAAGCGATAACGTTCTTCGCCCTCAATCAAGCCAAATGGTGCTTTAGGATCTTCGCCTTCGATATAGTCAGGACGCACAGATTGACTACCAGCAGCGGTAAGCATCGCCACCACGCTACCTGAACCCCACGTATTATTTAATAAGCTTTCACGTGCCAAACCGCGGTTTGCAGAGGCTTTAATTGTTGCAATAATCTCGTCGATATTGGCTAACGCAACAGTCAAACCTTCGAGCAAATGACCACGTACGCGTGCTTTGTTTAACTCATAAATCGTACGGCGTGTCACCACTTCTTGGCGATGACGTACAAAGGCGGCAATCAGCTGACGCAAAGTCAGTAATTTCGGCTGACCATTATCAAGCGCCACCATATTGATACTAAAGCTTGATTCGAGCGGCGTTTGCAAGAACAAGTTATTAACGATAACTTCAGCTGTCTCACCACGACGCAAATCAATGGCGATACGCATACCATCTTTGTCAGATTCATCACGAATCTCGCTAATACCTTCAATCTTTTTATCACGTACGAGTTCTGCGATACGCTCAATCATTTTGGCTTTATTAGATTGATAAGGTACTTCGGTAAAGACAATACGCTCACGATCGCGGTTGACACCCGTATCACTCATGGCTTCAATATGATAGCGACCACGGATGTGCAAACGACCTTTACCCGTGCGATAAGCATCTAAAATACCAGCGCGACCATAAATGATACCGCCTGTAGGAAAGTCAGGACCTGAGATGTGTGACATCAACTCTTCAGCTGATACTTGCGGGTTTTCGGCATAAGCCAAACAAGCATTAATCACTTCTGTCAGGTTGTGCGGTGCCATATTAGTCGCCATACCAACAGCAATACCAGTCGCACCATTAATTAGTAAGTTTGGAACACGCGCGGGCATGACGCTAGGCATACGCTCAGAACCATCGTAGTTGTCTTCCCAATCAACTGTGTCTTTGTCTAAATCAGCAAGCATCTGATGCGTAAGCTTGGTCATACGTACTTCGGTATAACGCATGGCAGCCGGAGGATCATCATCGATCGAACCAAAGTTACCTTGACCGTCAACCATCGGATAACGCAAACTAAAATCCTGCGCCATCCGCACAATAGCATCATAGACCGCACTATCGCCATGTGGGTGATATTTACCAATGACATCGCCGACGACACGTGCAGACTTCTTATATGGCTTATTATAGTCGTTAGATAGCACGTGCATGGCGTACATCACACGGCGGTGTACAGGTTTGAACCCATCACGCACATCAGGCAGCGCACGCGAGACAATCACGCTCATCGCATAATCCAGATAGGATTGCTTTAGTTCCTCTACGATGCCAATAGGACTGACCGATTCGCTCATATACACTCCTTCACTCACATTGTTTTTCTAATGTTGACACGTTTGTTCAAGATACTCATGGGTTATACAAAAATATAGCTGCATCAATGCGCAGCTACTATCAGAATAGTGACCCTAAAAAAGCACTGTCAAAGGTGCAAAACAATAGGAAAATAGTGATACGGTTTTTGTTAAAAATAATGTTCAATTAAAGAAGCTATTTTAGCACAAATTTGCTGATTTAGGGGCGTCTGGCTGTTATTAAAATTAAGCAAAACAGCTGATTAGCGGTTTTTTTCACTCTAATAACAAGGGTAAAAACAACTTTAACGACATACTTGTTTTGATTGACTGATTTTGCCATTTTTGCAAACAAATTTACCATCTTTTGAGCAGTGAGATACGCCGCCCATTTTGCCCGAACAAGGTGTATTCTTAGCCTGTGCTTGACTGATCGGAGCTATGATAAAGACACAGGCAATTAGTGATAATATTATCGATTTCATATTTTTCTCTTATTGATGATTAAATGATATTCATGAAAAAACTGTATCCAGTGGATACAGTTTTTTCGATAGTCAGGCTATTTTTTATGGTTAAAATGACCTCTATTAAGCAGGTTTAAATTCCTGATTAAAGAACTCACGTGTGGCTTGCGTACAAGCCGTACTGACCAGACCGCCGTGATAGTTGCCCAATACAGCAACGCTTGCAGGTATGCCTTGCTGTGCTCCTGCAGCTACTACGCGTTGAAGATTTTGAACAAAGTTACTTTGAACACTTGTTACCACAGAATTAATATTCCATTGGTTCATGGACGCCTGTCCAATAAGTTGAACATTAGGAGTATTAGGACGATCATTAGCTGTCGTCGCATCAACATCTAATACTGTCACGTTAACGGTAAGGGTAAGGGCTGGATTTTGTGCGACACTCCCTTGAATAATAGCGGCCATTGAACTGGTATTTAGGTCATAAAAAACCGTTGGATCTTGATTGCCACCACATAACAGAGTTGGCATTTTTGGTACATACCCACGTAGATCATTGGCTTTTAAGGCTTTTCGTAAGTTGTTTTGTGGATTGGCTGCTGGTAATGCTCCTGTCATCGCGATTAGGCTATCAGGGTTCTGTAATGCATCTGCGACATAAGCGGTACGGAAGTCTGTTTTGATCAGATAGTTATCATCCGCGAAGCCAATAGAGGCAAAGGGAACGGTAGGCGCTGGTAGAAGATCAAGCGTAGGATTGTTTTCAGGATCTTTTTCAAACAGCGCATTATCGGGCAGTTTATTAGCAGCGACCAACTCACCAAAGCTCAATAAACTTGGTAATTGTGTGTTTGCATAATTGGCAGTGAATATATCAGCAGTATTGTTATAGACATTGCCATACGCATTTTGGAGACCAGATGCCAGTAGCGGTGCAAAACGCGATGCGCCGATATTGACGTTACCCGAAAATATTGCATCACCGAACGCTGCCAGTGCATAAGGCCCTGATAAAGGTGCAATGGCAGTGACAGGCTCATCATTTTTCTCGAACATTCTTGCAGTTGCCATCGCCACATGCCCGCCCTGTGAGTAACCACTGATGAATAACTTACCAGAGTCATCAAGGTTGGTGTAGTCAGGATCATTAGCGCGCTGTTGTCTTGCAATGATGGTACGGGCACTGTCTAACGCATCAGCCATGTCAGTGGCTTGTTGTTCAGCCACAAGGTATGGATGGTAATCAAGATCAGACTCATCGTAACCAGCATAGTTTGGTGCAACGACGATGTAGCCTTGAGCGGCAAAGTTGGCAGCGATTAATGTCGACTCACCAGCGGCTGGATTTTGAGGATTAGCGACTTGACTAAAATCGTAGCCTTTGTCCGTAGTTGTACCATGGGCATACAGCAAGATAGGTCGATCGCCTTGACAGTCAGCACTGTCGCCACTTGGTAGCATCAAAGCTGCTGTCGCGTTGGTACGCTCACCCGCGGCTCCTACTGTCGGATAGCTGACTTTTTCGATTTTGATATCGCATTTGGCATCAGGGGTTGCCGTACCATCAAGACCAAACTGGGTATTTATTTGCGCGGTGTTAAATGAGCTGATTGATTTAACTGACGTCGCAGAGTCAGAGCCTATGACAGCATCAAAGTCATTGTCATCGCCACAACCGACGAGTAGCAAGCTACTGGCAATAGCGACGGATAATAGGCAGCGCAGCATCACAGGCTTGCTCGTCGTAATGGATACTGATTGATGGGTACTGCTAGATGATTTGTTATTTACAGCGGTAGTAGATTTAGATACGATCATGGTTGCTGTCCTTAGCGGTGGTAGATCAGACGTTTGCTGAGAGTCCTTGACAATAAAAAAATTCAGTATGGCAGACTCTTTTTATCGATTGGTTTTTATCGAATACAGTGAAGTATCAAATATTTTCAATAAAACTTACTCAATAATTGTTTCTTAAACCTTACTACTTATACCGTAAAATATTGTGAAAAGCTACTGGAAAACAGGTATTTAATGGCATCTTTGACGCTATGGTAAAATTAGTATTATTGTCAAACCTAGCTTAGATTTTGTCTTTGTTGTACGATGTTCCAAAATACCACCCTAATACAGATAGCGCTTTATGCAAACCAATAATGAAAGTACCAAAGAACATGACAACCAATCGGTTGATCTGACACAACCAATCGACGCATCAGGCGATATACGTGCCGATCGTAGCTTCGAGGCGATTGCGGATCATTTTGAAAAAAAGGTCTACGGTGGCTTAAAAGGCGATATTCGATTGGCGGTGCTACGCCGTGATATCTTTGAATATAGCGCGCAAATGAGTGAAAGCCTTGGGCGACCTTTACGTATTTTGGATGTGGGTGCAGGGCTGGCACAGATTGCAATAGAGCTTGCAGCTCAAGGTCATACATTGGTCATCAATGATATCTCAGCTAATATGCTAGAAAAAGCGAAAGCGAGTGCCGCGCAGATAGACGAAAATCTCGATATCACATGGTACGTTTGCCCTTATCAGGAGCTGCCAGAAAAGTTGGGTACAGAAAATAGTGAAAAGTTTGATTTAATCATGTGTCATGCGCTGCTTGAATGGTTGGCAGAGCCCGCTGGCGTTATGGACTTTTTTGATCAGCAATTAGCGGATAATGGTGCGCTATCTTTATGCTTTTATAACCCAGCAAGCTTTGATTATCGCAATCTGATCATGGGGAATTTTAACTTACTCGATAATACAGAATATAAGGCGGACAACAAAAAAAGCCTCACGCCCAACCATCCTGTTGCCAAAGAAGAAGTCGAATCTTGGTTGACTGCGCATCATTATCAGACCATACGCACCAGCGGTCTGCGCGTATTCCATGATTATACCCCGCTTAAGCGTGGTGGACACAATGACCCAGAGGCCGTGATACGCATGGAGCTGCGCTACTCGCAATTAGAGCCGTATAAATGGTTGGGACGTTATTTGCACATATTGGCGACACGATAAGCTTAAGTGCAAGCACCTGTTGTTTGACGTAAACATGAATTAATATAGTCGCCGCAGTTTAAAGTAGATACAAGGCAGCCAAGCGTCAATAGCATACTGTGTGCATGTCGCGAGGTTAATTCCCTAATCACTTATAAATGCTGCGACATGCTTCGACTATGAAGACTACTCTGTCTCATCAACTCTCTCTGACCTATCATACTCTGACCAAGTCGTCGCATTGATGTCTTTTTCATCAAATACCACGACATGCTCTAGGATAGGTAAAATACCAATCTGCGATCCAATCTCGTGATTATGGTGACTGGCGACTAAAGACAGTACCGTTTGCCCGTCGTCAAGTTGCAAGCGATATAAATAGTTGGCACCGCGAAATACGCGTCCAACGACTAAAGCGGTTTGTGTGCTCTCATCGTCATGAATGATATCATCAGGGCGCACCAGCACCTTAATCGGTGTGCCGTTAGGATAATCATACTCGCAATACTGTGGATACCCTGACTCATCGCATACTTCCATACGTCGATAGATATCGCCTAATGCCGTCTCAACATGGCCTTCTTTGATGATGCCATCTATCATCGCACCTTCGCCGACAAACTCAGCGACAAAAGGACTGATTGGCTCATGATATAGCTCGCTTGGGGTTGCCCACTGTACCAGTTTACCTTTATGCATCACTCCCACTTTATCAGCCAGTGCAAAAGCTTCGTTTTGATCATGAGTGACCAGTATTGCCGTGGTATTGGTGCGTTTAAGAATATCACGAACATTCATTGCCAATGATTCACGTAGCACCACATCTAGATTAGAAAACGGCTCATCAAGTAGTAATAGTTTTGGCTTAGGCGCTAATGCACGGGCTAATGCCACCCGCTGCTGTTGGCCACCTGACAGCTCATTTGGACGTTTGTCAGCATGCTCAGACAATTCAACCAGCTCTAGCATCTCAGCGACACGGGCTTTTTTGTCAGCGGCCGACCATTTATTCAGACCAAAAGCGATGTTTTTTGCCACGCTCAAATGCCCAAATAACGCATAGTCCTGAAACACCATGCCCATACCGCGTTTGGCGGGTGCGACTGCATATGAGTTGCGGTCAGTTTTATCAGTAAGACATTGATTGTTTAAGAGAACCGTACCATCCCGGCTTTGTTCCAACCCTGCAATCGCTCTTAGTGCCGTGGTCTTGCCGCAGCCGCTATAACCCAAAAAGCAACCAATCTCGCCTTGCTTCAATTCCAATGACAAACCATTGACGATAATCGTATCGTCATAACCGACGATTAAATCTTGCACACTAAAATAAGGACTAGTAGCCGTATTTGTCTCAACATCTTGGCTAAAAGCACTGCTTTTTTCTAAAGACTTACTAGGCTGGGCGGGCGGCGTCTTAACTTGAGCAACTGGTAATTTTTTTATATGCTCCAGCCTTGCCTTGGCCTTTATTGCCTTGGCATTAATTGATTTAGAGTCTGCTGAGCCTTTCATTGAATCAGTGTACATAGACGGTACCAGTTAGCTATTAATAAATAAAACCCATAGATAAAACAGTGAAAACAATCATAAAGTGGAGCGTTATCGGATAATGCAGATTGACTCTAAAAACACCTTAACCTTGCTTATCGCTTTGACGCAATAATATCCAAACAGGCAACAGCCCAACCAGCACAATCAATAAACTAGGCAACGCAGCTCGTCCCCACATGCCTTCGCTGGTCATCTCAAACACCCGCACCGCCAGTGTATCCCAGCCTTGGCGACGCGTCATTAACGTAATCGGCATCTCTTTCATGACTTCAACAAACCCCATCAATAGTCCAGTCAATATTCCTGGACTAATGACAGGCAACATCACTTGCCGCCAGCGCTGATAAGGACTGTCACTCAATAATTTAGCAGCCGCTTCTTGATTGACCGTTAGTCGCTGTAGCTGTCGATCAACTGGCTGAAAACTCACCGTCATAAAACGCGTCGATAATGCCAATAGCATCACAATCACACTGCCTGATAGTACTTGCTGCGTGGTAATCCCAAAGGCAATCATTTGGTTGTCTAGCCAAGCAATTGGGATAAATATGCCCACTGCCAATACTGTACCCGGCACCACATAACCCAAATTTGCCAAAGTAGTCATGAGCTTGGTCAATTTATCAGGATACTGCCGCTTAATCCACGCAATGATAATCGCCAAAAAGGCAATAAAAATCGTGGTCATGCTAGCAATCATGAGGCTATTGGTCACAAAATCAATATAGCGCGCATCAAAATCTTGGCGAAAATTCAATGCCGTCCAGTAGATGAGCTGCAAAAATGGGATTAAAAAAGCGCCAGCAAACACCAAGGTACACAGCAATGTCATGCCCAATTTCGCAGGCGTGCTGGCATCAAAACGCTGACTGCTGCCTTGAGTCACATTATTGCCGCGCTTGGTTTGCCAATACTGCTCAAACAATACCACAATAAAGATCACACCGATGAGCAAAGCCGCCAATTGTGCCGCAGTGGTCAAACTAAAGAAGCCAAACCATGCTTTGTAAATAGCCGTGGTAAAGGTATCAACATTAAAGACTGATACGGCACCAAAGTCTGCCAAGGTTTCCATACTGGCAAGCAATAGTCCGCCAATAATCCATGGCAATGCTTGTGGTAATGCCAACCGAAAAAACACGCGGCTACGGCTTAAGCCCAGCATTTGTCCCGCTTCAATCGCGCGCCTGCCTTGCGATAAGAATGCTTGACGCGCCAGCAAATAGACGTAGGGATAAAATGCTAGGGACAATACCAAACCTGCTCCCCAGACATTACGGATCGAAGGAATCGCTGCATCAAAGCCTAGGTCGCGCAAACCTGTCTGTAATGGTCCACTAAAATCAACAATACCAATGGTGACAAATGCTAATACATAAGCGGGTATCGCCAGCGGTAACATCAGCGCCCACGAAAAAAACCGCTGTCCAGGGAAGCGGTACATACTGGTTACCCAAGCAAGCGCGGTGCCAATAGTGCCAGACACGACCGTTACCATCAGCAATAAAATCGCGGTATTTTTAAGCACTTGCGGCAGCACATAATCTGCCATGTGCGTCCAGATATCAGCAATTGGCTGCGTCCAAGATAGCAACACAATCAAAATTGGCAAAAGCATAAACGACGAAATCAGTCCTAAGACTGATTTTGAGATAATACGTTTACGGACGGCGTGGTCTTGGCTGACAGTCTGCTTGCCATCAATATTATGGTTATCCATATTGTTGGCATTAGCACTATCATTGACTGTATCGTTTTGACGTACAGACGCGTCTGGCGTTTTGATCATATCATTATTACCGTGTCATACGCATAAAGACCTTATAACATTATACCAAACTCAAAAATACGGCTAAAAACACTGTCTGCTTTGAACATAAACACTATCATTTAGCCTATCAAGATTGATACTCGTGCTTGATAAGCATTGTCATTTTTGAGAATGGTATGACTGTCAATACCTTATTTATAGCCTGCTTTGTCCATCAACTGAATGGCTTGGGTTTGTAGCTCACCAAACTTTTGCACATTGATATCGTCTTTTTTGAATTCACCCCATGATCTGAGCATTTCTGACTCATCAACCCCTACTTTTACTGGGAATTCTTTGTCTGAGCTGGCATAAAGACCTTGCGCCTCATCAGAAGACAACCACTCTATCAGTTTAAGCGTACCCTCTGGATTGTCTGAACCTGCGACCACACCAGCACCTGAAATATTTACGTGTGTACCAGTCGTGCCTTGGTTTGC
Organism: Psychrobacter sp. 1044; assembly: GCF_904846525.1. Lineage (GTDB taxonomy): Bacteria > Pseudomonadota > Gammaproteobacteria > Pseudomonadales > Moraxellaceae > Psychrobacter. The sequence goes on along the minus strand of NZ_CAJHAZ010000004.1, from coordinate 139,100 downwards.
CCAAAATATTTTCACAGGGAAGTTAGGTTTTTCATCGAGCAGACGACCGTAGTAGTAACTGTTGGCAATGCCCACTTCACACTGACCAGCAGCGATGGCTTCTAGCATACTGGTATCATCGCTGAACACGTCAGTCGCTAAGTTAGCGACCCAACCACGGACGATTTCTTCGGTTTTCTCTTCGCCCAAATGCTCCATCATACTGGCCACAAGTGACTGGTTATAGACCTTTTTAGAGGTACGTAGGCATAACTTGCCTTTCCACTTCGGATCAGCTAAATCTGCATAAGTAGACAATTGGTCGGCACTGACTTTACTTGGGTCATAAAAGATCGTACGAGCACGCAATGATAGCCCTGTCCACTGACCTTTTGGATCACGATATTTGGCAGGAACGTTGGCCTCTAACACAGTAGAGGATACTGGTTGCAATAAGCCTTGCTGAGCCGCTTGCCATAAGTTGCCGGCATCAACCGTGAGCAGCATGTCAGCTGGCGTGTTCTGACCTTCAGCTTGCAAACGCGCCATGAGCGGACCTGTACTATCTGTGACCAGCTCAATCTTCACACCTGTCTGTTCAGTATAACGGTCTAGCAATGGCTTAATCAGCTGCTCATTTCGCGAAGAATAAATAGTAATCGTTTGACCACCTTCACTCGTAGCACCATCATTAGCAGCTGGTTGCTCAGTAGCCGCCGCTGATGTCTCCGCCTCCACGCTCTCTTCTGTTGTAGATGGATTGCTACAACCAGCCAGTCCCAACATCATGCCAAATACGGCAACAGGCAAGATAAGCTTAGTAGAAGTTAGGTTAGCGCTAATGGCATTCAATGACATGGTTTTCCCCATAATGATGCTACGAAAAGGTGAGATAAATAGACAAGATGACAATAAGATAAGACGGCGCTAAAGACCTCTAACAGTAAGGCTCAATCACGCGATAATCTTTGAAACAACATACTAATAGAAATGAGATTAATTATCAATACATTTGTTTAACTCAGAAATGCATGGATAATTTGGCTCAACTGTCACTTTCTAAGTGATAAATTTATAGATCTTCATGGAGCAATATATAGATTTCCTAAGTGATGGCATGTCTTAATTATCTTTCAATGATCTGCTGATTCACGACAGCAACCATTGACCTAAAATCACATTGACGGCGGCTTCTGTACGCAGGATACGCGAGCCTATAGTGACTGCCGCGCAACCTTGAGTGGCAAGCAGTGTTATTTCATAATCAATCCAGCCGCCCTCGCTACCGATACAAACCAGACTTGGCAATCCTAGCGATGGCGGCTGTTGTAGATACTGTTTAAAGGATAGCTCACTATACGGGTGCGCCACGATGGCTCGATTGGTTACCAAACCTGCCAGCTCATCTTCCACGAATGGCTTAAAGCGTTTTTGTAAAGTGATACGAGGCGCTATGGTATCAACCCCTTGTTGCAGCCCTTCTAATACAAACTCATCAAGGCGCTCAAGCATCGGACTTTGCCAATAGCTTTTTTGCGTGCGATAGCTATTGATTAAGATGATATCGCGCACCCCAAGCGCGGTCATATCCATGATTAAGCGGCGTAGCACTTTAGGACGCGGTAGTGCCAATACAACGGTCAAATCTAGCTTTGGTGGCGGCGCAGTGGTGAGCTGAATATCACGCAACTGAATCGCATCAGAGCGGATGCTCTCAATCACAGCAGTGCCCAAATGACCGCCCATTTGACCGATTTTCAGCGTATCACCAACTTTTGCTGTTAGCACTTTATTGACGTGATTTATTTGTGATAATTTAGCAAAATATGCCGCATCCGAAGAGAAGTTTTCAATGGGTAATAATAAACAATTCATAGCAGCTCTTGGCTTGGTTGTTGAATAGCATGCTGCTCGACAACCTCTTTAATCATGGTAAATTGGCGGGTCAATACGGCTTGCTGTTGTCTCGTCATTCGCGCGCCAGCTTGCCCTGCTTGTGCCGCTACCTCAAGATCACTGAGCCAAGACACTAGCTGCTGATAAATGAGCGCTACATCTTCTTTAGCGGCAGGCTTCTTACGAGAGGATTGTTGATTTGTATCATCATTAGTAGTAGCCGCACTAACAGTAACGGGACGATAGAAAACATTGTTTGGCTGATATAACGCGCCGACCTCCGCCAATTTATCCACCACGCTTTGGCAAGACTGCGTATAGCGCCCCATGAGTACAGGCGTTGCCACACTCGCTGGCTCAACGGGATTGTGCCCACCGACATCCACTAATGAGCCGCCGACCAGTGCCACATCTGCCAACTTATACCACGCCATCAGCTCACCCATGCTATCAGCCAGATAGACTTGTGTGTCTACATGAATGCTATCTTCTGCACTACGCCGTGCCATTGTTAAGTCGGACGCTTGAATGAGCGCTGCTACTTCATCAAAACGTTCAGGATGTCTAGGTACAATGATAAGCAGCGCATCAGCGAGCGCGGGATGAGACAATAGCTGTTGATGCAGTGACAATGCCGTCTCTTCTTCGCCACTATGGGTACTTGCGGCAATCCAAATCGGTCGACCAGCGATATTCATCTCTTTTGCTAATGTAGACTCTTGGACCGATTCAGAATATTGGTTTGGTACGCTAGGATTTTCTGTATAATTAGCTTCTATATTAGCTTCTATATCAGCCGCTTTATCTTTAATTTGAGGCGTATTAATCACCCATTTGAGTGAACCTGCTACACGAATTTGCGCGCTATTCGCACCCAATTGTCGAAAGCGTTTAGCAGAGTCGCTGTCTTGAGCGATAATCAAAGTCAGATTTTTCATCATACTGGCACTGACCGCAGCAATTTTTTGATAACTTTTAAAAGAAGACGCTGACAGCCGACCATTGACCAAGATACTGGGAATATGGTGTTCGGATAATTTGGTTAGGATATTTGCCCATAGTTCTGTTTCGACAAACAGAGCAGCGATGGGCTTTACATGCGCCAAAAAAGCCTCAATCACAGTTGGGCTGTCGACAGGTACGTAGCTATGGCTCATCCGACCTTGAGCAATATCATCGGCGAAACGGCTGGCACCGCGAGCAAAACCTGTCTGCGTGGTATTGGTTAACCATATTTGATAGCCATCAGCCAATAATGTATCTAATAATGGCGCGACGGTATTGGTCTCGCCCAATGACACCGCATGACACCAAATAACGCCTTTATCGGTTTGCGCATTATTCACTTTAGCCACTGGTCGCGGCGGATATTGTTTGCCAAAACGCTGCGCCACTTCTTGTTGATAGTTGTCGCGGTTGTGTGAGCGTTGCCAAACTTGCAGTCGATATAGCGGCTTAAGTAAGCCAATGGCGCACTGATAATACAAAGGCGCAGTATAAACAGTGCGGCTGGGCAACGATACTGGGTCAGTCGCTTCTAAAGCACAATCAGAGGATATAGGAGAAGATGGCATAAAGTTGCCCAGATTAGTAATGGCTTAAATAATATAGTCAATTCACTATAAAAGAGTGACGGCATTCACCTCTTTTATAGTGAATTGACTATAGTAAGGTGACGGTAAAAAATGCGCCAATTCTACCTGAATTTAGCGATTAACAATACGCTTTACAGCGTGTTGCCATAAAATATTTTAGACAATAATTAGGATCAATATTGCCACTACGAGTATAGTGGCGAACAACAACTGATAGCGCTTCATGCTATGTTGCTCTTGTTTTTGCGTCGTTATCAGCGCTTGCGCCTGTTGCCATTGCCCTACTACGCTCGCCGCTTCCACGTGTCCATTCTCCGCTGCTTGCTCTAGCCAATATTTGCCAGTGTCTATATCTTGCGCCACGCCGACCCCTTGGTAATACATTTTGCTTAGTAGGCGCTGCGCACGACTGTCATTTTTGCTGGCTGCCTGCTTAACCCATTCAATCCCTGACGCTGTAGCAGCACCCTTATCAACCGTTAATCCTTCACCTAGCAACTCATACATTGCCAAATGTAGCATGGCAGCACTATTACCTGCCTGCGCTGCTTCCTGTAATTTTAATAACGCTTGCTGTTTTGCCGCCAAATGACTCTCTGAAAAGCGCATTTGCGCGCGTGGCTGACTTTGCTTGGCAATATGCTGTTCTAACTGCTCCAGCACTTTATGGGCTTGCTGATATTCGCTATTGCCAGCCGTTTGAATGACCTCTATGTTATCCAGCTCTACGAGTAGTTGCGTAAAAATCGCGGGCGTTGGCAATTCTTGAGGAGAAGGCACTAACGATGGTAGTGGCTGCTCTAATACCGTATTTTCTGAGGTTGTATGAGGTAGCACTGTTTCTGATTTAGACAGCACAGGCTTAGTTTGGCTCTCTTGCTGAGACAGATTCTGAGATTTTGGCGCATCATGTGTCGTATGACTCAACCCTTCTTTTTCTAACGGTTCCTGACTATCAACCGTTTTAATGCGCTCTAGACTAGCGCTTGTATCTGGTGTGCTGATATTAATGGCTGGTGTAATCGAATTAGTAACGTGATTGTCGTGCGCATGTGGCAACCTTGCGCTAACCGCTTGATACAGACCACTCGCCACTTGACCGCCTTGTACCGCCTCAAACGGCCGATCAATATGACCAAATAACCGCAATCCTATCGGCTCTAGTGCAAAAAACAATGACGTAACGCTATTAGCATCAGCCGACTGACAATAGACAACCGCCATGTGTTGATAAAAATCATCGGTCGTCAGTGCCAGTTCAGGATAGCGCTTATGTAGCTCAAACTGTCCATACCAATGCGGCGCATTTTGCCATTGCTGTGCCAATACGTGCCCTGCATAAAACGCCAAAAATACCATAAAGTTACGATAGCGTTCATCGAGCAATAATGTCTCTTCATGCCATCGACCAGTTTTAACCATCTCACGGCGTATGTGCGACAGCAGCGTATCGACTCGCTGTAAGCTGGTCAATGACTCATCTAATATACAATCACGAAGCTCACTTTCGTAAGCAATGCCACCAGCGATAGGACGATCCGCTAAAAAGTCTTGCCAATAGCCTGCTGCAATATAGTCAAAGGGCGTTAGAGGTGATGCAGACGATGCATACATAGACAAGCGCATCCTTTATCGGGATAAATTAATAGTAATAAAAATAAGGTCATCATGGCACTAAACTGACATCAGTCGTTTACCTTACCCTAAAATTGAAAATGCTACAATAAAGGACTAAATAAGCGTACCACATTATCAAATAAACGCTCTGCACCATGGCGCTGTTGCCACTGCTCTAAACTCAGAAAACGGCAACTTTGTAAGTAGACTTCTTGACAATCAGCCACTTGAGCGACCATCTCTGGTGTATAAATGGCCAAGCTCACTTCCATATTTAGATAAAAACTGCGCATATCGATGTTTACAGTGCCAAATAAACAATAATCATCATCGATAACCACTGTTTTGGTATGCAACAAACCACCCTTAAACAAGGCAATCGTCACGCCTGCCTCGAGCAGCTCTTGATAATAGGCTTGTGACGCATGCTGTACAAGAAACGAATCCACCTTTTCAGGGACAATCAGCGTCACCTCAACCCCGCGTTTAGCAGCGATTGTTAATGCTCCCGAGAGCGCCTCGTCAGGTACAAAGTACGGTGTGGTAATGCGAATGCGTTTATTGGCGCGATGAATAACGGTCACCAATGTATTGTAAATCACATGGGCTGTCACTTGCGGTGCGGAGGGTATCAGCTGCGCCAGCACCCCTTCTACCATCGGCATCTTCGGTATCACAATCGATGTCGAGCCAATATTTGGCTGCTTATAATAGTCGATCTCACCAGCCAATACCTTTACCCGACTGTTTAAATCATTAATGGTTGGGTTCATCACATATAGTTTACGAGTATAGCCATTTACTCGCTGATTGAGCGCGTCTAAATTGTCGTTGTTTTCCGCACCAATATCCGTGGCCACCACGATCGCCATAGCGGTCGTAATACTAATAGAGTGTTGACTGGTCGTGCGTATCGCCACATCGATCCACTGTCCAACGTTTTTATTTTGTTTAAAAAATCTTGGATCGACCAAGTTAAAGCTACCGATATAGCCAATGTGCTCATCAATCACGATAATCTTACGATGATTACGTAAGTCAGAGCGCTTAAATAGTGTTTTAAATAAACCCACTGGTAGTGACTGATGGACAAAAACACCTGCTTTTTCTAAAGTACGATGCGCGCTACTATTAAAAAAACTAAAGCTGCCCACGCTATCGGCCAAGATATGACACTCAATGCCACGCTGCGCTGCTGCTGACAACGCCTCTATCACCTCTAGTACTTGTCCTTTAGGATAAACAATATAAAACTCCATCAGGATAATACTCTGAGCGGCATTGATATCTTCGATTAATCTCTGAAAAATAGTATGAGGATCCGTCAATAGCTGCATATTGTGATTAGGAAACACGCCCAGCCCCGTCCAACGCGTGCCTATTTGACTGACACCTCGATAGTTGGCTGGCAGCAGCTCTTGTCCCTGATCAAAAACCAAATTCTCACGCCGTGCCATATCATCCATCAATAAGCTTGCTTGGTCTACCCGTTGACGATAGCGCCGCCCTATCATCGGCTCACCCAATAGTATATAAGCGATAAAACCAAAAAGAGGCAAGGTATAGAGCACAGCAATCCAAGCAATAGACACACCGATATTGCGCTGCACTGACACAACACGTAGCGTCATTACTATCATGAGAACAATATGCAATACCAGACCCAAGCCTGCGAAGTCTCCCCAAGACCAGGTCGTAAAAGTTTGTTCAATAGTGGAATTTTCTATGCCCGCCTCCAACAATCAACATAAAATAAAGCATGAGTCGTAAAACACCCTCAATAGTATAGTAGTTTTTGACCATCAAACAATGACTAACCATAATAAGTTTTTAGGCAGCAACCTTAGTAAACACGTGCCTCAGACTACTATTAATAATAACTTTCAGACAGTATTTTCAATTATTTTTCAAAATAGTTAAAAAACTGTTTGACAGCCATGTGTAAATCTATATAATACACACCCACAGCAGCAGAGCTTAGTGACAAACTTAGAGCTCAGTTGATGTTGAATAAATTGTATAGCAATTGTTCGAAGGGTGATTAGCTCAGTTGGTAGAGCGTCTGCCTTACACGCAGAATGTCGGCGGTTCGAATCCGTCATCACCCACCACTATTTAGTATAGCGTTACTCTCAAGTAGTAGGCTAAGTGGTTAAATAAACTAAGTACGACCTAAGCAGCGGTAGTTCAGTTGGTTAGAATACCGGCCTGTCACGCCGGGGGTCGCGGGTTCGAGTCCCGTCCGCTGCGCCATATTTAAAACTTAGTTTTAATACAAAAGTTTCAACCTCAAGTATTAGTTTACTTGAGGTTTTTTTGTGTCTATTAATTTTACCATACCTCTATTCACTTCCCTCTCATATCAGTTGTCCTCAACCACCCTACCAGCTCTTTTCACTACTCTGAATCGTAATAATTATTACTAGTGGTTTAGCCTACCAACTACTTCAACATATCTCCTTGTTTACAAAAATAACAAAGCTGACCATTTAGTCAGTTAATTTAACAAAATCATAAACTTAGGTAATATCAAATACTTAGAAGGCTTGATAGACCATTATTTTGAGCCAGCTTATGGTTGTCACTCATTATAAAACATGTTTAACTGTTTCAAAGTGTTAAGAATTATTGCGGATAACATAGCCAACAGAGCATTTTTTATACTTTTGACAATACTTATATTGATAGCATTTATCTTCATTATTTTAGATTGCTATCAAAAATTGACCGCGCTTTATCCTTAGCAGCATTGACCCGTTTTGACAGGAAGTTAAAACGCGCTTTTGTCATATACCCAGCCTGCTAGGATGACCCACTCTATATAAAGGAATATTACTGTGCGTTATCACTTATTTGCAAACCTGCCACTGGCTAGCCAATTATGTAGAACCAATATTCAGAAAAAACTGTTTTTTAGTAGCTCATTAACCACGGCTTTAGCCGCGATCGTTGCCTTGGGTACGATGAGCAGCAGCCATGCAAAGGTGCTTTTCACCGATACCAGTCTTTCTGTACTGTATGGTAATGACTATGAGCTGGTAGAAGACGGAGAATTGACGACCATCACTCTGGAGCACGCATCTACCCATAGTTGGGGCGGCGTATTTTTCTTCGTCGATCGTCATCAAGGCGCAAATGATATTGAAAACAATAGATTTAAAGAAACCTATGGTGAGTTTGCGCCCAAGCTTAAGCTCACAACTTTCGATGATAGCTTTATCAAACAGCTCAATCTAGCGGGGCAATATGAGTTTGGCTCGAACAGCAAAGGCTTTAGCCAAGACAACTATATGATAGGACTAGGGGCAGATTTGAATGTCCCTATTTCAGGTATGAAGTACGCCTCCGCTTCCCTATATCATGTCTTCAATGATAATACTGATGATGACCAGCAAATCACCTTAACTTACGGTTGGGAGAAAAACAATTTTGTGGTCGATGGTTATGTAGACTACTCTTTTAACAATGATGACTTAAAAAACCAACTACATATCAATCCGCAAATAAAGTATAACTTACAACCACTATTAGGCATTGATAATCGCTTAGAGGTCGGTATGGAATATAGTTACTGGAAAAATAAGTATGGCAGTGATACAACTCAAAATGTGCCTAGCGCTCTAGTGAAGTTTCATTTTTAACCGTCTAATTGGTTTGACGAATAGTTCTAAAACAGCTCTCAACTCTTTCTCAATAAAACAAATAGTCCTCATGCAACTTGTCAATTTTGCATGAGGACTATTTGTTTTATATTTGATAAATTAACCCTTAGGATTCCACTGATTCTCAAGCTGGATACGCATTCATACGTTTTATAAGGCTGTTACGACGTATAATTATTGGCTATTTATACCCGCTAAATAATCATCTTTAATTGACTTTATCAATGGCTATGTTTCAAACTTATTCAGCATTTTTTTATTATAAAAGGGACAAAATATGGAATGTAACCACATACCCAGACAATCATTGGGCTTCTTCCCCACTCCATTGATAGCGCTTAGCAGATTGAGTAAAGCGCTTGATGGCCCTACTATTTTTATGAAACGAGATGACAACACGGGACTGGCATTGGGTGGCAACAAAACCCGTAAGCTTGAATTTATTATGGGTGACGCCATTGCTCAAGGTGCTGATTGCGTGATTACGGCAGGTGCCGCACAATCAAACCATTGTCGCCAAACTGCTGCCGCGGCGGCAAGCTTGGGACTTGAATGCCATTTAGTATTGGGTGGAGAAGAACCCGAACAAACAAGTGGCAATCTTTTATTAGACAAAATTTTTGGATCACACATCCATTGGGCAGGCGCCAATCGTAAAGGAGAAGATATTCCTAAAATCGTTGAGCAATTAACAAAACAAGGTCAGAAACCATATGTCATACCCTATGGCGGCTCCAATGAGCTGGGTGCTTTAGCGTTTGTAGAAGCTTTTAAAGAGTTAGAATCGCAACGTGAAAGCATGGACCTATCATTTACTCATATCGTTTTTGCTTCTAGCTCTGGGGCAACACAAGCCGGTTTGATGCTTGGCAAAAAAATACTCAACTCGCCCGCCCAAATCGTAGGTATCAATATCGATAAAGGCGAAACAGACAAAGTGCCTTTTGATCAGTATACCGTCGCGCTTGCCAATAGCACGGCCTTCCTTCTTGGTGCCGATCATCAGTTTTCAGAAACCGATTTAATACTCAACTCTGATTATGTGGGCGAAGGTTATGGCGTGGTTGGTACATTAGAAAATGAAGCCATTGAGATGACAGCTCAAACAGAAGGCATACTTTTAGATCCTGTCTATACGGGTCGTGCGATGGGCGGACTCATAGATATGATTCGGTCTGGCAAAATCAAGAAAACCGATCGTGTCTTATTTTGGCATACGGGCGGTGCACCAGCTTTATTTGCCTACTCAAGTGTCTTAGATATGATGAAAAGAAATGGATAAATAAATTTTGACGCATTAACTCAAGCTATAGGTATTAACTGCAATCTTATGAGCGTTGATTCAGCCGGCTCACACTAGCAATCAACGCCACCATAACCACTCCCATGATGACGAGAATCCCAGACATCATGTGCGCTGCCTCGTAATTTAGCGCCTCTACTTGCTCATATATCGCAATCGAGACCACTTTAGTCTCATCGGATATACTACCCCCTATCATCAAAACCACGCCAAACTCACCAATAGTATGGGCAAAACTTATTAAGCTGCCGAGCACAATACCGACACGCGCTTGTGGCAGAGCGACTCTGAGAAACCGTTTGAAACGGCTTGGCTCCAATAAATGTGCCACTTCCATCACGCTTTGTGGAATACGTAAAAATTGGGCGTAGACAGGCTGAATATAAAAAGGCAAGGAGTAAATAATCGAACCAATGACAAGACCTTCAAAGGTAAATATCAAGGGGCTGATATGATGTTCGCTAAGCCATTTACCAATACCGACACTAGGGCTTAACAGTAATAAAAGATAAAAGCCGATGACGGTAGGCGGCAAAACCAATGGCATGGCAATGATGCCCATAAGCAAGACTTTAAGACGTGCCACAACTTGCCTATGGCTAGGCTTAGCGAGCCAATAAGCCACAGGCGTTGCAAACAGTAATAAACAAATGGTAGTGACACCAGCAAGCTTAATACTTACCCAAAACGGACTAAGCATATCGGACATAAGAGACTGGTCTATCATAATGTCACTGCTCGTTGCCATTCGTTATGAGGATAAAGGATCTATTGTATCTAATATTAAAAGATTGAACAGACAAATATAATGTCAGCTCTTATAAATAGCGCGTTGATAAGTAAAGCACATTGATAAACAAACAGTGTAGCGTTTATCAGTCATAGTATCAGTCTTCCTGTGTCGATATTATTTATTAAAACCTGACAAGATTATGGTCTGTTGAAAAATAATCATAGCGTAAAATAAAAAAGCACCCTAATAAGGTGCTTTTTTATTTTATTCACTAAGCTCATCGTATTAACTATTACCGTCAAAAATGATGGTTAAAAAATTTCTTTTAACACGCTAATATTAGAATCAATACGAGTCAAAAAAAGTTCTATCAACCTGCTTCACCACGAAGCTAACGATGACGCACTACGCTGAGTAATAAAGCCGTCTGGAGTCTGACCATTGTCTGCTTGCCAGCGCTGGAACGCCAACCGAGTATTGGTACCCACGATACCGTCAGCGCCTTTGGTGTCATAGCCTGAGTTGGTCAAACGCTGCTGTAAATTTCGTACTTGAGCTGTGGATAATGGACGCTCATAACGCGGCCATGATTTCTGTAATCCGCCTTGCCCAGCAAGCGCTTTACCCAATAAGCTAACACCTAGCGCATAGCTCGATGAGTTATTATAAACCTTGATCACATCAAAGTTTGGGCTGAGTAGCAACACTGGACCATCCTTGCCAGCTGGTAGCCACAGCTCCATTTCGGTATTGGCATCCAAATAAACATCAGCTATCGTATCAACACCCATCGCCGCCCATCTCGCGGCAGGCTGCTTACTACCAACCATGGAGTAATCGAATGAAGCAGGAATGGTCGCTTCGTAAAATGGCGCTAGACCTCGAACCCAACCTGAGTTGCTCAAATAGTTAGCGGTGGACGCCAGTGCATCGCCCGTTGCCCACGGATTACGGTGACCATTACCATCGCCATCCACTCCGTGCTTCAGCCAAGTATCAGGGATAAACTGCGTCTGTCCCATGCCGCCTGCCCAAGAACCATCCAGCTGCGACCAAGACAAATCACCGCGCTGCAATAGCGTCGCTAATGACAACAACTGAGTTTCGGCAAACTCTTGGCGACGACCATCATAAGCCAGACTCGCAAGTGAGCTTGGTATGCTGCTATTACCCGTCACCACGCCGTATGACGACTCCATGCCCCAAATGGCAGCGATTATTTCTGCATTGACGCCGTACTGCGATTCTAATTGCGACAAAAATGCCCGTTGCTCGGCAAACTTACGCTTACCAGTACTCACACGCCCATCAGATACGGCAGAATCGACATATTCCCATGGCATCTTAGAAAACTCTGGCTGTCCTGAGTCAAGTGAGATGACTTGCTGGTTTAAATAAGCGGTATCAAGTAGACGACGCACCGTCGCTGCATCATGGCCTGATGAAATCGCCCGCATAGAAAAATCCGACTTCCAATCAGAGAAGCTGTTATAGCTTGGCTTTGCCACTGGCTGCGGCTTGATGACAGGCTTCGGTGCTGGCTTCACTTGAATGGTTTGAGTTTGGGTAATCTGAACGTTGCCTTGACGTACAGGCTTGCTAGGTTTTTGCATCGCCTGTTGGCTGGTACACCCAACCATCACTAGCGCAGGAAACAGGGCAAGATATTGTTTTTTTAACATTATAAAATTCTCAAGTATGAATAAGTAAAGCGACTCAAATAAACCGATTTAGTTAAGGTGGCTTTATTCAAACACTCTGAAATTCAAGCACTCTGAATAAAGCCACTAAACTTGCCAAATCAGTCACAACTTGGCATCACGTTTAACGCCCCAGTACCGCACGTGGATCAATAGGATTGCCATTTAAGCGCACTTGGAACTCTAAGCCGACCTGATTGGTTTGGCCACTGTTACCCATGTTTGCAATGCGCTGACCGCGCTGTACAGCATCGCCTTCTTTGACCAGTAGCTGACTATTATGCGCATAAGCGGTGATGTAATTATCACTATGACGAATCATAATAAGATTGCCATACTCTGGCAGACCATCGCCCGAGTACAGTACCGTGCCAGATTGGCTAGCAAGTACTGGATCACCGATATTACCAGCAAACCACATACCCATCGTACCCGCTGCCGCATCAAAGTTACGGGTCACTTGATTGCGACTTGGATATTCATAGCCTGACGTTGCGTTAGCCGTCACTTCGTATACAGGGCTTTGTGAGCTACTATTAGGCACGCTCGTTACAGGTGGTGTGTACGTTGGCTGTGTCGTTGTAGGGGCGTTATAACGATTGTTATCGGCTGGCGTACCTTGCCACAGCTTAAGCCATTGACCACTATAAATCGTATACTTGCTGTCCAAACCATTGAGCGAACCGATTTGACGGTAACTGAGACGATAGCGCTCAGCAATCTGGCTGACCGTATCGCCACGCTGTACGCGATGGTAGTTAGGAACGCCTTGTGCATTGGTAATAATCTTAGGTCCCGCTTGGTTGGCTGATTGGTAAGTAGGCTTGGTTGCACAGCCCACCATCGTTAACGTTGCTGCTGTTAAAGTACCTATCAATGCCACTGTTGCAAAGCGCGATCCAGCAATAAGCTTCTTCATACAAGATTTCCTATTCTTTATGTTACTCACAAACTCCTTGTGTTACTCACAAGCATTTTGCTAACTTTTATACCGTTTAGTATTTAGTATTTGGCAAATACCATTATCAATCACTCGATAGTAAACCATTTTTTAAGGCGTGTCCTCATTTTGAAAATGGTGATAAAAATGAGATAAATGGCAGCCAAATAAGAAAAATAGTGCAGATAATATCAGGATATTGACCAGCTGTTTGACGCATTTTGGCAGCGTAAATTTATAGCATTAACGCCGACAGCGTTTTAAGCGTGTCTGCTGGCGTATGATGCAGGCGCACTGGTGATAAACTGATATAACCCGCCGCTACCGCTTGATCATCCGTCATATCTGTTGTGGAGGACTGCAAATCTTCAGTTTCTAATGGCAACTCATGTGGGCGTTTACGTAGCGACAACCAATAAGCATCACGCCCGCGTGGATCGACCACATGATGTACAGGACGCGCAATCTGACGGTGCCCTAACGCCGTTACTTTCCGACCTTTGATATCATCGGCACTATCCACATCAGGAATATTAACGTTTAATACATGATAGGGCAAATTTTTGCAAGCATCTAATATCGGTGTTTCTATCAATAATTTAACAATTTCAGCTGCCGCCATTTGATAATGACTGGTCTGCTCTTGCTTTTCTCCTTTGACGCCGCCGCCCACTAGGGAGGTCGCAATGGCAGGTATTCCAAAGAGCTGTGCGGTTAATGCAGCACCAAAGGTACCCGAAAATAAAACGTCTTGACCAAGATTGGCGCCAGAATTGATACCAGTAATCACACAATCAAAACGCGTATCAGGATACAACTCATGCAATGCCAAATGTACACAGTCCGCAGGCGAACCATTTACCGCTATAAAACCAGAATCCAATTGATGAGTATATAATGGCATCGATAGGCTCAAAGCACTCGCGCAGCCACTTTGCTCACTGTTTGGCGCAACCACTACCACCTCTGCAATAGCAGACAGGCCTTGATATAATGCCAATAACCCTGGTGCATAAACCCCATCATCATTACTAATTAAAAATTTCATTTTCACTCAATATACTCATTAATGACCGCCTGTCCACTTATGAACTTTAGCCGCATAAAATTGCTATAATCAGACCCGAAAATGGTGGTTAGATTGTTTGATCATACTGTTGATGCTGACACCTACATTGGCTTTTTCTGCATAAATAGTATTTATAAACAGCATTTAGCGAGCGTCAAATGGTAGCTGAATTTACTATCAAAGTTAAAAAAGCCATACCGCTATCAAAGTAAAATGACACTGTGTTTATATCACAGCATGGATATGAAAAAATTGATACAGCAAAACGCGGATGCCACCATAATTTTGGGCGATTATACCCTAATAATACGCTGACACGAACCCAGTCTTTGCGCAGAATTTATCCAATTTATATTTTTATCTCTATGATATCTGCATGAACAACAGCAAAAAACTTGGCGTGACGTTACAATAGGCAACACCTTACAACAATACAAACTTATATTTTTATGCTGTCGTAACTTATGAGTCTATGCTGCTGATATGTTGCTCAAAAAGAGCTTTGGCTCACAAGATATCTACACATAAATCAATATTTTATGTGACTTTTGTTTTTTTACCCATTAACATATCACCATTAATTAAAGATAAGCGAGTGTAATACTGCATGAAAAATCAATCGATATTATCTATAGCTTCTGTGATAGCAAAGACGGCGTCCAAAATTAGTCTTGCAGGACTGGTAACGTCTGTTGCCATGCTGTCTCAAGCATCCTTTGCGGCGAATAATTCTGCTACAACTATACCTCTAGATATGTCTGGCATCAATGTTACTAAGCATGAAATTGCGGTCATGCAAGTGCTATCAGAGATATGTCCACCGATGCTCAATGGCAAACAAAAACAGCGCTTTTATAAATCTTATAACGTGCAGCTTCACGAGTTGATGCCGTCTTTAGAAGATCCAAAAGCAGCGATTCAATATCTATCCACTCAGCAAGATTATCGCCAGATATTACAAGGCATTCGTAGCTGGACAATGGGCTTCTCTAAACAAGACAACAAAGCTCTATGCGAAGATTTGGCGAATGCTGAATACCAGTAGTTGATCATCATAATTAAGCACAACAATTACAACATTATAATTGGCTTACTTATCAGACATCCTATCGTCTCCCCTACAATAGCTATGCCCCAGCATTGATTCTAAATTGATAAAGTCAGCTATAATTAATGACAATAAATCATGGCATTATCCGTCTTGGAACGCTGATTATGGGCTATTTAGCGAAAACTTATAAGCTTGTTCATCAGGCTTATGAGTAACAAAAAAGCTTACGTTAATTCTGTTTATACCAACAGGATGACCGTAAGCTTTTTTATGACAGTCGAATTATTTCTATTCAAGGCACTGTGGCGGTCCTAGTCTGAGCAAACGTTTACTTCTTACTACTCTTTCTTTTTAATCGGGTCTTTTTTTGCATTTATCGATTCCCCATCGGTTGGCATTTTGCTAAGATAAGGCGTTAATTTTATGTCTGTCGCTCAGCCATCACCACTCTTATTAATACATTGTTTTTAAACAGAATGTTTAAGACAGGCTACTTAAAATGATGCATAAGATTTAGTGCAAGGTACAAGCGGTAGATACATTTGGTTTCATGATGCGGTGTAACGATATATGACAGTAAAGCGTGTAAAAAATCAGCTGGTGCAGCTGGTAGTCGGTGTGAGTATCTCTATGAGTGCAGTGATGGCAAACGCAGCCATCCAGCCGCCTGAGATGGATAATACCGCCTATGTATTGATGGATTATAATACTGGTGAGATTTTGGCACAAAAGAACGCCAATGAGTCGCTACCGCCAGCGTCTTTGACAAAAATGATGACCAGTTACATCATTGAGCAGCGCTTAGCATCAGGCGACCTCAAAGAAGATGACCAAGTCATAATGAGTCCAAATGCTTGGTGTCGTGGTAGTAGCAGCCAGTCTTGCATGTATGTGCCGGTAAATAAATCTGCGAGTGTTATCGACATGCTACGCGGTATTATTATTCAATCAGGTAACGATGCCTCAAAAGCCATGGCTGAGCATATCGCTGGTAGCGAAGCCTCATTTGCTATATTGATGAATGAGCAAGCAGAAAAACTTGGTATGAAAAATACCCATTTCGTCAACTCTACTGGTATGCCTGACGAAGGGCATGAGGCATCAGCATTAGATTTGGCCAAATTGTCACGTGCTATTATCAAGAATAGCGGCGACTATTATGGTATTTATGCAGAAAAAGAGTTCACCTATAACGGTATTACTCAAGGTAACCGTAATGCTCTACTTGCAACCGATCCAACCGTTGATGGTTTAAAAACTGGCCACACTGATGCCGCAGGCTATTGCTTAGCGGCTTCAAGCAATCGTGATGGCATGCGCTTGATTTCTGTGATTATGGGAACAGAGAGCCAGCAAGCACGTGCCGATCAATCACGTGAGCTGCTCAACTGGGGCTTTGGCCACTTCACTACTGTCACCAAAGCACCTGCTGGACAATTCGTCAGCAAAGTTCCGGTCTGGTTCGGTGAAGCTGATGAAGTTGAGCTAGTCACTGCGGATAATTTGCAAATTCTAACCAGCAAAACGCAAAAAAACAAAATCACGACTGTGGTAGATATTCCTGAGAGCCTAGAAGCACCCATCAAAAAAGGTCAAGAAATTGGCAAAATGATGGCGGTTATTGATGGTAAAGCGGTGGCTTCAGTGCCTATTATAGCGACCAGTGATATCGAGCAATCAGGCTTTATGAGCCGCACTTGGCAGCGTGTCGTACGTTGGGCACAAAATCTGTTTTAGAGAATATTAGTAGAAGCTATTTCTCAAGAACATTACTGACAAAAAAGACGCCTCAAAACTGGGCGTCTTTTTTATGTCTTCATTCACCGCACAGATTTTATTATTGCTATTAAATAGTGTCATCATAAAACTGTGATAAACACTGATTTACTAGACTTAGCAGGTTTGCTCTCGTTCATCATATTTTTCAAATTAAAAGCAAGCACCCTTGTCGAAAATACGATGTTCGAAACTATTTACAGTAAATGAGTAAATGAAAGGCAATCGAGTACATTAAACGAGGTTAGTACAGTAAGCGTGACAAATCCTTTAGTCCTATTACGTCCATACCAACCAGCGCTTAAGCAAGTCGCTTAATGCTTTATCTTTATAAGTGGCGCTATAACAGTAATCGACACCAGCTGCTTTCAAACCATGCTCAAAACTGTCTAACTGCTTCGCTCGATGTGGTGGATACCAATATACCAATAAAGCCCGATGTTCACTTTCAAATTGACGAATACGCTTGGCTAACGACTCAGCTTTACTTGGAAAGATATCTTCCGCAAACATCACCATATTCACCTGTCTTATACTCATCTCCTCTATAACCAGTGCTTCATGCTGACGATAAATGACCGTCGCGCCTAAACGTTCTAGCTCTTTCGCTAAAAACCCGACTTCATGATAATAATAGTAAATAACAGTCAATCCAGCCAATAAATGCTGCTGCCGAGACTGCTGTTTATTGGTCATCGATATGGTCAGCATGAATTGGGTGCCTGACCCTAACGTGCTATCTACTTCTATGGTAGCGCCCATCAGCTGAGCCATTTGCTTGACGACTGGTAAACCAACACCTGAGCCTTCATATTGACGAGTTTGTGATGAATCCACTTGGAAAAACGGATTAAAAATATCATCGATATGAGTGCTATCGATACCAATACCTGTATCTTTTACACTAATTTGCCAGCGATTGCTTTTATCAAAATGGGTTAATTGCGACGTAATAGTCACCTGCCCCGCTGGAGTAAACTTAATCGCATTACTCAGTAATATCGATAATATTTGTTTTATTTTTTCCGCATCCCCTTCCAGACCATAGTCTATATGATGAATACGGCTAATCAACTCTAGCCTTTTTTGCCGAGCAATAGGCTCATATTCTGCCAACAGATCGGCGATTAACTGCAGTGGATTGAACGCAATACAATTAATACTCATCTGACCTTTTTGTATTTGATTCAATTGGATAATATGATCAAGCGACGACACCAATTTATCACTGCCGTCACTGATAATTTCAACCGCATCTTTTTGTTCTCTATTGAGGGTATCGTAATCTAACAGCTGTAAACCGCCTACGATAGCATTTAGCGAAGTTTTCAGCTCATGGGTGATCATGCTTTGAAAGTTATGCAGCTGCACATCGAGGGATACGTCTTTGTTGTGTAATTGCTGCTCAAAAATAGCAAGCGCCTCATAATTTTGTTGGACTTTCTGTAAACGATCAAACAATACAGCCAAAGTTTGCTTGATTTGCACCAGTTCCTGAAATTCAAAAAGCTGCGGAATCACTGGTAACTGCTCAAGCTCTGGGTTTTTCACAACGATGTGACAGACTTCTTTCAAAGCTTCAATATCTCTGATTGGCCATTTGAGTTTGCGCAGAATGTACAATACCCAAAGTACCGTCAATATCGTGGTGATAAGCCATAGCAATATATTGCTTCGAAACCAATGTGAACGCAGGATGTTCACATCTAAAGTGAGATTAATATATCCAACTAACGCGCTATTTTTATTGGCCTCACTAGACGCTGACGATTCTTGCTCACCATTTGATAAAGTCGTGGACGATTGCTGACTGCTGTTTAACGTATCTAGCGCGCTATCATCACCGATATCGTCACTGGTAACGGGGTAATTGAAGCTGACAGTATCTGCAAATAAGGCATTCTTCCAATCATCTCTGGATTGATTAACTTCATCAATAGGTTTGGGTGTTGAATAAAATAAAATACTTCTGATGCTGGGTTCACTTTCTAACAAGAATCTCACTTGCTCAGCCACGATATCAGCACCATCGGCTGTCGATGCGCTGGTGGTCAACATGGTAGCCAATTGCTGGATATGCTGACGCTTCTCTTTATAGTGGTATAACAAACCATAAACGATAGACATCAAGAAGCCTGCCAACACAGCCAAAATAATGGCTTGTACGACAGAACGCCAAATAAGCGTAGAGATGGTTTGAGAGGGACGGTTGTTCATATTACTTAACTGAGTTAAGAAAACTTTTGATTATATTACAGGTATTTTGTAGGAGTAGTGAGGGAAATATCACATGTTAATAAAACTTAACAACGTATTAATATATCATGATGACCGATATAATCATCATGATATAGCACATTACAGAGAAGCAGGAACAATAGAATAAAACAGTCTTTATTTACTACAACAATATAAAGACCATCATCATTTTGCTAAATTAACGCTTTTTATCTTTATTGGTGAATTTCTGCTTATCTTTGGTAGTAAATTTCTGTGCCCGATTACGCTCGCGTTGGCGCAACTGTTGCGTCTTCGCTTTGGTTGGTGTATCGCTCTTGTTGGCATATGGGTTGTCATTTTGTTTAAGGACAACGTTGAGCGGCGTGCCTTCGAGCTTAAATACTTGACGGAATTGGTTCTCCAGATAACGCTGATAGCTTTTAGGTAGCGCACTGGTTTGGTTACCATGAATGACAATCACGGGCGGATTGTGACCACCGATGTGAGCGAAGCGCAGTTTAATACGGCGACCAGCAACCGTTGGTGGTGGATTGGCTGTCACCGCATCTTGCAGAATCTGAGTCAAACGATTGGTTGACACTTCAAACATCGAAGATTTATAAGCACGCAAGATAGACGGGTATAGATTACCCACACCAGTGCCATGTAGTGCTGAGATTAGATGCACTTTTACATAAGGGATAAAGTTAAAGCGGCGATCCATCTCAATCTTGATATAATTTTTCTGATCAGCAGTCAGACCATCCCACTTATTAATCGCAACAACTAAAGCACGACCCGCATCAAGCGCATAGCCAATCATATGCAAGTCTTGATCAACGATACCTTCATGCGCATCAATAACAATAACGGTTACATTAGAATCTTCGATTGCTTGTAGGGTTTTAATGACCGAGAATTTTTCTACTTTTTCATCAATTCTACCGCGGCGGCGCACACCAGCAGTATCGATTAAGACGTAGTCCTTACCCTCACGTGTATAAGGAATATAAATACTGTCACGCGTGGTACCGGGCATATCAAAAACCACTACTCGGTCTTCACCCAATAGACGATTGACTAGCGTCGATTTACCAACGTTTGGACGACCTATGATCGCTAACTTCAAACCTTTTGGCTCTACGACATTCTCTTGCTCAGGCATATCAGCCGTCAATATTTCAAGCAAATTACCGACACCGCGACCATGACTTGCCGCCATCGGATATGGCTCACCCAATCCTAATGCATAAAACTCGGCAGGTGCAGCGTCGTGAGCACCATCGACTTTATTGGCAACCACATAGACTGGTTTGCCAAGGGTGTGTAAAAACTTACCAATCTCAGCATCTGCGCCGATCATACCAGCACGAGCATCCACCACAAATACGATGATGTCTGCTTCATGAATCGCTGTATGTGATTGCTCAGACATATAATCATCAATGTTGCCGCTACCGTCATCCGCCTCACCAATACCACCAGTGTCTACAACGATAAAAGATTTGTCTTCATAGGTCGCATCACCGTACTGACGGTCACGAGTCAGTCCTGACAAATCAGCAACCAATGCCTGCCGACTTTTTGTGAACTGATTAAATAAGGTGGATTTACCGACGTTTGGACGACCAATTAAGGCGACCACAGGCTTGATACTCATGGGTTACTCTCAGTGAAAGGCACAATGGCGGGCAGTACAGTTATTCTTATAACCAGTGATATAACAGTAGTCGTGAATAAGCTGCTCTTGACCGCAAATTAAAATGAATGATAAAACAATAGCAAAAATAATAGTCAGCTATTTTACAATTAGCAAGTGGTACATAGGATGACTAAATGATAAATAAATAATATATATGGATAACACCTACGGCGCATCGGTCGCATAGAGTACGCGAAAGCCTGTATTTAAACAAGCAATTTACACAAGGCACTAAACGCTGACGAAGCAGCGTTTGTGTTCTCTAAAATTGCAATCAACCCGTTGGCTTAACGATAATATCAAACATACTATCTAAGTAAGCATTAACCGATAAAAAGCTTAGCGGGCTAATTGCCAAATAGCAACCTGTCCTGATGTGCTCTGTGTCATTAAACGGCTACCTTGTACTTGCAAGCTACTCAAAGCACCCTTAGTTTGTACACGGCTAACGATTTTACCGCTAGCTGGATCGAATAAGTGTACCATGCCGTCAAAATCACCCACGGCAATATAATTGCCAATCATTACAGGATTGGTTAAATGACGATAAGCCAGCTCTTCACTTTCCCAAAGAACCTCACCATTACTGCGATTATAGGCAACCACTTTGCCCTCTAAGCTGGTACCAATCACTTGCTGGTTATTTACAGCAAGTGACTTTAAGCTGGCAAGCTCGTTGACAAACATGACTTGACGCGAAGCCAAATCAATACCTAATAACTGACCACTATAACTGATGGCAAATAGCTGGTTTTTATCGACGATCGGCGTACCATCGACATCACTCATGCGCTCAACTTCACTACTACCAGTGCCAACGCCAACACGTCTTGACCACTGCGGTAAACCACTATCAGTCGTCACCGCATGTAAACGACCATCAGCAGTCGCTAATAATGCCGTTTTGCTATCTAATAACGTTGGCGCCGCACTACCGCGTACACTGATGGCTGGCACTTGTGTGGCAAACTGCCAGACAGACTGACCTGTCTGTAGTGACAAGCCATGTAAAAAGCCATCGTTCGCTGATAGAATGACACGGTTATTGGTAATTAAAGCGGGTGTCAATACTGATCCTGATAGCTGCTTCTGCCAGCGTTTTGCACCAGTCACACTATCAAATGCCATCACTTGACCACCGCGTGTGCTAATAATCGCTGTTTGGCTTAAAGCATCTAAAGCAACGCCGCCCGTGATTTGATCGCCAACGTTGATCGACCATAAACGTTCGCCTGCACTGTTAAAACCGGTCAAATCCCCACCGCGCGATGCAGTGACGATTTGTCCATTGACATAACCTACTTGCAAGTCTAATGGATCTTTCTTACTGGCTTTTTTATTGCCAATATCCGTGCTAAAAACCGGTTGCAACACACTGATAGGCTCAGCAATCTGTACCAGCTTGACTGGATCATTGACGACGGGTTTAATACCGCGATTACACCCAATCACCGCAGTGCTCATCACTGCCAATACTGCCACATGCATCACCGTCGATTTGATGGTTTTAGCTTTTGATATCTTGCTAGAGTGAATAGATTGAGTCATTATGAGTTCTCACTACAAATAAATTATTATTAATTAGTAAATTGGTTATCAGTAAATGTAAGATCGGCGATTAGTACTCACCAAGCACATTCAATGAGTGCTGGCTGTCCATCCGATGCTGTTTTACTGCACCACTTAGCTTGTAGAACGGTTATAGATACGCGCTATTGACTAGCAATTATCAGGCATTAGGTAGAACGCAAACGCTATTATTGGTTAACAGCGCTTGTCACTGTACAATTATTGCGCAACCTCGGCAGCAGCATTTTCTTCCACTAAGGGCTGTGCAGCACTACTTGACTCTTGAATCAGACTGACTGGTTCGTCGATAGGCTCAGGTACGATGCCTAGACTCTCCATCTTTAATGCCAATACTGCACGCGTCTCTTGACGGTTGCGTAACAACTCCCAAGCATTATTGTAAGACTTGATCGCTGAGTCTTTATTATCTTGTGCTAAATAAATATCCCCTAACAACTCTTGTTGGCTGGCTTCAAATGAGCTTGGCATATCATTGTTGGCTTCTGCTAATGCAGCATCCGCATCGCCCGCCGCCAGTAATGTCGTCGCATAGCGCAAACGAGTAATTGCCTGTAAACCTGCATCACCTAAGTCAATGGCCAATGCTTTTTTGAGGGTTTCACTTGCTTCGGTAAATTCATTATTATCTACTTGCTGACGCGCTTTAATCATCAGTGCCTGCCAAGCGTAAACCGACTCACCATGCTTGCTGACTAGCGCATCAATATCTTTGTTTAGCTGGGTGCGACTTTGGGCAAGTGCTGCCTGTGCTTCTGCTTCCAAATCAGGGTTTTGTGAGGCCAAACTGACTTCTTCATTCAACCGCTGAATGTCTGCATAATGATCTGCTGCAACGGTGTCTACGCGCGCATGGTTGTCCTGCCAATATGTCCAACCAAAATAAGCGGCCAGTGCCAACAAAATCGCAGTGACAATATAGCTGCCATACTGCCTTAACGCTTGCATTGAATTGTCTGCATTCGGCGAATTGGGTGTCAGAGCCATATATGTTTACCTGATAAAAGTGTTATGAAATTGCTAATGCTAAAACCGCAATCGATTACTGACGGATAAAATTTTCTTTGCTCGACAGCCAATCTGTCGCAACCGTCTGTTGTTCGCCCGTCTGCATGTCTTTAACGCTGAGGGTATTATCATCCAGCTCTTGCTGCGCAATAATAACGGTCAATGCAGCACCTGACTTATCGGCTTTCTTCATTTGCGCTTTTAGGCTCGTCGCACTCGCCATTTTCACCCGAATGTCTGGGCGACTATAGCGTAGACGTTGAGCATAGCCAATACCAGCACTATAAACCTCTGGATGGGCAACCACAAAGACATCACAAGCGGGAACATCAGCAATTGGCGCAACCGCTTTCATTAACAGTAATAAACGCTCAAGCCCCATGGCAAATCCAACAGCAGGCTCAGATTTTACTGGCTTATTGCCATCAGTACCGATGGATTTTAGTTGCCCAATCAAACCATCATAACGGCCGCCTGCACAAACAGTCGCTTGGCTACCAAGCTTGTCGGTCACCCACTCAAAAACCGTTTTGTTGTAATAATCAAGACCGCGTACTAAGTGTGGATTGATCTCAAAATTAATACCCAGCTCTGTTAAATAGGCTTGTACTTGCTCAAAATGCGCCACGCTTTCTTCACCTAAAAAGTCAGCAAGCTTAGGCGCATCTACCAATAGAGCTTGGGTACTGGCTTCTTTACTGTCTAAAATACGTAGCGGATTGGTGGTCAAGCGGCGCTTGCTGTCTTCATCCAGCTGATCTTTTTTATCGGTTAAATAAGCAACCAATGCTTCGCGATAAGCATGACGCTCATCAATTTCGCCCAGACTGTTTAGCTCTAAACGCATCTCATCTTTTAGACCCAGCTCTTGCCACATCAAATGAGTCATGGCGATCAGCTCAGCGTCAGCGTCTGGTAAGGCACTACCAAAGCTTTCAACACCTATTTGATGAAATTGACGATAACGACCTTTTTGTGGACGCTCATAGCGAAACATTGGACCGATATACCATAACTTAGGCGTATCACCGCGCAGCAAGTTGTGCTCAATCACAGCACGTACTGCACCTGCCGTACCTTCAGGGCGTAGAGCCAACGGCGTTGGTGGCTCAGACTTATCGGTAAAGCTATACATCTCTTTTTCGACAATATCAGTCGCGCCACCAATGGCACGCGCAAACAAATCGGTTTGCTCAACGATTGGCAAACGAATATGCTCAAAGCCGTATCTGCCCAGCACTTCAGCCAATATCGCTTCTAAATGCAGCCATTTTGCGGACTGATCAGGCAAAATATCATTAAACCCTTTGATAGCTTTAATCATGGTACGCTCGTATCCTTAAAAATTTTAACAAGTGTCTCTTTTATTTTTTGCTCATAATAGTGTTTTATTTTACGCGGATAATCTCATTCTCACGTTTTTTAGCCAAATCTTCGGCATGTGCGCGTACCATGCCTTCTATTTCATCGACCAAATTGTCGGTATCGATAAGATGGCTTTTTTCGCCCATACGATATACCAAGGATCTTGGTGCGGCACCAACAATGCCAATATCGGCCTCTTTCGCTTCACCAGGACCATTTACTTTACAGCCGATCACAGACAGGTTCATTGGTTCACGAATGTCTTCTAAGCGCGACTCTAAAGCCGTCATAACTCGAATCACATCAAACTCTTGGCGCGAGCAGCTTGGGCACGCAATAAAGTTGACACCATTAGAACGTATATTGAGCGATTTTAAAATATCAAAGCCGATTTTAATTTCTTCTTCAGGCTCTGCCGCCAGTGAGATACGGATGGTATCACCGATGCCATCTAATAATAAACCGCCAAGTGCAATCGCGGATTTAACCGCGCCCGTACGATAAACGCCTGCCTCGGTGACGCCTAAATGCAGCGGATTATCAATTTGGGCAGAAATCAGGCGATACGCATCCAAGGTCAAAAACACATTGCTGGCTTTAACCGATACTTTATATTGATCAAAATTTAGACGATCTAATATATCAATATGGCGCATGGCTGATTCAAGCATCGCCTCGCCAGTTGGCTCGGTATATTTGCGCTGAATGTCTTTTTCGAGCGAGCCTGCATTGACACCGATACGAATAGGGATGTTGTAATGTTTGGCACAGGCGACCACTTCACGTACTTTGGCATCGCTACCGATGTTACCTGGATTAATACGCAGACAGTCAGCCCCTGCTTCGGCAACTGCTAACGCAATCTTGTGGTCGAAATGCACATCTGCAATCAAAGGCACACTGACCAACTTACGAATTTCGCCAAAAGCTTTGACCGTATCCATCGTTGGCGTCGACACCCGCATCAAATCCGCACCAGCTTTAACGCAGCGTTCGATTTGAGCGACAGTTGCTGCCACATCGCAAGTATCTGTATTGGTCATACTCTGCACACTAATCGGCGCATCACCACCAATCGCGACATCACCGACATATATTTTTTTGGTAAGGCGACGGTTAATAGGCGCTGACGTTGACATAGACAAACCCTTCAGTTAGAGCGAAAAAACGCAGAAAAAACACACTTATAATAGCTTGCAGATAGCAACTTTTAAAAATAAATCTTGTACAGCAGTCGATAAGACTAGCATTCAAAATTAGCCGCTTAAAAAGTTAAGGCGCTAACTCAAAATTGGCTTGCTTATCCGTTGCATAAGTATTTAGCGCAACCGCTTCTTGGTTAAGCATTATGCTGACATTATCGACATTATCAATTTGTACATTAAACGGCGGCGTACCTGACAGTTTATAATCCCCAGATGTCTGCGAGCCACTCATTAAACTACTACCAGAGGCATCAGTAATACTCACGACGGCAGTATCCGTCAGTTTGACATCTAAAGACGCTGGACTTGCATCGCCGCCCAAGTTTAGAGCAGAGCCAGAGGCACCAACGCCCATCTCATCAGTATTGATTGCCGCACCTTGCGCTTGCTCTATCGCTGAGACGTCTTCGACCGTCGATACTGGCTGCTCGGTATTCTCTTTACTTGCATTACTCACCATGCGAAATAAGAAAATCGCTAAAATAATGACACCAATAACGGCGATGATCAGTAGTGGGTTAAAACGAATACGATTGTGCGTATCACGTTGCAATGTGCCCATTGGACGCAGTGGCGTATCCGTGTTATTCACTGACTTTGCTTTCAGCTCCGTAGGATAAGCGGCATCAAAGCTGGTTGCTATTTTTACAGGATCCAAACCCAAAAACTTAGCATAATTGATGGCAAACCCACGGGCAAAAGCAGCTTGCGGCATCTCCGAAAAATTTTCATTTTCAAGCGCTTGCAAATGACGCTTTAAAATAAATAACTCGGCAGCTACCTCGTCTAAGCTGATTTGCTTATTTTTACGGGCTTGCTGCAACACGGCACCAAATGATCCCTGAGCGTTAGATTGAGTGTTTAATGATGGGGTGGTCATTTCCATGGTGCCTCTGGATTGTTAAGCCAAGTCTTAAGTTGTTTTGCTTCATCACTTAAAGGATAAGCAGATAAAAGCTGCTGTGCCAATTGCTGGCGCGTCGTTATGTTATTTTGTGCAGCGGCCAATTTGATACCTTGTAATAGCAAGCGCGGGCTAATGCCCTGCCCTTGTACCAGTACCAAGGTTTCATCATAAAGCCTTTGAGCCTGTGGAACACGTTGCTGCTCAAGCAATAAATCGACCAACTCGATATGGGCAATAATACTATTACGATTGCCATCAAGTGCCCGTAAAAATGCTTTAGCAGCCGCACTGCGATCCCCTAGCTGTAAGTAAGTGCGCCCTAGATTCTCTAGCGCACCAATACGACCTTCGTAACCTAATGCTGAACCCGCAATCTCAAACTGCTCTGCCGCCTCACGATAGCGCTTCATTTGTGACAAATAAACGCCATAGTTATTGTGGGCTTGCTCAAAATCTTTATCAAGCGTAATCGCTTTTTTAAAATACTGATCGGCTTTTTCGAGATTGAGTCGACTGCCCTCTTGCTGCAGCAAAACGCCCATCATATCATAGGCTGGCGCGTAACGGCTATCGGCAGCAAAGGCTTTTTCGAGTTGGCGCTGAGCGGTATCAAGCTCATTTTTGCGGATATATTGTGCGGCAAGTGAAGTGCGCACGCGAGCAATTTCTTGTTGATCTAAGTTACGATTGTCATTGGGTCGCGTAGACGTTTGATAAGCCGCGATGTTTGTCAAATCATTGGTCGGCGTGCTTTGACAACCAGTGAGCAGCAGCCCTACCAATGCCATCACTAATACCGTACGCTTCGACATCGCTACTGGGTCAATAGCCCCTAGTCCATTCGCTGTACTCAATCGCTTATAAGTCTGAGAAAATATTTTTTGATAATTGAACTGACAAGAATTTCTAGAAGTCATCATAGCCGCCATCATAAAACTGTGATTCAATGCGTTCGATCCTCGAGGCATCAGTTTAATAGATTTAGCCCGCATAAGTACAATTTAGTTGTCATTAATTGCTGTGCACATCCAAACTAATCGTTATTGCTACATTTTTATTACCATTGCGACAGATAAAAGACAAATACGATGCTACATCGAAAATGTCTATTCACCATTTATATGACCATCATACTAAACACTTTCACGATCCTTGATGCTTTGCTGCCACGCGGCTGAACGACGGGTTCTGTCAGCCACTTGCCCAACCAATTGACCACATGCCGCATCAATATCATCACCGCGTGTTTGACGTATGGTACAAACAAAACCTGCTTCACTTAATATATTGCTAAAGGCATGAATACGATTATTACTCGACTTATCATAATTTGCATGAGGGAACGGGTTAAATGGTATCAAGTTAATCTTACTCGGTAAATCGCCCAATAATGCGACCAATTGCTCAGCATGCTCATTACTATCATTGACACCATCTAGCATCACATATTCAATAGTCACGTGTTTTTTGTGGCGCGGATTGACTTCAAAAACGTAATTTCTCGCTGCCGCCATGAGCTGCTCTAATGGATATTTTTTATTGATCGGCACTAATTCATTACGCAGCTCGTCATTTGGTGCGTGCAATGAAATCGCTAAAGCGACGTCAAGCTCCTGTGCCAACTCATACATCTTAGGAACCACACCTGAGGTAGATAGCGTGACACGGCGTTTTGATAAACCATAAGCGTGGTCACTGAGCATCAATTCCATCGAGCTGACAACGGGACGATAGTTTAATAACGGCTCGCCCATGCCCATCATGACGACGTTGGTGACGTTGTTTTCCCATAAACTATGGTCAACATTTTCTAAACTGTCATTTTCATCGGTCATATAAGAGGCATTTGCCACCCATAATTGTCCAAGAATTTCAGCCGCTGTTAAATCGCGCTCAAAGCCTTGCTTACCGGTACTACAAAAGCTACAGTCCAGCGCACAGCCTACTTGCGAAGAGACACACAAGGTTTTGCGACCGTTTAATTTACTGTCATCTGCGGGAATCAATACGGTCTCGACCAAAGAGCCACCCGTGACTTCAAATACCCATTTACGCGTGCCGTCATCACTATATTGACGATGAATCACTTTTGGCGGAATGACGCAGGCATTGGCTGATAATTTATCACGCAAAGATTTACTCAGATTGGTCATTTGCTCAAAATCAGTGACACCCTGCTGATATATCCACTTAATGACTTGCGTCGAGCGAAACGGCTTTTCACCAATACTCTTAAAGTATTCCGCCAGCTGCGCTTGTGTCATACCTAGTAGATTGGTTTTCGCCTGCGCCTCGTCTACTAATTTTATACTCTTAGTAGTCTTAGCAGGTACATGTTGGACGTCAGTTTGAATAGGAGTTTGAGCAGTTGACATAATAAATAACCTTTTTGCATCTACTGGTATGAGCGATACAATTGTTGAGATGGGTGTTGCAGACGTACTCAATATATGAGTGCATGAGCAATCCGTTATGAGCGCATTTTTTACCAAAAACTGAAAGTAATATGCTGATAAAGGATTGATAACGCTATATAAAACCAATAATGAGGGAGAAAAGTTAAAATTTCAACACTAAAATCTCAATGCATAGTCAGACTATTATAATAGCTAAAACGGCTTATACCAAAAGATATAAGCCGTCTTGCCACACTAATTATTAATCAGTACTATTATTTATAACAGTGGCTATTAATAAATACTGCTATTAACGCGTACGTGCACACACTTCTTCTTCATTGAAAAAGTAGCTGATTTCACGTGCTGCTGATTCAGCTGAATCTGAACCATGAACCGCGTTTTCATCGATGCTGCTAGCGAAGTCAGCACGAATAGTGCCTTCAGCGGCGTCTTTTGGGTTAGTAGCGCCCATGATATCACGATGCTTAGCGATCGCATTTTCGCCTTCTAGTACAGATACCAATACTGGACCTGAAGTCATAAATGACACTAGATCTTTGTAGAATGGACGCTCAGCGTGCTCAGCGTAAAAACCACCCGCTTTTTTATCATCAAGTTGCATCATTTTAGCGGCAACAATTTTTAGACCTGATTTTTCAAAACGATCGTAGATAGCGCCGATGTTGTTGCCAGCGACTGCGTCAGGTTTGATGATAGATAAAGTACGTTCGTTAGCCATGAAAAGCTCCTAATAATTAATGAATTCGATAAAAATGAGATGGTAAATGCTTTGTTTTATCTTTGGCCGCAATGTTGACTTAGGCAGATTTAAATAATCTCATGGTCTATCAATGCGATAATATGAGCGCCAACACAGGATTGCTGCCTATTATAATGATTAGCGCTATAAATGATAGGGTTAATTTATGACCGCACCTTGCATAAAAGTAAATTTATGACCGCAGCTTATCTTAAGACAAAGTGAGCATTCATCAATAGCAGATTCTTACCCTACGTATCTCATCACTAACTATCTTTGTCATTGATGAGCATAAAACCAACTTGGCGAAAACTCTATGTAAGTGTTACCAACAAAAATCCCTCAGCATATAATGCTAAGGGATTTTTGTTAATACGCAGCTATGAAGGTCACTGCTTTCAAGCAATACTAAAAAACAACTACTCGCCTAAGCGGCTGTCGCGGCAACTGCCAGCGCTACATTCACGCACACGATCATTTAAGAAGTTCACTCGCTCAGTTGTCACCCGAGTCGCACAGCCCATATTAACAAAAAATCCTTCATCATTATTATAACTACATTGGTCATTACGCTCGCGTATCCACGCCAATTGTCCACGTTTGAGTTTGGATTTTTGCTGGCTATTTAACTGCTTAGCCAATTTTGCATAAGAATTATTCAGCTCTTTATCCGCTTCTAAATATACTTTCGTTAAGCAATATAAATCATCAAAATCATTGTTGGGTTTGTCACAGTTTTGCGCGCCCCATGACAGCATAGGAAACATAAAAGCCGCAGACGTTAGCAGCGCTAAAGCTGTTTTGCCTATAGAGTGCTTGATAATAGTCGCTTTCATCACGTTTTCCTTTTTATATATTGATAAAATTACATTCATTTATGACATAATATACCAATTAAACCAGAATAATGTTAGCAATTCTCTCTTTTATACTATTTTTTCTTATCTCAATTTATTCAATTGCCAGATATCTTGATTTTTTATCGTTAGAAATTAATAGTGATTAACATTTTTTATCACTTGGCATTAATAGTAGTTAGCATAATAAAAAATGATGAGAATTTACCTATAAGACATTACTCATAAAAAAATCCCAATGCTCAGCACTGGGATTTTTTATTAATACTAAAAGCGATTTAAGCAACTTTCTAGTAAAGACTAAGCATCATACGGGTCACGCAATACGATTGTCTCTTCGCGATCAGGACCGGTTGAGATAATATCAACTGGGCAACCAATCAACGCTTCGATACGTTTGATATATTTTTTCGCATTTTCTGGAAGTTCATCATAGTTAGTGATACCAACGGTTGACTCACTCCACCCTTGCATCGTCTCATACTTAGGCGTGACTGACTCATAGAATTCAGCATCGTGTGCACCTGCACATTCAGTCTCAGGCAAGTTATAACCCACACCGATTAGTAGCTCTTCAAGACCATCTAATACGTCAAGCTTAGTTAAGCAGATACCTGACATAGAGTTCAGTACCACTGCACGGCGTAATGCTTCCGCATCGAACCAACCACAGCGACGCGCACGACCAGTGGTCGCACCAAATTCATGACCGACTTTAGCCAAATGCGCACCAACATCATCAAATAGTTCAGTTGGGAATGGACCACTACCGACACGGGTAGTATAAGCTTTAGTGATACCAAGTACGTAATCTAAGTACAATGGACCTATACCTGTACCAGTAGACACGCCGCCAGCAGTTACGCTTGAGCTGGTCACAAACGGATATGTACCATGATCGATATCAAGCAATGTACCTTGCGCGCCTTCAAACATAAGGTTCTTACCAGCCAAACGCAATTGATTAAGGTCTTCGGTCACATCAGTAACCATGCCTTTAATCTCTTCTTTCCACTCTTGGCAAAGCTTAAGTGTCTCATCAAAATCAATCGCTTCAACTTTATAATATTGAGTCAATTGGAAGTTATGATATTCGATTAAGTTGCGGAGTTTTTCTTCTAAATCATCACGGAACAAGTCAGCAAGCTTGATGGCACGGCGGGCTACTTTATCTTCATAAGCAGGTCCAATTCCGCGACCTGTCGTACCAATTTTCCCAGTACCGCGTTTTGCTTCACGTGCTTGGTCAAGTGCCACATGATACGGCATGATAAGTGGGCAGTTTGGAGAGATACGCAGACGCTCACGTACTGGTACGTTGTTGTCTTCTAGCTCTTTCATCTCTTTCAATAATGCGTCAGGTGCTAACACCACGCCGTTACCGATGAAGCAGGTAACGCCTTCACGTAAAATACCTGATGGGATTAAATGTAGGATGGTGGTTTTGCCATCGACAACTAACGTGTGACCAGCGTTATGTCCGCCTTGAAAACGTGCAACTGCTGAAGCTTTTTCGGTTAGTAAATCGACGATTTTACCTTTACCTTCATCGCCCCATTGGCTACCCAAAACTACGACATTCTTACCCATGATCAGTCCTTACCTTTAATGTATTGAGGTGTGTGCAATAACGGTTTAAAACCTGTGATAACTTTCGTTATCTTGATTTTAAAGACGTTAAAAAATGGTAATAATACTAATATTAATATTAATATTAAAAACTAATGCTTAAATACTTTGTAACTGCCAATGATTATCTGTAAAGCTCAAAAGATGCGTCATATCAGAGGGACGATCTTCTGCATTCAATGGCATGGTGACGCGATAGCCTTGCTCACGTAAACTCTCAACCTGCTGTAGCAGTATCTGTCTCTGTTCTTGGTTTGCACTGCTCAAGGCTTCATAGTCGACCAATACGATGATTGGTGCCTCAAGCTGCGTGTGTGCAAGCAAACGACTGACATCCATACTGAAGCCCGTGGCTTCACGTGGCTGATTGATTGCTAACTGGTTGCCGCTTTGCATACCATCGAAACGACCGCCACGTACCAGAGGTTGCGTCTCACTATTGATATAGCCGTTGAATACGATACCCGTGTGGTAATGATAGCCTGATAATTCCGTCACATCGATACTCACAGGGCATTGCCACTGGTCTTGTAGATGTGTTTTTAAGCGTTGTAATTCATTGATAGCAGTCGCGACTTGCGTGTCCTGCTGTGCAGTCTCTGACAATCTCGCCAATAGATTGGTAATATCATGACCAAAACGTGCTAATGCATAAAAATCATCACCCATTGACAATAACTGGCAGACACGCTTTAGCTCTGGTAGATTTTTATTGGCATATAAATGCATGAGTTGCTCAGTGTCATTATCAGACAACTCTGCCAACTCTGCCAGACGCTTAAATATCGCCACGTGACCCAAGTCTATATGCAGCGTCGCACTCATATTTAGCTTATTTATCATGCCAAACAACACATCTATCAGCTCAATATCTGCGGCAAGTGAAGCACAGCCAAATATTTCAGCGCCGAGCTGCAAAGGCGTACGTGAGCCAAATAGCCCTGATGGCAAGGTATGAATCACATCACCTGCATAGCAATAACGTGCAATACCTGTGCCGCCATGATGCGCATCAATACGCAAAATCTGCGGGGTAATATCCGCACGCAGACCCATCAAGCGACCCGTTAGCTGATCGATAATCTTGAAAGTTTGACGCTTTAAATCTTCTGAGGCACCACTCAACAATGACTCAGTAAATTCAATCATTGGTGGATTGACCAACTGATAACCATGACCAATAAGTTGCTGAGTCAGCTGATACCTAAGCACTTCTTGCTTACGCGCATCTTCGAACAGCACATCTACCACCCCATCAGGCAGCAACCAGCTATTGGCAACGTCGCTGGCAAAGTTGTTCAAATATGGCATGTTAGTAGAGGT
Organism: Psychrobacter sp. 1044; assembly: GCF_904846525.1. Lineage (GTDB taxonomy): Bacteria > Pseudomonadota > Gammaproteobacteria > Pseudomonadales > Moraxellaceae > Psychrobacter. Next base: position 104,817 of record NZ_CAJHAZ010000004.1, on the reverse strand, counting down.
AGCAGTGTTTTCAGCAGGCTGAGGCGCCGCTTCATTAGTCGTATTTAACTGGGCAAGTTTTGCAGAATCAGAACTGACAGACACAATAAATCCTTGTTTGGCGTATCGCTTACCAAAAACGCGGTACTGATGCGGTACTTAAAGGTTATATTTACAATTGCATTGACGCCAAGCATTTTTATTTTTAACGCGCAACATCATTGACCCAATTATTTATAAACAAACTAGGTAGCCGCAAAAGGGTGAGTAATAAGTATAAGTTAGAATGATAAGACGAGTATCTTTATGCGCTAATAAACGGCGTTAAATAATCAAGGCACTTTACGCTTTAGTTTAGCATAGCAGCCAAGGTTCGCCTAGTGACAATTAGCCACAATTACTATCTAATTACGTCTTATTAGCACTTAATCTATGAAGGTTATCTGTAGACTATATAAGTAATCGTTGACTCAAAAATGGTTACCATCATTTTATATCACAAAGAAAATAATGAGCAAAGTGAGAACAACGCCTTCGATACCGACTCATGGTACACTAAGCCATATTTTTATCTCGGAAGCCTTATGTCATCTGATTACCATCCAAACCCTGCCAACAATCAAGCCAATGTCTTAGGTACGGCACTTGCCAGCTGCTGCTTTGACCCTATTACTGGTTATTACCGTAATGGATTTTGTCATACTGGCAACCATGACGTTGGTCAACACACCGTCTGCGCCAAGATGACCAGCGAGTTTTTGAACTTTTCTGCCAGTCGCGGCAATGATTTGATTACGCCGCTACCTGAGTATGGATTTTCTGGCCTCAAGCCTGGTGATTATTGGTGCATTTGTGCGTTACGCTGGGTTGAAGCTTTGGACTTTGATATTGCCCCGCAAATCAAACTAGAAGCTTGCCACGAAAGCTTATTGAGCTTGGTCGATATTGATACTTTGAAAAGTTACGCCCTTTAATAACGATCATTATTAATAACAATCATTATAAGTTCTGATTGTGACACGTTTTTTACTTTATAAAGGGAGGGTGTATGGAAAACAATAACGACCAGTTGATCAAAAAAACCGCGCGTATTGCACCTAACTCTAATATCAATCGTATTTACGCCGATATGAATGATGAACATCTCTATCTAGACAATGACGACAGCTATATCTATGGCGATGCTGATACCACCACTGAGGACACCATCGAGACCATGACGGTCTACGATCCTGACTCTGAACGCTATGAAGATATTGACTCTTCCAGTGCCGATGAAGTCGTCAATTGCTATGCTTACTCACGTAAAACGGGTGAAAATCTCGATAAATTGGCGCTAAACGATGTTAGTCGTGCATTAAATAATAATGGTCAGTTTATTTGGCTTGGTCTCTATGATCCAAGCCTAGAAACCATGGTCAAAGTCAAAGAAGCCTTTGGGCTACATGAACTGGCAATCGAAGATGCTTTCGCCGATCATCAACGTGCCAAAGTTGAGAACTACGACAATGACATGGTGTTTGTGGTATTGCGTACCGCTAAGCTTGAGGACAATGTCATTCGCTATGGTACCACCGCGATATTTATGGGCAAAAACTACCTGATTACCATCCGTAATGGTCCATCAAACTCCTACGCACCTGTCCGTGAGCATTGTCATCGTCGCCCTGAAAAGCTGCGTATGGGGCCGATATTTGTACTGCATGCTATTCTCGATTTTATCGTGGATAATTATATGCCGATTACCGATCGTTTAGGTCGCTATTTGCGTGAGCAAGAACGTTACGTGTTTACCTATGAGTTTGATAAAGGTACATTAAAAAACCTTTATGAGCTCAAATCGCAACTCGTACATATGCGGGCGATTATTTTGCCAGTACAAGATATCTGTAGTTTTTTTATCAATCATAAAAAAAGCGAGATGGTCTCTGGTTTTTCTCAGGCCGCTAAGCCCTACTTTCGCGACGTCAATGACCATTTGCTACACTCATTAGACGCCATTAATGGTCTGAATGAGATGCTGAGTGTGGTCATGAATACCTATATGGCCATGGTTAATATGGGACAGAACGAGGTGGTGCGTAAGCTTGCTGCTTGGGCAGGTATTTTAGCTGTACCGACGGCCATTGCAGGTATCTATGGGATGAACTTTGATTTTATGCCCGAGCTGCATTGGCAATATTCCTACTTTGTCATCATGCTCATCATTGGGTCATTATGTGGCTATTTATATTACAATTTTAAAAGGCTTAAATGGTTATAACCAAAATTTATAGTTGATGTTTCATTGATAGTCAGCGTTCAGCTTTTAAAAACAGCATCCTTCATGGTGCTGTTTTTCCACTTTATTATTGATAATAATTCTTATTTGTAATACTATTCACATTTATTATTGCTAAACTCTTGCCGCCATTTCTATTATTCCAATGCCATCATATATGATTGACTCAGTCAATAGCACAAACCCTACAACCGTCGGATTTGTATGGGACGGTTTTGTTATTTTACGGCTGGCGTACTGACATATTGTCAATTTGCATCTATCGAGGTTTTTATACGTTTATCCCGTCTTACTCAAGCTGTCGCGGTCGTTACCGCAGCCTTGATTCTTACTGCTTGTGGCAGTGATTCCGACACAGCCACTGCTATCATAGATGGGACACCGCCACTACTAACCACTGATAGCAACTTTACTGATGGCTATAGCGCGGTTGCAGCGGTATTTGTCTCAGGACAAGTACAAGATAGCAGCGGCGTCAAATCATTGACTTATATGCATAATAACGAATCAGCCCAAGCGCTAACGCTAGATGCTGATGGTTATTTTGATGATCGTATTTTATTAACGCTAGGTAGCAATACCATTGTCTTAGAAGCCACAGACAATGCCGGTAATATCATGCGCTCAACCAAAATCATCTACGTAGGCGATACCATAGCGGCAGGTGGTTCGCATACCGCTGCCCTGCGTGATGGTCAGCTATATGGTTGGGGTCGCAACAACTATGGTCAGACAGGACTCGGTCTGACCACAAAAATCAGCGATATTATGGGACATCCAGACACGCCGATGCTAATGAACAGCGCACCAAAAGATTTGTTATCTATTGGCTTTAATCAAAATCATTCACTCGCTATTGCTCAAAATGGTCAAGTTTATAGTTGGGGCGAAGACAAATACGGGCAGCTGGGTCGCGGTGATGGGGGTCGTAATGATTGTAGCAAGACTGCTGACTGTCGTTTGGATATCAGCGCGATCGAAGGTATCGAAAACGCCGTCATGGTCGCACCCGGCTATAGCCATAACTTGGTATTGACCGAAGAGGGTACGGTTTGGGCCTTTGGTGCCAATGGGTATGGTCAGCTCGGTAATAATACCAGCACCGATAGCAGCACCCCTGTCAAAGTTGACTTTACAGCAGCCACAGAGGCAGGACATATCGTGCAGGTGGTTGTCAGTGGCAATAGCTCTTATGCCTTAGATGACAAAGGTCAGGTTTGGGGTTGGGGCAGCGATGCTTACGCCAACCTTGGCAAAGGCAAAGTCTGTAACACTACAACCAAATGTATCAACGTCAATACAACCCCTGTACGTATTCATGTCATTAATGAAACGATTAATAACGCCATTACTGCTAAGACAGATAACGCCACTCAAAGAGCTGACGACCAACCCGTTATAGATGTAGAAAAAGTGACCCAATTGACGGCTGGCAAAGACCATATCTTAGCATTGACCAATAAAGACGCAGTGTATGGTTGGGGGTTAAATGCCACTAGTCAATTGGGCTACAATGGTGAGACATTTAATGGCAGCGAAAAGGCATGGGCAGATGTCATTACCTCACCGACCAAACTGCCTTGGTTTACAGATAAAGAAGTTCGCCGCGTCTATGCCAATGGCAATGCCAGCTATGCGTTACTGGATAATGTCGCCACTAATAATGGCTCATCAACAACGGATGGTATTCTCTATGCATGGGGCATGTTTGGGGAGACAAATGGCGCAGGCAAGACCATTTACAACGACCTAGATGAACCAACCAATAAGCTGCCGAATCTAAAGAATATCGATAATATGGCCATGGGTGCCATGCATCTGATTGCTCATGAAAAATCGTTTGATCAAGATAATAATACGCTGAAAGCTGGTCATTTATTTACGTGGGGCTGGAGCTTTGAAGGCTCACTCGGCAACAAAGACACCACTCATATTTGGATGTACAATAACCCTATCCCAGTTGCTTTACCTAGTCAGCTATAAGTGCTTTAAGCATGACGAAGCGAACAGTGCATAGTTGGTTGAATTTCCTATCATAAAATTCTCAAACAAGCAGTCTCGTTTATGCTGCTTGTTTAAGTCAATACGCCTAACTATTGCGCGGTAGCTTATCGCATAATCCTCAGGATATCCTCAATTAAATCGACAGCCCTCTAAATAGGCTGACGATGAAGATACACCCTAGCCCCTTATATTCTAGCCATTTCAGGTCAGCCCATGTTTTTACGATCAAACTCGTCAACCATATCAAATTCTTCACTGTATACATCACTTCCCATCATACGTAACACACTACTCAGTGTAAGTATCGCGCTGCTGCTCACTGCTTGTGGTGGCTCAGATGATTCAAATAATTCCAGTAATGATGGCAATACTAACGCACCCAACCCACCCACTACTCCTGACACTCCAGAAATCGATACCAACTGGCAGCCAGCAGGTGGCAGTGCTACGATTGCCGCCAATGGATCACAGCCTTTTTTGCAAATCATGCCCAATCTACCGAGCAGCGCTTTAGGCGGGGTATCACCTGGACGTGAGTTATTTATCACAGAGTGGACACCAGCAAATGAGGGTCGCGTACTGTTCGATGGTGTGGGGCCACTGTTAAATGCCAATGCCTGTACCCAATGCCATAGCGCTGAAGGTCGCAAACCCATTTATGCAGCCAATGGTCAGCTAAGTGATGCGATTTTATTCCGGTTGGGTAATAAGCAAGGCCTGCCACATGCTTATTACGGTGAACAGATGCAGCATCAAAGTATTGCCACAAGTATCAATCCCGAAGGGAGCATGCGCTACGCAGCAATGCCCAGTCAAAATGACAAGCCTGCTGGCATACAGTTTAGCTTTACTCCAACTGACCCTAATCAACCCTTAGGAAATACAGCAATTAGCGGACGTATCTCACCGCAATTGGTCGGCATGGGCTTGCTCGACCTCATTCCTGAAGCGCATATCATTGCGGCAGCTGACCCTGATGATAACAATCAAGACGGTATCAGTGGCCGCGTACATTGGGTACAAGATGGCAAACAGCAGCGCATTGGCCGCTTTGGATGGAAGGCGATTAACTCAAGCCTGCGTACCCAAAACGCCAATGCAATGTCGCAAGATATGGGTTTGACCACCTCGGTATTTATGGATCCTAACTGTACAGTGAATCAGCCTATTTGCTGGACAGCAGCGAATGGCGGCTCTCCAGAAGTCTCAGACAGCAGTCTAGACGCTGTGACCGATTTTATGACCGCCCTTGCCGTACCTGAAAGACGAATAGACGATTTATCAGATTTTAATAAAGGAGCGCAACTGTTTGCGCAAGTCGGCTGTGCTGGCTGTCACACACCCAAACAAAAAACAGGCAATAGTGATCGCTTCCCGCTCCTATCACAGCAAAACATTTATCCTTATACTGATTTATTACTGCATGATATGGGCGCTGGACTAGATGACAGCGTGAAAGAGAAAAATGCAGAAAGCTTTGAGTGGCGTACACCGCCATTGTGGGGAATTGGCATTGTGGCACGTGATCCAGAAGCGCGGTTTTTGCATGATGGTCGTGCCAGCAGCTTGACTGAAGCGATACTCTGGCATGGTGGTGAAGCAGAAGGTACAAAGACGCGCTTTACACAGTTATCCGCCACGCAAAAACAAACATTAATGACCTTTTTAAAGGGCATTTAACACTCAAACAATAAAATGTGAGATTTAAGAAGGCAAAAAAGGGCTACCAGTGGTAACCCTTTTTTATGCTGCTATTTAATAGTTATTCACGGCGATGCTTGGTATGACTATCAGGCGCTTGAGCATTATCAGGTAACAGCGCTTTAATCGTTAAGTTTGCATGCTGTTTATCAAGATTGTCCTCTGGACGGCCAAACGTTTTTGCTGTCCAAGTTAATACTACGATAGAACCGCTCAATAGCATAATGGCCACAGAAATTGTCGCCAGCAGCCATAAATGGAAATAGTCTGAGACCGCCTGTACATCAACCACCAAATGTCGTGATAAAGCAGTAATCGCGATAAATATCAAAAACTGTACCGGCAGACGATGGGTTTTAAAATAAATACCTATCATGGCCAGCAGCTCAAGATAAATAAACAACATCAATATGTCTTTTAAATCCGCTGAGCCTTTTTGAACAATACCAACGAACTCTTTGCCAGCGGTCCAAACGACAACCACACTGATTAGAAATAAAATAACGTAATGACAGACATCGACAAACTCTCTACCGATACCTTGTAGTCGCTCATGAACACCTACGTTTTTTTTAGCCATGTTTAGGTCCTATCAACTGAGATGTGGTTGATTTAGCCTGAGTATATATTACCTCAGGCCCCTTATTTATCGGCAATCAGTATTCGTATGACTCTCTTTTTAGCCGATATTCAAACCGGCAGATTTTTCAGCAGCATCAACCGTTTGGCGAATAAGGGTATTAATGGTCATTGGACCCACGCCGCCCGGTACAGGCGTATAAGCACTGGCGATATTTTCTACGCCTTGCAACTCAATATCACCGACGCCGCCATTATCCGTTGGATGAAAGCCTGCATCGATAACCACAGCGCCCGCTTTGATCCAATCAGCTTTGATCAGCTCAGGCACGCCCACTGCCCCAACCACGATATCCGCACGCTTAATATGCGACTCTAAATCTTGCGTTCTTGAATGGCAAATCGTTACCGTACAGTTGGCATTCAATAGCATCATCGCCATTGGTTTACCCAAGATGGCACTGCGACCTACAACTACGGCTTCCTTACCAGCAAGCTCAATATTATGATGCTCTAATAAGTGCATGATGCCTTGTGGGGTACATGAACCATAAGCAGATTGCTGCATCGCCATACGACCAAAGCCAAGACAGGTCACACCATCAACGTCTTTTGCCAAGTCAATCTGCTCAAAGCAAGCACGCTCATCGATATGTGCAGGTACTGGGTGCTGCAGCAAAATACCATGGACGTCTGGATTGCTATTGAGTTCATCTATTTTCGTCATCAGCTCTTCAGTGGTCGTCGCACTTGGCATCTCAACGCGTATAGAATCCATGCCGACACGTTTACAAGCATTACCTTTCATACGTACATAAGTCGCAGAAGCGGGATCGTCGCCGACCAATATCGTCGCTAAGCTTGGGGTACGTCCTGTTTTATTCTTGATAGCGTCTACACGCGTACTCAGTTGCTGTTCTATTTGTTTAGCAAGTGCTTTACCGTCCAAAACGGTAGCAGATCCTTGGGCAGTTGACATAGTAACTCCAATAGAGGGTGCGATAAAAAAAAGAAAGACAGCGCCCGCAACTACTTGCATGCCTGTCTTATGCTTGATCAATGTATGATTAAGACTGATATTGTACCTGTCTGGGCTAAAAAATCCTAGCGTGAGATAAGACTTGGATACTTATAAGTTTCTATCACTCGCCAATCCAGCAATATCATGCCACTGCCGATGCAACCTTGACAACCTTTACTGTTTTGAAAGAAAGTCCAATCAAAAATAAAAGCCAATAGCTGCAACTACTTATAAATAATCAACACGCCTTAATAAGCGATATTCTCACATCACTGAATCATTAAAGCAAATACGCGATCGATTGCATTTACCGTTTGCGCGATTTCGGCAGTGGTTAAGGTAGGATGAACCAAAAACATTAAGCTGGTCTCTCCCAACTGTTTTGCTATTGGCAGTCTGTTTTCTGGACGCAAGCCTGTATCATCGAATGCTTTTTCTAAATATACCTCTGAGGCAGACCCTGAATAGCAAGGCACGCCCAGCGCATTTATTTCTTCAATGATGCGATCACGTGTCCAGCCCTCAGCTAGATTATTTGGTTGCACATAAACATACAATTTATAATAGGCATGATTAGAGTTTGGAAACTGAGAGGTCTGCTCTAATGTCGGCACCGATAGATAGCCTTTTTCTTCCCATTTAGCACATGCCTCTAATATCGCTTGAGCATTAGCACGGCGCTTCGCTATCCAGTCACTCATATGTGCCAATTGAATACGCCCAATCACGCCTTGAATCTCGGTCATGCGCCAGTTGGTGCCAAAGCTCTCATGTAGCCAATTATAGCCGGGCAGCTGCTCGGTCTCATAGACCGCCGCATAGCTTTTGCCATGATCTTTATACGCCCACATTTTTCGCCATAACTGCTCGTCATCGGTGGTGACCATGCCGCCCTCGCCGCCTGTGGTCATGATCTTATCTTGGCAAAAACTCCACGCGCCAATATGACCGATACTACCAACGCTGCGACCTTTATAGCGTGCACCATGCGCTTGTGCACAGTCTTCAATGACATATAAATGATGCTGATCTGCCAATGCCATAATGCCATCCATATCACAGGGCCAACCTGCCAAATGTACACAGACGATGCCTTTAGTTTTGTCCGTCAATACCGCCGCTATCGACTCTGGAGTGATATTCCCTGTCGCCTCATCAACATCCGCAAAAATGGGCGTCGCGCCTGCATTAACCACTGAGGAGATACTGGCAATAAAAGTGCGCGGCGTCACGATAACTTCATCACCCACACCTATACCAAGTGCCTGCAATGCCGCGTCCAATGCCAAAGTTCCGTTGCCCAATGCAATCGCGTATTTGCTACCCGCCCAGTCAGCGAATTCCTCTTCAAACTGACGGCATTCTTGCCCTGTCCAATAATTGACCTTGTTGGATAGCAATACTTGACTGACCGCATCCGCTTCTTGCTGAGTAAAACTAGGCCAAGGTGAAAAAGGAGTATTTAGCATGCGTTCCTCATCAAAGCGCGTTTTTATCGACGCTATTACCTGTGAATTTACTCATGGTCGCTTCACCATCAGCACTAATACCATCTTTGATAATGACTTTTTTTACTGTTTTAATCAAAATCTTAATATCTAACCATAATGACTGATGATCGACATACCATGTGTCGAGCGTAAATTTTTCATGCCAACCAATCGTATTACGACCATTAACTTGTGCATATCCCGTAATACCCGGACGTACACGGTGGCGACGCGCTTGCTCATCATTATATAGCGGCAGATATTCCATCAATAATGGTCGCGGCCCCACCAAACTCATATCACCTTTAATCACATTCCATAGTTCAGGCAGCTCATCGAGACTACTATTACGCAAGGTCTTACCAAATGCCGTCAAACGCTCATCATCCTCTAAAGGATTACCCTCTGTATCGATCGCATCTTTCATCGAGCGAAACTTAATCATCTCAAACGGCTTGCCATTTAGACCAGGGCGAGTTTGTTTAAATATCACTGGTGAGCCTAAGTTTTTTTTGACTTTATAAGCCGTAATAGCATAAACAGGAGATAATATTACCAAGGCCGCCGTGGCCGCCGTGATGTCAAATAGTCGATTTATCATTTTTCAGCCCGCCTTTTGTCGTTTACGCGGTCATCCCTATTACGTAAATAAAAACTTAAATAACTTTGCCACAATTGCTTGCGTTCAAAATTTGCAATGGCCCAGTTTCTTGCATCAGGATATCTCTTTTCAAATTCCTTATCAGTAGCAGCAGCACTGATCGCTTCGGCGACAGACGACATATCCTTAAAATTGAATTTTCGACCACTGACACCTTCTTTGACACTATCTTTTACACCAACGACATCATAGGCAAAGGTTGGAACGGCGCAACTTGCTGCTTCAATAGCGACACTGCCAAACCCTTCACGATAGCTCAAAAATAAATGTAAATCAGCACACTGAAAAACCTCGTGCACATTTGGGTTGGCTGGTATATATACACCTCTATTATCTTTGACGACTTCTTCAACGGCTGTTTTCCCTACGTCGTCTTCACAGTCTCCTATGAACATAAAGTAGACGTTTTCTTCTCTTAGTTTTTCGGATATATACTCAATATCTTTGAAGCCTTTATCATCACAAACTCGTCCTACCACGCAAATCACAAAGGTATTTCCAGGTACTTTGTACTTCTTTCTTAATGCCTCTTTTTCTAGCTGAGCCACAGGTTGCAGCAAATCAGTATCGATGCCGTTAAATGAGCCATTATCAATGACAGTTGCCTTACTTTTTTTGAGGATATTTTCTGCTAAGCATACGCTGAGCAAAGATTCAGAAACAAATAAAACCTCGTGAGATAAGCCAAAGCTTAATATATCCAGACCCTGAAATACCCTCTTTTTTAAACCTGAGAAATTCTCATAGGCTCTACCCACGCTAAAAGCAATTCGTCTCTTTTGCAATGTAACAGCACTTGCGATACTCCCTAACAACAAGGCTTTAGGCGTTAAATAAACCACCACATCAAAACGATTCGATAGCATATAACGGGTTAAAAGCGCGAGCGACTGAGCATCTTTAAACAAAGATGGCTTACGCTGAAAATTTAAATTAATCACCTTGCCTATTTTGCGCTCACGTAAAATATCTAACTGCTGTTTATCGCCACCGCATATTAAGGTGATATCAACATCCGCATGGTCTCTAATGTATTCAAGCTGATCACGATATAGCACATTAAATGACACCGCATCTGTCATTAGAAAGCATATCTTTAATGTCATTTCAGCACCTCAATATTTTTTTATATTATTTTATCAGTGACATTTTATAAATAATATTATTTAGCACAAATACTATTTATCACTGACTGATGATGACTTCTTAGCGTGTCAGATATTGTTAACTTATTTCTTTTATTGGCTATCTTTTGTAATAATCCTATCGAATCTAAAAAAGTAACTGTTGTCAGTTTTGCTGATAATTTTAAAGAACCTAAATAACTGTTTCCTTTATATTCACAGTACGTTTTAAAACTGTCTTTGTATGACCTCGTTATTTTAGATAGTGATAAATTTCCTTCTTCTCTATAATAGTATAATAAATCAGGCAATACCGCTAAATTTAAATCTTGATTTGAGATAGCTCTACACCACAAATCATAATCTTCAGACCTTGGATATTTTTCATTATATTTATTTCGTTCATACCAACTCTTTTTTGCCAAAACAGCAGCATGTACAATAGGATAAGCCGCGGCTATTTCTTTAAATTCTGTATAAATTTGATCGACATGACGACAACCATAAACTTTATTAAAATTATCAATAGACACGACACCTGTAGAAACTAGATCATAATCTGGATTTTTTTCTAAAAAACTTAATTGAATCGCTAGTCTATCCGGATGAATGAGATCATCGGCATCCATGCGCGCTATATAATCATAGTTCGCTTCTTCAATAAGCTGATTTAATCGAGCAGGCAGTTTTTTGTTTATGCCATCAGCAATGACCTTTATTCTATGGTCAGACTCTTCAAAACGCTTGGCGATGGCCAATGACGCATCAGTAGAGCCATCGTCGATCAATATAAGCTCCCATAACTCATGCGTTTGAGCCAATATGGATTTGATAGCATCTTCCAAGTACGCTTCAGCATTATAAATGGGAATACCAATAGATATATATGTCTGATTTTTCATTAGAAAACCTCAAATATCGGATTGATAATATACGGACTCAAGTTACTAAATCTCGATGTCGTCAAGACAAAATACATGAGAAAAATAACGATACTCGCTATATATAAATAAATATTATTGATTCTTTTTAAAATCATAGGCAGTATCAAAACCAATGTCCATGTAAAATAAGCAAGCAGCCTTTGAGGACCTGAAGGACTGGTTCCCAACATCGCTAACGGTATGATAAAAACCACGCCTGATGCGTAAAATGTTATTAATCTTTGAAAATCTTTGTCTTTAATTTTATACAGATAACTGACCAAGATGATTAAAATCATGATAGCCGTATAAAAACCAAGCGTTAAAAACCCGCCTGCTTCATCGGATGCTTTCGCATAACCCTCGTATCTATCGTTAGTAGAAGAAATATAAGCGACCAATACCCCACTCACTAATAGCGATCCTAAAAATGTTGCCAAAATCTTATATAAGGGCTTTACTCTTAAATTAACGATAAAATAAAATGGAATCATAAACAATGCAGTTACATGGAATAATGAAGCAATTGCACAAATCAACAGGTATGGAATAAATCGTTTTTCTAACAGATAAGGAATGGCCAAGGTAAAGATCGCCATTGCCAATCCTTGACGTAGTCCATTAAAAGAAAAAGTATAAACGCCTAATGTAATAAATAAAAATACGGAAAACCAATAATTTACGCTGTATTTTTTAATCACTCTAAGATAGCAATAGACAATAATTAAACTGGTAATAGCAAGCAGCCAAAAATAATGAGTGGTCATACGTAATAACGCATACTCTAATAACTGATAACCGAACTCAATGTCTTCGTTGAACCTAAAGTACTCGGCATTCAATTGACTGTTGAAATTTCTCGTATAGTTTCCTGTATCCGTACCGACTCGGTAGCTACGAAGGCCTGCAAACAATGTCAATATAATTAGCGGCAGCCAAAAAGACGTACGATTGAGAGATTTTTTCTCCAGTACGATCCAAAAAATAACAAGGCTAAGAACCAGCAGGTATGGAAGCATTTAACCCTCTATAAAAGTAGATGTCGTCAATCTTATATAAATCGGATATGGTGGCAGGTTTACACCGTCTAGTGTCTTTTGTACCGTCCAGTACCTATATAACTATAGCCTATCTACCTCGATTTTTTTCTCATTCCGTCCAAACTACCTTGAAACGAATATAAATAAGAAGCAACCACTCCGTCACATACTCAAGTACTTTTGCATTAGTGTTTGCGCGTTGGTAGCAGCACTAAATCCATATAAATTCAGCGCTGCGGTTATGTCTTTTTCATTGGGTTTTGGCTGTTTAGACGCTAATAAGCAATCAACCCAATCCTTGGCTGAGTGAATCGGTAAAAACTGTACTAATCCAAGTCCTAAATCTACTTCAGGTGATACTTGGTCAGAAACCAACGCCTTTAACCCAACTGTTTGGCTCTCGACCAAGACGACAGGGAAACCCTCGTGTAACGAAGGCATAATCATATAGTCGGCGCTGGCCATTAATTCTGTGATATCCGTACGCATCCCCAAAAACTTGACCGTATCTAGGAGTGACTTATCTGCTACTTGTTGCCTGAGCCTCATATCCAATGAACCTTGTCCAACAATGTATAAGGTAAAAGCGATTTGACGTTTTTTTAACTGCTCAGCGATCTCTAAAGAAAACTGATGGTTTTTAACCTCATTTAGACGACCAACTTGGATGATTTTTAGCCCCTCATCGCCAAATTCTTGGTCGATATACTGTCTTGATTGGTTAGCGACTGTCATCATCTGCTGTATGTCAACAGCATTGGGCAATAGCCACACGTCTTTTATGCTGCCAAATAGGTAATTTGCCGCTTGTTCACCGCAACTCATTTTATTCGTGGCCAATTTACGATTGGTAATGAATGCCCACTGTTCATATATTTTTTTAACAATATTGGTTTTACCATTACTGGTGCTATGAGAATGTGAAATGCGATGCGGCACGCCAGCACCTTTGGCAGCCAGCAGATGAAAAGCATTGTTTAATAGCATATGAGCATGAACGATTTGATAGTCAGGGTGTTGTTTGAGGAATTTTTTAAGCTTCCACATACGCGCTAATGAATGATCCGCTAAAATCGGTATAATCCTACCGCCCAGCGCTATTATTTCAGCATCATAGTCACCGACCTCGTCGGTAAAGGTGATAAAATCAAACTGCATCTGGCTATAATCTATATGGCGATATAGACTCATGAGCATGGTCTCTGCCCCAGCCCGATCCATTTTCCCCACGATGTGCAGCACTCTCTGAATAGTCATCTCTTTACCTATTAAGAAGCCATAAAACCAAACGTATTTTTTAAAACTATTCTGAATCTGCTTTCTCTTGACCTTTAACCCTTGCTCTTTTGCCTAGCGCTTGACGAAGCACCTGTAACATCAGCAAGGCAACTTGAGTCGGCATACGTACGATATTACTAATCAGTATATGTCTTACGGTCAAATCGCTCTTATAACCTTTTAGTCGTAACGTTTTATCTGCTTTTTTAGCTTGTGCCAATGCAGCTGCTAAATAGTCATTATCTATACGAGTAAGGATACTCCAATGACTTTGTTTAATTTTATTGGCGAGTGTTTTTTTAACCTCATCCGCTTGATAGTCCTCTACTAAACTAATGACTTCTGCGTGGATAACGAAAAGGTCTAATAGTTTTTTATCTGTTGACCCTGTGATCGACGTGCCGCGCTGTCTGTATAGATAAAAATCAATGGGCAGGTGATATTTAATATTAGTAGCTAAGCCAAGATGCCAATGAAAAGGCCAGTCTTCGTAGTACAGACCCACTGGGAACTGTAACGAGGCCGACCGCACTGCGCTAGATTTAATAAATTTGAGCCATGCAAAATGCGGTAAGCTAAAATATAAGCCGTCTATTTTGGTTGCCTCAAATGCTAAATTGCTAGCCGGATACGGCAGATCTGTCTCTGTGATGCCATCTTTGAATGGCGTAAAGCCATACGTCACGACCTCTGCATTCGTGCTGAGCGCACAATCCACACACGCTGCCACCAAGCGGGGGTCTATAGTGTCATCAGAATCAACGAACATCATGTATTCGCCTATCGCAGACTTGATACCAGTATTACGTGCCGTAGAAAGACCACTGTTTTTATGATGCTGAATGACTTTGATGCGTTCATCCATAAGATGTGACGCAAGTGCTTGTTTTGAATCATCAGTGGAGCAATCTTCTACAACGATAATTTCAATATTCTGATAAGTCTGCTGCTTGATGGATGCCAAACAAGCATCGATATATGACGCAACGTTATACACTGGTACGATGATACTTACTAATGGCGTTTCGATAGTCGTCATATCGCTACTAACGCTTTTTTTAGGTCATCGTACTCAGCTATATCAACTGGAGACTCATCCATCGTACCGTGAGGCACAGACAAAAGGCTATCGATGAATGTTGCAATATCAGCAATCTCTTCCAATTCTAAAAACACCAGCCTTGGATGACCGCCTAACCAGTCCAACTGCGTCTGTCTTATCTTATGATTGGCGTTCGGGAGTACCAAGCACGGCGTACCCGATAGCAAACATAAAATCATGCCATGCAGCCGGTCAGTCACGACCAATTTTGCAGCACGGAATTGACTAAGCTTGTCCGTCAGTAATTTTGTGCAATGTGCCTCATCGAGTTGCGAACCACCAGCGTGTGTATCGGTCTTTTCAATTTGATAGCCAGTATCTGCTAAGGCTTTGTCTATCATGGCGTATTGCTCAGCTGATAATGCGGCTTCTTTGTCATCTCGTAAGCAGCGCAAAATACCTGAAGGCGCTAAGCAATCTGTCGTACCCAGCACTGTTGCATTCGCGCTCATCACAATATCTGGTACGAGACCAATATGCACATTACTGTACTCAGCAAAAAGCTCGATGATTTTTGCCGCTGTTATCGACTCTCTGGCAAAAACACGTATATCTGGATGCTTGGCGTAAACTTTCACAATACGCTGCAAGGCACGTTTAGATTGAATAGAATCATTCCAATCTAGTGTCTGAGGAAAACAAACGATTCGATTGGCAGGAAATGACTTGATGACTAATTGGCGCAGCTCCTCAATATCAGGATACGTGCCACCCATATTACCGCCGCCGATGATAGTGACGATATCCGTCTCTTTTATTTGCTGTTTAATTGAATTGAGCACAAATCTGGTTTGACTGATAGCAACACTAACAACATCATAATCCGTCAGCACACGTTGCAAATACTGCTTTTGCGCGTGAGAAATAGCAATATCACCAATATTGCCATAGTCAGCGGCAAGAAAAATAAAGCACCGTTTACCAGTTGGTAACGGTAAACCTCTCGCCCCCATATAAGCGGCTAAATGTTTCTTTAGTTTGAGTGGTATGAGCTTTTTTATAGCAGCAATATTCATTTTTAATGCTCCCTTATTTGTTTCTCATTAACAGCTTCTTCACCCACATACGACGCCTTGAGCCAACAGGAAACAATCTATTCAAGTTAGGGGGTGGTTTACGTTTGAGTGCTTTTTCAATGTATGGCAGCCATTCAAGACCTCTACCCGTTTTAATCATCTCATGACGAATTAACTTCCAATCTATGCTGACAGCCCTGCCCTTTATAGCCATTGATTTAAAAAGTGATGAGTCCATGGGCTCGCTAAAACATTGAGGGTTATCTATACCTGCAACCAAAAAATTGAGACGCGTCCTAACACATTTTTCACAGCGACCGCAGTTGCTATCATGCTTATCTCCAGCCCAACAGACACGTAAATTCTCTATACCCAATGGCCATTCTGCAAGTGCTTGAAGCTTCTCTGACCGACTAAAGCCTGCACCATCATGAATGAGTCTAAAGTCGCCAGAACTTAGCAGCGGGTCAGTGATTGGGTGTGAGCCCCAAGGACTAATTAATACATCATAAGAATCACCACTACCAATGAGTCCAATGCCTGCATATCGTTTTAAGCCACATAAGACCGAAGCGATAGCAGCAGCATGATAGTCTTCCCAGTTGATAGACCAAAGCGTGCGAATATTTGTCTCAACTGGCAATAGCTCAATATTGATATCTGCGAGTGTGTTTGCCGCTGTTTTTGCTGCACTGGCAAAGCCTTTTGTATCCTCTAAAGGTATATCAAAGCCATGCACAAAAACCCCTGCTTTAATATTTCGTGTGGCGTATCCTGCTCTGCCTGTCGCATGACGATAAGCGGTAAACTGAGCATCAACGCCACCAGAAAATGCAGCAATCGCACCATCTACTTGTACGTCGCTCTCTCTAATACGATCAACTTGTATATCAATCAAAAAATAACGCTCTGGCAACCACTTATTCCAAACATACTGTAGCTCTGTCAGGTTGGCTAATAGCTCATGCGACACGCTACCATGCACATGAATGGCTGCTCGCATCTGCATCGCGGGCAACAATGTGGCCAGTAAATAAGCATCACAATCATCGTCTTCTGGCATTGGCAAGTTCGCTGGATATAAAAACCACAATGCCTTCTCAGTCATTTGCCCGCTAGCTGTTGTCTGTTGCAGTAAACAACAGCGCTTTTGACCCTTTTCATCACTGCGTAAAGGCTGAGGCAACAAATCAATATTAAGCATATTTTTTCACCTTTGCTTTAGACCAAGACAGTTGAAGAAAAACCAGCGTCATAACATACCAACGCCGTGAAAAACATAAAATCAATACACGAATGCCACGTGCAGGATATCGTTGATAATAATGCGGCAAACAGTTCTGATAAACAAAAGACTGGCGTATTTTAACCAGCTCTGCACGACGCTTTTTCATATCGATATGCGCCAAATTATTAAGTAAATATGGCAGCATATGCTCGACATAACTACGAGCAAAGTCCGATAATAGCACTTGCTTTTCAGTAGCACTGATCGACCAATCATGTATCTTGACTCTGGCTGTATAGTCCGCTTCAATGGATTCCAAAAGCCCTGATTTATATTGTGAGCTTGTTATAGAGGTCGCATTTTCATAGTAGTTGTATGGACAGTCTGGCAGCACCGATAAACGATTCGCTTTGCTTAGACATGCGATATTAAAAATACCATCCTCACCAAATTTGACGTCGCTATCGAAACGCAGCTCTGCGATTAAGTTTTTGCTATACACCTTGGTGCAGGCGTACCAATATATATGTCTATTCTCTGTCACTCTCAGTTGTAGCATCTCGATATCTTGCCGTGAGTATTCTGCCGCACTATTAGGACGCTCAATAACAGAGCCATCCAGCATCATGCGTTTATGACCAAATGCCAACATCTCAACATCTCGATCAACAGCTTGATCAAAGACAAAATCAAAATACCAATCATCAATGGTGTCATCCGCGTCTATAAAAACGATGTAATTGCCGGTTGCGATATCGAGCCCAGTATTACGAGCCTCTGCCACGCCTGCATTTTTTTGATATTTCACCATAATCCATGTCCTAGCATTTGACCAGCTATGCAATAGGCTAGCAGTATTATCTTTAGAACCATCGTCAATGACTATCAGCTCAATGTCGTGACTCTTTTTCGCAACGTCAATACTATTAATACAACGATCAATAGTAGCAGCGGCATTAAATGCAGCGATAATAACTGAAATCATAGTGAGCCTCTCAAGTTGAGACTTCTCATACATATCCTTTGTGACATTCAAAGCAGTCAAAAAACGTACCTACCGCTCCACTTCATCGATATGAACAAGACGCCGAAAAGCGACATAAATGATAGATAAACTGAGCAAAACCCCAACAAATGAGAAAAGGGCAATGGCTATCATATCTGACTCAAAAACGTAAAAACCTACATACAGCGCTGCAGCACGAAATACCACTGCAAACACTTCTCGAATCAAAAGGAATCGCTGTAAACGTAATGCTGGCAATGCCGCAGTGCTTGCACCAGACACTAAGCTGGTCAAAAGCCAAATAGACAGCCACTGCGAATAACTACCTGCTAATGCCCATTCTGCACCGAACACTAAAGAAAAAAGATAATCGCCAAAAACGAACACTGTACCGAATGGCACAATACCTACCACCAATAAAACCAACGTCACTTTTAATAAAAATTGATAAGCCTCAGGTGAATTTGCTCTGATGGCACGCGTAATTTTAGGATAGAAAACCTCTCCAACCGCCTGACCTAACAGCATCGCGGGTGCACCAAGCACAAGAACAGCCAACGAATACTGCCCTGCAGAAGAGGCACTAAATAATGACGCTAACAAGATAGTTGGCAACCCCACTGAAGCCGCATTCAGGATACTTTGTGGCATACGATATATCGCAAAATCACGCTGTGATATGGCGGCATGTCGAACACCCTTAGTACCAAACCAATGACGGACATTTAATACACCTACTCTAGGTACACGAAGCATCTGCATGATAAAGTTTGTGAGCTGCCCTGCTATCGTCAATAAAATAAGTAACATCCCTGAAGGTGCTATCATACCGCCTATCAGCTTACTGCTATCTGTTAAAAACTTGCTTTCCACATAAGCCCGAGCTTTCGCTTTAAATAAGCCCACTCTAATAGCAGACTGATCAGCGACAGAAAGAAAAGCACCGACTAATAGCGTTAATGGTATGAGATATAGCATGTTTGGCGTGCTTTCCATACCCATCCAACTTGCCAAATGAAACTTGCCGACATAAACAACAATGAATGAGAAAACGGCTATCACCAGACTAAGTAATATAGACAATCGAGCAATTGCCGCAGCATCCTCGTCACTGTCTGGCATCACGATTGCATTTGCATAGCCCATAGTGGCAATCGGCGTAATAATGCTGACGATAGCAGTAAAGGCAGCAGCAATACCGAAATCCTCAGGTCTGTATAGTCTTGTGAGAAATGGCATAAAAATCATGGCGATGGCCTGCCCAGCAGCAATACCGCCACCAACCATGACCACATCTCGCACAAAATGACTGGTTTTCAACCTGTTTATTGTGCTCTGTATCGATGAAAATACTCCAGAGCTCATGACATATTGTCCAATTTAGTACCTCACAGAACTTATAAGGAATTTATGACAGCGCGCCTCTCTCTATTAACCCATTTCATTGGTCAGTGTGGTATCTACTTTCTCTACCTCGACATCTTTATCAGATCCTTCTCGGTAACCTTCGACAAAAAACTTAAACTGTGTTTTCAGCCAGACCACATCCTGCTGCTTTGCTTTTTCTGCAAATTCAAATAAAATATTTTCGATATCTTGTAAAGGAAAGCTGTGCTCCATTGCTTGCATAATCAATGGATGAAAAGTAGGTTCGATATTGTCTTCACCAATGATTAACTCCTCGTAGAGCTTTTCACCCGGTCTCAAGCCAGTAAATACGATTTCGATATCGCCATTGGGATTGCTATCATCTTTTAGCTCACAACCTGTCAAACGAATCATACGTTTTGCCAGATCAACAATTTTGACGGGCGCGCCCATATCAAGCACAAACACTTCACCACCGAATGCCATCGCACCTGCCTGAATAACCAAACTGGCCGCTTCTGGAATCGTCATAAAATAGCGCGTGATGTCTGGATGGGTGATGGTGATCGGACCGCCTTGCTCAATCTGTTTGGTAAATAACGGCACCACAGAGCCTGATGACCCTAAAACATTGCCAAAACGCACCATGCTAAAACAAGTCTGACTATTACTTTGGCTCAATCCTTGGCAGACCAGCTCAGCCAAGCGTTTGGACGCCCCCATGACATTGGTAGGTCGCACAGCTTTGTCAGTAGAAATCAGCACAAAAGTCTCAACGCGAGCCTGTATCGCAGCACGGGCACAATGGTAGGTGCCTTTGGTATTATTGATGGTGCCCTCAAAGGGATTGGACTCAACAATAGGCACATGCTTATAGGCTGCAGCGTGATAAATCGTTTTTATATGGTTTTTTTCGAATATATTGATTAATTTTTTTTCGTTACTGACACTGCCGATAATGCTAACAATCTCAATATTTTGATAATCAGCATTCGCTGTTTTTAGATTACCAAGTTCTTGATCTATGGTGTATAAAGCATACTCAGACTGTTCATATAGCACTAAGCATTTAGGTTTATTTTTGATGATTTGCCGACAAAGCTCACTACCTATTGAACCACCTGCCCCGGTAACGAGAACGTTTTTGCCCGTGATGTTTTTTTGTAGCAACTCCGCAACAGGTTCGACCGTTTCTCGTTCGAGCACATCTAGTATGTCAACGGGTCGTATATGACTGACGGTTACTATCTCATCAGCAAGCTCACGTAAGCTTGGCAAGTCTTTTATCTTAACGGAGATACCTGACAGACTGTCCATAATCTGTTTTTTACGAGCACGGCTCATAGAGGGCATGGCTAAAATCACCTGCGCCACATTGAGTTTTTCTATCAACCACGGAAGCGCGTGAGCCGCATATATTTGTTTGCCATGTAAATAAGCCCCAGTAAGCTGCGGATCATCATCGATATATGCCACCACATTGTACTGATAAGAATGCCTCAAACTTTCTAGCAACTCTCGACCAGCTTCTCCTGCACCATAGATAATCACGTTGTCACAACAGACATCTGGACGACGGCTTTGACCTGTACCCTGTAGACGTTTCAGTAACGCGCGGATCATGAGCCTACTATTCCACAGCCAAATAAAAAATAAAAATAAAAATATAACGGGGGCTGAGCGCGGTATCGTCGCTGATGGACTCAAATAAATGATGACTTGATAAACAATAATAAGTAAAAAAAACAGTTGCAGCACACGACCCATCACTGCATCAAAAAACCCTCGAGAGGCGCTGCGATAAAAACCAATAAGATATAAGCTAGCAACCGGCACGAATGCATAAAAGACCAATGCTGCAAGACTGATATGAGAGGCCACATAGCCTTGTCGTAGCATTAATGCCAATAATAGGCAAAAGATCGACATGGCAAAATCTATACTAAATAAGAGGGTGCTTTTAGTCAGGCGTGGTAATGACAATAAATACAGAGCCACACGCTTCGACCATTGATTAAAACCACTGGACGATTGATAAGCATTGTTTGACTCTGTTTTTATAAACATAATATCCACCCAATTAAGTTGGTTTGCTTATGAGCGACAACCACGCAAACTAGCGGTTATCTCCATAGGCATAATGATAATGGTAGCTATATTTATCCATAAGACCCTGCTGTACATCATTGAGAATAATGCCATCTACTTGTACATTGGCTTTATTCATTTGCTTGATCGCATAAACCAGTTGCCCCTCTATTGAATGATTAAACTTCGTAACGATGAGTACTTTGTCTGCATGTTGCGCAAGTACCATAGCATCTGACGCCGCCAATATCGGGGGTGAGTCGATGACAATATAATCGTATTGAGTCTTTAATTCTGCCATCAAATGATTGAATTTTTCGCCCATCAATAAAGAGGTAGGATTATGCGGCTGCCGTCCGCGCGGTATGAAATCAATCAACTCCATACCAGTGGGATGAATAAAGCTTTCGACCCCTAAGCTAGGAACCTCACTATCTGATTGAGTACCATCAATCGGAGAAAAATGCTTTTTATCCTGCAACAAATAATCGGCAAGACCATCATGTTGGCTCATATTAAACATTTTATGCAGCTCACCTAAGCGCATGTCACCATCGATGACCAAGACTTTTTTGTTGAGCTGGGCAAATACCTCTGATAAATTGGCAGCGATAAACGACTTGCCCACACCAGGGCTCTCCCCAGTAATCAATATGACTTGCGCGGGCTGCCCGATCGCTGTCCCCATTGGCATACCAAACATCAAATTGGTTCTTAAACTTTTGATCGCCTCATAACTCAAACTACTGTGATCAACATGAGCGAGAATGCGAGGGGTGGTATTCTTCTTTTTACTCAACCTCGACAGTAAGGGTGAGCGTGGAATCGTTGCAATGACAGGGATGCCCGTTGTGACCTCTAAATGCTCTGGATCTTTTACGACATTTCTAACAAGGTTCTTCAAGAGCACCAGCATCACCCCAAACATCATGCCTATCAATGTGGTCAGCATCAGGATTTGTAGTTTATTTGGTGCAATGGCATTAAAGGTACTGGTCGGTGAATCGATAATACGGGCATAGCCGATTTGACCAGCCTTGACGATTTTAAGTTGCTCATAATTTTTGAGCAGCGTCAGATAGATTTCTCGATTGATTGCCGTATCTTCTGATAGCTTTAGAAACTCTCGCTGTATTTCAGGTAGACCTGCAATGGTATTATCTATCTCTCTTGTTCTATTATTGAGCACTTTGAGCTGTTCATTAATTTGGATGACCAGTGGATGTTCTTCGGTATAATAAGTGGTTAGGTCTGCTTTTTTGAGTTTAAGCTCATTGAGCTGCTCATCGATGCGGGACTTCTCATTCAATAACAACTCGGCTTCTTTACCCACATCAATCGTGCCATATTTTTTACGAAAGTCATTAAACAGTGCCTCAGAAGTCTCTAATTTTTCTTTTAATAGAGGGATCTGCGTTTCCATAAAGGCAAGTGTTTTAGTCGTTTCTTCAGAACCGCGAGATTGATTTTGATCGACGTAAGATCGGACGATCTGATTGAGTATAGTCGTGATTTGCTCTTGGTTGGGACCCGTCATCGACAGCTGAATGATCCCCGTTTTTTGACCTTTTTCTTCAACGGATAAGGCGCCGTTGATAGCGTCAGTCGCAGCCTTTATCGTCTGCTTACTAATATTAATTGGGTAACCATCAGCAGGTAACTCTGTGACAGTGATATTAATCTGACCGTCCAACCCTTTGAACTGATGCGCCTGACCAAGCTGACCTTTGAATTCATCAAACCCATTGCTCAAAACAAACCCTGTAGCAGATTTTGTTAGTGTGAAAGGTTGGTTTAAGTACGCTGGTGATACATCAAATTGGCGGACTTTCACTATGCCATTTTCGGTATCAAGTGACACATCATCCGGTGTGTTTAATTGCGTGTAAGTACGATTGCTTTTTATTCTATCAAGATGACCAATATTGGGATCTGTTAGTTTAATGCGCAGGTGCAATAGCTCAACCACTGGCTCCAATATCATACGTGATCGTATCAGCTCTGCTTCTGTCTCCGCTTTGCTGACTTCTGCACCGACCAAATCTGAGATACTCGCGCCAAGTGCCTCTATTCCTTGAGTATTTTCTTCAATCTGTATCAGCGCATCTGATTTATAGATGGGATTCACATAGCGGGTATACAAAAGCCCTAGTAAAAGCCCCAATATCGCCATGAGAGCAATGATTTTCCAACCGCGTAACAATACTAAAACCAGCGCCATTAAATCGATGTCGTCATTGTTTTTTTCGCCCGTAGACGTTGATAGGTCTTTTGAATCCATATTATTCATAACCATATACTCATCGCTCAATGTTGATCGTTTAATAGCATTCGCTGAACTTCAACGCTCTAATCGATGGCGCGTCGCTAATCTTGTCAGTCCATTGTTCAAGACTAGCGATAATATCTTGTCTACTCTTCTCAAATGCTGAGTCATCCTGCTGATAAGGGTCAGCAATATCTTTATCAAGCCAATGCCCTATTCGAAAGGTTTTTCCGCGACAGTGCGGCCACTGATTTTCAATCCATTTGGTTTGGCTGGTTGTCATCGTCAAAATTAAATCTGACTGACTGACTAATGCTTCATCAATTTGCTTGGCGATATGAGCACTGATGTCTATATTATGAGTGGCCATCAATGCAACCGCTTTGGCATCAGCTGCGTGACCTACGAGCGCTGACAAACCAGCAGAGTCAATGTGCTTTTCTGGGTAATATGCCGTTAATATGGCAGCGGCCATCGGGCTGCGGCATATATTGCCAACACAAACGACCAAGACCTGATCAAACGCTCCCATGACTGACTCCTATATCCCTGAAATCACATTGATTGCTGATGTTGAAGGCAGTATGGCGCTAATAATACGATTCCAGCGCGCCAAGCCAGTTGGATCAACATAAAGAATGTCATTGGCTTGCATGTCAAAACGACTGGCCAAGGCAAAGCTTGTGATGCTCTGCATGTCGACATAATAAATATTGGTATATTGATACTTTGAATTATCCCGAACGATATATACTTTGGCGGCGTTGGCCGTATTAGAATTCAACCCATTTGACTCACCTAGTACATGCGCTAGGCTCAGCCCTTGCTCAGGAATAGCAACGGGCTCAATTTTGCCAAATTCTCCCAATACATAGACCTTATTGCGGCTTTGGCTATTGACATGAATAGCATCGCCGTCTTGTAAGTATATTTGATTGGCAGACAGCCCCATTTGATTTAATGATTGGATACCGAGCTTGTAACTTTTGCCTTGACGGTTTAATACGATATGGTTTGAATCACCCGTATCAGTCGTACCACCCGCCATAGAAATAGCGCCATATACTGAGATGGGCACATCTGCGATAACAAACTCACCAGACTGCTTGACCTCACCA
Organism: Psychrobacter sp. 1044; assembly: GCF_904846525.1. Taxonomy (GTDB): domain Bacteria; phylum Pseudomonadota; class Gammaproteobacteria; order Pseudomonadales; family Moraxellaceae; genus Psychrobacter. The sequence goes on along the minus strand of NZ_CAJHAZ010000004.1, from coordinate 79,544 downwards.
TCCACGAAAAACTTACTACCACGGTAGTTGATGATTTTGACCTGAGGATCTGAGTATTTGAGATAGCGTTGGAGCTTGCTTTGCAAAGTGGCAGTGAACTGCGGCACACTGAGACCACTGGCTTTGACTCTCCCTATTAAGGGGAATTGTATAAACCCTTGCTGGTCAACGGTCAGACTAGACGTTGAGGCATTAATATCTGGATAACTGGTCAGGATAATATTGAGAACATCCCCTTTAGCAATGCCATAGCTGACACGCCCAGATGTTTTTACTAAATGATATAAATCTCGATCAAGGATGACGGCTTCTTTAGGTGGTAGATTAGCCAAACTCAAAGGTTGAATATAGAATTGTAGACCGTTTTCTGCAGTGAATGTCCCTGACTCGGGTAATTTTCCAGACTGAAGTCCTGAATTTATGGTGCAACTGCTGAGCAATACTGTCAGCAATAAGCAAGACGCACTCGGTATTAAGGAGCGCTTTTGTACAGAAATGAAATATTTATAAACCATAACAGTTACTCATATTTATATTCGTGAATCAAAAATAAGTGCCTTGCTGCTGCCAATATATTCATAAAAAAGGATGTATTTATTGAATATACACCTAAACTATACATAACGCAATATTTATAAACATTGATGTAAGAACAGTTTTCTTAGTTAATTTATTTTAGGTAAACCCTTTTCAAAAAAGGCGTATAGCTCATATCGATAAAAACAAAAAGACAGAAAAATCTAAATAGGAGGACATATTAAAAGGTGTTAGCAGTATTTTTTAGGGTTCATGCTGCCGAAAATAGAAATTCGGTATTGGTTATGCTGCTTAACTGATCTTAATAACATTCAAAGAAACCACTGTTTTATTAAAAAACAAATATAAGCATTTGTGTGCAAATATCTTACTTTTATAACAGCCTAATCAACTTTTATTTTAGAAATCTCTTTTAATTTAGCAAACTTTCTTTTATTAATGTAAAACGATAAATTGATACCTTTTGTAGATACTGGTTTGCGTGCTAAAGTCATCAAAATAGCGTAGAATAGTCAATCCCATTTTTTACATTGAGAAATGTAAACCCACCGACTCAAGGACATGATTATGAAAGATGAAAAATTACAGAAAGCCCTCGCCCGTATGGGTCTTGGCTCACGCCGTCAAATGGAAGAAGTCATAAAATCAGGGCGTGTTACTGTTAATAACGGACCTGCGACCATTGGTGATCGCGTCGAACAAGGCGATGAGATTCGCGTTGACGGTCGTCAGATTAAATACACCTCTGAAAACGAGAAGCGTCGCCGTGTTATCGCTTACTACAAACCTGAAGGCGAAGTCTGCTCTGCTAAAGATCCAGAAGGCCGTCCAACCGTTTTTGAGCGTTTACCAAAACTGACTCATGATCGCTGGGTGATGGTTGGTCGCTTGGACATCAATTCAACTGGGCTATTATTGTTTACCAATGATGGTGAGATGGCGCATCGCTTGATGCATCCGTCTGGCGAAGTGACTCGTGAATATGCAGTCCGTGTATTGGGTGAAGTCACGCCTGAAATTGCACGTGCATTAACGGCTGGCGTTATGCTAGAAGATGGCATTGCAAAGTTTGAAGATATCAAAGAAGGCGGTGGTGAAGGCGTCAACAAGTGGTATCACGTCCAACTAAAAGAAGGTCGTAATCGCGAAGTGCGTCGTTTGTTTGAATCACAAGGCCTGAAAGTAAGCCGTCTACTACGCACGCGTTACGGTACGATTGCTCTACCAAAAGAGCTACGTACTGGTCGTTTCTTAGAACTCGACAGAAAAGATATCAATACGTTGACTGATTTAGTGAGCTTGCGTCCTCGTTATGGTACGGGTCTGCATGGCGCAGCGAAAGAGAAGCAAGAGCGTATCAGAAGCAAGCCGCTTAAAGCGCGTCGCGCTACTGACAGTCGTAGCGATAGCCGCAGTGGTAGCGACAATCGCAACAGCAGCGCGAAGCCTAAAAGCAGTGCTAGCCCTGCCAGCCGTGGTACGCGCAATACTCGTGACCGCAACGACAAGCGTTAATCGCCTGAATGTAAAATGTAGTGTGACTTTGAATCTTCAATAGTTTTAAAGTAGACCACAAAAAAGCTGCCAATGATGAATAATCATTGGCAGCTTTTTTTATAGAAATAATATAAAAGGTAGCTATCAACCTGACGACTTATATTTAGCTATCGTGGCTATTAATATAATTCCTCATTACTCGTAGCTCTTGCAACTGCTGACTTTCCATTTGTTCTAATAATCTATCTAGACGCTGCTCAATATTATTAAATACCTGCTGTAATAACTGATTGGCTTCCGCCTTTTTTTCATTATCCGCATTGTCAGTGCTTATATTAATATTCGCTAGATGATGATGACTGGCAAGCATTTCAGGCAGTCGAGTGTGCAACATCTTATTCAATACAAACTGCTGCTCGGTTACGGCAGGCGTTTTATGCTGAGCTTGTAGTGATTTTTGATACGCTTGATAGCGGGTTACTTTTTCATCGATACGTTTTAATTGGCGCAGCTGTGGCTCTGACAAATCTTTCAGGTGTTTTTTATGTAAATTTAGTTGCTGCCAACTGAGTTTGGACAATGACAACGGTGCATCATAATCCTGATAAGTGAGTACACCTGGCGAAATACCGACCGCTTTATGCAGCGCATGCCAGCCTTTTTTACCCAAATAGAAGGTGGTAACGGTCGTTACAATGCCAATGCCTATTAAGATGCTCATATACCCCTACTCTTCATCGTTTAATCACACCACTTTGCCTTTACAGTTTAATATTCTCAGCACTCACATTCTTACCAGTTGCGCCAGTTGGATTTTCAATCGCTTTAATTTCTATATCGGTATTAGCACTACTGACACTACTAACATTGCTATCGAGCTTTTGCATATCTGCAGTAGCAGCAGGATTATTAAAGCGTTTTTGTAGATAGCGGTTGGTCGCCAGCAGCTTTTGACCATCTTGGTGATAAGAGGCATTCAGTAAATCATCAAACTGAGTATTAATGGTACGCAATACATCTAATAGCGCTTCTTTTCCAGTCACATTAGAGTGCTTGATTTTGGTCGTGTCAGCGCGCGCGCCATCCCCCACATCTAAGTCGTGCAAGCGGCGATAGTCAGTCACAGCAAGTGGCACATGTCTGTCCATTAAATTTTGAATCATAATGTAGGTTTCATTGACCGTGTCTTTATCGTCTATCTTGCCATCATTATTGGTATCGCCATAAATGACCCGCAGCTTCTCCCCTTTTTCATTGATTTGGTCGAGTGCTGTTCTGACTTCAACAGGCAAGCTTTTTTCTGGGATGTAACCCAATTGCGGCATCGATTTGTACTCAAGCATTTTAGGCGCAGCCATTTTTTTGATACCACGATACCCCAGATATAACCCAGCTACTGGTAACACTCCATATAAAATGAACATGACAAACATCGCAGTAACTTGAGTCATTAGAGTATCCTAATTGTTGAATAAAATGGCTTGGCTAAATGGCTTGGTAAATTTCTTATTATTTTAAATAAGATAGATAGTTATTATTAAACAAAAAAATAAGGCTCTATTAAAGCCCTATATTGTTATGCATTGCGTCGCTTGTGTGAAAACCGTGTTAGGGCGTGTCCCCAATTCAATCACAGCTCTGAATTATGTTAATTTTATAATGCCAATTAACAGCCATTATCTATTAGTAATTAACTTTTTGTCCGGCTTTTGACATAACGGTGCGTTGAAGCCAAACGATTCATCACCGTTTGATGCAGCTCATCTAACAATTCATCAAGCTCATAATCAATCTCTAAAAACAAATCCGTCAGCATGTCACCTGCCGTCATTTTTCCTTGCACCATACTGTTTTTGGTACGGTGCGGGCTAAAACGCTGTAATTGCTCGTAATGATGTAGGGCTTCTGGAATGCTCTCTGACACCAGCTTATCGATGACAAATTGGCGTTCATTATGCTGCTGTTGTTGCTGCTCATTGAGCTCACTGCTCCACTCACGATAGCGTTTTAACTTACCATTGATACGGTCTAGTATCGCAACCGCCTCGATGGGCATGGCGTTTAGGGTGGCTTCATCGACCACATCAACAAGCTCAGTCATAATAGGGCAGCGTCCATGTTTGAGATACCATAAAGTATCGGGGTCAAAAGGTGGTCTATTGGTCGGGCGCATCTGAGCGCGATTGGACAGGTAGCGATCAGTCAATGGTGTCGGCGTTCTGATATCACTCACTTGCGCCAAAGCATCACAAATACGTTCGCTGCGCTCAGGCGGCGTCAGTACAGAACGCTGACTGACAGCTTGATCGTTTTTATCATTGTTTTTACTATTATTATCAGTCACCTCTATATCTTGACTGATAGCCATCTCCTGAGCATTTTTGGCTGCTAGCGTTGGCAGGTCATCTTGAGCTTGCCCAAATGACTTTAGCATTCTTGTCAGACTTACCACCATGACCTACCTTGCCCCTCGTCCCGTGCACGCTTATTGCGCTCGTATTGCATAGATTTATCCAATAGCGTATCTTAACAGCTTTTTACCGCGCTGCCAGTAAGCAAAATGTCAACACCTCTCATCCGCCCCCTGCTAAGCACACTATTATGAATGCGACTGACTACACCTCTGGATTCTTACTTGGGCTATCGCTCATCATCGCGATTGGCTCACAAAACGCCTTTGTACTCAAACAAGGGCTCAAACGTGAGCACATATTTTTTGTCTGCTTATTTTGCGCAGTCAGTGATGCGCTGTTAATCTCTGCTGGCGTTGGCGGTTTTGGCGCAGTCACGGCGCAATATCCGCAAGTGGTCAATATCGCAAAATTCGCTGGCGTCATATTCTTGCTAGGCTATGGATTGCAGAGCTTATATGCCAGTGTGCGCGTCACACATGCACTCACCGTCGAGGGACAAGTCGTCACCAGCTTAAAAAAAGCCCTGCTATTATGTTTTGGCTTTACTTGGCTCAACCCACACGTCTACTTAGATACATTGGTACTCGTTGGCATGGTTTCAACGGGTGCTAGTAGTAAGCTGGCATTTGCAGTCGGTGCAGTCAGCGCCTCATTCTTTTTCTTTTTTGCGTTAGGTTATGGGGCGCGATTACTCAAACCATTATTTGCCAAACCAAAAGCGTGGAATATACTCGATGCTTTGGTAGGGATACTCATGTTGTATTTGGCGTGGCATCTGTACCGAAGTTAAAAACAGCGATAAAGGCAAAAATAGGTGATAGGCTAAACCGTTAACACAGCTCCTAAATATAAGTATAAGTACAAAAAAATCCAAACACCTTGTATAAATGCGTTTGGCTTTTTGAAATCTGAAACTTTTACTATTTACGATACTTTTTTACGCTTTTTAGGCTTAACGAAGGTTAAGTTCAAAAAATGCTCAAGCGAGTCATCAAGGACGTCCAACCAAGGCTCTGGCAACTCAGGCGATAGCGTGCCTGTTAACGTAGAGCGATACGCCTTTTCTCTAAAGGTCATAATATTATCGGCTTTGTCTTTTTGCCACTCTTTTAAGATTTCACCCTGTTTTTCAACTGCAAATTCTGGATAATCGGTCGCATTGGTTAAATCACGAATATAAGCGGCTTGAAAGTCGATTGAATCACTGACCGTCACGCACTTCGCATAAGTTGCCAACCACTTTTTCTCATCTGCTTCACGGTGTACCAATTCAGGCAATTCGATATCGCCCATCATCACATCACGTGCATACCATGCTTGAGCGTCAAACATATTAAAGGTGAAATACTGATCCTGCATACCTAAATAAATGAGCTTTGGGTTTGGCTGCCAGAAAATCCCTTTGTGCAAGTTGGCTGGATATAAGCAGTTATGCGTTTGCAGACGTAACTCATCGGGCATAAAGGGGAAATGAAACAGATAACCGGTACACATAATAATGGCATCAAATTTTTGGCTGCTACCATCGGCAAAATGCGCCACATCTTCTTCAAAATGGGTGACCAAAGGCACTTCTTTGATGCCCTCTGGCCAGTCATAGCCAAGCGCTTGCGTGCGATAGCTGATAGTGACTGATTTGGTACCATACTTATAACACTGCGTGCCAATGTCTTCGGCTGAATAACTACTGCCGATGAGCAAAATATCTTCGTCTTTGAATTCTAATGCGTCACGAAAATCATGCGCGTGCAGAATGCGACCGGGGAAAGCTTCTAACCCTTCAAAATAAGGCATGTTTGGCGTGGAGAAATGACCCGTCGCCACGACGACATAATCAAACTCTTCCACTTCTTGCTCATTGGTTTTATGATTCATCACCGTCACGGTGAATTTTTGCGTCTCATCATCAAATGACACCCAACGTACTGGGCATTCAAAGCGGATGTATTTTTGGATATCTTGTTTATCGATACGCCCCATAATGTAATCTTTTAGGACTTCACGCGGTGGGTACGAGGGGATCGCTTCACCAAAATGCTCGTCAAACGAATAATCAGCAAATTCTAAGCACTCTTTGGGACCATTGGACCACAAATAACGGTACATACTACCGTGAACAGGCTCACCATTTCTGTCTAATCCTGTGCGCCAGCTATAGTTCCACATGCCACCAATAGCGTTTTGCTTTTCATAACACACTATCTCAGGTAAGTTCTTTGCGCCAGCCAAACGAGCCGCTTCAAAAGCGCGTAATTGTGCTAAACCACTTGGACCTGCACCTAAAATAGCAATTCTTTTATTACTCAAGACTAACTCCTATGATAATAGTTGTCTGTCCACTGTAACATATTTTTATGAATGGTGTTTCTTCGAATACTTTTGGTGATTAATTGGCCATAGCTTAAGATATGACGATTCTCAAGAAATGGCTTCTAACCGAATTTTTGATTTTTAAATTTGATATGGGTTAGCACGTACTTTTCATTAGGGCGTATTAAACATGCATAAATCGGCACTGTCAGTGCTAGGGTTGAATATTCAACACGCCCATTGAGGAATAAATCAAAAAAATTGACGGACAAACATAAGGTAGCAGCGTCATTACACTAAATCAGGAAATAAAGTGCGTAAGCCATTAACGATAATTTCGATAGAAACTGCCGCCAATAACATCCCCATAATTCGGCTCATGATGTTCAATCCAGTATCACCCAGCAAGCGACTGATACGACCTGCCGCCATCAGTGCTAGATAACAAAACAGACTGATAAATAAACCAGCAATCAATATGGCAGATACTTGCAAAATACCAGAGACTTGTGAAGAATAAATAATCACCGTCGAAATACCGCCCGGTCCAATCATCATTGGAATAGCGATAGGCACAACCGCTGCAGCCATGGTGGGCGGCGCGTCTTGTACATGGTCAACATCGAAGTTTTCTTGATCGGGCTTCACGGGATTACCGTCGCCATTCATCATATTAAGAGCAATCAAAAACACCAAGATACCACCTGCCAGCTGAAACGAGCCAATAGAAATACCAAGTGCTTTTAGTAATGTCTCGCCTGCTACCGTAAAGAAACTAATAGTGATAAAAATCGTCAAACAAGCAACACGCGCCACTTTGCGTCGATTATTCATCGAATAACCACGGGTCAAATCCAAAAATAACGTCAAAGCGCTAAAGGGATTAATCAGTACCATAAAGGCTAAGATTATCTTGATGATTTCAGTATTCACTGAGCGCTCGCTTGTCTATTAGTCAAATCGGGCAAAAAGATAAGGTCATCGTGCGAGTGCAACGATGACCCAATAGATGGTTAACAATAACTTTGTAGCTTATATTGTATCATAGGCAGATAAGCTAATTAAATCATTAACTTTGCTTACCTTTCTGGCAGCATACTATCAACGAAAATAGAGGCTAAACATTGACCTATCAGCCACTATTTGGCGGGTAAATAACCTCATAAAGCTTAATCGCTAAAACAGGTATGTGAAGACAGCCATATTGAAAATTATGCGCTAAAATCAAGACCGATATCTAATGCCGTGGTACTGTGCGTCAAATAACCCATGGCAATAAAATCAACACCCGTTTTTGCTGCTGCTTGTACCGTTTCAGGAGTAATACCACCTGAAGCTTCTGTTCTCGCGCGACCTTTACACATCGTTACTGCCTGCGCTAGTATTTCAGGGGACATATTATCTAATAGCACCAAGCTCACGCCAGCGTCTAGTGCCTGCGCTAATTGCGCTAAAGTATCGACTTCTACTTCGATGGGAATTAAATGCCCAGCGAAGTTTTGTGCTTGTTTAATCGCAGTCTTTATATCACCAGCGATGGCAATATGATTGTCTTTGATTAAAATAGCATCATCCAGTCCCAAACGATGGTTGCGTCCGCCGCCGCAGCGTACCGCGTACTTTTGTACAATGCGCAAGCCTGGAACGGTCTTACGTGTACAAGTAATTTGCGCAGGATACTCTGCCACACTATCTACAATTTTTCTGGTATCTGTCGCAATGCCACTCAAGTGGGTCATAAAATTGAGCGCGGTACGTTCTGCTGTCAGTAAATGGCGCGCATTACCACGCACACTAGCCAAGACTGTACCCGCGTCAACCCATTCACCATCAGCAACTTGAGCCACAAACTCAATCTGAGGATCAACCATAGCAAACGATAAACGTGCCAAATCCATACCACATATCACGCCTGCTTGCCGCGCTTTAATCTCTAGCTTCGCTTGCATATTGGCTGGAATGGTGGCTTGTGATGTGACATCTCCGCGTCTGCCCAAATCTTCAGTTAGCGCAGCTTCAACCAAAGGTCTAAGCGATACGTCATCCAATGCTGGTTCTTTTTTAACTATCATCTTTAACCCTTAAATAAACGTGGCGTTCATATATGCTAATGTAATTAAACTCAAAATGAGCATAAATATAGCGTAAAGTTAACAGCCTCGCAAGGAACCGTCATCATTTTGTGCAGCCGATAGGGTTTTATAATCATCAAAATAAAGATGGCAAGGTAGTATATTGACGCCTATTTACGCTTAGGCAACTTACTATCCATCAATAAGCTTTGTAGTTCAATATCATGACGAAAGCGATAAAGCTTGGCAGGACGACCACGTTGGGCGTTACTACTCTGTCCTGTCTCCATCACAAGTTTTTGTGAATCTAGCAAACGACGGAAATTTTGCTTGTGCAAGCGCACTCCTGAGAGCGCTTCTACGCTTTGTTGTAATTGTGACAAGGTAAATACATCTGGCATCAAGCCAAAAATAAGCGGTCGGTATTCAATTTTGGCACGCAGCCTTGAAATAGCCGTTGCAATCACTCGGCGATGATCATAATACATCGGCACACCGATGAGCTGTGACCAGTTTTCAGGTAGCTTATTCTGATGGCTCGGTTGGTGAGCACTTTGATGAACGCTTTGATGATTCATTGAATAGCTGGGTGGATAGTTTGGTGCTTCCGGTATCAGTCCCGCTTCATACAGCATCTCATAGCGCAGTAACACATGCTCAGCGACCCACTCTCTATTTTCATAATGCTCATAGGCTGTGTATTCATTATCCGCATTTTCACTTGTGGTCATATTACCCACTAAGAGCGCTTCACTTACACCCCAACATAAACCAATACGCTGACGGCGGCGCTGCTGAATGCCTGAATCTTTAGCGCTATCTGCCCAGCTCAGTAATGCTGGCACAATATTATTCATAATGATGCTAGGTATGCCATCCAAATGATTTTCCCAAGGAAAGTAATCATACCAATCACGCCACAATGCTTGGCTTTGTAGCTGCTGCGTTTGTGTCTCTTGCACCAGTCCCAAATAGCTCACGTAGACCAATGCGTGACCATCAACGTTGCGCCTATTGGTATCGACAAAGGTATAGAGTTGCTCCAAATAACCAAGTGGTTGCTGTGTTTGTTCCTCAACCCATTGGCGCACACCCGCTTGCAATGAGCGATGCAACGGCATCAATGGACCATTGGGTAACAGCTTTCCTTGATCAACGGTTAAGACCCGAGCGGTATGCTCAGTAATGGCGACTAGCACGGCCACGACTTCTGTGGTGCCACTACCTTGCTGATGCGCGTGTGAATAAGACAACGTCATGACTTTAGTGATTACCTTTTATTTTAATTATTAAATAAAGCTCAACTGCTAAGCTGTTGACCATTTGCTCAGTATAGCTTGAATCAACGATTATCATAGTTCGTGGTTGTAATTATATAAAATGAGTCTTTATAAATCATAAATGTACAAATCATAAATGTATAAAAAATACTTGTATTTATGCTCAAAATGAGCATAATTAAAACATCTGACTAGCCAGCGATATTAATTGACTGATTTTTAGCGGCATATTGATTGTCGTTACTGCCTAAAAGGTTTGCATCTATGAAAACTTATCCTTACGACGCGCCCATCATGAGTAATGACAATCGCATTGCCACTCAAATGAATATTGAATATGCCAAAGCTAAAATGCCAGCAGACTTGCCGCGTGCTGAACGGCTTGCAGTTGAAGAAAATATCAAACAGCTATTAAATGCGCATAATGCAGTATTGGTCGCCCATTATTATGTCGACCCCTTTATTCAGGATTTGGCATTGGCAACGGGCGGTTGCGTGGGTGATTCGCTGGAGATGGCACGCTTTGGGCAAGCGCATAGCGCCCAGACCTTAGTGGTCGCTGGCGTCCGCTTTATGGGTGAGTCGGCGAAAATTTTAAGTATGGAAAAAACAGTGCTGATGCCAGACTTGGAAGCGGAATGCTCGCTTGATTTGGGCTGCCCTGCTGACGAGTTTTCCGCATTTTGTGATGCTCACCCTGAGCGTACAGTCGTGGTTTACGCCAATACTAGCGCCGCCGTCAAAGCCCGTGCCGATTGGGTGGTGACGTCATCGGTTGGCATCGACATCATTCGCCATTTGCATGCTAATGATGAGAAAATCATCTGGGGTCCTGATCGCCATTTAGGTAAATATATTGCTAAAGAAACTGGCGCAGATATGCTGCTTTGGCAAGGCTCGTGCCTGGTACATAATGAATTTAAAGCAACTGAGCTCATGCAACTTAAAAAGGAACACCCAAATGCCAAAGTATTGGTGCATCCTGAATCCCCTGATAGCGTGGTGGCGCTCGCCGATGTGGTTGGCTCGACCAGTAAGCTGTTGCAATCGACTCATGAGATGGATGCCGATACCTTTATTGTCGCCACCGATTTGGGTATTTTGCACGAAATGCAAAAGCGCTCGCCAAATAAGCGTTTTTTGGCTGCACCTACTGCAGGTGAAAGCGCCAGTTGTAAGAGTTGCGCGTTTTGCCCATGGATGGCAATGAATGGTCTAAAAGGTATTGAACAGTGCTTGACGCAGCGCAGCGGTGAAGTTTTGATGGCGCCTGAGCTAGCAATCGCAGCTAAAAAGCCCTTGCAACGTATGCTTGATTTTGCCGAAGCGCAAAAGCAACGTGTGACAGCGAGCGGTGATATTGTCAAAGACCGTGAGCTGTTTGCCAATGTCGGGGCTGCCTAATATGAGCGCGGCATTGACAGCGGAATCATTAGGTCTCGATAGCCCTGCTGCTATGGTACAAACTGACGTACTTATCATTGGCGCGGGATTAGCGGGCTTAAGCACAGCTCTAGCATTACCAAAATCGCTGAATATTACTGTATTGAGCAAAGCCGCCTTAGAGATTTGCTCCAGTCATTATGCCCAAGGTGGCATCGCGGCAAGCTTGGATAAAGAGGACTCTGTCGCTGACCATATTGCCGATACCCTAATCGCTGGCGCAGGGTTATGCGATGCTAATAATACCAGCAGCATTTTAAGTGCCGGGCAACAGGCAGTGCAATGGCTGTGTGAGCAAGGTGTGCCTTTTACCCAAATACCGCAAGAAGATAATGCAAAACCTGTCACCAAACTACAGACTGAACTACAAACTGCCGACTTACATTTAACCAAAGAAGGCGGGCATGGTTGCAGGCGGGTCGCACATGCGGATGATGCGACTGGTCGACACATTATGGAAGCCTTGACTATAAAGGCGAAAAACGCTGCCAATATCACTATTTCACCTTATCATGAAGCGCTGAGCCTTTTAACAAACAGTGCCAATCCAAATAAGCAATGCCAAGGGGCACAAGTTTTCGATCATAATAATCAACGACAACTGACTTTTTATAGTCGCGCAGTCGTACTGGCTAGTGGTGGCATGGGTCAATTATTTAAGCGTGCCAGTGCACCAAATGTCTGTGTCGGCGATGGGGTTATGATGGCACTGCAAGCGGGCTGCCGCTTAGCAAATTTAGAATTTATCCAATTTCATCCGACGGGCTTAGCAGTGGCAGACAGTAGTTTTTTAATATCGGAAGCACTACGCGGTGAAGGTGGGCGGCTGACCTGCCCGCAAACCGGTGCGCGCTTTATGTTGGAAATTGATGAACGGGCAGAATTGGCACCACGCGATATAGTCGCTCGCGCCATCGCTGAGCAGATCAGTAATAACGGACTTGGCTACGTACATTTAGATGTCAGTCATTTGCCAGACCAATTTTTACGGGAGCATTTCCCACAGATTTATCAAACATTATTCAACCTCGGCATTGATATGACTAGGGAACCTATCCCCGTTGCCCCGACTGCGCATTATAGTTGCGGTGGCGTGGTTACTGACGCCAATGGTGTAACCGATGTGACAGGGCTTTATGCAGCTGGCGAAGTTGCCTATACAGGTTTGCATGGTGCGAATCGCTTAGCAAGTAATTCACTTTTAGAATGCGTAGTCGTTGGGCGCAATATCGCTGCTGACTTACCGCGATACTTAAAAGCATTAGAAAATCTAAATCACGTTACCAGTTATGATCACTCGAACTTATTAGCAACTGCCATTTGGACAGCACCAACGCTTAAAGATATTCAAGCTATTAAGCTTCCTTCTTCTCCTACCATTCTATTTAATTTATCTCATTGTGATGACACTGATATCATTACCCATGATTATGCTGGCAAAATAGTCACAGAATTAAAAGTTTTAATGACCTCTTATATGGGTATCACTCGAACTGCCGAATCATTAGAGCAAATATTAATACAGATACAGCAATGGCAACAGTGGCTTGAAAAAACTAGGTTAAATCAGTCCAGTATGAGTACTTTAGATGGCACTATCACTGCTAATGAGCTGACACTATTTCAATTAGCACGACAATTACAATTAGCCACGTTGGTTATTCAGTCAGCTTATCAGCGTTATGAGAGTCGCGGTGGTCACTATCGTCAAGACTATCCGCATTTGGCATCCACACCTCGAACCAGTGTGATTGCGCCATTATCGAAGTTGAGAGAAGCTGACAAAACAGGCAGCAGAGAGGGTGGCATTGATTGGCTGCTTCAGCCTATAATCGATGACACAGAGGCTAGAATGGTAAATACAGTTGCTAACATCTAACAGCAATTGGAAGCTACCACTTTAGCCATGAAAAACGGTAATTCACCGTTTTCTATTGACCTCAAAGTGCTAAAAACATGGCTTCTGATTCATGGTTTGTGATTATTCTAATGTTAGTCGTCAGTTCAGTTTGGGCGATACTTTCCCTACCTAGCTTACGTCAGCGCTTACCGAAAATCTATTTAATCGCGCGCTCATGGTGGCTCATGTTAGCGGCGCTTTGCGCGTGTTATGTTATCGCTAAGATAACGGATAATAGCCAACCCTCACAGCCTCCTACCTACCCCTACCAGTGGTTGCTCATCGCTTTTTTCGTTTTAATTGGTCTGCGTGGCTGCTATGAGATCAAACGCTTATGGTGTCTACAAAGCAAGTCTGTGCTGATTGAGAAACTGCAAGCGCGCGGTCTACAACCCAAGACATTGCCTTTTAGCCAAACCTCTTCCCATTCTACTCCAGCTTATACGCGTCTAAATCGGTTAGACCTAATCTTTAGCTTTGCTTTTATCACAATGATTGTCAGTCTCATTGCTTTACAACAATTAATCTGGCAGCGTGAGCAGTATGGCGTTTTGTTTTTTGTGTTATTCGCCAGTCAATTTAATGATATTGCCCAGTATTTATGTGGACGATTACTTGGTCACAAGCTGTTTACGCGTGGTCTTGCCCCAACTATTAGCCCGAATAAAAGTATCGAAGGCGCTCTTTTCGGCAGTATGCTAGCGGCGATATTGGCAACGCTATTAGGCATTTGGCTCATGCCTTTTAATTGGTGGATTTGCTTATTAGCCGCTTACGGCTTAGCGGTCAGTGGTATCGCTGGAGATTTATTAGAATCCGCCTTTAAACGTCAGCATGGGGTGAAAGACACGGGTACGATGCTCGCCGGACATGGCGGCGTATTAGACAGAGTAGATAGCTTGCTCATTGGCGTGCCGCTATTTACCTTGTTTTATTGGCTGCTTGGGTAACTTATTATCAAGTCGTTTTATCCAATTTACTGCGTAATATCCAGCTAATCACAGGCTTAGGCAAATGATTGAGCGCCCGAGTAATATAGCGCATGGAGCGTGGAAATATGGCCAGCTCAATATCATCATCAATCGCTTGCATGATATGGCCAATTGCTGTTTGTGTCGTCATTATAAAGGGCTTATGACTGGCATCGCCGTCATTCAAATCGCGTAATGCTTGAGTATCGATATAACCTGAGGCGATGCAGTTGACTTGGATATGATACGGCGCAAGTGCCGCTCGATAAGCGCTTGCAGTCGCAATCATGGCGCGTTTGCTTTTGGCATAAAGACTGGCATAAGGATAATCCATGATGCCTGCGATAGAAGCGATGCAAATGAGGCTTGGTCTATCATTCTTTTCGAAATCCAGTGATTGATTCTGAAGCCTGCTTTGGTGCTTTAACTGCTCACTCGCCCACCTAAAAACCTGCTCGAACGCTTGCAAATTAATTGCTAACATTTTATCGCTGTCTGCCTGGTTTAGCTGATGAATACGCTCATTGGTGTAACTACCCGCGCTATAAATTACTCTTTGAAAACTAATATCTGACAAGTTATCTACCAACGTTTGTGTTTGCGCGCTATCGGTTAAATCACAGCAGTGAGTAACAATGTCAGGATGCTGACTATTAATATGGGCTATCTTCTCTACGCTATGACCAACCACGCTCACTTGCCAGCCAAGTGCCTGATGATGCAGCGCCAACGCCAAGCCAAGTCCACTCGTACCGCCAAAAACGACAATATGTGATGGCTTATGAGTTGAAGTCGACTGTGTGATGTTTTTCATTTTAGAGTTCATAGCTCATGCTGCTGTATATAGTCAGCCGTACGCTGATAGCCATACTGCCATTGCGCCTGCATTTGCTGCAAAAAGCCATCATAGTCACTGTGAATGAGTTCAACCGTCATTTGCTTAACATCAAAACGTTTTTGTACATTCTGTCCTGCCAACTTCTGACCATTATCTGCAAAGGGCAACCAGTGCAATTGATGGCTATTTCTTTCTGACTTCATAAGTGATGACGTTTCCATTGGCTGATAACCATGCACTTGTGCCAAGCGCTCATTTGGGTCAAAACCAAAAACGCGCTGAATCGCAGGTGCAGCAAGATAAGAATCATAACCTGCCTTGGTCTCTGCAAATACCGTCTGTCCCAGTTGACACGCCAGCTCAATCGGTGTCAGATTAATCACTCCGCCCAAGCACCAGCCAAGCGTTTCAATATGTGTTGGCGGTAGATAATACATATCTGCCATAGAAGCACGAACCGCTGGATTGAATTCCCACTGCTTTACGACATTTACTGACTGATGAATACGCCCATTAGCAAACGTATGCACAGGTGAGTTAAGTATTTCATCAAAATACTCCGATGCTGCCAAACGCGGTGGCGCAAATAGCAACTCTTGCAGCTTAAACTCATCATAAACAGAACTATCAGCAGTAGGCATTTGATTAAGCGTTTGATTGGGTGCTTGATACAGTCGGCTAGCGATAATGGCTATCTCTGGCGCGGCGGTATTAAACGAATTATGACTATGCTTGGGAGAAAAATGGGACAACTCGTCAAGCCATTGTCCTTCGTTATCGACTCGAAACATCGCTAACTGCTGCAGCTCATCTAGTAGTCGCTCATAGTTATCTGCTTCTTGCCGTTTTTGGCGGTTAGAAACCTGTCGTGACAAGCGCCAGCGTTTAAGCGCCTGCATCATATAACGTATTTTTAAACGTCTATTGGCTTCGTCTGGCGTGACATGTCTGATTGCAGTGATGGTACGGTACAACTCACGACTGCACATGAGATCTTGCAAATCCTTAGGATCAGGCGCTAAATTAACCAAATAAGCCGACAGACTACCACCGCAAGTGCCAACAATCATATCCGGCTTCAAATCATGAGCCACCAATGCCGCATAGCTGCCCAAATAATAGCCAAAACGTGCGCCGCCCCCTGAAAAAAGCTGCACGCGCTGATAAGGCTTTATGCTGTTATTACTCATTGATTATTCATCTATCACTTATCATTGGTTGTTGTAATTTTAATCGCTAATGACACGGTAAAAATACCAAAGCGATCGATACGCATGGCGACTTTTTTAAAGCCAGCATTTTCAACCAATTGATCCATTTCCGCTTGCGAGCGACAGCGCATCACCCAACTACTGCCGCGATGATTGTTTAAGGTTTTGCTAATGAATTCCTGTTCAGGATGCCACGGCTGATTGGTATAAAGTAAATAACCATCAGATTTTAAACTGTCATAAATGCCTGCTAATGCCGTCGCTGGTAGTGTATTGTCAGAAAACAATTCAAACACGCCAGAGGCGATAGCAATATCGAATTTTTTATCATCAAGACTTTTAGCATTGGCACTTCTCTTCTGCATATTAGAATAACTGGCAGGGTCAAACGCATCTTTTTGACAAGTGATAACTCGATTAGTAATCTCTAACTGCTCTGCTTTGGCTTGCAATGCTTGGATATTATGCATCTCGTAATCACGTAGCTCAGCATGCAAATCTTCAAACTCTGTCAATAAATCAAAGGCATAAAATCCATGACCACTGGCAATGTCTAGCAATTTTGATTGGTATGAG
The DNA here is from genome assembly GCF_904846525.1 of Psychrobacter sp. 1044. Lineage (GTDB taxonomy): Bacteria > Pseudomonadota > Gammaproteobacteria > Pseudomonadales > Moraxellaceae > Psychrobacter. Next base: position 62,495 of record NZ_CAJHAZ010000004.1, on the reverse strand, counting down.
TCAGTAACGTTTTGATTGATAAGTTTGAGATCAGCCAACGCCTCACGTGCGAGTTCTAATATATGCTCTCGGCGAATACGAATTCCTTGCCAACCAATATTGCTCAAGTAAAACTTATCGACTGCTTGACCAAATTTATTTTGACCACTCGGCTGATTATAATAAACGTGATCGAGCGAATGACCCGAATCAAAGCCATGCTCCAGTCCTGTAGCAATAGCATCGCTGACATGACCAAATTTTTGCATGGCAAATCGAGTGATGGCAAAACTTGGGTTAAAGGGTTTAATCGCTAAACGATCCACCTTATCTTTACTGGCACTATTCAGATGCGCCAAGCTTAAATCAGGCGCTTTAACATCGGTACTGAATACCTGATCTGCGAACTCGATACAATCTGCGAAGACGTCTGCCTTATTGGTCTCATGAAAAATCGCATGATAGCTGTCTGGATATAATTGCCAGCGTTTATTAGTCGTATTAATCGCCTCATAAAAATCGCGCTCTGCCTGCTTATCGACCACGTAATCTTTACCTGCACATAATATAAACGTCGGTACAGTAATAGCGCTAGCATCATCAAGCAAGCGTTGACCGGTTGCATGAGTATCGATAAGCAGATCAGTTGAAATGCTATTAGAAATCAGTGGATCGGCATTGTAAGCTTGCTGCGCGTCTTTATCATGAGTCAATACTTGCGCTTTGACGTAACTGCTCACGCGTGACATCAGTCCAAGCGCGCGAGCCACCTTTAGCGACGGTATCGCAAATGGCATGTACAAGCGAATACTCAACGCTGGCGTACCCAATATCATCCCACGAATATTGGGTGCATAATCATGTACCCATGCTGCGGCGAGTACCGCACCGATACTACTGGCGACGATTAAGGTATCCTCGATAGCAATGCCCGTTTGCCCGATAACCAATTGTACAAAACCGTCTAAATCGCGCTCAAGCTTGGTGACACTCTCGGCATGATCTTTGATACCACCCGAGCGCCCATTACCGCGCGCATCCCAAGCAAATACTTGATAGCCTGCCATGGCAAATTGTTCACCAAGTTCTGCTAAGCGTCCAGAATGCTCATGACCACGATGTAACAGAATGACTTGGCGCTGTTGTGTGTGCTGCTGACCGGCTTGTTTGATATTCTCTAAAGGTGTCGTTAACCAATAGCGATAATAAATCGCCGTGCCATCGTAAGCGTTATAGCAACTTTCACCACTTATCAATTTGGAAGACGATAAATTGAGCGTATCGCTAACCTGCTCCACTTTTTCATGACTATCGAGAGGGGTGGTCGGCATTGTCTTAGGCTCCAAAAAGGAAGTTTTAATAGCAAGATTTGATAAAGGGGCATTTAATGAAGAAAAATTTGATAGAGGATAGCTTAATAAAGAATAATTTGACGAAACAGCATCGAAAAATAGCGTATTGGGTTGACCAACATTCTCTTGGTAACCAAGCGGAAAAATAGATTTGTACGATGGCTCTGGTATTAACTCAAGAGTTTCTGAGTGATTTAAACGAAGTACAGGTGGTTTACGCATCAAGTATAAATCTGCCATATAACGCAGGCGATTCAAGCAGGTTTTTAGTAGCAGCGCCTCTGTCAGTATCAATAGCGGACCCACTTTGATATGCGATAGCGCGGTCGGTGCTTTAGTCGCCATAAAAGCGCCAAGCAAACCTAGTAAAAAAGCACGATCGCTTTTGCCTAAAGGCCCTTGGTTTGCTCTAATGTCTAACATCGTATTACTGGTAATACCTAGTAACTCAGTGCTTATACTAAGCGCAATCAGACCGACAATATGACGCTGATGGATTGATATACGGTTTGGTGAATTGACTGCCGACGCTTGTAAATTACCATTAGCAACATGCGGAGCTAAACTTACGATAAGCGCCGTATCAGCCACGATATCACCCACTTCATTGAGCACTGCACCAAGCCTTGAGGCTTGCCCATGCTCACGCGCCATCATGCCATCGATAGCATTGAGTGCCATACGCACAAACAGTGATGAAGGTAACAGCAACCACAATGCCTGTTGCTCAGTTGCGGGTTTGGCAATCATATAGGCCGTACCAAGGCTCAGTACTACGGCTGACACCGTCACTTGATTGGCAGTCACCTTTTGCTCAACCAACGCATCACTTATTGGGCGCAGCTGATCTTGAAACTGAGACTTGAGCTGATATAGCGACATGAGGCAAGCCAAATATAGTAAGTCTATTAATGTAGCAACAAAAGTTGGTCAGGTAAATACTTAAGCGTTGTTAGCAGTCAAATTATCATGAATGAAATCCTGACTTGCGGCTTAGTTATTCACGATTTTATCTTAATGCTGAATATTTGGTCGTTAAACAGTCGGCTTTTACAAGGAATCTTAGCCGCTCATGGCAGCATTGATCGTTTCATGTGATACAATTTCCAGCTTCTTAAAAATGCCTTTGAAAATGCCGCGAGCCAATCACCATGCAAAGCCTAGTTACCCTTGTTCTGGTATTAATGCCAATGTTTATTGGCTTTGCCATTCCTTCTCATCCAACCATGACAAAGCTTGCAGATAAAGGCTTATCTTATCTGGTATTCATCATCTTAGCGCTGATTGGTATCGAGCTGTCACAAGTTGAAGGACTTGGCAGTCAGATAGGCGAAATTGCGCTATATGTGACCATACTATCGATTTTGACAATTGGCAGTGGTTTATTTGCCCTGATGTTATTTGACCGACTGCGTCCATGGCATGCCAAAAAACCCAGCGTAAAATCTAAAGAACATCGCGTAAGTATCCGTGGTAGCCTCGCTCAAGTCGTTTGTATGGTCATTGGCATGGTGATTGGTTATTTCTTACCAGACAATTATATGCCGCCTGAAAATACGATGACGGTGATGCTGATGATATTAATTTTGTTGGTCGGCATTGGCTTAAAAGGCTCAGGTATTACGCTAAAAGAAGTGCTGCTGAATAAGCGCGGCGTTGAGATGAGTGTCATCTTTACACTAGCTGTATTGGTTGGTGGCTTGATATTTGCGCTGATGTTCAGTGAGGTATCGTGGACCAAAGGCTTGGCACTGGCGTCAGGATTTGGTTGGTATTCGTTATCAGCGATTGTGATGACTGATGCTTATGGCGCGGTTTGGGGCAGTGTCGCGCTATTTAATGACTTAGTGCGTGAGTTTTTTGCATTGATATTTATTCCCGTGTTTATGCGTAAATATCCATCAGCAGCAGTCGGGCTTGGCGGCGCGACGAGCTTAGACTTTACCTTACCAATTATTCAGCAATCAGGTGGTCTAAAAGTAGTGCCTTTAGCGATTAGTTTTGGCTTTATTATTAATATTGTCTCGCCTGTTTTGATGGTGGTGTTTTCGGCGTTGGGTTAAATATAAGGGCTCACGTTAAACTTTTTTAATAGAGTTTAACGTGAGCCCACTAGAGAGCTTTTATCCTGCGCTGCCAATTATATTAATATCCAATTATTAAACATCAATAGCAAAATAAACTTTATCCATAGAATAATCAAACGTCTCACTTAGCTTAGCCAAAGGTGCACGCCACACTTGAATAAACAAATCAGCTAATATATCTGCGCGCTCAAGGATTTTATCTTCATTCCATACACTTAAGTTATCCTCAGTTTCTGGTTGAAAATAACGGTTTAAATTAGATTTACTATACTTAAGTATCTCTGGGCGCTTTGTCTGCCATGAACCGTTAGAAATAGCAGGATTTAAGCTATTTGTGACTAGTGTTAAATTACCAATCGTATTTTTTAACGTATTCCTACGTGATTCTTGTTCTAGAATATCTTCTGCTGACTTACCTTCTTTTTCTAGTGGCCAGTGCTTTTCCCATTTCTCAGGTAAGATATGTTCAATAGTAAGGTTTTTCTGAATTGGCATGAATTCAGCTTTGGAATGATGTGAAGCACCATCTATTGCCTCTAATACCATCCTAAGTTTATATTGTGCGATACGGCCATACATTGGACGTTGTAACAACTGAGATTTCAGCTCGATATCATCAGGCATCCGCGAACTATCACTATCACTTTTAGATAAGATGGTATGTACATCTTTTGCGTTTATAGGAATATCAGACTCTTTTTTGGTTCGATATATATCTTTTATGGCGTCTGTAAAGTAGCGGTTATAGTTCTTACTAGTCATCCCACAAACCATTCTTCTAACTAAGTATGATTCCAAAATGCTTAGAAAATTATGTAACTCATTAGGTTGACTCTGCCATAATATCGTTGCCAATAACAATAATGGATAAACAGTCGCCGTATCTACGGCCTCTAATCGATATAAAAACAGAGCTAATCTTTCATCTTTAGGCTGAGTAATGGTTTGATAAAACTTGGCGAACTGCTTCAGAGCAATTAGATGCTCAGTCGTACTCTTAGGATGCTTAAAAAATTGATTATTAAATTTATCATAATTATCTTCTGTATCGTTAACATAGGCCTTAAATGAATCAAATAGATGCGATACTTTAATGTCATCTTGTAGCATTAAGCTTAAGTAATTTTGTAAAAACCAATCTATTCGTGGACGTTTAGTTCGCCCTTGACTTACCTCTTCACGCCAAAAATCGCTATCAAAAGCGAGCCAATACTCAGTATATAGATGCTCTACTTCTTTATCTGATCCAACAACTTTGCGAAACAAAAAATTCTTAATCAAATCTGCGGGTAACAGCTGTGTACCACGGGCATTTAGTGTCTCAAAAATAACCTGCGCTTCATCTTGCGAATGCAAATCAATGACAACAATTTGTAAATACTCACGTACTACTTGCCATAGTGCATCTAAGCAATTTTCAACATTATCACGCTCTACAAACCATGCCTCTAAAACCTTAGTAAAATATTGATAAGCTTTAAATATTTGACTATTCTTAATCTTGTCATCGAGCTGTGCTAACTGTTCTACGTCATAATGACTCAGTTGATGTACAACCTCAAAAGCGGGACGATCACTGTTGGTAGGCCAAATTTTATAAGCTTCTTGATCCAAATCAACCTTGCTACGCTTATTACTCACTAAACCATCAAATCTGTCGTAAAGCTTAGTATTACTGTGCTTTTCACAAAGGTCTCTAATAGCAATCATCATTATCTGTAAGGTAGTAAAGCGTTGTTGACCATCAATAACCTGTCTAGTCTCAATAGAACCAGTAGCATTGTTATCACGCTCTAATACTACTGCTCCTAAGAAATGGCTACGACAGTTCTCATTCGCTAGATAACGGTCGGCGACATCAACTATATCCTCCCATAAATGACACCAGTTTTTATCTTCTGTCCAAACGTAAGGACGTTGAAATAACGGTATTTGATAAGAGACAGTACTATCAAATATACGTTCTAGATTACGAGCATGTGCTTCCATTTATCGGTCTTTCCTCTAGTTGTTAATAATATAAAATAAATTTAAAACATTTTCGAAAATAAATTAGAATTAAACTTCCTATCAAGCCATCTCTAGATTTTTTTCCACCTGACAAACTCTATCATGCCACTCGATAAAAGCATCAATAGCTTGCGTAGCTGCTGTATTTCTATCAATCGTTTCTTTACCAGAAAAACTCTCGACATAATGACAAGCACGATAGCCTTGGGTAAAACGATCATAGTCAACAATCCACTGCTTACGCGCTTTTAACTCATCTTGACGTTGCTCAATGCTACTATCTATATCTGTGTTCTCGGAGCCAAACCAAAAGTCCTTAGCAGGGATATCTTTAGCTAACTTCTTATCTTTAACCTCATTCATGCGCCATGGTTTGGAAGTGAGACGCGCACGAAAGCATTGCTGCACCTGACATAGACGAACATAATTGGTATCCGCATGGAAATACTCAAACCATTCTTCGACCACGCTATCACTTGGCGATACAACATCGTGAGTGGCGATAATACGAAAGCCTGCTGGCGTTTGATATAAACGAAAGCATTCGGTAGGATGATTAACAACACGTTTTTTGATTAAATCCGTCATATAGGGCAGTAACGAGGCGGCGTCATCGGCATATTTTTGCGCGCGGGCCTTGTCTTTAACACTAGCTTGTTGCCACAAATAGACGGTCGCACCAATCATAACAGCCAATAACCACAACCATGATAGTCCTAGCCAAGCGATGACACTGGCAATAAGTATAAAGACAATAACAAAAAACCAAATTTTAATTTTGCTGGCGGGATTGCTTTGATTAACGAGAAAGGCAGGCATAAAGCCATGATGGTTATAATCATCAGGATAGATATGACGCAATAAATCATCATTATCAACATCGATAATGGCAATATTATCGACGTTAGCCACTTGGGCACCGTAGCTGTTACGCGTGACGATAAGCTGCGTTGCGGTTGCGCTATTATTAGTTAATTTAGTCTCTGGGAAAGAATGCTCGGAGACAATTTGTTCACGGATAGGAATGCCGTTGCCTTCGTTATACTCTTCCTTGCGCTCACGACGTAAGATATCTTCACCTGCCAGCCAGCGCTCATGGGCGTCATTGACTCGCAATTTAGCATGGGATAGCGCTTCCATTTGGCTGATATCTGACCAACCATAACGTTTGATAGTGGCTTGCTTGGAAGGGTTACTAGACGTTTCTAGCGATTCAAAGCGCTGTTTGTGTTGCGCCCAGTATTTAGGGATAAGCATGAGATTTGCCTTCGAGTAGTTATTTTTATTTTATGGTTATTTATTAATAAATGACAAAAACTAAAACTCGATACACCTGTTTGAGCATAGGTCATTTTGATGATAATTAGCTTTGTAGTTTTTTAAATCAGTTACTAAGCTATAAACTCTACGATTCATAGATCTGCCTTCCTCTGTATCAGAAGGTGCAATAGAACCTTTAATACCGCAATCGAGAGTAGTCAGACGACTAGACTCGATTTTGTGATTTAAAACTAGGTAGTTTTTAACAATGAGTGCTCTATTCTTAGCCAGTGAGTTTGATTGCAACATTGAGGTAGAAGCTTTATTGACCTCATCCTTCGAGACATGAGCTTCAATTTTTATAGTAGCCGTATCATAGTTATTCATCTGTTCTGCTACTCTATCAAGCTCATCATGATACTGTGGCAATAGCTCACTGCTGTCCTTGGTAAAAAAAGCACGATACTCCATCAGTGGAGGCATACCAATAAGACTTGTAATCTCAGGACAACCTTTTTCGTCCACTACCACGTTCTCTGTCGTATTTGGGCATTGATCTAAATCATCAGGCACGCCGTCGCTATCTAAACTAACCGTTATATTTGGCATCTTAATAGTTTGGCTTGTTTGCTTAGACAAGTCAGCGGTTTGACATGCGGATAGCGTTAAGACGCTGATTAAAACAACAAGCATACTTCTCAATAGCGTATTCATAAATTATTTCTTCTAAAGCTGCTGACAGACTTCTTTATAATGCTTCAAAGAATGCTGCTCATCAGGGTAATTCCTAGAATATGCTTTATCAGCTTCTATTACCGCCCCAAAAACTCTTTGATTCAACAATGACATTTCAGCAGCATGCTTTTCAGTTTCAATATTAGCACCTTCATTATTAACACCAAGCTGAATTTTATCCCTGCAATCAAACGCCAAAATTTTATCAGCAACAATCCCTTGCTCTACTAAATAATCTTTGACTAATTTCACGCGATTACTCGCTAAGCGCCTATTATTAGGCGTGGCGTTAGTGGATTGACGGTTTTCAGTTTCAGCTTTGGAGATATGGCCTGATAAAATGGTAACTAAATTAGGGTTGTTACGCGTTTTTTCAGCGACCTTTTGTACTTCAGTTAAATAAGCTTCGTTGGTTAGGGTAAGGCTATCTGAGGTGAAATAGACTCGAATATCCATTACTAGTGACCCAATCAAATTGACCGCCACTGGACAACCATAGGGATCAACCTTGACCCCTTCAGCAGTGTTAGGACAGTTATCAAGTTCATCGGGCACGCTGTCATTGTCTGTATCTGCAAGTGGCTCTATCAATACTTTAGGTGTGTTGTCTACATTTTTATCTATTGTATTATTTTTAGGTGTAGATTGGCAGGAGGCTAAAATAAAACTAGCTATTACGATGGCTATCGCCATCCATGACTGAGTCTTCATACGCCATCCTTAGTTTAGTTAATAACTTGATTCAAACCTTAAACCCCACTCGCCTGCTTAGCAAACAGTCTCATTAATGGCTTAATTTTGCCAACACGATACATACCTTCATTACGAATTTGTTGAATAGGACGCATCTGTGCAAGTGACCCTGCAAATAGCCAATTAAGCGCGGAAAAGCTATGCATCATCAGGCTATTATGTGGACGGCGCAAACGCTCGTAGCTACGCAATGTTTGATTGCTGCCCCAACTGGTTCCACCACTACGTTCAAAATCATGTGCCAATTGCTCGCTTAAGACCTGTACATCGAGCATGCCTAAATTCAACCCTTGACCCGCTAAGGGGTGGACACCATGCGCCGCATCACCGATTAAGACCAAATTATCTGCGACGTAGCTTTTCGCTTGTTGCGCGGTCAGTGGAAAGCTAGCGATTGACTCAATTTGAGTGATAGCACCTAGCTCATAGTTACTGGCAACAGCCAATTTATCAGCAATGATGCGCGCGTCCTCCTCTATCAACGCCAATGCTTGATTGCGTGGCAACGTCCATACAATCGACTGCCAATGTTGTGGGTTGGCTTTATCTGCATCAGTGATATCAGCGAGCGGCAATAACGCCAGCGTACCTGTGGGCAGCATTGCTTGGCGCGCAGTCGCTTGATGCGGTTTTTCGGTGTGAATCGCACAGCAAATAGCGGTTTGATTATAATCAAGTGTATCCAGTCCAATGGCTGCTTGCTGGCGCACAAATGAGCCACGACCATCGGCACCAACCAGCAGAGCCGCTGCTATAGCAGTATGATCATCTAAAGTCACATGGTAGCCTTGATCTGCACCTAACCAATCCATGTTTGTGACTTTTTGCCCCGCGATAATGGTTAGATAGTCACTGACATCATCTTCATACAGGCGTTGCCATAACGCATGCTCAATGACGGCAGGCTCGACCATGCTACCGAGTATTTGCGGTAAATGACTGTTAGGATGATTATCAACACTGTCACCAAATAATAGCTCGCCCATGCCGTTTAGTTGCCACACCTGCATTTGCGAGTAGTCCGCTTTACGCTCTGATGCTGCTATCTTTTGCCATGCGCCCACGTCTTTAAGTAAGTTAATACTGGCAAGACTCAAGGCATAAACGCGCGCATCCCGCTTGCCAAGCACCTGTTGCCATTCTGAGTCATCACGTGCAGAGCGAGCATCAATTAACGTCACGGGCATTTTTGCTTGCGCCAACTGTAAAGCAAGCGTTGCCCCAACAATACCGCTACCGATAATCAGCGTATGATTATTCTTCATAAGTTATTCCTACAGTTAAGTGCAATCGTATAGAACATTGGTCTAGACTGTTAATATACCGTGATATGGCAAACTAAGACTTTAATCCCATCGCGTAGTTAGCGACTAGTGGCTTAATATTTGGCAGTTTATCAAAGGCAACCAAGGCCACATTCCTTGCCAACTTGATGGCTGGATTAGGATGGGTAAAACCATGTACCACGGCATCACAGAAGCGAATGACGCGTTTTTGATCGCTTAGACGTGCTTTCTCATAGCGTTTTAACAGTTGCGTATCGCCGATGTCTTCGCCCTTTAGCACTTGCGCGCTCATCATTTGTGCCAGCACATGGGCATCGCGCATACAAAGGTTAAAACCTTGACCAGCGACAGGGTGCAAGGTATGAGCAGCATTACCCATGATGACACAGCGACCCTCTACTTGCTTGTCTGCCAGCACGCGTGTCAGTGGATAAGCGCCGCGGCGACCAGCAGCGACAAAAGTGCCCGCACGCTCACCAAAGGCTTGCTGCAATGTCACTAAGAAATGGGCATCATCAGCTAAATATTTATTTTCCTCACCTTTTGGGCAGACCCAAACTACTGAGCGTCTATGACCATTTTGATAGTCGTCATTTCCATCGCCTTCTGGATCGGTCAGTGGTAACACCGCTAGTGGCCCTGCTGGACTAAAACGCTCTATCGCCACATGTGCGTGTGGCTTGTCAGTTTCTACCACACCGACGATAGCGGTTTGCTGATAATCATAAGTCGTCGTGCCAATATTTAATAATTGACGTACCGTCGAATCGCGACCATCACAAGCAACCAACACGCTGGCTTGCAATTGCTGCTCATGTTCCTCTTCACCATAATAGTTAAAGCTGAGTGTCACCCCATCCGCTTGTTGCATCACGGCGATGACATTGGCATTATCAATCAAAGTGATTAATGGCTCTTGCTGCGCAGCTAATAAAAGCTTACGTCCGAGCCACGCATTTTCCATCACTTGTCCAAATGACTCGACCCGCTCTTCAGCTTTATTTAATTGTGCACGCCCAAAGCTGCCTTGCTCACTAATCTGCACCGCATCGATACGACAAGCATGACTTTGCAACTCATCCCATAACCCAATCTCTTGATAGATCTGTACCGTACGACGTGACAGTGCTGTATTGCGGCTATCTAAATAATGGCTGCGATTGCTGTCATCATTTGGACTGATGGTTGGATAACTGTTTTTTTCTAATAACGTGCTAGCAATACCATGATGCGCTAGTAACAGTGCAAATGACAATCCCACATGACCACCGCCAGCGATGAGGACTTGCTGCTCAGTAGCTGCCTGTTTATGTTCACACTTTTTTTTAGCATTCGATAAATTTACATCAGTATTTTGCATTATCATTCCTAATTTTCATGTCTATTTTACGCTGTTGGGCGCACGCACTATAAGCGATGAATGATCGCTAGAATTCTTTTAATTTTTTAGGGAATATTTAACATTCACACATCGGCATAGCCTTAGTCGAATGCGTAATAGGTCCTAACCTTCGTCAGCTTTCATCAGCCTTCATCATTTTATTCATATTTTAAACTCAGCGATAAAGCACTATGACATCACCCATAGATTACCACAAATCGCCTCCAACTCTGTCGCCTTAACAGTAGCCAAAACGTATACCTGAAACGCTTGATTTCGTCACGCTCTAAACGTTATTTGTAATGTCATAACCCGCTCAAAAATGGACATAAAAATATCAAAGTCGAAAAGCGGTTGCAATCGTCGTACAAAAACAGTGGCATCTGTTCGACGTATGGCTTGAAATTTAAAATCTATCGACCATAATAAAGGCAAGACCGTTACTTATCACCACTCCTAAAACGAATAATAATTCTACGTCATTTCTATCTCTATAACGTAAAGCCAAGACCATAACGACCGACCATTTTATCTCTTAAACCCGCAATGCCATCAAAACCAAATCATAGCATTGGGGTACATAATAAAAGGATAATCGCTTGACTGATTCCATGAGCCGCCGTATAAAGTTTGAATCATTGACACCCGCACAGCTCAAAACCGTGCTTGGTGAATACAACAACCACATGAAATATATCCAACAACGCCTCGATATCAAAATCATGCAGCGTCAAGGTGACTTCTGTTTGAGTGGCGACATATCGAATGTCGAGCGCGGTGAACGTATTATTTATAAACTGGTAGATGAGGCACAGAATACCAAGGACATTAGTGCAGCGGAGCTACATCTTATTATCCAATCGAGCATTTCTCGTGATGAAGATATGGAAGCTGATGAGCAAGAAGCCAAGGATAATGCAGACGCTGAGGCGGACTTAGAATCAGCTCACGAGTTTACGCCAGTTAGCTTACGCACGCGTAAAGGTCGTATCATTCCTCGCGGTGGCAATCAGCAGACCTACGTCCAAAACGTACTGAACTCTGATGTCTCATTCGGTATTGGTCCTGCTGGTACGGGTAAGACCTATTTAGCCGTGGCTTGCGCCGTGGATATGCTTGAGCGTAATGAGATTGAGCGGATTTTATTGGTGCGTCCGGCGGTAGAAGCTGGTGAAAAACTGGGCTTTCTGCCAGGTGACTTGACGCAAAAAATCGATCCCTACTTGCGTCCATTATATGATGCGCTATATGAGATGATCGGCGTTGAAAAAGTGGGCAAGCTGATTGAAAAACAAGTCATCGAAATCGCACCCCTTGCCTATATGCGCGGTCGTACGTTAAACAACTCGTTTGTCATCTTAGATGAAGCGCAAAACACCACGCCTGAACAGATGAAAATGTTTTTGACCCGTTTGGGTTTCGGTTCACGAGCAGTAATTACAGGTGATATTACACAGGTCGATTTGCCACGTGGTCACAAGTCAGGCTTAGCGCAAGCAATGGAAATCTTAAGTGGTATTGAAGAAATTCATATCACCAAGTTTGATTCAAAAGATGTGGTACGTCATCAATTGGTACAGAAAATTGTAGAAGCCTACGATGTTTATGATGAAGAACAAGTAGCGTTAGAAGAAAAGCGTAAGTTTGAGCGCAGAAAAGAGCAAGAGCGTAAACAAGTTGTTGCTAATGCTGCAGCCAAGCTATAAACGGTCTAGCCTGCTACTTAATGTTATAAAAATGCAAAGCCGGATTACTATCAGTAATCCGGCTTTTTACGACGAGAGCTTTTTAGGTTTAGTCATAAGTTCTATCAGATGATAAAGCACACCATCTTACAATAAAGTAAAAGGATAATGGCATGAGCCAAGAGAAGGGTAACAACAGTTTTGACAACCATGATGCAAATGAGCGTGCTGGCGATGATGCCAGTTTGGCAGCACTTGATATCAGTGCCACCAGTAGTATTGATGATGACATACTGGACACTTTTTATGATCGTAAGCACTTACAGTCTGTGATGATGGCAGCGTTGGATTATATCGATGAGCGCATTAAAGAAGGTCTAACGCTACCCTATTTTGTAGATATCGACCCTGAGCTATGGCAAGAAAAATCTAAAGTATTAGACATATACATTACCGATGAAATTGAGGGTCAGGCATTAAATCTGGAAGCACGCGGTAAGGATTATGCGACCAATATTTTATCTTATCCAAGTGATCTGCCAGCCGCAATTATTGAGCTGATGCCAACGCTACCCCTCGGTGAGCTGGTCATCTGTCATGGCGTCATAGTACGTGAAGCCGCAGAACAAGAAAAGACAACCGCACAGCACATTAGCCATTTACTGATACATGGTGTGCTGCACTTATTGGGTTTTGATCATGAGCTTGGACAAGCCGAGCAAGATGAGATGGAACGGTTTGAAATTGAGATTTTAGCAGGTCTCAGCCTTCCAAACCCTTATACTTAGTTCGAATTTTTAGCGACTAATCTTTGGTCATCGGTAGCTTTTGTGCTTGACTCATCTGATTAATCATCTGATCCAGTCCTTTGACATGGACATTACGCTGCGGGAATGGAATGTCGATTTTTTCATCATCCAAGGCGTATTTGAATTGCTCCAGCAAATCACACTGCATGGTCCACCAGTCAGCATTGGTTGTCCAAATATTGAGCGTCAAGTCTACTGAGTTATCACCCAAATTGGTGACACGTACGATAGGTTCAGGGTCAGTAAAGGCCAACGGATTATTTTTTGCCAAATTCAGCATCACGTTTTTGGCAGTTTTGATATCGGCATCATAGCCAATACCAACCGTGATATCGACACGGCGGTTGGGTAGCGCCGTATAGTTCGTCACAGCTGAAGTCGTAATATCACTATTTGGGATAATGATATCGTGATTGTTTATCGTCGTCAGGTGGGTATTTACCAAAGTGATTTCTGTTACGGTTCCTGTGTAGCTACTGATTTGCACATAATCGCCGCGCACAAAGGGGCGAAACGTCACAATCATGATGCCAGCGGCAAAGTTAGACAACTGATCTTTTAGTGACAGACCAATGGCTACTGCAGCACCGCCCAATATAGCGACGACTGAGGTGGTCTGTACGCCAACCTTACTCAAAGCAGCTAACGCAACCACGACCAGTAGCACCCCATAGATTAAGCGACCTAAAAAGTTCGCAACGGTATCATCTAAGCGACTACGCAACATCATTTTGTGAGCAACGGTGACTGCCTTTTTGGCAAGCCAGCGACCTACGACGAATATTAATATCGCTAGCGCAACTTTAATGACCAAGCTTAATGCGTTACTGGTTAAGTTGGCAACATCTATTGTAAAACCTAAAAATTCCATACTGACTCTTTATTTTATAGCGGTGTGTGGTATTCGTTTGTTATAAATATTGGTATCTTATCTGTTTGCAGCGTAGCTAACGCTCATCATCTATATATTGAATTCGCTTAGGGCGTGTTTGATATTCACAAATAGGCACTGCTGATTGCGAATATTCAACATGCTCTAATAGGTGACAGTGACTTTATCACTATAAAGAAAAGTGCGTATCAGACGCAATTCGACGATATCGCCCATGTCTTTGGTGAATTTACCAAAGGGCGCTGCTTGGCGTACCGATTGCTTTGCTGCTTCATCTAATAATGTGGAGTTGGAGCTTTCAAGCAGACGTATGGCTTTAACATTACCATCACTACTGATAATAACCATCAGGCGAACTTCGCCATTGATTTTTTGCGCCCGCGCCTGCATGGGATAATGCAAATTCCCAATGCGTTCGATATGCTCACGGAAGGTATTAATATAATCTGCAGCACCGAGCGTGGTCGAATTGCTATCGACCGTCACGACTTTTGATTTGGTTGCATAAACTTGCTGACGTTGAGACAGCTGTGTCTCTAAAGTAGCAATTTGTTTACGCAGACGCTCTTCTTGCGCCATCATATCATCTTGTGCTTGCTTGCTATTATTATCAGACTCCACGCTCGCTTGACGCCAGCTTAAGGTGGTACGCAGATAGCTTTCTTGATAATGCTGCTGGCGTACTTGACGCTGCAGGCTAATCACATCTTGCGTCTCACTTATTTGCTCAGCAGACAATGGACTGATTTGGTCGTTCTCTTGTCTTAATTGCTCCTCCACTGTGCCGCCACCTTCTTGGGAAGCATTAGCAATAAAGTGGGCGTCTTCATTTGGCTGCATATTGTCGGTTAGCGCTTTTGCTACATCTTGCATCATTGCTGCAGGATCTTTGCCCATCGAAAAGCCTATACCAAAAATAATAATGGCGTGTACGGCCACAGCGATAACGATGGCCACCGGTAAACTAACATCCCGCTTAGGTGCTTGCGCGGAAAAATGATAGCTTTGTGAATCTTTGATATAGGCCACAATGGGTCTCAGCTTATGAATATGAGCTTATAAATACAAGACAGCAAGTAATAAGCGTTATGATAATGAGCAGGATTTATGCTGGCGCTATCATAACATGACATAGAATTCTGTCGCTAGCACAACCGTTGCCGACTCATTTTAATCCACTCACACATGATTTATCTCCTTTGGTCAATTTATTGACGAGTTGAACCAGCAAAAATGATATAAAACCAATGCGGATATGTCATCGCTAGACCGTATTTTGAACATATAAGCATTGCCAATTAAATGATTTGCGACAAAACCCATGTGTCCATTTTGAAGCCATCATATTTGTTATATACTGTTTTATAATTTTTGTGTCATTAGGGCGGGTTAAACAGGCGTAAATAGACAGGGCAGATTATTGCTGGTTAAGCAAAAACGCATGTAATGACCACTCGCCAGCTTTCATTAAAGAACAGTCAGTCTGTCTGTCATTTTTTAATCAGTCGCTCTTTATGCCATTGAGTCAGCTACCTCCCCTATAATTATAAGGATAATAAGTTTGAGTGATTTTGATAACAGGGATAATTCAGACAATTTTGATGAATTTTTTGAAAATATGGGCTATCGTTTCGACGAATCATTTAGCGATGGTTGGGAGCGCCTTACCCAATCAATCAAACAGATATATCATAGAACGACTGATAAATTCGAAGATGAGTTGTCGCTGCCAGTGGCACAGATCTATGTCAATGATGCGCTACAGAAGTTCGTCACTGATAATGTAAAAGCCATCTTAGAGCTACGTGTTGAGATGCATGATGACTGGTTCCGCTTATACTGTACGGTCGATGCTGGTGGCATTTATGCAGAGGTGGCGAGTAATTTTAGTTTGATTCATGTACAGCTCGATCGTAACGTCCAGCGATTTGTCTTTGGTCAACAGACTTATACTGATGTGCTAAATCTACGTTGTGAGTCGTTTATTAAGCGCCAAGGTATCAAACTGTTTATTTGGTTTTATCACACTATTCTGAAAAAAGACCCATTAGGCTTTATTCTCTCTTATATCAATATCGCCCGTGCAAAAGACGAGGTTATCTACGTTGATATCAATCGTTGGTTAAAAAAGAACAAAAAAATCATGAGCACTTTGCATAAAGTTCAAGTCAACTATGGCGAGCTTGAAGAAGAGCAAATGATTTTGAAAACTCAAATCAATTATCGTGATTTATTGGCTGCCAGCAGTAACGAAGATATTATCGGCGATGATGATGAGCCTGAGCTGATGCAAGGCCCTATTAACCCAATAGATGATGCGACCGAACCGAGTCAGGTATAAACCCCTCAGTATACAAATGACGTTTTTTACTTAGCAAAAAAGCGCTGACACTTAGAGACTATTATTGTCTTTTAGGGTCAGCGCTTTTTTATCGAGCAAATTTTCACTGGCTTCTAAAGCGTGCCGTCATCAATCATGCAACTACCAGTAATTTTCTACAGCAATATTGCCCTCGCCGCGACGATTCATCACCAAACCTAAAGTCTTGAGCGCTTCTTTGGTGTCTTCCACCATGTCTGGATTACCACATAACATGACGTGCGTGCTATCAATATCTAAGGCAATCCCTGCGCGCTCTTGCAGCGTACCATCTAGCAGCAGCTTGGGCAAGCGCTCTGTCAGGGCGCCTTCGATAGGCTCACGGGTAACGATGGGAACAAAGATTAGTTTTGCAGGATTGTCAACCAGAGAACCAAAGTCTTCTTGCAAGCTTTCGATCTTGTCGATATAGGCAAGCTCTTCTATCGAGCGCGCGCTATAGGCCAATATGATGTGCTCGTAATCTTCCCACGTCTGCAAATCTTGTAGCATTGACAAGAAAGGCGCTAAGCCTGTTCCAGTCGCCAGTAACCATAAATCTTTTGGTAACGGTTTTTGATAACGTGCTAACGTCAAAAAACCAAACGGCATGGTATTAAGCAGTAGCTCGTCGCCGACTTCTAGATGTTGCAATTGCGAGGTAAATGCACCATCAGGAATTACGATAGAGAAGAACTCTAGCACCTCATCAAAAGGTGAAGAGACGATGGAATAAGCCCGAAAGATGTCTTCGTTTAGTTTTTCATTCTGTTCTTCATTAGCAACGGCATTACCTGCTGCACGCTGCTGTTTATAATATTTTAATTGACTGGGATTGACGCCCAAACGCACAAATTGACCCGCAGTAAACTTAAAGCTATCAGGACGGCTGACAGTGAAGCTAAATAGGTTTGGCGTCCACGTGGTCTTACTAAGCACAGTTACTGTCTGAATATTATCACTCATAAGAATTATCGACTCACTTTTTAGTAATCATTATTTTTAGTAATCATTATTTTTATCAAGACTTTAAACGACACAAAATAAAAGATGCGCCAAGCTTATCACAAAGCTGGCGCATCTTGGGTTTCTGACCGTAATAACAGATAAGCAGCGGTATCAGCATACCCCTACTTACCCTTTTGCTATTTACCAAATACGTGCCAGACTTGCCCATTCAATCATGCTGTTTGGCAAGATACCAAAGAAGATAATCATCGCGGTCACCGCAATAACCATAATCCCGCCAGTACGCATCGCCCATTGGCTAGAAACGTCAAACTCAATGAACTGTTTCGGACGTTTAAAGAGGGTGAGCATCACGCGCAAGTAATAGAATAAGCCGATCGCACTACCCAAGATAATCATCGCTGCCAAGAACCAATTGGTTCCTTGTACCGCTGCCAATATCGCAAATAGCTTGGTAATAAAGCCAGCCGTCAACGGAATACCCGCCAATGACAACATCATAATAGTCATAACCGCAGTCAATACGGGACGACGCCAAAACAGCCCTTGATAATGGGTCAGCTCATCAGCCTCACCAGATAAACGATAAGGGCTCGACATCAAGGTTACAACGCCAAAGGCACCGATAGAGGTTAATGCATAAACCGCCATATACATACTAGAGATACTATCCGCTGCCGCGCCGATACTGACGATGACAATCAACACATAACCCATATGGGCAATGGATGAATAACCCAATAGGCGTTTGAGGCTGGTTTGACGTACTGCTAATAAGTTACCGACTAAGATAGATAAAGTTGCCATGACCATTAACAGCATTTGCACCGATGGCAAGGCCAATAAAGACGTATCGATTAAGAAACGAACCGCCAAGCCCATCATAGCTACTTTTGATACCGATGCTAAAAAAGTAGCGATTGGTGCTGGAGCGCCTTCGTATACATCTGGTGTCCACATATGAAACGGCGCAGCAGAGAGTTTGAAGGCGATACCGAACATCATCATCGCCGCACCAAGTATCAGAAGTGGCGACTCAAAAACATCACCCAATACCATACTGATTGGCTTAAAGGCGAGCGAGCCTACTTCGGCATAGATAAATGCCATACCCATGAGTAATGTCGCCGATGCCGTCGCTGACAGCACCAAGTATTTCAGCCCTGACTCAAGCGAGCGGTTGCGCATATAGGTATATGACAGCATGCCGTATAGCGGTATAGACAGCATCTCTAAGCTCATAAAGAATGACGCTAAATGCTGAGCACTGACCATCAGTAAAGCACCAATCGTCGATAGCAACATGAGCAAATATAGCTCTTCTTTATTATCTTTGAGGTTGGCTAAATACGCATAAGATAACGTACAGCAAGCCAATGCACAGATAAAAATAATCACCATATTAAACTGAGCAAAGTTATCAATAACGAATAACTGCTCAGCATTTGGCACGAGAGTACCGCTATTCACCATACCTGTCATTTGCCCAATGAGGGTAAACAGACCAATATTTAAGCCGACGACCGTTATCGTACCAGTCACCATATGTGAGCGTTTAATTGCGATGGCAATCATGACCACCAATACCGTAATAACGACGGCAATGATTGGCGCATAAGGCAACAATCCCATCAAATCATTCATCGTAATATCATTCATGACTTAACGTGCCTCCATTGCATCAAGCAGTTGCGACGCATCTACTTGTGTGACTTGACTGTATATATAAGCGTTATTGATCCACTGCATCGCATGACTTGAGGTATCAAGGAACGGCTGTGGATATAGACCAAGCCATACCAAGCCTGCAGCGAGCATCAATAACAATGACAACTCACGCTTGCCCAAATCTTTTAATGGACGCGTAGGCAAACCATGTGCTTTGGTTTCTTGCATGGCGACTGCTTCGATATTATTTTTGCCAAATAATGCACGGTGAATCAAAATAAGCGAGTATAGCCCTGCTAGTACCAGACTGAATGTTGCAAAGACCACAAATACTGGATACTGAGCAAAAGCACCAAATAAAATCATGAACTCGCCAATGAAATTACCTGTCCCCGGAATACCGAGCAATGCCGCACAGAAGAACATCAGTATCGGTGCGTAGTAACGGAACTGACCCCACATACCACCCATCAAGGTCAAATCACGCGTATGTAGACGCTCATATAACTGCCCTGCCATGATGAATAGCGCTGCTGAGCTTAAGCCGTGCGCTAACATCTGAATCATCAGACCTTGCAAGCTGAGTAAGGTTCCAGCATAAATTGCCAATACCACAAAGCCCATATGCGAGATACTGGTATAAGCCAGTAGACGCTTCATATCGGTCTGCATAAAGGCGAGCCATGCGCCATAAAAGATACCAATCGTACCCAAGGTCATGGCAATCGGCGCAAAATCTTGTGATGCTGCTGGGAATAACGGCAACACAAAACGAATCAAACCATATGCGGCGGTTTTAATTAGCACCCCTGCCAAATCCACTGAACCTGCCGTTGGGGCTTGTGCGTGCGCATCTGGCAACCAGCCATGGAACGGAATAATCGGCAGCTTAACGGCAAAGCCAATAAAGAAGCACAGCATGATCGGATAT
This sequence comes from Psychrobacter sp. 1044, assembly GCF_904846525.1. Taxonomy (GTDB): domain Bacteria; phylum Pseudomonadota; class Gammaproteobacteria; order Pseudomonadales; family Moraxellaceae; genus Psychrobacter. Next base: position 42,339 of record NZ_CAJHAZ010000004.1, on the reverse strand, counting down.
TCCCAGCCGCCAAGTGACGTACCGAGCAAATCATTATAATTAAAGCTGACCACCCCTTTTTGAGCGTAGCTGATAATGACCAATATCAAAATACCGACCAGCATAATAAGCCCAGACGCTTGGGTATAAATAAAGAACTTAGTCGCTGCGTATTCCTTGGTTTTGCCAACCACATCATGACCCCAAATAGCGATCAAGAAGTAGATAGGAACCAGCATCATCTCCCAAAAGAAGAAGAACAAGAACAGATCAATGGCTAAGAAAACACCAATGACGCCGCCCAAGCTCCACAAAAGGTTGAGATGAAAAAAGCCGACTCGACGCTGAATCTCATTCCACGAACAAGCCACTGCAGCAATACCGAGCAATCCTGTCAACGCCACCATCATCAGTGACAAGCCATCCATCGCTAAATGGAAGCTAATACCAAAGCTCGGTATCCAAGGCACACTAAATTCAGCGACCCAAGGCACAGCAGCGTCTGGCGCAATGACTTGCTTACTCATGCCACTAAAGTCGCCGTATTGCCACATCACTAGCGATAATACAAAGGTCAACGTCATACCGATTAGAGCAATCCAGCGCGGCAGACGTTTATTAAAGCGCTCGACCAACCAACATAACAACCCGGCAATAAAGGGAATTGCAATTAATGCTGGTAGCATCCACGTTTGTTGTAACTCAATCATCTTATACCACCGTCATCATTACCAGCACTAGTAATACAGCCATGCCCAAGCCAAAGCTTGCAGCGTAACCTCGAAGTGACCCAGTTTGCGTCGCAGACAATACCTTATTACCAGCAGATGCCAGCTTAGGCAAGACGAGCCACGCTTTATCGATAGGGTCGGCTTTAAATAAGCGGCCGATGAACAAAAAGGGTTTTACAAAAATTACATCGTATAGCGCATCAAAACCTAGACCATGATAACACCAGTGATATAGCGCCCCACCAACACGTGAGTGCTTAAAGCGGGTGAGCATGCGACCTTTATCCACCACATATAATAGCGCCGCTAATATCAAGCCTGCTGCCATCGCACCCATGGCGATAAACTCAGCCGTATGCTTACCATGCGCTTGACCAGCGACTTCCAATAAATGCCCAACACTCTCTGGCAAGACGCCTTGTAATGGCGGGGTAATAAATGCGCCCACTGCCGTTGATAATACGAGCAACACACTAAGTGGCAGCCAATACGACACACCAGATAACTTATGCGCGTGCGTTTTCTCTTCACCAAAGAAGATAATCCAAATCATACGGAAGGTATAAAGCGCGGTTAAGAAAGCACCGAATACACCCATATAGAATAAGACCATATGACCGGTTGCATAACTCTCCCAAAGAATCGCTTCTTTAGAATAAAAGCCAACGGTGACCCAAGGTATTGCCGCAAGTGCACCGCCACCAACGATATAGCACCAAAATACCAACGGTATCTTTTTACGTAGACCGCCCATCTTAAAGATGTTTTGCTCATGGTGTACCGCAAGAATGACTGCACCTGATGATAAGAATAACAGGGCTTTAAAGAAAGCATGAGTCATCAAATGGAAGATTGCGCCCTGCCACGCGCCAACGCCGAGTGCTAAGAACATATAGCCAATTTGGCTCATGGTTGAGTAAGCAAGAATACGTTTGATGTCGGTCTGTGCCAGTGCACAGAATCCAGCAACGACCAACGTCAACGCCCCTACACCACCGACCCAATATAATAAAATACCAGGCGTCAGCTCAAACAATGGATGTAAGCGAGCGATTAAATAAACACCTGCCGTGACCATCGTTGCCGCATGAATAAGCGCTGATACTGGCGTCGGACCTGCCATCGCATCAGCCAGCCATGTATGTAATGGCAGCTGCGCTGATTTACCCATCGCGCCGCCAACTAACATCATGGTTGTCAACATCATCGTTGGATTGTTGATATCGAATACTTCTGGCGCACGGGTAATAATCTCTTGAATATTAAGCGTACCGAATTCGCGGAATAATAAAAACAGACCGAAGGCTAAGAATACATCACCTACGCGCGTCACCGTAAAGGCTTTCATCGCTGCAAGACCATTGGCGCGGTCATGGTAATAAAAACCGATCAGTAAGTACGAACAGATACCAACGCCTTCCCAGCCAAGATAAAGCAAGAACAAGTTATCTGCTAATACTAGCAATAACATGCTGGCGACGAACAAGTTCATATAGCTAAAGAAACGGGCAAATCCAGTGTCACCTTTCATATACCAAGCGGCAAAGAGATGGATTAAAAAGCCAATCCCAGTGATGACACCCGTCATCGTCAGTGCCAAACCATCAAAGCTCAGACCGAAACTTGGAGCAAAATCTCCGACTTGGAACCATGTCCAAAGCGGAATCTCTATGACCGTTCCTGCTGGATTATTGGTTAAAAAAGTATAACTAACGATTAACGTGCATAGTGCTGATAACAGCATACTACCGACACCGACAATCGCTGCCACCTGCTCTGTTAGCTTGTCGCGCATAAAGGCTAAAATCAAAAAGCCAACGAGCGGGAATATAAAGGTTAATGGTAATAAACTCATGACATCATCCTTTCATCTCATTGGCGCTGTCGACATCGAGATGCCCACGCTGATGATAAAACCGCAATAATATTGCCAAACCAATGGCGGCCTCTGCTGCTGCCAAGGTCAAAATAAAGATAAACATAATCTGTCCATCTGGATCGACCCAACGACTACCTGCTACCACAAATGCTAATGCTGTTGCATTCATCATGATCTCAAGGCTCATTAGCATAAATAGGAAGTTACGTCGTACCATGACGCCGCACAGACCAATGGCAAATAAGATACCTGCCAAAATCAGTCCATGGCTCATGGGTATCATGCCCAGTACATTCTGCGCCTCAGCAACAGGCTGTACTAAGCCCGCTACCTCGTGGGCAAACGGCACGTTTGACACATCTTGTGCCACGCTCGCTGCTAGTACCATTAGTCTGACTCCTTGCGCGTGACTTTATTCACACCCAGCTGCGTACCTACATTCATACTTACATAGTCATGCGGGTCAACATCTTTATATTCGTAAGGTTCTGCCATTTTCGCCGCGTCAGCATCTATAGGCATGCCGTGATTATCGTAGTGTTTGATACTCGCAACATTAGCATTAGATCCTTGACTATCATTACTGTGGTTTGCATTAACAGTAACCTCATCAGCGATAGACTCTTTACCCAAATGATACGCGGCGACCAAGGCTGCCAACAGTAGCAATGCAGCCACTTCTATCAACATCACATATTTAGTAAATAGCACCGTACCCACTGCTTTGGCAGATATTGTCGAGCCACCAATCATTGCCGCTTCGTCATGACCCATACCAATCATCGCATACAGCACAACCGCGATAATAATCGTTAACCCTGTCGGTAGCGCCCAAGTGCCCGCATCAAGCCAGCGCTCTTCACGCTCATCATTGCTCATGCCTAAATTAAGCATCATGATGACAAAAACAAATAGCACCATAATAGCACCGGCATAGACAACAATCTCTAACGCACCAGCAAATGGCGCGCCTAGTACAAAAAATATCCCTGCGATTGCCAGTAATGACACAATCATCGATAAGATAGCATGCACTGGATTGGCTTGAGTCACGACGCGCAGACTGGCAAATATGGCCACTGCTGCAAGCGAATAAAACCCAGCCAGTTCAGGATGGTTCAAAATATTCATCATGGTAGCAAGCTCCTTAGATCAATCGGTGCAGCTTCGTTTTGTGCTGCGCCTTTTGGTTTGTCCGCTACCGCCATACCCGTCACACGATAATAGTTATAATCAGGATATTTACCCGGCCCTGAAATGAGCAAATGCTCTTTTTCATAGACCAAGTCTTGGCGCTTATATTCACCCAACTCAAAGTCAGGCGTCATTTGAATGGCTGTCGTTGGACACGCCTCTTCACACAAGCCACAAAAAATACAGCGCGAAAAGTTAATTCGAAAAAACTCTGGATACCAACGACCGTCTTCACGTTCCGCTTTTTGTAAGGAGATACACCCTACCGGGCATGCCACCGCACACAAGTTACAAGCCACACAGCGCTCGTCTCCATCAGGGTCACGCGTTAGGACAATACGTCCACGAAAACGCGGCGGCACAGGTACCGGCACCTCAGGATAAAGGATGGTGTCACGCGGTCTGAGCGCATGACTATTGACCATCCACATGCTGCGGACAATGGTAAATAGTCCAATGACGGTCTTTTTTATGGTAGTAAACATGGGATTATTATCCTTATCAGCTTTACCCTAGTTCATCAATGATGGCTAGTGATGACTATAACGTTGGGGAAAAGATCAAAATGACCGCAGCAGTAACCAACAGATTAATCAACGTTACTGGCAGACAAACTTTCCAGCCAAAGTTCATCACTTGATCATAACGCGGACGCATGAGTGAGCCTCGAGCCAAAATAAACATGGTCATAAAGAACAGCGTTTTAATCATGAACCAAAAAGCTGGTGGAATAAATGGAATATCTAAATTAAAAGGTGCCAACCAACCACCAAAGAATAAGCACGTCATCAGGGCAGAAATCAGGACAACGTTGACATATTCGCCAATAAAGAACATACCGAACTTCATGCCAGAATATTCAACATGATAGCCTTCAGCCAGCTCTTGTTCTGCTTCTGGCTGATCAAATGGATGTCTATGGGTGACTGCAACACCAGCAACGACAAAGGTCAAAAAGCCAAAAAACTGCGGAATGATATACCAGCCGTCGATTTGCGCCTCAACAATGGCGCGCAAGTTAAATGAGCCTGTCAATGCGACTACGCCCATCAGTGATAAGCCCAAGAAGACTTCATAACTGATCGTTTGTGCAGCAGAGCGCAAACCACCCAGTAGCGAGAATTTATTGGCAGAGGCCCAACCACCGAACATCACTGCATAGACGGCAATACCTGCCATCGCAAAGAAGAACAGAATACCAATGTCCCAATCAGCCACGCCAAGCGTCGGCGAGATAGGAATAATGGCAAATGAGGCCAATGCGGTAAACATCGCGACCGCAGGTGCCAAGGTAAACATAAACTTATCGGTAAAGTTCGGCGTCCAATCTTCTTTAAAGAAGATTTTGAGCATATCAGCAACCAGCTGCAACGAACCAAAGGGTCCGACGCGGTTTGGACCGTAACGGTCTTGCCAGAGTGCTAGCATGCGGCGCTCATAGACAATCATCATAGCGGCAACCATAACCACGACCAAGAAGATGACCAGTGATTGCCCGACCATAAATAAAATGGACCAAGCATCAAAGCTCATGCTACCAGCCAAGAAGCTTGGCACATCAGGGATAATACGGGTAACTTGCATATTACACCTCCTGTGTGGTGGTCGGTGCTGTGTTCATTTGCGCAGCATCGTTATTGTTCATCATATCGTTAGCCATGCTACCCATCATCGTCACTGGTGCATCCACTTTGCGAACCGACGCTGGCATTGATGGATGAATAATACTCACCTGCCCAACTGGGTAACCGATACAGCCTTCTGCTAAATAACCGACAATCTGTACTGGTAAGGTAATTTGTTGCTTATCGACTTCAATCGCTAAGTAATCGCCATTAGCGATGTTCCAGTCCTTAGCATCATCCATCCCGATACGCCATGCAGCAACAGGCAGTTGCTCCGCAACCACTGGGCTACGTGACGCCATCATAGAGCTGGCATAAATATTATTGATAGGCACCAGTTTGGCTTGTCCTTGCTGCATATCGGTCGTCGTCGCAGACATAGCATCTGGTGCAACATATTGACGTGTTTCTAAACGTGCTAGCTGATCGAACATGCGCACACCTGGGTCGCCATTTTTTAGATGACCACCGACCTTGTCTTGATACTTGTTCCACGCTTGCGGTGAGTTCCAGCCTGCCGCATTGGCAAAAGGAATCATTGAGCTTGGCGTTTCTTTACCACTATAACCTTCCATTGAGAAAGTCAAACCGGTGTCTAAATCTTTTGGCTGCATCGGCTCATGCACAGATATCGGTGCACGCATAGCGGTACGACCTGAATAGCGACGCGGCTGACGAGCAATTTTAAGACCCGTCATACGGTAATCGGCATCAGGAGCAGCATTTTTAATACCCGCAAGCTTAGGATGCGTGGCGATCAATGCATTGATGACGTCATCTAGCTGCGTCCAATCAACATCACGACCCTCGATGCTGCTATGCACGGCATGTAACCAGCGCCAGCCCTCTTTAATACTGCTCATTGGATGATAGTATTCGTTGTCGTAAACTTGGAAGAAACGCTGTGCACGACCTTCAGCCGATATCAACGTACCGTCTGCTTCTGCAAAACTAGCCGCAGGTAATACAATATCGACATCTTTGTGCCAATCAAGTAGCTGATGATCTAGCGCAATGACGGTTTTATCAGATAATAGCTGCGTTAATTTATTGGCATCGATGGCATCAGTCAGCTGATTTTCAGCAACGATAACCACATCAAAATCAGTGGCCAGCAGCTCTTCTACTGATTGACCTCCAAGCATGCAAACACCCATGCTATTGGCATCGGTAACTGTTAAGTAGATACCTGCTTGTGCATGATACTTATTGTTTACTTCTTTCAGCTCAAGTTTTTTAGCAGGAGCGCGTTCTACATTGTCTTGAGTTTCTGTATCAACACCGGTTTCAGGTTTGTTTGGTTTAGCAGATAGCTCTTTATCTTCTATTTGCGCTTGCTCATCACGGACTTGAGCATTATACGTGTCCACTTGCTGCTGTTCAGTCGCTTTAATGGCTGAGCGTTTTTGGGTCAATGCTTGAGTAATCTGCGCCGCTGCTTCGATCAATACGGTAGACGATAAGCTGCTACCCGAGATGACCAGTGGCTTATCCGCTTGAATCAAGTCATAAGCGATTTGCTTCGCTAATGCTTGCATACCGTCAGTCTCAGTACTGGCATTAGTACTAGTAGCAGTATCGACATCTTGCTCAGCTGCTTGTGGATCTGCGATTTCTGCGAAATCATCAGCGAAATTGGCAATTTCATCAGCGACTTTAAAGCCAAGTTTAGTGATGTCTTCAGGCGTTGCTACGACACTGACTTTACTGATGTCTTCTAGCTTAGTCTGTACCACGTCGATGACATAAACTGGGCTTAACGCATCTTGAGCAATACGTTTAACAGGCTCTGCAAGCCACGGCTGCGTTTGCAACGCCGCTGCCATTTTCAGGCCTTCATTTTTTGCCGCTTGGCGTACTGACAACGCGACACGTGATGAAGTTTGGGTGATATCTTCACCCAATACCAACACCGCATCATAACTTTCGATATCAGTCATGCTAGGGTTATAAATACCATCAGTACTTAATACTTCGATGCATTTATTGACCAGTGCTTGCTGCTGATGATTGAGACCCGTTGAAAACTTATCAAAGCCAACGAGATTTTTTAGCGCAAAGTTGGTTTCTAGACTGGCGCGCGGTGAGCCAATACCGATGACTTTTTTATCTTTGATACGCTTGATGGTTTCATCAAGTGCGTAGTCAATATTGATTTTGACATGCTTATCGTTGATACGCTCAAGCGCTTGGGTTGGGCGATCGTCACGATTGACATAGCCATAACCAAAGCGGCCACGGTCACATAAGAAATAGCGGTTTACTTCACCATTATAGCGGTTTTCAATACGGCGCAATTCACCATAACGCTCACCCGGTGAGATATTACAACCTGCTGAGCAACCATGACAGATGCTTGGCGCATACTGCATGTCCCATTTACGGTTGTAGCGCTCAGAATGCGTTTTATCGGTAAAGACACCCGTTGGGCATACTTCCGTTAAGTTACCTGAGAATTCGCTTTCGAACTGGCCATCTTTATCACGGCCAAAGTAAACGCGATTGTTTGAGCCGTAAACACCCAAATCTTCGCCGCCTGCGTAGTCTTTATAAAAACGGACACAGCGATAGCAAGCGATACAGCGGTTCATCTCATGCGCGATGAATGGGCCAAGCTCTTGGTTATGATGCGTGCGTTTGGTAAAGCGATAACGACGACGGCTATGACCTGACATATAGGTCATGTCTTGCAAATGGCAATGTCCGCCCTCTTCGCAAGTTGGACAGTCATGTGGATGGTTGGTCATCAGTAACTCAACCATCGACTTGCGGAATGCTTTGGCTTCATCGTCAGTGACAGAGATATACATGTCATCGCCCGGAGCGACCATACATGACATCACAAGACGGCCGCGACCTGCTTCCATATCTTCTTTGTTTTGGAATTGCTTGACCGCGCACTGACGGCACGAGCCTACTGAGCCAAGGGCTGGATGATAACAAAAATACGGCACATCAATGCCGAGTGATAAGCAGGCTTGTAGCAAGTTATCTGCGCTATCTACTTCGACAGTGGTTCCATCAATATGTATGACTGCCATGCCGCTCTCCTTATTTCACTTCTGGCTGTTGATTGGCTGCCGCATCAATGACATCGACACCAACCGCCTGCGCGATTTTTTGATCAAACTCTGGACGGAAATATTTAATCGCACTCATCAGTGGTTCCATCGCACCCGGCGCATGTGCACAGAAAGTTTTACCAATCCATAAGTCACGCGTAAGGCCTTCTAGCTTTTCCACATCGCCGACTTGCCCTTCACCATCATTGATAGCAGTAAGCAATTTGACACCCCAAGGCAGACCGTCACGGCATGGCGTACACCAACCGCAGGATTCGCGTTGGAAGAAAATCTCGAGATTACGAACGAGTGGCACCATATCTTGTGTTTCATCCACGACCATAATTAGCCCAGTACCCATACGGCTACCTGCTTTTTGAATGGTGTCAAAATCCACCACCACATCTAAATGCTCAGTGGTTAAAAAGTCAGTAGAGGCACCGCCCGGTAGCCAAGCTTTGAGGGTTTTACCTTCGATCATACCACCCGCTAAATCTTCAATGATTTCGCGTGCCGTATAACCAAACGGTAACTCCCACAGACCTGGGTCATTGACTAAACCTGAGCAGCCAAACAGTTTGGTACCCGGTGTCTGGCTCTTGCCTTTGATGTTAGATAATGACTGATACCATTCAACACCATGGTTCAAGATGGCTGGCATGTTACACAAGGTCTCAACGTTATTGACAACCGTTGGACGACCCCATGCACCAGATATTTGCGGGAAAGGCGGCTTGGTACGTGGGTTGGCACGGCGACCTTCCAAGCAGTTAATCAATGCGGTTTCTTCACCGCAAATATAACGTCCAGCGCCAGTATGCACATGCAGATTAAAACTAAAATCTGAGCCTAAAATATTCTTGCCCATTAGATTATTGGCCAAGCATTCTTCGATAGCAGCGACCAAACGTTCAGCGGCCAAGATGTACTCACCACGGATAAAGATATACCCGTCAGTTGCACCAATCGCATGCGCGGTAATCAACATACCTTCAATTAACTGAAACGGTAGGCGCTCCATCAATAGGCGATCTTTAAAGGTGCCCGGCTCCATTTCATCAGCATTACAGATGAGATAACGTGGTAGACCATCTGGCGGTGACATAAATGTCCATTTCAAACCAGCATTAAAACCTGCACCGCCGCGACCTCTAACGTTAGCAGCTTTAATCATGTCACCGACTGCTTTGGGCGATTGACTCAAAGCTTGCTTTAAGCCATCAAAGCCTTTTAACGACTCATAGGTGGTCAAATCTAGTACGGCATCATGGTGTGCTAGACGCCATGTTAACGGTTTGGTTTCGCTAGTCGCTGTTGCTTTATCACCATAAATTGGAATGCGCTGCTCATTGAGCTGGCTTGGCGCTTTGCCTTGACTACGTTGAGCAATCTGCTCTGAAAGCGTTAATCTCATGCGTATAGCTCCAATAATTGCGTGACTTCTTCAGGCTGAACAGGACCATACGTGTCTTCGTCAATCAACACAGCAGGGCCTTTATCACAGTTACCTAAGCAGCAAATTGGCAATAGCGTAAAACGACCATCAGCCGTTGTCTGACCATACTCAATACCCAGCTGCGATCTGATTTCAGACGATAACGCCTCATAGCCTGTCAAAAAACAAGCCACTGAATCACAGATAAGGATGACGTGGCGACCGACAGGCTGACGATAAATACGGTTAAAGAAAGTAGCAACCCCGTCCATATCTGACATCGGAATGTCTAGAATATTGGCAATGGCATTCACTTGTGCGTCATCGACCCAGCCGTTGCGCTTTTGCACAATCTTTAGCGCATCGAGCGAAGCAGCACGTGCTTGTGGGTAATGGTGCATAAACTCATGAATAGCCGCAATTTCCTCGCTAGTGAGAATGCTTGCCACATCTACTTTTGGCATTTTGTCGGAAACAATTTTCATAGTCTTCTATCTGTCCTCACTCATCACGCTTTATCAGCTAATAGCGACAGTCTTATAAGTGTCGCTATATGGCAAGATATCAGCATTTTGGTGTGCCATTTGGCAATGATATATTGATAAACGTATTTCTTTAATAACAATAATTTTCTGATCAAAGCATTAGACTAAAGTATTAGCGATCACAGTCAGCCATTACAATATCAATCGATGCCAAATACATAATGGCATCAGAGACGAGCGAGCCATTAATCACCGATGGCATCTGCTGCAAATGCGCAAATGTCGGCGTACGAATACGGGTACGATAGCTCATCGTCGCCTTATCCGATGTGATGTAATAGCTGTTCAACCCTTTGGTCGCTTCTACAATCGTCGTACACTCGCCCGCTGGCATCACAGGACCCCAAGATACTGAGATAAAGTGATTAATCAAGGTTTCAATATCGTTTAAGGTACGGTCTTTTGGCGGTGGTACCGCTAGTGGATGATCGGCTTTATAAGGGCCTTGTGGCATGTTATCCATGCACTGGCGAATAATACGTAGCGACTGACGCATCTCTTCGACTTTTACCATACAGCGATCATAAGCATCACCGTTATAACCGACTGGCACTTCAAAGTCGTAATTCTCATAGCCCATGTATGGACGTGCTTTACGCAAATCGAAGTCAACGCCTGTCGCGCGCAGACCTGCACCAGTGACGCCCCACGCTAATGCTTGCTTAGCATTATACTGAGCAACGCCTTGGGTGCGGCCTTTGAGCACGCTATTTTGCAATGCCGCTTTGACATATTCGTCCAAGCGTTTTGGCATCCAATCCAAGAATTCGCGAACCAGACGCTGCCAGCCACGTGGTAGATCAGCAGCCGTACCGCCGATACGGAACCAAGCAGGATGCATACGATAGCCAGTCACGGCTTCGATGACGTCGTAAGCTTTTTGGCGATCGGTAAACATATAGAATACAGGGGTCATGCCACCCGCATCCTGAATGAACGTACCAACGAATAGCAAGTTATTGGTAATACGGAAAAACTCACTCATCATCACGCGGATAGTCTCAGCGCGCGGTGGAATCGTAATCCCAGCCAGCTTTTCGACCGACATGATGTACGGCAGCTCATTCATCACACCGCCGAGATAATCGATACGGTCGGTATAAGGAATAAATGAGTGCCAAGTTTGACGCTCAGCCATTTTTTCTGCACCGCGATGGTGATAACCGATATCAGGGATACAATCGACGACTTCTTCACCATCGAGCTGTAGCACAAGTCTAAAAGCACCGTGAGCAGAGGGATGGTTAGGACCGATGTTCAAGAACATAAAGTCTTCATCACGACCTGAGCGTTTCATGCCCCATTCTTCTGGGACAAAACGCAAGTTTTCTTGCTCGTACTGCTGCTTGGCGGTATTCAAGAAATATGGAGTAAACTCAGTCGCACGAGCATGATACTCTTTACGCAGTGGATGACCTTCCCAGTATTTTGGTAATAGAATACGGGTCAAATGCGGATGACCGGTAAAGACAATACCGAACATGTCCCACACTTCACGCTCGTACCAGTTGGCATTTGGCCAAATCTGCGTAGCGCTCGGTACATTGACATCGTCTTCACTCAGCGCGACTTTAATACGCACATCACTATTACGCTCAAGCGACATTAGGTGATAAAACACTGTAAAGTCACTGTCAGGCAACCCTTGGCGATGCTGACGCAGACGCTCATCTATCGCTGACAAGTCAAATAGCATGACGTATGGCTGGGGTAATTTACGCAAGAATAAAAGAACGTCGAGCAAATCAGCACGTGCCACCCAAACCGTTGGAATCTCATCCACAGTGTGTTGCACGACAAACTTACCGGCATACTTCTGCTCCAGCTCGGTGATAACCGCTGGAATAGGCTTAATATTAGGATCTATGTTTTCAACTACCGTGACCATGAATGATGTATTCCTTCATTAATCATCATTGAGCTATGTTGAGCCTAACCGAGCTATGTTAATCATAACTGAACCATGTTAATCATAACTGAACTACGCTAAACATAAGCGAACTACGATGAATATATGCGTACTGAGCACTTTTACGGATTGTGTATGATTGAGCCAAACTAAAACATGATATAACCAAATAATTTATGCCTAATATGCTATTTATCAAATGCAGTTTGGCTACAGGCTCGCTGATTAAATACTGTCTGGGCTACGCAAGTTTTTCACAGCGATACGATCTGCTTGCTTACGGTCACGCTCAGGCGTCATTTGTGGCTGATAGATACCCTGATCATTGACATGAATACCTAGCGGGCGACGCTCTTTAGTAATCGACTCTTGCAGCAACATTAAGCCTTGGATCAACGCTTCTGGACGCGGCGGACAACCGGGCACATAGACATCAACAGGAATAATTTTATCCACGCCTTGCACGACCGAATAGATATCATACATACCGCCCGAATTGGCACAGGCACCCATCGAGATAACCCATTTTGGCTCAAGCATTTGCTCATAAAGGCGCTGAATAACCGGTGCCATTTTGACAAAACAAGTACCAGCGACGATCATCACATCTGCCTGACGGGGCGACGCGCGGATAACTTCGGCACCAAAACGTGACAAATCATGAACGGCAGTTAGGGTGGTGGCATATTCGACATAACAGCAAGAAGTACCAAAGTTAAATGGCCAAAGTGAGTGCTTGCGCCCCCAGTTTGCTGTTGAATGGACGAGGTCTTCGAGACGACCCATAAAGACGTTTTTATTCACTTCGTCTTCGATTGGGTCATTGACCGTTTGACTGGTCTGTGCAGGATAGATATCTGCACCAGGGTTGGCTTTTGTTAATGTGTATTTCATAACATACAACCTTTATATTAGGCGAAGCGCAGCAATCATCTTGCTTCCGCTATCCCCTTAACTTCTATTATTAATAAGCGACCATTTTGCAGTAACGTGCCACAAGACCGTCAAAAGCGATTAGCGTTTGACTTTGTCTTGTTGTGCAGATGTGGCAAAATCCATGGAAGTCACATTACCAGTAGTATTAATATGATCGATATTTTGCAAGTGACGGCGATTAGTCTCGATATTGTTCGAGACGTTAATCTGCCCTGAAGACTGGGCTGGTATCTTGCCAGTTGGATCGACCATCAGCTCATCGACGCCATCAAACTGCGTAATATCTGCCAAATTAAAACCTGCCGGAGCTGCATATAGACGTGGTTGCTTGCGGCGCTTGTCCGATGGTGCCCAATTCATCGCACCCAGACTGAGCTCGTATACCAAGCCTATAATCAAGATGGTAATGAATATCGCGGCAGCAGCGAAGCCCAGCCAGCCTGCTTCACGTACTGAAACGGCATAAGCGTACAAATATAGCGCTTCTAAATCAAAGATAACGAAGAAGATTGCCACCAAATAGAATTTGGCAGACAAACGAATACGGGCGTTGCCAGCTCCGACAACACCCGCTTCAAATACTTCTTCTTTTTGTGAGCCCTGAGAGCGACCGCCAAGCAAACGCGGCACAACCAGCATAAAGACCACTAGCCCAATGGCGGCTAAGATAAAAGCAATGGCTGACCAATTAAAAGCAGACATGATAATACGTGCTCCTCACCCAATCGAGTGTCAAGCGCAGCGCGCATACTCACAAACTATAGAGTGGTAATAGCGACTGGCATAACGCAGACGAAAACACAAAGTAACTGCCATTGGGTCTTAATAACTCAATGGCTCATATAGATACTGTGCTGGTAATAACCAATTATCAAGCTTATTGACGACGATGTCAGACATGACCAACTATAGATACTCCGATATATAACGGAGAAAGGCTGGTCGCCTAACGCATCTTCTAACAACGTAAGATCAACGTATTAAATCAATATCATATTCGATAGTTTATTTAATTGATTTAATAGCTCATTACACGTGGTCAACAATGACGAGACAACTGGCATAAATTATTTACGTACTATACGCATATCAGTGCCTAAAAGCTAGTTTTTAACTGTATTGAACGGTCACTTTATAGGTGAAAGAAACATGTTTTTTTTACCATGAATTATGATATAGACGTTACCTTATATTAAGCCTAAATCCACATTTTTGAGTGGACGCTAGTATATATAGTATAAGTCACGAAAAATTAACGCTTTTTTACTGGGTGCCGATCCTTGAACTCCTCCCCAATGTGACGGTTTTTGCTTTATAATAACCCGCCTAATTGCATGGTAGTATCAGCGGCTGTTTTAACGATGGCGCTCTCGATTAATTGTCACAAAATATTAACGGTCATGAGCGTGATTAGCGGATAGGTTGATTAACCTTATCGACGCCATGTTTTGATATCGAGATGACGCAACAAACTATAATGCTATGTTGCCATCTTGCGCTATCGATCTGCCTCATACGTGCCGTTTTTATCTCACTGAGCAACGCTTGATATCAACACTCGCCTTTTTTGCTTTCTTTTTGCTTTTGTCTTACAGGTCACCTTATGAGTCAACTTAATCCCAAACAACAAGAAGCGATGCTTTACGTATCCGGTCCATTGCTTGTGCTAGCAGGTGCCGGCTCCGGTAAGACATCGGTGATTACCCGCAAGATTGCGTATCTAATCGAAGAATGCAACATGCCAGCCGAGCGTATTACCGCGGTGACCTTTACCAATAAAGCGGCGCGCGAGATGAAAGCCCGTGTCAGTAAATTGCTGCCGAGTGAAAAAACTCGCGGGCTAACGGTGTCTACCTTTCACCAATTTGGGCTACAGTTTTTGCGTTATGAGCTGATTCATACCCCGCTCAAAGGTAACTTCTCCATCATGGACAGCGACGACAGTAAGCGTTTGCTGATGGAGCTGATGATGCGTGACAATTTAAGCGGCGCTGAAAGTCGTGAATTGGTCGGTAAAGCCATTAAAATGATTTCTGACTGGAAAAACGATCTGATTGAGCCGGATAAGGCGATGGAAACCTTAGACGATCCAGAAGACATGATCTTCGCCAACCTCTATGCCTTATATGAGCGCAATTTGCGTGCTTATAACGCCGTTGATTTCGATGATTTGATTGTCCTGCCGACCAAGATATTACGTGAAAACAGAGAGCTGCGTGATAAATGGCAAAACCGTATACGCTATTTATTGGTCGATGAATATCAAGATACCAACACCGCCCAGTATGAGATGATTAAATACTTAGTCGGACCGCAAGGGCGTTTTACCGTCGTGGGCGATGACGATCAATCTATCTATGCGTGGCGCGGTGCAAAACCGGAAAACATGGCGCTACTCAAAGAAGATTTCCCAAAACTCAAAATCGTCATGCTTGAGCAAAACTATCGCTCGACCACGCGTATTTTGACCTCTGCCAATGCCGTTATTACCAATAACGAGCATTTATTTGAGAAGAAACTCTGGTCAGATAAAGGTCAAGGTGAAAAAATTCGCATTATTAACTGTCGTAATGATGATGATGAGTCTGAGCGTGTGGCAAAAGAGATTGTCACTCATAAACTGCGTTTCGGTAATGAGTGGGAGCAATATGCCGTTCTTTATCGCAGTAACTTTCAGGCACGCATGCTAGAGGCGCAGTTGCGTCAACTGCAAGTGCCTTATAAGTTGTCGGGTGGTCAGTCGTTCTTTGCACGTAGTGAAATTAAAGACATCATGGGCTATCTGCGTTTGATTCTTAACCCTGAAGACGACAGTGCGTTTTTACGTATTATCAATACGCCTAAGCGTGGAATGGGGCCAGCAACGCTAGAGAAGTTAGGCTTATTTTCACAAGAGCATAGCATCTCGCTACTCGCTTCTTGTACGCATGCAGGGCTCGCGCATGTTTTGCCATCGAAGGCTTATGGTACGATAAAGGAGTTCGGTGAGTTTATTGAACATTATACGCGTGAGCTCGATCAGCATCCTGACCCTGTGCCTATCGTCCGCCAAATGATTGATGAAACGGGTTATATCGACTTTGTGCGTAGCGACGCCAAAACCCCGCAACAAGAAAAAAACCGTATCGATAATATTGATATGCTCTACACTAGTATTCAATCACTGATTAATCGCGCCGAAGAAGACGAAGATCGCACCATTGATACCATCATTCGTAAGCTGGTGTTGCTGGATATGCTTGAGCAACAGCAAGAAGAAGAAAACACCAACAAGGTTAACTTGATGACCTTGCATGCAGCAAAAGGTTTGGAATTTGATTTTGTGTATATCATGGGGCTTGAAGAAGAAATGCTACCGCACCGCAATTCCATCCTAAGCGAGACGGTCGAAGAAGAACGGCGCTTGATGTATGTGGGCATTACTCGTGCGCGTCGAGAGCTGACATTGACACTAGCGACTCAGCGCCGTGCGGGCGGTCAGATGCGTGTCACCTCTGAATCGCGCTTTTTAGATGAGTTACCAGAAGAGCATATCGACTGGCCAGCCAAGGCAAAAAAGAAAAAAGCGACTAAAGACCCTGAAGCCGTTGCTGATGAATACTTGGCTAATATTCGCGCTTTATTGGGTAATCGTTAGCGTTTGGCTCAGCGCTTGAGAGCATCACCAGTTAGCGACATGAGAAATTAGCACTTATTCGACATTTTAGTGTTTGTTATTATTTATACTTTTTAAAAACTTTGGAACCTTTATGCCTACCCCTATGCCTGATCAGGAACGACCATCTACGCTACAGGGAGATTATAATCCGGCAGAGTATAGCGGCGAATATAAGCTTCTATACCTGCAAAGTTTGGTTGCTGACAAGGCTTACGAGGCGATTACTGAGTTTTTAGAAAAGCAGTCCAAATATGAGATTGCGAGCCTATTAGAATCGTTCCCTAGCCAAAATCGCTTATTGATTTGGGCACAAGTACCAGAAAACATCAAAGGCGAAGTGCTTGCCGAGTTAGAGTTTGATACACGCCAGCCGCTGTTAGAAAACGTCTCATCGAAAGATATTTCCTTATTTACTCAAGACCTTGATGCGCAAGACATCTCTGAGATTTTAGATACTGTCACCGAAAGTGTGCGTACCTCGGTCATGGCAACCTTGGATGAAGACATCCGAGTGCAGGTCAACAAGCTTGACACCTATGCTGACTGGGAAGTCGGTCGTTATATGGATCCTGACCTCATTCAGATCAGGGATGATATCACCCTTGCAGAAGTACAGAACTGGCTACGAGAAAATGACGATTTGCTCGATGATGAAAGCCAAGAGCTGCTGGTCGTCGATCAAAGCCAACAATTACTCGGGCTGCTCAGTCTGGTCGATTTGATTAAACATGATCAAACTACCTTAGTCTCAGAATTGATTGATAACGCCATTACTATTAACGATCGCTTAGACATTCAAGATGCCGCAGCGATTTTTCGCTCAGAGGATATTCGTTTTGCCCCCGTTATTAATAGCCATGGTGAGTTGGTCGGTCAGTTAAATGGCGAGGACATCATGGAAATTATCCAAGATGATGTCGATAGCACCATGAAAAATCTCGCAGGTGTCAGCCAAGATGAAGAGCTGTTTGCGCCTATTTTAACCAGTGCCAAAAGCCGCAGTATTTGGCTAGGCATTAACTTGTGTACCGCCTTATTGGCTGCCGCTGTGATTGGTCAGTTCGAGGCGGTACTGGCAAAAGTGGTGGCGCTGGCGATACTCATGCCTGTGGTTGCGAGTATGGGCGGTATTGCCGGGTCTCAGACATTAACTGTCGTCATTCGCGGTATGGCGATGGGTCAAATCGGTGGTTCCAACCGTTTATGGTTATTAAATAAAGAGCTGTGGGTTGGCGCGATAAACGGTATCATATGGGCGATAATCATGGCGATTATTGCCCAACTATGGTTTCATGACATTAAAATCAGTGCCGTCATTGGTTTTGCCATTGCCATTAATATGACTGCTGCTAACGTTTCGGGCATTAGTATTCCACTGCTCCTAAAACGCATGAATATTGACCCTGCCCTATCCGCCTCGGTTATTTTAACCACCGTGACAGATATCGTCGGCTTTATGTCATTCTTAGGTTTGGCGAGTGTGTTGATACTATAATCACATAGCCAACGTTAAAACTATATTATTTAGAATCATATAGTTTAGAAATTATATTATTTAGAAGCAATATTATTTAGAAGCAATATTATTTAGAAACTATCCAACCGTTAAGTGAGTGCGTTATGCAAGCTGTACAAGTTAAAGTATTAAACCCTAAAATTACTGAAGATAAAGCGTTCTCGTTACCGACACGCGCCACTGATGGCAGCGCTGGTATCGACTTGCGCGCTTGTATTGATGAGCCATTGACGATTAAAGCAGGTGCCACGCATTTAATTGGTACTGGTTTGGCGGTTTATATCCAAGATCCTAACTTTGCAGGGATGATTTTACCGCGCTCAGGTCTTGGTCATAAGCACGGTATCGTCTTGGGTAATTTGGTTGGCTTGATTGATGCCGATTATCAAGGTGAGCTGATGGTCAGTATTTGGAATCGTAGTAATGAAGACTTTGTGTTGAATCCTGCGGAACGTATGGCACAATATGTCGTCGTACCCGTTGCCCGCCCTGAGTTTGAAGTGGTATCAGAGTTTAGTGATACCAGTGCACGCGGTGCGGGCGGCTTTGGACATTCAGGCCGCCAATAATCAGTTATCATTACTGATTTACCATGTTAATTGTATTTTAGTCATCACAAAATCACCATCACGTGAATCACGCCATAAGGAGAGTAAGCGATGCCGTCTTTTGCTGCGCAGCAATGCTTATTTCGTGCTTATGATATTCGTGGTTCACGCCAGCATTTTACCACTGACTTTATTCAAGCATTGGGCAAGGCATTTGCTCAGCTTTATAGTGTCGCAGATTGCAACTCAACCGCAGCTCCTGTCAAAGCCTCCCTGCCAAAACCAAGTATCGACCGTAAAAGAACCGTCATTGTGCTTGGTTATGATGTGCGTCTCGGTAGTGATATTATCGCTCAGAGATTGGCTGATATACTGACTGAATATGGCCTACAGGTTATCCAGCTGGGGTTAATCACTACCCCCATGATGGTTTTTTGGGCAGAGCAATACTCGGGTCATGGCATTATCGTCACCGCCAGTCATTCTGCTAAAGATATTTTAGGTATCAAATGGCTGGTCAATCATCAATCTCCGAGTCATGAAGAGATTCAGTTGCTTTGGCAAAAAACACGGGCTAACTATGCCTGTCACCTCAATCACGCTCAAGCACAGATTGATGCTCAAAATACGCTGAAAAATACAATTGCTAGATCTATTTGTAATCAACCTTTCAATTTATCTGATGCACAAGTCGCGACGACTTATATTGAGGCTATCGCTCAAGTTTTTAAGCAAATCCATCCCTGTAATAAACCACTTCTCAAAGATAACCAACAACCATCTGGCACCCTTGATGTGGTGGTGGTCATAGATTGTATGCATGGCGCGACCAGTAATATCGCCCAGCGTTTATTTGAGCATTTTTGCCAGCAGGTCATCATGATTAATGACCTCGCAGATGGCAGTTTTCCCTCTGGCAATCCTGATCCCACTGAACCCCACCGTCTCAAACAATTACAGCGAAGTGTGCGTCAACATCAAGCAGATATAGGTATCGCTTTTGATGGCGATGGCGACCGCTTAATGATCGTCGATAATAGCGGTAAAGTTGTCACGCCCGATCACTTGTTATATTTATTAGCGCAAGTGGCGCTGAACGAACACCCTGAAACGCTTTGTTCTAAAAGCCCAGGCCATTCACAACTGCCCTCTCAAATCCTTTTTGATATTAAATGCTCCCATCATCTACCGAATCTCTTGTCTGAGCTTGGCGCAACACCTGTGCTCAGTAAAACGGGCAGCAGCTTTATGCGCCGACAGATGCAGCATTCTGCTGGTCAAATTGTCTTTGCGGGTGAATTGTCAGGGCATTTCATATTTAACGATAGCCGCTTTATTATCTATGATGATGCCATGTACGCGGCCTTGCGATTGCTGCATTGGCTAGCGGCTTACGATGCTCACGGTAAAAAATCTCTGACTGATATTACAGA
Source organism: Psychrobacter sp. 1044 (assembly GCF_904846525.1). Classification (GTDB taxonomy): domain Bacteria; phylum Pseudomonadota; class Gammaproteobacteria; order Pseudomonadales; family Moraxellaceae; genus Psychrobacter. Next base: position 21,889 of record NZ_CAJHAZ010000004.1, on the reverse strand, counting down.
GCAATTGCCTGCTATGGTCAGTACAGCGGATCATTATTTGCCGATGCCTAAAACCCTTAAAAAAGACGATGCTCTCGTCGTACAGCTGACAAAATTTTGTCAGTATTTACGTCAGCTCGTGGAAGCGACTGTAGCAAAAGATTCTGGTGACCATTGGATAGCTACTAGCCAGCCATCGCTTTGCCGTTGTTCGATGAGTCGGCAATATATGACGTCCAAGCAAGCCAAATGCTTATTGCCAGTGGGGACGAAGCTGAGCTGTATTGATGGCGTGCGTTTAGATTTCGCCCATGGTTTTGGGGTGCTCCGCCAATCAAATACCAGTCACAATCTTACCGCACGCTTTGCTGGTGATAGCATAGAAGACTTACGCGACATCCAAGCAAAATTTGCCGCTTTATGTCGCCCACTTGATAAAAAACTGGCGGAACAAATTGTCGCTATTCCTGCCGAATAGTTTTGATCAAAATAGTTACCGTCAAAGTAGTTGCTGTCAAATAAAAATATGACTTTTTAATACCATAACTTAGGAGTTTATAATGACGCTTAATTTAGATGATGCCAAAAACACTGCTGAAGTATTGACCACAGCGCTGCCTTATATCCAACGCTTTGTCGATAAGCTTATCGTGGTCAAATACGGCGGCAATGCGATGACGGATCCTGCGCTTGAGAGCTCATTTGCCCGCGACATCGTTTTGTTAAAAACTGTTGGCATTCATCCTGTGGTCGTGCATGGCGGTGGTCCACAAGTGGATAATTTATTAAAAGAGTTGGGGCGTCAGTCAGACCGTATCGATGGTATGCGCGTCACCGATAAAAGCACCATGGATATCGTCGAGATGGTCTTAGGTGGTAGCGTCAACAAATCTATTGTTAGCTTAATCAACAAGCACGGTGGTCGCGCTATCGGTTTGACGGGTAAAGATGCCAATTTAATCCTAGCCAAAAAACTGATGATGGAAAAAATTGGCGCAGATGGGATTGCTGTGCCCGTCGATTTAGGGTTTGTCGGTGATGTGGTCAGTGTCAATAAAGATGTGATTAACATGCTCATTGCCTCTGACTTCATTCCCGTCATCGCGCCACTTGGGGTCGATAGCGAAGGCAATACGTACAATATCAATGCCGACTTGGTTGCAGGTAAAGTAGCGGAATTTTTACAAGCTGAGAAATTAATGCTATTGACCAATATCAAAGGTGTGCTGGGTCGTGACGGCGAAGTCGTGACTGGACTCACGCCAAAGAAAGTCGACAGCCTCATTGAAGATGGCACTATCTCAGGCGGTATGATTCCCAAAATCCAATGTGCACTTGATGCGGTACGTAGCGGCGTAAAAAGCGCGGTGATCGTCGATGGTCGCGTGCCTCATGCCACGCTGTTAGAGATTTTTACCAATGAAGGAGTTGGTACATTAATCAGTCGTGATTTAGGCTCATCATTAGCAGAGTAGCAGGAGTAAATCATGGCATTGTGGCTTTGGTGTCTACTTTTTATCTTAGAAAGCCTGTATTGCTGGTGGATTATTGGCTATGGTGGCGCAAAATGGATAGAAGGGTGGAAGTCATTTTTCCTCATTGAATGGTTTGCACTAGATTGGAATGCCGAACAAATTCGCTTTTACGTCTTGCTTATATGGCTCGCAAGTGTGATTTGGTTTCTTTTAGGTGTTATAAAGCCCGAGCTAAGAGGTTTTTAGCTCGGGCTTTATTGATGGTAGCCGTATTCTTTTACGAAAAAACTTTATCAAACTCAGCTTCATCATAACCGCATAGTAATATATTCTTATTTTTATCAGTCAGCTCACCTTCAACGATCGGACGCTTAATCATGCTGGTATTTTCTACGAGCAAATCAATGGCTTTATCCACATCTCTGTCCGCCTCTTGTTTCTGACTATCGTCTAGTTTGCGCCATGTCGTACCGCGCTTATTAAGCACTCTATCGATGCCTAATTCATCTACCCAACGCTTAACGCTATCTTTATCGATACCTTGTTTTTTATAATCATGAAATTCATAGCTAACGCCTAGATCATCAAGCTTAGCAAAGGCTTTTTTCATGGTGCTACAAGATTTGATACCGTAAATAGTGATGGTCATAAAAACTCCAAATCAATGATCATTATTCTGTTTATTATACCTAAGCCTATGGGTATTTGGTTTATGATAGCCAAAACATTAAAAACCCGCTCAAATTTTCAAATTTGTATTCTTCGTCATGCGTAAACGCCCTATCATATCGTCGCAATTTTCGCCAAATTACGCTATGCTATGGCATTGTGAAATTTCACCCAATTTATTCGTATTAATCAATCTCGAGCCAACTATGAGCAATACTGTGACATCTGACCAAGCTGAAAACAATCATTATAACCCACAAGCGATAGAAGCGGCGCAGCAAGCCAAATGGGCAACTGACAAACGCTTTGAAGTGAGCAATGAGCCAAGCGATAAGCCAAGTCGCTATATGCTGTCGATGTTCCCTTACCCAAGCGGTAAGCTGCATATGGGTCACGTGCGTAACTATACCATCTCTGATGTACTGAGCCGTTACTATCGCCTCAAGGGCTATGAAGTCATGCAGCCTATGGGCTGGGATGGTTTTGGCTTGCCAGCAGAAAACGCGGCGATTGCTAATCAGACGCCACCTGCCAAATGGACGTTTGCCAATATTGACAGCATGCGCGCGCAGCTTAAATTACTGGGTTTGTCTATTGACTGGTCACGTGAATTTGCTACTTGCAGCCCTGAGTATTATCAGTGGGAGCAATGGTTGTTTTTACAGCTATACAAAAAAGGCTTGGTCTACAAAAAGCTTTCGACCGTCAACTGGGATCCTGTTGATAATACCGTCTTAGCCAACGAGCAAGTCATCGATGGTAAAGGCTGGCGTAGTGGCGCTGCGGTCGAAAAGCGCGACATTCCGATGTATTACTTTAATATCACTGATTATGCTGACGAATTGCTCGATGATTTGGATCAGCTAGAAGGTCACTGGCCATCAGAAGTATTGACCATGCAGCGCAACTGGATTGGTCGCAGCGCAGGCATGGAAGTACACTTCCCTTATGAGCTTGCTGGCGAGACCAATACGTTAGATGTGTTCACTACTCGCCCTGATACTTTGATGGGTGTGACTTATGTGGCGGTCGCAGCCGAACATCCGCTAGCGCAGTATGCGGCTGAGCATGATGAAGCGATTGCGCAATTCTGTGCGCTTTGCAAAAAAGGCTCAGTTGCAGAAGCAGACCTAGCTAAAGCTGAAAAAATCGGTATGGCTACTGGTCTTACGGTCACGCACCCACTCACTGGCGAAGAAGTGCCAGTATGGGTTGCCAACTATGTACTCATGAGCTACGGCTCAGGCGCGGTGATGGCTGTCCCTGCTCATGATGAGCGTGATTATGAGTTTGCGATTAAATACAGCTTACCCATCAAACAAGTCATCGATATCCCTGTCGGCTATTTCGATACGTTAGAAGCAGATGCAAAGGCGAACGATACTGAGATTAATCGCGCTTATACCGAACGCAATACTTTGGTCAATTCAGGCGAATTTGACGGGCTAGACTTTGAGCAAGCATTTGAAGCGATGCTGACCAAACTAGAACCACAAGAGCTTGCTAAGAAAAAAATCCAATACCGTCTCCGTGATTGGGGGGTTTCTCGCCAGCGTTATTGGGGCTGTCCTATCCCAATGGTAAACTGTGAGCATTGCGGTACCGTACCTGTCGAAGAGCAAGATTTGCCCGTTGTCTTACCGACTGATGTCGTTCCTGATGGCCGTGGAAATCCATTAAAAAACATTCCAGAGTTTGTCAATACGACATGTCCTAAATGCGGTAATCCTGCTGAGCGCGAGACTGATACCTTTGATACCTTTGTGGAATCAAGCTGGTACTATGCACGCTTTGCAAGCCCAAATGATGCGCAAAGCATGGTCAATAAATCTGCCGCCAATAAGTGGCTGCCTGTCGATCAATACATCGGCGGTGTTGAGCACGCGGTAATGCATCTACTTTATGCACGCTTCTTCCATAAACTGATGCGTGATGAAGACTTGGTGTCAGGAAATGAGCCGTTTGCTAATTTGATGACGCAAGGCATGGTATTGGCAGGGACATTCTATCGCCTAAATGCGGATGGCAGTACCACTTACTATTTTGCAGAAGACATTGATATCGACTATGACGAACGAGGTCAGCCGATTAAAGCCATCTTAAAATCTGATGGGCAGCCTGTGACCATTGGCAAAATCGAAAAAATGTCTAAGTCAAAAAATAACGGTGTCGATCCGCAAATTACCATCGATAAATACGGCGCTGATACCGTTCGTCTCTATACGCTCTTCACCGCACCTGCGGATCAAACGCTAGAATGGTCAGATGATGCGCTCAAAGGCCCTTATAACTTCGTCAAAAAAGTATGGCGTATTGCTGCTGAACACATGCAAGCGCTTACTGCCGCGAACTTAAGCGTCGAGACGCTGAACAATGAAGCTTTGAGCACTGATGGCTTAAGAAAAGAAGCCAAAAACTTACGCCGTAAAACTCATGAAACCATTGCTAAAATTGATAGTGATTTGGGTGATCGTTTGGCATTGAACACGCCTGTATCAAGTTTGATGGAGCTTGCCAACGAGCTGACTGGCTTTAAGGCCAATAGCAAGCAAGACCTACAGGTACAGCATGAGGCATTGACGGATCTGCTGATTATGCTATCCGTATATGCGCCGCACATTGGTGAACATTTACTTGAGCAATTGGGTTTAGATACCATTACCTTGAATTATCCAGAAGTTGATAAAAGCGCTCTGGTACAAGATATGATCACGATGGTAGTACAGGTCAATGGTAAAATGCGCGGTAAAATGGATGTAGCCCCAAATAGCGATCCAGAACAGCTAAAAGCACAAGCACGTTCAATGGAAAGTGTGGCAAAATTCTTGACTGGCGACATCAAAAAAGAAATCGTCGTCCCTAATAAGCTGGTAAACATCGTGGTGGTAGGCTAGATTTTTTAGGCTCAGTACTTTTTATTAGTTTAATGAATAGTCTGAGCCTTTTTATAATATTAGGATAGCGATTATGTCGTATAAATATCGAGCAGGTCAGTCCCCCAAAGCCAGCTTAAGCAAAAAAGACGCTTTTGCTAAAAAATCAAACGGACAAAAACTGGCGGCGGCTTTTCTGACTGCCCTGCCAATGTTTACGCTACTAGGTGCAACGGCAGCTATTAGTGGCTGCGGCTTTCAATTACGTGGCTATGACGCACCAATGCTGCTTGATGTCGCCAAAACAGCCGTGATTCTCGAAGACAATCGCACCTCATTTCCGCTTAAGCTGCCATTGACAAGACGCCTAAAAACTTTAGGTGTTGATGTCATTGACAACATGACAGCAGCTGATGTTGCGAACAATAACAAACAAGCAAGTGCTGAACCCATTGCCGCTATCACCATCAATAACGTCCGTTTTAAGCGTTATGAGCTGGTCGGTGTCTTGACAGAGATCCGTTTGGTACTTTCAGCAGATGTTAGCTATCAGACGATGGAAAATGGTAAACCAATTACGCTAAGCAACCCCATCCAAGTCGAGCGTAGCTATCAATATAATGAAGCATCGGTGAGCACTGATGATCAGCAAGGCGATCAAATTCGTGACTGGCTCTATGACAGTTTGGCACGCCGAATTACTGATCAATATGTCGCCATCTCCCTACCAAAGATCAGCTCTTCTGGAGTCAGACAATCTGTGCAAAGCGGTAATGGCTCAACATCGATCGCGGTGGTGGTGCCAAACCCATAGTTTATAATGCGCAACACATTCCACGTTTATTTTCATCAATCTGTGTACTTATTACCCTATGCAAGATACCTTTATACAAGCCTACCCAAAGCTACTACAGCCTTCCGTTGCAGTCGCGGGCTTGTGGCTGGCGCATGGTGATGAGCCACTACTCAGTCAATGGCTCATCGATGCCCTGCGACCACATTGGCGCGCGCAGAATTACGCGATCAAGCGTATTGAGCTGATATCGGTCAAGAGCTGGCAAGAAGTATTGTCAGAGCTTGGTAGCCAGTCTTTATTTGATGATGCCAGTGCACTCATCGTGACGGGTAATCATAAGCCTGACAAGGCGGTCATCACTGAGCTTGAGCGCTTTGCCGTTGAAGCTCAAACAGGGACGCACAGTCATAGTTTATTATGGCTCACGCCCAAGCAAGACAAACGAGCGCAAAGCAGCAAGTGGTTTACGCCATTTGCTCAATATGGTCATGTCATTGATTGCAATTTATATAATGAGCAGCAACGACAGCAGCTATTACAAATACAGGCTCAGCAGTTTGGTTTACGGCTATCGCAAGAGGCGTGGCAGCTACTTATGTCGCATACTGAGCACCATCTGCTAAGCGCTTATCAGACCTTATGGCGGCTCTCCTACTTATTTGCGCCGCAGTTAGTCGCTAAGAATATTGAGGCTAGTCAACAGACTGAGCACTCTACACAACTTCCAAACAATGTTGCCTTAGACATTAAGGATCTACAAGCTGCGTTGGTCAGTGATGCACAGTTTAGCGTCTTTGATTTATCGGATGCCATGCTTGCCGGTAACAGCACGCAAGTCGCTAAAATCATGTTTCAGCTGAAAGCCACCGACGAGCCAACCACCTTGGTATTATGGGCGGTTAGTAAAGACATGCGGCAAATTATGCAATTGATGGATGGGCAAGACCCACAAAGCCTAGGCATTTGGCGTAGCAAACAAGGGTTGTACCAGCAAGCATGCCGTCGCCAGTCAAAAACTCAAACGGCTGAATGGCCTGCCCTGCTTTATAAATGTGACCAAGCCATCAAAGGACTCGTGCGTCAGCCAGCGTGGGAGTTATTATTGCAGGCAGCGCTTGAGTTATCAGGTAAGCGGCTGTTTGCCGTTTGATTGGTTGAAAAAATTCAATAACTTATTTAGCCAAGTTTTCTTATCCTAAGTTCTGTTATTAACTGAATAAGGAAAGTTTTTTAAAGTTTCTGTTATATCTGCTTCTTTTTTTCTACCCCATTCATGATTTAGCTGCGTTATAAGTTCAATTTGCTTATTAAAGCGTATAACTCTTTGATCTTCACTCATGACACTATTCTCTTGCTCATACTCGCCTGCTACCCTAGACGTTACCATCTCAAAAAACTCATAAATGAAATCATCTACATCTAAAAAAGATTCTCTAGATAACTCACTACCGCGCTCACATATTACATAGTGGTAATAGCCACCGCTTATCTCCAAGTGTGGCTCACCAAATCCAGAAGGCATATCTCTTAAAATAACATCATCAATATTTAGCCCTATCTTTTTACTATAATCGTTAATTATTTTTTGAATTTGCTGATGGTTTAACATTACATTCTTCCTTTGTTTATTATTTCCATAATATAGTCTGCCTTATCTCTACTGCTGAACTTCTTAACCTTTCGTAAACTAATTTCCGTTCCCTTTTGCAGGTGAAGTCTCTACTATATCTACACTTGATTTAATTGTGACTGGATTGTTGTTATGCGAAAAATAAGCAAAAAGTCTGCTATCAAATGGGGTGTCATCGCCTTAATCATCGTAGCATTAGGGGCTTTGGCCTATACTTTTTTAAAACCAGAAGAAGAAAAACCCAGTTATTTAACCGCACCTGTTGAGGTTGGTGATATCGAAAATAATGTCATGGCATCAGGTAAAGTTAAAGCACTTAATACCGTTGATGTCGGTGCACAGGTTTCTGGTGAGGTCACAAACCTCTATGTAGAAGTGGGTGACGAGGTGAAACAAGGCGATTTGATTGCACAGATTGATCAAGTGACTCAGAAGAACAGCCTGAGCAATGAACAAGCCAGTCTTGAGCAAAGCGAAGCCGCGCTACAAAGTGCGCAAGCAGAGTCGTTAAGCAAACAAGCTAGTCTAAAAAGTGCCTATGCTGATCTTGCCAGCCGTCAGTCTGAGCTTAAACAAGCACAGTCTGATTTTTCACGCCTGCAAGGACTACTCGCTATCGATGCGATATCACAACAGGATTACGATACACAGGCAACAAAAGTTCAAACAGCGCAGGCAGCGGTCGCCAATGCACGCGCTGCTATTGATACGGCACAAGCCGCCATTGCAACAGCCACTGCAAACATTAATAGCCAACAAGCAGCATTACGAAAGTCTCAAACCAATGTCGCAACGGCTCAAGAAGACCTTAGCTATACAACGATTCGCGCACCAATATCAGGTACTGTCGTCTCAGTGACCACAGAGCAAGGCACGACGGTCAATGCCAATCAAACAGCCCCGACCATCGTAACTTTAGCAGATTTGTCTACTGTTAGAATCAACGCACAAATCTCCGAAGCCGATGTTATCAATGTCAATGCTGGTATGCCCGCCTACTTTAATATCATCGGTAATCCAGACAAGCAGTATGATGCGACACTGACAGCTATTGAGCCGGCACCTGAGGAAATTAGCAAGACCAGCTCAACCGATTCTGCAATCTACTATGTTGGCTACGTAGAAGTAGCTAACCCTGAGCGATTATTTCGTATTGATATGACCGCCCAGATTTATATCATCATCGATCAAGCCAAAGAAGCGTTGCTTGTGCCATCAGCAGCCATACAAGAAAGACCCGCGAGAAATCAAACTGAAGGTCAAGCAAAAACCAGCAAGGTTGTACGCGTACTAAATGATGACGGCACAGTAGAACCTCGCACAGTAGAAGTGGGCATTGATAACCGAGTAAATGCGCAAATTTTGAGTGGTGTGAAGGAAGGTGAGCAAGTCATCATCGGCGAAGGTAGTGCCAATGCTTCAGGTAAAGGTGGTGGTCGTACTCGTATACCTGGTGGTACTCCAAGGATGTAATTAATTCTTTGACTATGTTAACGATAAAAGGGCTTGAGCAACTTAGCCCTTTTCTTACGACACTCACTATCTTTGATTAAAGACATTGCTATGACTATATCTCAATCTACTAAACAGCCGACTGACAGCACTAGCGCTTCGATAGAAACCAACTCACCGAATGATACTGCAGCTACCGCTGACAAGCCAATTATGGAGCTGTCGGGTATTATTCGAGAGTTTGCTGCCGGCGAGCAAACCATTCGCGTATTGCACGAGGTTAATTTAACGATTAATCAAGGTGAAATGGTCGCGATTATCGGGCAATCTGGCTCTGGTAAGTCTACCCTAATGAATATCTTGGGTTGCTTAGATCAGGCGACAGCAGGTGACTATAAGATTTATGGCCAATCAGCAAACAAGCTAGAGGCAGATGAATTGGCTGAGTTACGCCGAGAGCATTTTGGCTTTATCTTTCAGCGCTACCACCTGCTTGGTGACATTAGCGCTAAAGATAACGTTGCCGTCCCTGCCGTATATGCTGGTATGAACACTGAGGCACGAATCAATCGCGCAGAAAAGCTCTTGACTGATCTAGGTCTTGGTGAAAAGGTAAATAATCGTCCTAGCCAGCTCTCAGGCGGCCAACAACAGCGTGTTTCTGTTGCTCGCGCTCTGATGAATGGTGGCGATGTCATCTTAGCTGATGAGCCAACTGGCGCGCTAGATAGCAAATCTGGCGAAGATGTGATGGCGATCTTGCATGATCTAAATGCTAAAGGTCATACTATTATCATGGTCACTCATGATCCAAAACTTGCCGCCCAAGCCGAACGGGTTATTGAGTTAAAAGATGGCTACGTCATTGCTGATTATAAAACTGAGCATTATAAACCGACAACTCAACACCCAGAATCTATCCTTGGTGGACATCGTAAAAGTGCCTTTGGCAGTTTTGTGGATCGTTTGCTCGAAGCTTTTAAAATGTCCTTACTTGCCATGCGTGCACACAAGATGCGCACCTTGCTGACTATGTTAGGTATTATCATCGGTATCGCTGCGGTTGTGTCTATCGTTGGTCTTGGTCAAGGCTCTCAGCAGCAAATTCTCGCAAATATTAGCTCGCTAGGAACCAATACTATAACAGTGAATGACGGCTACCCTAGAGGCGACCCGCGACGTAAATATAATGACGACAACCTCACACCAGAAGATGCAGAAGCGGTCAGCAGTCAACCGTATGTTATCAATGTGAGCCCTCAAGTCAATACCAGCTCTAGTGTACGCTATCGCAGCGTGCAGGAAGACTCGACCATCAATGGTGTTGGTGAGTATTATCTAGAGGTCACTGGTGAGACGCTGGCATTAGGTCAAGGTTTCGATTCGCAAAGTATCGACCTTCGCAGTCAAGATATTATTATCGATGACAATGCCAAGAGTGCTTTTTTTGCAGATATAGATAACCCTATCGGCGAAGTCATACTCATCGGTAGTGTGCCTGGACGCGTGGTTGGCGTCCTTGAGGCAAGCGACGGTGGCTTTGGACCAAGTAGCACGACACCTGTCATATATATGCCTTATACCACTGTGATGTCACGTATAACTGGTAGTGCAAATATTGATAGTTTTATAGCACTGTTAGATGATAGTGTCTCATCTAGTGTAGCTGAGTCAGCTATTTCCGACATAATAGAAGGTCGCCATGGTAAAGATGATTTTAATATTATTAACTCAGACTCTATTCGTCAGACCATTGAATCAACTACAGGTACTATGACACTGCTCATCTCATCGGTTGCTGTCATCTCATTGATCGTTGGTGGTATTGGTGTGATGAATATTATGCTAGTATCGGTCACGGAACGTACTAATGAAATTGGTGTACGTATGGCTGTTGGGGCTCGTCAAAACGATATCATGCAGCAGTTTTTGATAGAAGCCGTACTCGTCTGTATTTTGGGCGGCTTATTAGGTATTGGAGTAGCGTTTGCTATCGGTGAAATCATTAATAATTTTTCTGGTGATAGCTTTAAAGTGATTTACTCACCAACTTCTATCATTGCTGCTTTTATTTGTTCAACCTTGATTGGCGTTGTCTTCGGCTTTTTACCAGCACGTAACGCCGCCAAGTTAGATCCTGTTGAAGCACTTTCTAGAGATTAACCGCTATTTGCCAAATATCAGACAGTCGAATACGGCATTTCCTTTAAATTCACTGATAAACGTCAATAAAATGCATATTTTTTACTTTAATTACACTTTTTTTATATTACGGGGTTGTAATTGTGCTGATAGTGTATATAATGTGCTCTCACGTTTAGGGATAGAAATTCTTTAAACGTTGAAACAAACTTAATGCCTCTTTTAATGTTAATTGACCTAATATTAAAAATTAAGTTTAAAGACATTTTTTAGATGTCTAGTTTTAATAAGTTTGCCTTTAAGGAAATTTATCTTGCAGAGTTAAAAAAGCCATGCTTTTTTTATACACTCTTCAGGGCCGATAGCTCAGTTGGTAGAGCAGTTGACTTTTAATCAATTGGTCCCGCGTTCGAGTCGCGGTCGGCCCACCATATTTAGTATTATGCTTGTTATGTACATTGCCCTATCAGGTATTGGCATAATAAGTAACAAAGTTTAAGAAGCTTTCTTTTAGAAAACTTCACCGAATTTACGAAGCTGTAAATTCACTTGCAGAGTTAAAAAAGCCATGCTTTTTTTATACACTCTTCAGGGCCGATAGCTCAGTTGGTAGAGCAGTTGACTTTTAATCAATTGGTCCCGCGTTCGAGTCGCGGTCGGCCCACCATATTTAGAAAACCCAGTCATTATATTAATAGTGACTGGGCTTTTTTTTGTTTAAAATTTCACTTTATTTTTTACGGTTTCGTTTAAAAATAGTGAAATCAGCGTCTTTTCGCCACAGTAGCTTATGCTTAATCGTGTCTTTGATCGTCCGTGGATGCTTGGGTGCTTGCGTAATCAGCATATCAAACGTTTCTGCATCTATTGCCAGCTCACGCCCATGTGCCATCATAACCATAGAAGGTTTTAACGCCTTTATTCTTTGTAGTGACTGAATATAGACTTTAGGATCATAAATAGGAAAAGGCGCCACAAACTTATGACGCAGTTTGATAATGAGGTCGGCCGTATAGACTTGCCGACTTGGTACATGAAATAGAGACAAGTCACGATCTGTATGTCCGGGTGTTTCCAGCACTTGCCATTCATCAAATTTCGGCACACTATCCCCATCTTTAACGGTCATATCAGGTGTAAGATGAGCGGGATAATACAGGTTTTTAAGGGAGCGACCTTGACGCCTTGCCACATAATGCGCAAGATTTATGTCCACAAAATGCATGGCATGCCCACCGATACCGCGATACCATTGACGCTTTTTTTCTGCCGAAACAATGATACAGCCCGTCTCTTTTCTAAATTGATGAGCGCCGCCTGCATGATCAGGATGCATATGGGTCACCACGACGACTTTTAGATCGCTGATTGGTCGCTGTAACGTCGTTCTAATATACTCTAATACCATCGCTACATCAGGGCGGCAACCACCGTCCAGCAGCATAATTTTATCTGGATATACCGCAAGATAAGTACTTTGGATATATCCTTCTAAACGTACAATTTCACATAAACTCATTTGCATTCCCTGCTACATGATTGCTCACTGTTATAGTATCCCTACTATAGGAGACGCTTTTAACACGCCTTAATAGGATTTAGTATAACGCCCACCATTCAACTTGTAATGACTTTGAGTGAACGCTTGTGACTATAAATTGCTTTTTTATAAAACTTACAATAAAAAAACCCAGCGCTAAGGCTGAGTTCTTTATTAGAGGTCTAAAAAAACTACGCCAAATCACGAACCTTTGGCTCACGTTCCCACAGACGAGATTTAGCATTCTCAATAAAAGTATCCAAATCAGCCAGTGGCGTCACGAAGCTGTCTTTTTCGATAGGTAATTTACTCAAGATAAATTCGTCAGTCGCCCCGCAATAAGCAATCGCTTTACAATGACCATACGCATCGTTGAACCAATCTAATGCTGAGCTGTCTTTTGCTAGCTTTTTAGCTTGGTCTGGCATAATGATACTAACAACAGCGTCAAACATCACTGATGGACCGCCAGCGAGACGCTCATCTGCTTGTATGCGAGTGTCGTCATCTAAGACAACTTCTTTATTGGGCGCAACGATTTTCACGCTAGCACCCTGCACTTTTGCCGCCTCTTCGAACTTTTTGATTTCACTATGCTTAGAGCCTTCAGCGACCAAGATACCAATCAAACGGCCTTTTAAACTCTTAGGCGTTAGACCAATCGTTTGTACTGCTTTCGATGTCGCCATATCCTGTACAGGAGCAGCGGCATCCGCAGGCTCTGGCAATTCCATACCTAGCGCAGTTGCCACACGATTGGCCAAGTCTTCATCGATATGAATCAAATGACTCAATGTGCGAGCACGGACATGTGCGGTATCGACTTTACCGAGCTCAAATGCATAAGCCGTGGCAATATGCGCTTGCTCAGTAGCAGTCTGGCTACGATAGAACATACGCGGCTGACTATAATGATCAGCAAAGCTCTCATCACGCACGCGACCTTTTACGCCATCATCTAATTGCTCATGGAACGAATTAAAACCGCGCTTGGCACTTTCGCGAGGTCTAGTAGGATCTAAGCTCTGCGGCTCATAGAGCACACGAGTTTTAGGTACTTGCATCTGCATATGGCCATCTTGCTGATTGTTCGCAAACGGGCATTTTGGCGCATTGATAGGCAGCTGCGAAAAGTTTGGCGACCCTAGACGTGATAACTGCGTGTCTAGATAGCTGAACAAGCGACCTTGTAACAACGGATCATTACTGAAATCGATACCAGGTGGCAAATGCGACGGACAGAAGGCCACTTGCTCAGTCTCAGCAAAGAAGTTATCAGGATAGCGGTTAAGTACCATCTTACCCACGACTTTTACAGGTACTAGCTCTTCTGGAATAAGTTTGGTCGCATCGAGATGGTCAAACGGGAATGCATTGGCTTCTTCTTCGGTGAATAACTGTACGCCAAACTCCCATTCAGGGTAGTCACCATTATTGATTGACTCAAACAAGTCGCGGCGATGGTAGTCAGGATCAGCGCCCGAGATTTTCACAGCTTCATCCCATGTGGTCGATTGTACACCGAGTACAGGTTTCCAATGGAAACGGACAAAGGTACTCTTGCCTTCTTTGTTGATTAAACGATAGCTGTGAATACCAAAGCCTTCCATCATACGTAAACTGCGTGGTAGTGCACGATCACTCATCAACCAAATTAAATTATGCATGGTCTCGGGACTTAATGACACAAAGTCCCAAAAGGTATCGTGCGCCGAAGCGGCTTGCGGAAAGCCACGATCAGGCTCTGGTTTGACCGCATGAATGAGGTCTGGAAACTTCATCGCATCTTGAATAAAGAAAATCGGCATGTTGTTACCAACGATGTCCCAATTGCCTTCTTCGGTATAAATCTTTACGGCAAAACCACGCACATCACGTGGCGTATCTTTTGAGCCTTTATTACCAGTAACCGTAGAAAAACGGGTAAATAAAGGCGTCTGCTTATCCGTCTCGGTCAAAATTTTCGCCGTGGTATATTCTTCTAATGATTCTGTCAGCTCAAAATAACCGTGTGCAGCACTACCACGCGCATGGACGATACGCTCAGGAATACGCTCATGGTCAAAATGATGAATTTTTTCCCGTAATACAAAGTCCTCTAATAAGGTTGGCCCACGTGCGCCTGCTTTTAGAGAATTTTGATTGTCAGAGATGACGACACCTTGTTGGGTCGTTAGCACTTTAGTGTCATCCCCTGCGCGCTGGTGAGTCTCACCGCCATTGCCACGTTCCGTATTCATATCTTTAGCGGGGTCAGTATGATCAATATTATTTTTCATTATGCATCCTAGCTAGTAAGTAAAAGTAAGCTCTATTTCTTTAGAACCTTTGTATAGAGCTACCTTTAATGTTAGCCAAAAAATATGACTAATTCATGGCACTCCTTGTTGATATTTGGTTAAAGTTTGAAGCCGTGATAAAGCCGTAATTTCAGCGTATTTAAAGAGAGCTTTAACGTTGACGATAGATTCTTGTCATGTAGTGATTTTTTAAGGTATGCTCTTAGGAAGCATTAAAACAGTTGATAAATAAAATGGGCATGGTTTTAGCCAACTATTTATCTTTTTTATACAATTATAAGGCGACCTACCATGTTATCAACTTTAAAGACTACGTCCAAAAAACCTTATCACTCATTGCTAATGGGTGCGTCAATCGGACTAATGGCACTCACTTTTAGCCAAACAGCTGCCGCTATTACGACCAAAAATATTACCTATACCGTGGATGATCAAGCATACGAAGGCTATTACGCCAAAGCCGACAAAGCGAATGCGCCTTTTATCCTACTCATTCATGATTGGGATGGATTGACAGACTATGAGCGCAAACGTGCTGACATGTTAGCAGGCGAGGGCTACAACGTATTGGCAGCAGACATGTTCGGGCAAGGCGTTCGCCCTACTTCTATTGAAGAAAACAAACGCTTAACTGGCGAGTTATACGATGATCGCAATAAAATGCGCCGCATACTTCAAGGTGCGTTGAATGCTGGAAGACTACAAGGTAATGATGTGCGTAAAGGCACTACTATGGGATATTGTTTTGGCGGTACCGTTGCTCTGGAGCTGGCGCGCTCAGGATTTGAGCAAAAAGCGTTTGTACCCTTCCATGGTGCCTTTGATATTCCAACAGGTCAAAGTTATGACAAGACAACTGGAGAAATCTTAGTATTCCATGGCTCTGCTGATGAATCTGTCTCTCTAGAGAGCTTCGCCAATTTGGGTAAGACATTAGAAGCCGCCAACGTACCGCATGAGATGGTGACATATAGTGGTGCACCACATGCCTTTAGCGTGTTCGGCAGTGATAGATATGATGCACGTGCCGATGAGCGCTCGTGGAAACGCTATTTGGATTTTTTAGCAAATGAATATAAATAACTTTAATTCATATCCTATAAGAACAGCGACCCTTAATTATTAACCAGCCTATCTCATTGATAAATGAGTCGATTAAAAGCCAAGGAAGCCAATTATGTTATTGAAAAACGACGTATTGCGTGCGCGTGTTAGATTGTTAGGCGCATTTTTAGGTGAGGCCATTTCTCGCCAATCTGGGGAGGACACCCTACGTACTATCGAAACATTACGCAAAGGCTTTATTCAGGAGCGCCGTGAGTATAATCCAGCACACAAACAGCAGCTGATCGATCTTATTGCCTCATTAGACAATCAAACCTTAAAAAACGTCATTCGCGCATTCTCTATTTACTTTTTCCTCGCCAATTTAACGGAAGAAAACTATCTGCGTGAGCAACGCCGTACTATGCGTGCTCAGTCCAATCAAAGCTGGGAAGGATCCTTTCGCCGCACCTTGTTAGAATGCCGTGAGCGGCAAATCGAACCTGCGCAAATCAAAGAGCTTATTGATCACCTTAAATTTATTCCTGTTTTTACGGCTCATCCTACCGAAGCCCGTAGACGCACCACCATGAATATTTTGCAGACCCTCTATGAGCATACCGATGCCATGAGCGACTATCCCGAAGGTAGCCTAGCCTTTATGCAAGCTAAGCAAAAGACGGCTGAAACCATTGATTTGCTATGGTCATCAGACGAAGTTCGCAGCCGAAAACCTTTGGTTTATGATGAAATAAACAACGGCTTACACTATTTTGATGCCAGCTTATTCACTGCCATTCCCAAAGTATATCGTAATATAAAAGACGCTATCGTCGATATCTATCCTGAGTTAATCGACTACCCTTTACCCGCCTTTGTCAGTTTTGGCTCTTGGATTGGCGGCGATAGAGATGGCAATCCATTCGTCACCCACGAAACCACTGAAATGGCGGTATTGATGCATGCCAATACCGTGCTACGCCATTACCAAGTATTAGTCAGAAAATTGCGTCGTGAGCTGATTCATAGCGATACTATCGTCGATATCGCGCCAGAGATTTATACCCGTATCAAAGACTACAGCACACTCGATCAAAAAGTCTTTTGCTACAATCCTGATGATTACAATAATGAGCCGTACCGAAGACTGCTATCCATTATTCTGGCTAAAATAAAAGCGACCAACCAGCATATCCAAAGCCAAGGCACAGATGGCGAGGCTGCACAAGATGCTTACTCAACACCGACGGCCTTGCTAGATGATTTACGACTCATTCGCAAAAGTGTCAATACTCATGACAAAGCACATGGCGAAGGCTTACTGCTTGATACCATTCGCCTAGTCAAAACCTGCGGCTTTCATTTGGCTGCGCTGGATATTCGTCAAGATTCAGGCTATCACGGCGAAGTTATTGCAGATATTTTTGCTAGCGCCTCGAATCTGCCCGACTATCACACCCTCAGCGAAACAGAGCGCCAACAATGGCTAACGCGTTTGCTAGAAAAGCCCGGTGCACCGCTGATTTATACCGACAATTTAAGCGCGCAAACACATGAACAGCTTGCTCTGATGAATTCTGTCGCTAAACTGCGCAAACTGGTCGGCGACGATACTTTTGGTAGCTATGTAATTTCGATGACCAA
Organism: Psychrobacter sp. 1044; assembly: GCF_904846525.1. Taxonomy (GTDB): domain Bacteria; phylum Pseudomonadota; class Gammaproteobacteria; order Pseudomonadales; family Moraxellaceae; genus Psychrobacter. The sequence continues at coordinate 4,345 of NZ_CAJHAZ010000004.1, read as the reverse complement.
CAACGCCAGTCAGCTATTAGAGGTGCTGCTACTGATGCGTTTTGCAGGCTTATCGGGTATTGATAAGAATGGGCATTTATTTTCTGCCCTACCGGTTGCGCCACTGTTTGAAACCATCGAAGATTTAAAAAATATCGATAAGATTATGCCAATGGTGTTGGACAATCCGCTGTATCGGGAGCTACTTGAGCACTCAGGAAACATTCAAGAGATTATGCTTGGCTACTCAGACTCTTCTAAAGACGGCGGCATTATTACCTCCGCTTGGCAGTTATATAGTGCCCAGCAAACCATCACCGATATCGCCAATCAATATGGTATCACCACCCGCCTGTTCCATGGTCGTGGTGGTTCCGTCAGTCGTGGTGGTGGCTCAACCCATCAAGCCATCGCTGCTCAGCCTGCTGGCACTTTACATGGACAGATCAAATTCACCGAACAAGGCGAAGTACTTTACGCCAAGTATGCCAATCCAGATACTGCCGTATTTGAATTAACCATGGGAATCACGGGGGCGCTAAAAGCCAGCTCGTCACGATTTGTCGAACAACCCAAACAGCTAGATAGCTATGAAGCGTTGTTTGCTGATTTGGCAGATGCAGGCGAACAGCAATATCGAGAGCTGACGGATAATACAGAGGGCTTCTATCAGTTTTATTCTGAGGCCACACCAGTACAAGAGATTTCATTGCTCAATATTGGCTCGCGTCCTGCTCACCGTAAAAAAGGACTGCCGAGCAAATCGACGATTCGGGCGATACCGTGGGTATTTGGCTGGTCATTGGCGCGCTTTACCCTTCCCGCTTGGTATGGCGTGGGCAGTGCTTTAGATAGCGTCAAAAAAGACGAAGCGTTAATGAAAGAGATGAATAAAAACTGGCCATTTTTCAATGTCTTTATCAGTAATATCGAAATGGCTTTTACAAAATCCGAGATGAATATCGCCCGTGCATACAGTCAACTGTGTAAAGACGAAAGCTTGCGTGAGCAAGTCATGCAGGCAGTGATTGATGAGCATGAACTGACGCACGCAGGTCTCAATTCCTTGCTAGCACAAGCGTCTTTACTCTCAAACCAACAAGACTTAGCTCATTCATTGGAATGGCGTAACGCCTATTTAGACCCTATTAACTATATTCAGATTGAGCTACTCAAACGTATGCGCCAATCTGATAACACTGGCAATGACAATCTGGAAAATAATGATAGACTTGCTGTCGAAGATGCATTAATTCGTAGTATCAATGCTTTGGCAGCAGGGCTACGCAATACGGGTTAGTATTTATAAATAGGTTGGTCTTTACGCATTCGAACTTACATAAAGCTGAGTTAACTCATGGTGTTATCACAGTGAATTAACTCAGTTTTTTACGTTAATAGAGTTTTTCGAATACTAATATTTGATTGTTAGATGGCATCTCATAACGCTTACTTAACATTAAATGATGTGCATTTGCCAAATCTATAACATCTTCTAAATGACGGATGCCACTGTTAGCATCGCGCTGGCGCAAGCTATGGTCAAACTGACGATTGCTTGCGCTGCTATAACTGCCATTTTCGTTAAATGGGCCATAAACGATGAATTTACCATTTAAAGGTAGCATATCACCGACCAATTGGAATAATTTAGCTACTAAAGTCCACGACATAATATGCAAGCTATTGGCGGTAAATACTGCATCATAAGGCGCATCGGCAACCTCATTGACTGGCACTGAATCACGCGATACATCAAAAGTAAGCGGTGCATATAAATTAGGGGCAGGATAATCAGCATGCCAAGCATTGATGGTGGCGTGATTGACAAACATATCACTAGTCTGCCATGTTAAATGAGTCAATCTTGGTGCGAAATACACACTATGCTGACCCGTACCCGACCCAACCTCTAACACATGAATAGAATCTTGCAACTCTTGCTGTAAAACTTCTAAAATCGGCTGTTTATTATTTTCACACGCTTGAGAAAATGCTATGCCAGCAGGAGCAATCGATTGGCTATTATCTAAATCATCATTCAACACTGCTAATATCCTTATATATCTTCATTACTGTAGCTTTGATATTAATAATGGCGACAAGCAAAGCGTCGAAAAAACTAATAAATACCCGCTTCTACCCCAGCTGCCAGTGTCATCGCAAGCTCTTCGACTTGCTCAGTAAAATTTTCGTGCCAATCACCTTGCAAAATCAGCGCCTCTTGAATCCATGACCAGCGCAATCCAGTAGTAATCGTCTTGATAGCAAGCTTAGTACCCGTACCATCATGTCCTGCACGAATGTATAGTGCAAATGGCATGCCTTGCTTCTCTTCTAGCACAGGATAATAACAACGATCAAAAAAGTCTTTGGTCAGCCCTGCCATATATGCTAGATTTTCAGTCGTTCCTAATAATAGTGCGTCAGCTGCCAATACATCTTCAGGCTGGGTATCTTGCGGTGACTTCAATATGACATTAATGTCTAACTCAGGATGATTGGCACCATAATAAGCCGCTTGCGCCAACTTCTTAGTATTAGGTGATGGCGCATGCGCAACAATAAGTAAGGTTTTGCTAGCCATCTCAACCATCCTTATAAAGGTCACTGGTTTTTGGAATTAACAATTCTTGGAATCAGTAGTTCTTAGAATTAAAAGCTCTTAGAATTAATGGCTTCTGGAATGAATAGTCACTTTTTGAATGATATCAGGATGGATACTTTTCGCAACTGGACAAGTAAGCGCGGTGTTATAGAATATCTTTTGCGTTTTATCATCTAATGGTTGATTAAAAGTAATAACAACATGTACTTCACTGACTCGTCTTGGATCAGCAGCCATTATTTTGGTCACTTCAGCTGTAGTGCCTGAAATATCGATATCCATATCACGAGCTTTGATACCGATAATCGTCAACATACAACTGGCTAAGCTAGTTGCCAATAAATCAGTCGGTGAAAACGCTTCGCCCTTGCCCTGATTATCAACTGGCGCATCGGTAATGATTTCATTGTTTGATTGCAAGTGTATGGCAGTGGTACGCAAATCGCCTTGATAGGTGACTTTTGATGTTGTCATATTCTTCCTTTATATAAAATAATTATAGTTAAAAAATTCTTAATAAGAATATTATATTTTGCTTTTCTTATTAGAACTTCAATTAATTTCATACTTTATTTTTTATAAATCACTTTTCCAACTAACTTTATTAAGCTTTATAGGTAAAGCTTCTACAATAGTTCTTATAGCTTGTATAGGTTCAATCTCTTTCCATACGTATGATTTTAATAATTTAGGAACCTCTCCATAACTACCTTTATCATCAGGAATAAGTAGGGTTATAATAACAAACTTGTCGCCTTTCTCTCTTTTTTCAGCAATTGCATAATCTATCTCTGAAGCGAGATAACCTTCGTCTTTGAAGTTTGGAGTTATAAAAAAGACTGCAGCACAAGAGTTTTCAAACCCACTGCGTATAGAACGTTCTAAATTTGCACCAGCCTTCATCTTATCCTCGTCTAACCATGGACTATACCCAATAGATGATAATGTTAAAGCTATTTCTCTAACTAGAGATTTATCGTTTGATTTATGACTTAAAAATACTTCTGTATTGTTTTCCATTTCCTTTTTTTCCTCATAATTTTTAATTTCTTTGTCTAGAATGGATTGAGCTATTTTATAAGTAATGTCAATCTTGATTCGTTCTTCTACACTATCTTTAGGTGCTTGAAAAACAGAAGGAAACATAATTAAAATTGGATCTAACATTGAATAATTTTTTGATAGAAAATCATACAAATTATCAGCATTTAAAACTAAAGAGTCTATAATTATACTTGGATGATCCTTGATGAAGAGCTCTTCATCTATGCTAAGAAAATCCTCCCATTCATAAGTTTGAAATAATGGTAAATGTCTATATGCGTTGGATGAAAAAGCTAATAAGGATATTTTCTTTCCTTTAACTAATACTATATCTCTATTTGGAATAGGTATTACGTTATGAGCTAAAATAGGGTTTGTAGAGAGTAGGTTATCAAGGTTAAAAGCAATATCAGCTATCAAATCAGAATAAGGCAAAAAGATGCCATTACCAAAATGTTTAGCTCTAGTATAATCAGTCCAAGACATCACTACTCCTAGTTTTTAATTTAAGATAGAAATCTCGTACCATAATATATCTTTATTGAAGATATGCAAAAAATATCTGGAAATTTAGATTAGCACACTAACCGCAGCCAAAAGAAAACCCCCTTCTGCTTATGCAGAAGGGGGTTACTTTAGAATAGAGAGCTGACGATGACCTACTCTCACATGGACGAATCCACACTACCATTGGCGCAATGATGTTTCACTTCT
>NZ_CAJHAZ010000003.1 GCF_904846525.1 Psychrobacter sp. 1044 | reverse complement strand
TGGATGGAAAATGACTTATCCAAATTATTTTATGATGTTTGTCCTAGACATAACACTTTTGTTTTGAACTGACTATACTACAGGTGAAAAATATAACGACTTTTATGGTAACCGTTATGATGAATATGAGAACGAAGGCAATTTAAATGAGCTGCTATTGAATTTTTAAAAATATTATTTACTACAGTAAAAAACATTTTTAAAAATAGTAGTGGTTTATTAAAAAATATAGGTTGACACTTGTGACTAACAAAAAAACAAAAAAAATCATTAGAAATATTTTACTATTAAGTACAATAACCTTTTATTGCACAACTGCCCACTCATCTATTACTATAAACAATGAAGCCCATATAAATACTGATAGCTTAAATAAAGAAAAACGAATGTTTTTTAGCACAATTGACTATTTTTCAAATAACCATCCCTATTCAACTCATCAAGTTGAGAACTTCTACGGTAATAACTTCAAATTTATCAAGTATACTAATAATAGGTTTTATGAAATTGAAAGCGTTAAAAATAAACATCCTTATATAAGGAATATTAAAGTAAAAGGGGACCCTCAAAATAGTAATTTACTAATCATATATCTTAAAGAGCCTATCTGCTTTAATAGTTCTGACTATAATGAATTAATGTCTGATTATAAAATATCTTATAACAGTCACTTTCAATCATACTACCGGGTTTTAGATAAAAAGAACGATATAGGAAAAGTTTTTCTTACCAATAGGTTAGTGATTGTTGGCATAAAAGATCACATAAGAGGCTACAGCTCCTCCTCAAATCAAAGCAACAACTCAAAACCTTTAAAAATAATCAGTGATTTAGAGAAAGAAAATAATAGTCGATGTATTACTAACTTAACATTTAATACATTTGATTCGATAAAACCAAAACGTTATGGTCGCTACATTAGAAAATAAACGATAGATGGTTCTGTGGTTTTATACTCAATGATACATAGCGCCCAGAATAGCTTAAATATCAGGGATACATCTACCCCAAATCTGGCTTTGAATATAAGGCTTTACCGATGGCGGTACGGTCATCACTGGCTCTCCGCAAACCACTCATTATGGTATTCCTATCGCTCGTCAGGGAGACAAAGTCGTCTGCAAGAAATGCAAAAAGGTTGTCACTATTATCACTGGTGACCCATCCTATATAGTAGATGGTGCGCCTGTTGCTCGTGTAGGTGATATAACCAGCTGCGGCTCAAAACTAATTGCTAGTCAACAAGCGTTTTCAGAGTCGGGTTTTGATGTGGGCAATATTGAACCATTGCAGTCTGCAAAGTCGGATTCAGAGAGCTTATTTTCTAACTTTGCAGCTTCCGATGACAAAAATTCTGAAACTGAAATGTCTGATTAAGAACTGGGAATCTGGGTTGATGTATCCACTAAAAAGGCATTACAAGATGGTGGGCTTTGGGCAGGAGCAGGTACACGTGAAGAGCTGATTTATCAGGAACGTGCTAATTCACTATGGATCGATGTTAATGGTGATCCCAAGAAGTTTTATGAAGGTATGCAAAAAATTAGAGATGAGGCGGGATTAGTTTTTGACATTATGACATTTCCAATGGGTTTAGGTGCGGTATCTGTTAAGACTGGAGTCAAAGCTGGGCAGTACGTGATTCGAAAACGAGCGGTAAGTAATAACAATATCTACAGAGACTCTGAAAAAGGTTTCGACTGGACTTCTACTAAGAAAAGATCTCCTAATACAAACCTAGCAGAGCATTGGAGTAAACATAGCAAAGAATTTCCTGAGCTAAAATCTCAAAATGACTACTATCGTCATGCTCAAGAGTTTGTCAGTGACCCTCCGCGTGGAACTTTAAATAAAACAAGAAAGAATGGTGATACGGTTTTATATAATCCGAAAACAAACACATTTGCCGTCAAAACGAAAGATGGTGCACCTCGAACAATTTTTAAGCCTGATGCTTCCACACATCCCTACTCAACTAATTTGGAATATTTTCATGCTCAATAGAGAGTTACACAGTTGTAAAATATGCGGTTACTGTGATGAGGATTTCTTGCCATGGGGTCTTGACGGTGAATTCCCATTATATGAAATATGTCCTTGTTGTGAAGCGGAGTCTGGTTATGAGGACTTTACCTTAGAATCAATTATTCATAATCGTAATAAGTGGATTGAATCTCCAAAATTTAAATCGGATGAGAAATATAGAGAACAATTAGTTAACTACTTAGAATATTTAAAGCGCATTAAATAACCTAGTTTTGAAAAATATTATTGAGTATGTAGGAAAATAATCAGTGAAAATAAGAGGTAAAAAATATAAGTTATCTGATATTTCACTTATTGCTTTCGTTATTATTTTATTTATATGGACTGTAGACTTAGAACCAGATAAAGAGCTAGAAATATATCAACAAGAATTAGTTGCGAAGGAAAGTTGGTTAATATCTCAATTAAATGATATCGCCAATTTTATTAACTTCAACAACAGTGAATATGATTACATTAATCGAGAAGTTTGGTTCACTGCTTGGTATGTCAGTCCCGAGTTTGATAAGAATAAACTGTTACATTTACATAGCTTTCTTCTCAAGGAAGGCTGGATAGATATGACTGATAAAATTGACAAAAACGATTATATAGCTAAGACCTCAAGTAGATCTGATAAAACAGATAAACGTGTTCGCATTCTATGCAAAGATAAAGCTACCATTTTCATGTATATGACCGACATGCAAAATGATTATGAATATGAATCTTTTGAAGCACGTACTTTAGTAGACTTACTATATGACTATAGTTTACCTTGCTATGACTTAAATGAAAAAAAATATGACAATCCTAGTGCTATAGAATTGGATAATTAATAGTTATAACAATTAAAAAAAGGATATTCAATGCATCAAAGAAAAAATACTACTCTCATTCAGTCTTTACTATTAGCTACTTTATTATCAAATATATTAATCGTTTCCGCTTGTTCAGCTGAATCATCAAACGCACCAGTACTATCAAATCAAAGCACTCCTGCTGAGACCTATGATCTTGGCCTTGCCTACTATGAAGGCAACTCAGTTCCTGAAGATGATAACAAAGCTTTTGAACTATTTGAAAAAGCTGCCAATCAAGGCTATGCCCCTGCTAAACATTATCTAGGTATTATGTATTATGAAGGTTTAGGCGTAGATCAAAATTATCAAAAAGCATTTGAATGGGTTAAGCAAGCTGCTAACCAAGGAGATTCTGATGCTCAATTTGATTTAGGTGTTATGTACCACGAAGGTATTGCTGTTAAGCAAGATGATTTCAAAAAATTTGAATGGTTTCAAAAATCTGCTAATCAAGGAGATTCTGATGCTCAATATCGTATAGGCATTATGTATTATGAAGGTAGTGGTGTTGAGCAAGATTACCAAAAAGCAATGGAGTGGTATGTATTAGCTGCTGATAATGGATCTTTTGATGCTCAAAACAATATTGGTAATTTTTACGAATACGGTTATGGTGTGACACAAGACTATGACAAAGCTTTTGAGTGGTATACCAAAGCGGCTGACCAAGGGTTAGATGTGGCACAACTTAATATTGGTGGTCTCTACGAAAACGGCTATGGCGTGTCGCAAGACTATGACATAGCTTTTGAATGGTACAAAAAAGCAGCTGATCAAGGCAATCAAGAAGCCAGCAATCGCATTGGTAGATTGGTCATGAATGGTAAAATCGACGATGAAGGTATCGTTATTTATAGCATCCAAGAAACTGGTCTCACATTGGGTGATATTGAAAACATGAGCCAATGATAATGACGGCTGTATGAGCCAGTAATTTTTGGCTCATACAGCCACTAATGTGTGAAATGTTTAACAATTCCATCACTCCGCCAAACTATCCAACATCGTCTTCACTTCAGTCACATACTGACCCAAATCTGGCTCTAAATGAAAACCTTCTACTGGAGTGGGTAAGCCTTTTTGTTTACCTAGCCTAACGATAATCGCGTTCTCTTCTGGCAGCACCAATACCCGCTGACCTAAGTGACCAAGCATGGCGTAAAATGGAATCGGACTGTCCATATCCGTCCACACCGAATGTCCGTAAACTTGCGCTTGCGCTTCTGCAAATGCTGCGGCATTGGGCGTAATCATAAAATCAACGTGCGCTTTGCTAAGCAGTTGCTCACCTTGCCATTCGCCACCATTCAATAGCAATTGCCCAAATTTTGCAAAGTCCAATGCACTGGCATTTAAACAGCAATAAACCTTCTCAATATTTTTTGAACCATCAAGTGACCAATAGCCGTCACCTTGCATTCCAAGTGGTTGCCAAAACTTCTCTTCTAAATAGCTAGAGATAGTATAGCCATGCTCTGCGAGCGCCCGTGATAATGCAATGCCAAGCATTTGCGTATCGCCTGAGGAGTATTCAAACCGACCGCCGCATTCTTGTACAAAATCTCGATTGACCATTTGCTTGACCAAGTCATGACCATAATAGGATTCAGCAGTCGGATTGATCGGAAAATAATAGTCCTCGGTCCAATCATAACCCGAGGTCATCGCTGATAAATCTGCGAGAGTGCAGTTTTGCGCATACTTGTTTTCAGCGTATTCTGGTAGCCAGTTGCTAATCGGCTCATCGATACTACCGATATAACCGTCTTCTACCGCTTTTAGATATAACATAGTTGTGATGGTTTTTGCCATCGAAAAGCTATTGGTGTGCGAGTCGCTACCATAGCCTTGCCAGTAGTTTTCGTACACCAGCTTGCCGTCCTTGATAATAGCAAAGGCGACAGTCTCATCGGTATCTAAGGCATTTTGTAAGGTAGGCGTCAGACTAACGTGCTCAAAGTTGGCATCTTCTTCCCAAGCGATAGGGTCTTTGGCAGCAATAGTCCGATTATCAAAATCGATATAATCATCGATATTAGCGGTATTTTCACCTTTAAGATAAGTGAGTTGCAGACCGCGAAAGATATAAGCATTGCCCGTCACCACTAAACCTAAACTAATAAGAATTGATAACGCTAAAATAGGTAAAAATATCCATTTAAACAGGGTTTTTAACACTACCATTATAAAATCCTTTTTTTATGGCGTGATTGGTGCGTACGATTGAGTATCGCTGATAGGTTTAGCGTAGCATAGATATGAATTACTGAAAGTTAAAATAAACTTATGTTTATTATAAAGTAACTGCTATATTCAAGCTTATGGAGAATAATATGAAAAAATTAACCTTAACTACAATCAGTACTTTAGGCATTTACCTCTTATCCACTTATGCAAACTCAGCCAGTTTTGATTGTAATAAAGCTTCTACTTGGGTAGAAAAAACTATTTGTAAAAGTCCTGAGCTATCCAAGCTTGATGAAGCGATGGCAAAAAAATATATAAAAGATCTCAATAACGCAGCTAATGACGAAGACAGCGAAGTATATAAAAATAATGCAATTATAGATCAGAAATTATGGTTAAATTTTCAACGGAATACTTGTAAAGATACCAAATGCCTTATACGTGAGTATGAAGAACATATCGGAGAAAAGACAGGTTCTGACTGGAACGATGATTTAGATTCTTCTGATTTACCTGATAAAAATGCGTTTGGAGAATTCTCTAAAAACTTCCAGATTTCAGTATATAACGTAGACGGCAAACGCAACAATACTTTTCAAGATGCAACGAATACTTTATCGATTAATAAGGTTGATAATAAACCTCATATCTCTGTAATTGAAAGCATCCTGATTTTTAATAATTTACACACCTGTGAGATTGAAGGAAGCATTGCAACATGGTCACAAAATCACTGGGTGATTTATGATAATAGCCAAGATAAAGAAGTTAGGCTAAGGTTATATCCTGCACCTTATAAAGGTAAGAATCAGTTACTATTAAGAGACGTTGATTATCAATTTAGCTCAGGGCGTTGTGGAGTGCGCGGCTATTTTGACAGTATTATATTAGAACATCAGTAAGTGAGCCGAGTGTCTTAATATTGCCTGAAGCAATATTATGCTGAACTGAAGCTCTATTACAAGAAACTAAATCTACCAAACCAAAAAAAGCGGCAAGATAATCTATCTTGCCGCTCTCATTACTTCTGAACTAAACCCTAAATCGCTGCCGCAACCTCAGCACCATCTCTTATAGCACGCTTAGCATCCAGCTCAGCAGCAAGTTTTGCACCACCGATTAGGTGATATTGCGCGTCAGGCGCATCACCAACATTTGGCATCAGCTCAACCACAGACTCTTGACCGGCACAGACCACAACGCTATCGACACGTAGCAACTGGCTTTGACCTTGGTTATTGGTGATCCAAATGCCTTCATTAGTGATCTTATCGTACTGAGCACCTGATACTTGGATGACGCCGTGTGATTTGACATGGGCACGATGTACCCAACCCGAGGTTTTATTCAGCCCACTGCCCAATCGACCTTTAGTACGCTGCATCAAGTACACTTGGCGGATAGGTTTAATAGCTTCAGGCTTAATCAGACCTCCCTCAGTTTGATAATTGGTATCATTAGTCACGCCCCACTCTTCACGCCACTCTTCGATAGACTGCGCTTTTGGACGATAGCTTGGATCTTTTAAAAGTTCAGGACCTAGCTCATCAAGCGGCTGACCATGTTTGGCGGTCAGATATTCACTGACGTCAAAGCCAATACCGCCAGCACCGATGACAGCGACGGTGTCACCAACTGATTTCTCGCCAGAGAGTAATTCAGCATAGCTCATTACTTGTGGCAAATCCGCGCCTTCCAGTTTGCCAGCTAGGCTTCTAGGGACAACACCCGTTGCGACGATGACATGGTGGAATTTAGCTTTCTCAAGCATGGTTTTATCGACTTTGGTATTGAGTTTAATCTCAACACCTAAGTGCTCAAGCTCATTAATATAATAGCGAATGGTTTCAAAGAACTCTTCTTTACCAGGGATAACTTTGGCGTAGTTAAACTGTCCACCTAAGATATCTTTTGCCTCAAATAACGTGACCTCATGACCACGCAAAGCTGCAACGTGCGCCGCTGACATACCAGCAACACCGCCACCGATGACGGCCACTTTTTTAGGTTTCTTGGTTTTCTTATAAACCAGTTCCGTCTCATAACACGCTTGTGGATTGACCAGACAAGTCGAGCGTTTGTTTTCAAAGGTATGATCGAGACAAGCTTGGTTACAGGCGATACAGGTATTAATGCGATCGGCTTGACCATCTTTGGCTTTATTGACCCAATGGGCATCGGCTAAGAACGGACGCGCCATTTGAATCATATCCGCCTGACCACTAGCCACGATTCCCTCAGCAGTGTCTGGCATATTGATACGGTTGGCGGCCATCATTGGGATAGTGATGTGCTTTTTAATCTCAGCAGTGAAATCAACAAAAGCTGCACGCGGTACGCTAGTGACAATCGTCGGTACGCGTGCTTCATGCCAGCCAATGCCCGTATTCATGATGGTCACGCCTGCTTCTTCTAGCGCTTTGGCGACGGTGATAACTTCATCCATAACGTTGCCGTCTTGAACCAAGTCAATCACTGATAAGCGGAAAAGAATAATAAAATCCTCACCCGTTGCTTCACGAACTGCTTTGACCACATCGACGGCAAACTTCATACGATTTTGAATGTCACCACCATACTCATCAGTACGCTTATTGACGTGGCGCGATAAAAACTGGTTGAGCAAATAGCCTTCTGAGCCCATGATTTCCACACCGTCATAACCCGCTTGCTTGGCAAGTTTAGCTGAACGGGCATAATCTTTTACCGTTTGTTCGATGTTTTTAATACTCATCTTACGCGGCTTAAAGGGTGAGATTGGCGATTTAATCGGGCTTGATGACACGACAAATGGATGATAACCATAGCGACCACTGTGCAAAATCTGCATGATGATTTTGCTGTCATATTTATGCGCCGCACGGGTCACGCGTTGATGGTTAATCACGTCCGCTTTGCTATTCATGGTACCACCAGCAGGGAGTAACCACCCTTCGCGATTGGGCGAAATACCGCCCGTAATCATCATCGCCACGCCGCCTTTGGCACGCTCTGCAAAATACGCCGCTAGTTTGCCGTAATTATAAAAACGGTCTTCAAGCCCTGTGTGCATTGAGCCCATGACCATACGGTTTTTAAGCGTGGTAAAGCCCAAGTCTAATGGCTCAAATAAATGTGGGTAGTGTTCATTGGTGCTAGCAGTTTCGATGGTATTGGCAGTGCGGCTGGCGGACATATCATTTTCCTTATGAATGGTTTGTGGAAATGCTTGTTAAAGCTGGTTGGGCTTTTTAAAAGTTAAGATTTTTAAAAATGAGGCTTTTAGAAATAGTTAAGCGATAGGATTTAACATCACTGGTATCGTAACACACCGTCATTATCATCAGCTATGCAGACAAGCGACTGATGAGTGAACACTATGTGCATTAGACTAATTGATCATGCGATCCAATATAAGCAAGCACTAAAAACATACTCGCTTTTCACAGAGCATTGTCTATAATGGACGAACAAATATTTACCGTGAGTCACCTATCGGCGAGTTGCTACAAGGAAGGTCAGCAAAAATATTAATAACTTATCAAATTGTGATAAATAGCGAAGCCAACTTTATAGCAAGTTTGTAGCGTATTCACCGAATTATAACAGCAAGATAAAGGACTATCCCCATGACAGACTTCCATACCGGTCTCGGCAAAAATGCTGCCAATCATCAACCGCTTACCCCTATCGACTTTATTATCCGTAGTGCTCAGGTCTATCCCGATAAAACTGCCATTATTTATGACGATTTAGAACACAATAACCTCACCCAAACGTGGCAACAGACTTACGATCGTTGTCGTCAATTGGCGGATGGGCTACGCAAATTAGGCATCGATAAAAACGACACAGTTGCAGTCATGATGCCAAACACCCCAGCGATGATCGAATGCGCTTTTGGTGTACCGATGTCAGGTGGCGTACTTTGTACACTGAACACCCGCCTCGACATCAACGCCCTTACCTTTTGTCTGCAACACTCAGAAGCCAAAGTGTTGATTCTAGACAGCGAGTTTGCTGAACATGCTGAAATTATCGATGAAGCCTTCCCTAACCTAATCGTGATTCATGCGACAGATGCGGCGCTCGATACTGAACGTTTTGGGCAAATGAGCTACGAAGCATTAATCGCCAGCTCAGACAATTTGGATAATTGGGAAAAGCCACTCGATGAATGGGATGCTATCGCCCTCAACTATACCTCTGGCACGACGGGTAAGCCAAAAGGCGTGGTCTATCATCATCGCGGTGCGACGCTTAACGCCGTCTCCAATATTTTAGATTGGGATATGCCCAAGCACCCCATGTATCTATGGACGCTGCCATTATTTCACTGTAATGGTTGGTGCTTTCCGTGGACGATTGCCGAACGTGCGGGCATCAATGTCTGCTTGCGCAAGATTGACGCTGATTTGATTTTGCAGCTGATTGCCAAATATAAAGTCAGTCATTATTGCTCAGCGCCTGTGGTACACAATATGATTGCTGGCGGCAAACCAGAATATAAAGACGCCATCAATCATGAAGTAAAAGGCTGGGTCGCTGGTGCGCCGCCGTCTGAAACCATGCTCGCCGCCATGGAAGCCATGGGCTTTCATATCTCGCACGTTTACGGTCTTACCGAAGTCTATGGTCCGGTCACCGTCTGCGCGGAACAAGCAGAATGGGATGAGCTGGATATCGCTGCTCGTGCACAAAAGAAATCACGTCAGGGCGTAACGTCACATTTGATGACTGGCTTTGAGCTGTTTAAACAAGGCACTACAGAGCCAGTTGCCGCGGATGGCGAAGAAATGGGCGAGCTGGCACTACGCGGCAATATGGTGATGAAAGGTTATCTAAAAAGCCGTAAAGCCACCGAAGAAGCCTTTGCTGATGGTTGGTTCCGTACTGGTGATTTGGGTGTCAAATACCCTGACGGCTATATCAAAATCATGGACAGGCTTAAAGACATCATCATTTCAGGTGGCGAAAACATCTCTAGTATCGAAGTCGAAAACGTCTTATATAAAATGCCAGAAATCCAAAGCTGTGCGGTCGTCGCCGCGCCGCATGATAAATGGGGCGAAGTACCTGTCGCCTTTATCGAGATTCATGAAGGCAGCACCTTGCAGCGCGACCATGTGATGGAACATTGCAAGCAGCATTTGGCGGGTTTTAAAGTGCCCAAATATATTATCTTTGCTGAAATTCCAAAAACCAGCACCGGTAAAGTGCAGAAATTTGAGCTGCGTCAAGCGGCTAAATCATTAGCACACGAAACGCCAAAAGTAACGGCTAGCGCCAAGTAAGACTTTATCATTAAGCCTTAATAATACGGAAGTATCGTTAATATTAATGAAGCATCATTGATAAAAAAGGGTCAGCCTAATTGAATTAGACTGACCCTTTTATTGCGCTAAAAAAACCAAACCAATGTTAATTAAGCTTAGGTTCTAGCCACTGATACACCAACATCCCGACTATCATCGCAGGGATAAAGACATAAGCCTGCCACTGTCCTGTACCAAGCAGCACAATACCGGGTCCTGGGCAAATACCAACCAAACCCCAACCGATACCAAATAGCATCGCGCCGATTAACAATTTTTTATTAATAGTGGTTTTGGTTGGCATCTCAATTGATGACCCAATCCAGCTGGTCTGTTGACGCTTAGCCAATTGTACACCGACTATCGCTACCATTAGACCGCCGCCCATCACCAGTGCTAGAGAAATATCCCATGCACCAAAGACGTCCAAAAAGCCCTGTACTTTAACAGGATCGGTCATGCCTGATATCAGCAGTCCAAAGCCAAATAATAACCCTGCCAGTAATCCAATTATATTTTTTAGCATGTTTTTTCTCGCACCTAATGTGTTAATCCAAGCGGTTATAACTATCCGATATAAACAATAGTCATCGCTATCTTCGCAACGTACTGTCTACGTGATTTTTAAATCAAACCCAAGGCATGACGAACAATGTAAACGGTCACAATACCAAATAACATAAAGGTCACCGTCGCCGCCATCGATCGTGGTGACAGTCGCGCATTACCGCAGATACCATGTCCACTGGTGCAACCTGAACCCAAACGTGTCCCAAAACCAACCAGTAATCCTGCCCCAATAAGCAGTGGCAAAGAGCTACTAATCTCTATATCGGGCAACGGTTTTACCAGACCATAAAGTAATGGCGAGATAACAAGACCAAGTATGAATAACACCTGCCACATCTCGACGCGCTTGGGTTTAAGAAGACTTGAGAAAATACCACTAATACCCGCAATACGACCAATGCCCAATAGCAAGATGACCGTTGCAACGCCTAGCATCAGACCGCCTACCAAGGAAATTGGCGTAAAGGCCTGCCAATCTATTTGTATACTCATAATATTTACCTAAGCCAATTTTTATCAAAACAGTTTTGGATGTCGTTTTATATAAATACATTATATTATAAAATATAATAAATAGGTAAAAAAATACTGAACCCTCGTTACAAGGGCTCAGTATTCTTTTTACTTAAAGAACATCTTACGAGATAAAGATATTATTTTGCCAATACTTCATCAAGTGCAGTTTCAAAACGCTGTACCGCTCCGTCTACATCAGTCAATTTATCTAGACCAAATAAACCTAAGCGGAACGTTTTAAAGTTATCCGGCTCACCAACTTTTAACGGTACACCAGCAGCGATTTGCATGCCTGTTTCGGCAAACGCACTGCCTTTATGCATATCATCGCGATCGGTATAAACAACCACAACGCCTGGCGCTTCAAAACCTTTTGCCGCAACGCTTTCAATGCCTCTAGCGGCTAATACTTCACGAATACGGTTGCCCAATTGCCACTGCGCATCACACAATTTATCAAAGCCAATCTCTTTTGACTCTAAAATAGTATCGCGGAATTGACGTAAGCTATCGGTTGGCATAGTGGCATGATAAGCGTGACCGCCATTTTCATAGGCACGCATGACATTTAACCACTGCTTTAAGTCTAAGCTAAAGCTATCTGATTCTGTATTGTCTACTTTTTCGATTGCCGCAGCGCTTAGCATGACTAAGCCTGCACACGGAGTGCTACTCCACCCTTTTTGCGGGGCGCTGATGAGAACATCAATACCCAAGTCTTTCATGTCCAACCACACACAACCTGAAGCGATACAATCAATGACCAATAAACCGCCAACGCTATGTACAGCCGCGCTTAGCGCTTTGATATAGTCTGATGATAAAATAATACCCGATGAGGTTTCGACGTGCGGCGCAAAGACTACTGCTGGTTTCTCTGCTTTAATTTTAGCAACGGCTTCATCGATATCAACGGGGGCAAATGGTTTTGGTGACTCACCCTCTTCACGGTGTGCCGTCAATACCGTAGACGACTTGGCGATTTTGCCTTTTTCTAAAATTTGCGTCCAGCGATAGCTAAACCAACCGTTACGAATAATGAGACAATCTTCATCATTAGCCAATTGGCGTGCAACGGCTTCCATTCCATAAGTACCAGCACCGGGTACAATGACCACTGCTTCGGCGTTATACACGGATTTTAGGTCGCTAGATAAGTCATTCATCACTTGCTGAAAGACTTTTGACATGTGGTTTAAGGCGCGGTCAGTATAGACCACTGAGTATTCTAATAAGCCGTTTGGATCAATATCTTGACGTAATGCAGTCATAGGAAGCTCCTAGTTTATAGTTAGATAGTTTAATTTTTCTCAAGCATTGGCTATAGCAAAATCCAGATACTCTCTTAAACCAACCTGCCTTAATAACGCTAACCAATCTAGAAACCTACTGTTCGCCAACTTAGCCAGATAATGCTTCTATTAGATAACATGGTTGTCAAATAACGTCTTTGTTAAATAATATGGCTGTCAAATAGCATTGCTGACCAATAGCATAGTCGCTAGATTGCATAGCAGCTAGATACTACTATGGGTAGTATTAACTGAATATTAATATGGGGTAATAGTCGAGAGCATGACGCAGGGTTGACGATATAGCACTTTATCCTAGCGCTATTGCCGTTGGTGATTGTGTTTTGCACGACGTGTTTTTATTGATTTTAGACAAAGTCGTACAGAACAGGTGCGCCACTATAGGGGCTACGCGGTGGTAGGCTAATAATGGTCACTAACAACTGATGAGATGAATAGGCATCAAGCGAGAACATATACACTAAGGTTTTGGAGAATAACCGCTCGCGTATAACAAAAGATTATCATCACTTAATATACTCATAACAGCTTGATATTAGCACTGATAATGCAGGTTGACAACGATATGTTTGCGCAATAATAAGGTTTGCGCCACTTACGTTTTTTTGATCAGTCAATAATAACTATCGACGTCCGCGATGAGCCTCTTGCAGCCCAGACACCACAAAGTCTAGCAACTCACTATCCCCTTCACGGGCAGCCTTGCGCATGAGCTTCGATGGTGCGTGGGTTAGCGTCTGCGTCAGGCGGCGTGACAGCTCAATGATAATATCTTCAGGACTGGCATTATCCTGTTGTAGCTTGGTAATGGATTCATGCAGGAGTTTATCTACTTGATCCTGCGTATGCGCGCGATACTGCTGAATGTCTTTACCGACTTGGCGCACTTGAAAGCTGCGATCCATCTCAACGACTAATTGGCTAACGAGCAATTCCGCATCAACTGCCGCTTGTCTACGCTGTTCGATATTGCCAGCGATCACGTGTTGTAGATCATCGACAGAGTAGAGATAAACATCATCAATACGACTAATGGTCGAGTCAATATCACGCGGTACGGCTAAGTCAATCATCAACATAGGCTGATAACGACGATGTTTCAGCGCCCGCAAAGTCATGGTTTTATCGATCAACACATCCATACTACCGCTACAGCTACTAACGATATCGGCTTCTGCTAAAACTTGTGGTAACTCTTGCAAAGGTCTGACTTCTACCAAGTGACCTGCGCGGCGCAGCTCCACTGCCAGCGCTTCAGCGCGCTCAGGATTGCGGTTGCAAATAATCACGCGACCTACACCAAGCCCAGCAATGTGGGTAGCAACCAAACGGTTCATCTCGCCTGCCGCGACCACCAGCAATGTGCGACTGGGCAAATCATCGAATATTTGCGTCACTAATTTGGCGGCCGCATAGCTAAGCGATACCGCTTGAGCACCCACTTGGGTCTCATTACGTACGCGTTTGGCGGCAGCAAATACTTGATCGATAATCCAGCCAAGCTGATTACTCAGGGCTTTTTGTTCTTGCGCGAGCTGTACTGAGCGCTTGATTTGACCGAGTATCTGCGGCTCACCCAATATCATAGAGTCAAGCCCTGCGGCGACCCTAAGCCAATGAGTCAGCGCGTGAGTATCACGGTGCACATAAAGATAGGGATCAATCTCAGACAGTGACAACTGCTTAAAGTCAGCAAGCCATGCTTTAATTTTTAAGATATGAGCACTAATAGCCGCCGAAGATGTCTGAGCACCGGCCGCGCCATTAGCAGACATAGAGGGGACATCTTGCGGCTCTGCTAGCTGCGGCACGAGCGCATAGATTTCAGTACGATTGCAAGTAGAAACAATCACACTGCCATCAGTAAAGGCCTCTAATTGTTTGAGAGCGATATTCACATCGTCACCCACAAGCGCCAAGCGCTCTCTCAGAGCGACTGGTGCAGTTTTGTGATTGACCCCAATGACCACTAATCTCATTATTGATAGACCATAAACATGACGCTCACCTGCCAGCCCACGCTATCTCATTATTTTTAAAAGACAGTTGTAGACGACAGCGCTGAAAGGAAGACTCTAAAAGCCGCTTATTATATCATTATTGCCAGCTTTAATTAACACTCAGCTATCGATGATAGCTATTTGCTTGTATCTGGGCACATGAGTAACAAATCAACTACCGATACGATTGTTAAAACCAATATCTATGTTTTAACGAGCGCTTATAGAAATGGATAGAAATCATTCGCTTACTTGACGTTAACTTGTTATATTTTCACAATATTTAGGCTAAGATTTACAACCAATGAAAGACCCCGTTGATACAGGTTATCAGCCAATCCTACTTTGTTAGCAAAGATTTGGTAGAGCGGCTGCTATTAATAACGGAGTAACACGGGCACTATTGTTTATCCCATCAGTCTGCTTTTATAATGTCAGGCATGGGTACTCGTTACCAATAGTTATTTTGAAATGATTAAAATAAAATTGTCTTATCGATATAGATGAACAATGGGCGAATACGGTTATCTATGATTTTTTTTGGGTCATTATTTCGATCACAACTTGCGCATGACGACCAATCTAATCTGCGTGCTCTATTGCATGCGGTTATCGAACGTCTGTGCCAGCGTTATAAGCTAACCTTGTCGTTGGCCTTTTGCCTATGCTTAGGATCGTCTTCCGTTCATGCCAGTCATCCTGATATCTCGCTCGAAGCCCATGTACCCAAAATATCCATTGCTGATAAGAATGACAAGGCCGTCAGTAGCGACGGCATTGATAATAGCCGCTCAACGCTACCAGAAATTTCTCCTACCAACACACAACCAATAGAAAATGTCGCCAATATTAATGGGTTAGCACCAACTACCTTATGGCAACCTGAGCTCAAAGAGCCTAGCCTGTATGCGCTGCTTGATGCAGAATTCGCAGCAGATCGCGGTGATAGACAACGAGCGATTACTATCTATAA
The DNA here is from genome assembly GCF_904846525.1 of Psychrobacter sp. 1044. GTDB lineage: Bacteria > Pseudomonadota > Gammaproteobacteria > Pseudomonadales > Moraxellaceae > Psychrobacter. The sequence continues at coordinate 210,289 of NZ_CAJHAZ010000003.1, read as the reverse complement.
GCAGCAAGCATTTAAAGAAGATGCAACTGCCGTATTTGAAAGAGCACTCAGCCTTTCTTTACGCACCGAAAGGGTTGAGAAATCGTTACAATTTGCCAAGTCATGGCAAGACCAAAATCCGGATCACGTGCCTGCTTGGTTTTATGTGGCGCATTTGGCCCTGCGAGCACACGATTATCTGTTAGCTGGTGAAACCTTAAATCGTATTTTGCTTTATGATCCTCGAGCGGACTTAAGCGAAATCCTTATCGGTATCTATCCAAACAATGATGAAGACAAACGTGAATTACTTGCCGCTTTGCAACCACTAGATAGCGAGCAGAATGCCTCATTGTCGGTATTGAAAGCAGGGTTACTTTACCAATTTAACGAGCCTGAGATTGCCATTGTCCATATCAATCGTGCGCTAGAACGCCAGCCTGACTATGTACCTTTTATTACGCTAAAGGCTGACATACTGCGCAAAATCGTCACGGCTGAAACCGTCGTCAATTATGTGAGCCAAGCACGCCTGCGTAACCCCGATAGTAAAAGTCTCTATCTGTACGAGATTCGCTACTTGCTTGACCTAAAGCAAAGCCAAGAAGCGTGGCAATTATTGCTGGATGCCCATAGTCGCTTTGCGGATGATGCCGAGATTACTTTGTTGGCTGCATTGGTGAGCTTAGACATCGAAGAATATAACAGTGCCGATGAGCTACTCAACATGCTCGCAAAAAACCCCGCTTACCTCGATCAAGCTTATTATTACCTTGGCATCAGTGCCGAGCGTCAGCAGCGCTTTGACCAAGCCAAATACTATCTCAACGGTGTCATGCAAGAAGACTTAGTATTAGAGGCTCGTAGAAAAGTAGTGGCTTTTGAATTGCTTAACGGCGATGTAGATGCGACGATTGCTACTTTAGAAAAACTGCGTAAAGACTTTAACGTCTTTGCGCCAGATACCTTTGTGCTGCAAGCTGATATTTTATGGCAGCAAAATGAGTCCGAAGAAGCCCTGCGCCTACTAACCAAAGCTGCTCGCAAATATCCTGATAATGAAATGCTCTTGTTTGCACGCGCCCAGCTCCTTGACGACAAAGACGACTATATCGTTAAGCGCACCTTGCTCAATCACCTGCAAGCACTTGACCCAACCAACCTCTCCTACCAGCTCAGTTATGCGCAGCTATTGCTAGCCAATGAACGCAGCTCTGAACAAGGATTGGCATTGGCCACCGCCATCATTCAAATTCGCTATGATGACCCACGTTATGACAATGAGCTGCACTTGCAAGCGCTGAATGTGCTGGCTGGCAATGCATTGGCCAATGAAAACTATCAACAAGTCATCGACTACCTGCAAACCCCTTACGATGTGTTTCCTACCTTGCGCTCTGGCAGCTTACTGCTACGCGCTTATCAAGGTTTAGGCAATAATGAAAAAGTCGAGGCGTTACTCGCAGACTTGCAGCAGCGCTTCTCATTTGGGCAACACAATATCAATGACCGTATACAACTTTACTGACCCGCCGTTTTATAGTGGATAAATCGTTGCATGCTATGATTACAAGGCACTCATAAGATACTAACAGCCACGCATAACTGAGTAACATACAACCATTAAGCTAACCTCTTTTCGAAACAATGATTTCGTAAATTTGTCTATCTTTGAGGAAACATCATGTCAGTATTGGTCCATGCTAATAAGCCTAATAAATTGGTGCTATTCGCTGCCGTGACAACCGCGCTCGTCATCACGTCTGGTTGTCAATCACTAAAAACAGCCAACGCTACCAACCAACCCAGCACGACTTTACAAGGTCAAAACGCTGAGCCACCGCAAAAGCTTGAGAACTTTAATATCACTGGCAAAATTGGTGTGACGATGCCCGCCAATGACACCACAGGCACTCAAGGTGGTAGTGCGTTCTATGCATGGGGGCAGCAGAATGATCGCTTTGCCATTGAGCTGATCGGCGCGCTCGGTATTGGTAAAACCAACATCGAGTATAATGGTCAAACCGCCACTTTAGTCAGCGAAAAAACAGGTACCTTAACTGCTGATGATCCTGAGACTTTGCTCAAAAAAGCTACTGGGTGGCAAGCGCCTATTTCACAAATGCCCTATTGGATATCTGGTCGCCCAGCGCCTTCCGATAGCGCACCACAGCTCGATGATCAGAATCGTTTAATCAGCTCAGTCAATGGTGAATGGACCGCAAGCTTCACCTATAAAGGGTCCGACAAGTTACCAAATAAAATCAGTGCCGTGCTGCCACAAGGCAATAAGGTAGTAATGACGATCAATCATTGATTAGTCACGTAAATACGATGAAAATTGCTGATTATTGATTACTATAGCCGCTTATGACTGAAACTTATGATTAAAAACCTAGCCGCTACGCCTACTTCCACCATCACCCGCTTATCACCGGCAAAGATTAATCTGTTTTTGCATATCATAGGTAAGCGTGCTGATGGTTATCATAATTTGCAAACCGTGTTTCGCCTGCTTGATTGGGGAGATTATTTGCATTTCTCAGTCATAGATGAAGCCGTAATTTTTACAGTAGATAGTGAACTAGATGCCAATAAGCTCTATCATCAACTTCTAATATTGGCTGGTGCAGAGACTATAACTGCCGATATAGAAGACAACTTAATTTTTAAAGCAGCGCGTGTATTGCTAGCGGCTGCCATACAGTCAAACACTCTACCTGAGCAGTTAGCACAAGTGCATATCGCTTTAGATAAGCATTTGCCGATGGGTGCAGGCTTGGGTGGCGGCTCATCCAATGCCGCAACGACATTGATGACACTTAATGAAATTTGGCAGCTTAATTTTGATCAAGATACGCTTATAAAAATTGCTGCCACTATTGGCGCAGATGTGCCGATTTTTATCTTTGGGCAAGATGCGATTGCGATGGGTATTGGAGAGCAGTTAACCGCAATCAAGTTGCCCGACCAGCAGTATTTAGTATTGACGCCCAATACTCACGTTAATACTGCCCAGCTGTTCGCGCATCCTAAATTACAACGTGATATCGCTGTGCTATCGGTTGAGACAATTAAAAATAAACAAGCCGACTATGTACAAACTCTGACCACGCCCTATCAAAATGTCTTTACGCCAGTGGTGACCAGTCTTGCTCCTGCCGTCAGCGCAGCATTACGTTACTTGCAAGGGTTGGAGGCGCAAGCACTCGGCACAGCACGAATGACAGGCTCTGGTAGCGCAGTGTTTTTACCTTTGGATGCAAGCGTGGCTACTGACAAAGCACTTTTAGCAAAGTGGATTGAAGAGGCGCCTTGTTCTGCATATTTAGTTCGTAATCTATGAATTAGATTTGAGCTGTAGTGCGAAGATAAAATGATTATAGATACAGCTTGAAGCATTTTATTGACCCAATATTCGGTTTGTTTTTGACCTATTTTTCAATAAAAGCCATAAAAAGACGCAAATCACTTGCAAATTCTGAAAATTTAATTATAATAGGTCGCCTCAATAGGGGTATAGCCAAGTTGGTAAGGCATCAGGTTTTGATCCTGACATCCGTTGGTTCGAGTCCAGCTACCCCTGCCATTTTTTAGTACGAAGCGTTTGATATGCAATGATCATAGGTGGTTTATAAATAGCCGCTTATCTTATTGACATTGACAACGTTATCCCAGTTTCGGTATAGTTCGCAATGGACACCGCTAGGGAACAGTTATATTTTAAATGGTTTATCCGTTTATAATATAGCGAACAGGTCGTGACGCTATTCTAACAATGACTTTTATTAAAAGTTGCTATTAGATATCGACGTACACAGCCTAGACATTACAGGGGTATAGCCAAGTTGGTAAGGCATCAGGTTTTGATCCTGACATCCGTTGGTTCGAGTCCAGCTACCCCTGCCATTTTTTACTGTAATAGTAGTCATCAAAACTTTTCACCACTCTTTTCTGAATTTGAGCAGTTTGACACTGCTTAGCGGTCGCTGCTTGAGTCAATCAATAGGACTTCTGTCATGCCTTATTTGGCGATTTTTACGGGTAATGCCCACCCTGAATTAGCAAAAACCGTAGCCGATCATCTCCATATACCTCTTGGTAAAGCTGATATCACGCGTTTTTCTGATGGCGAAATCGCCGTAGAAATCAAAGAACACGTGCGCGGTAAAGACGTGTTTATCATGCAGCCAACCTGTGCACCAACCAATGACAATTTGATGGAAATCATGATGATGGCCGATGCGCTGCGTCGCTCTAGTGCGGGTCGCATCACAGCAGTCATGCCTTATTTTGGTTATGCCCGTCAAGACCGTCGCCCTCGTTCAGCTCGCGTGCCTATCTCTGCTAAAGTCGTCGCTGACATGCTAAACATCGTGAGTATCGATCGCGTGATGACGGTTGATTTGCACTCAGATCAGATTCAAGGCTTTTTTGACATTCCTGTAGACAATATCTACGGCACGCCTGTATTGCTTAACGACCTACAAAAACAAGATTACGACAACATCATGGTTGTCTCTCCTGACGTCGGTGGCGTGGTGCGTGCGCGTGCTATGGCTAAACAGTTGGGCGATACTGACATGGCGATTATCGATAAACGCCGTGCCCGTGCCAATGAGTCGCAAGTCATGCACATCATCGGCGATGTCCGTGACCGTGATTGCGTCATCGTTGATGATATGGTTGATACCGCAGGTACGCTATGTAAAGCAGCTGAAGCATTGAAAGCAAACGGTGCACGTCGCGTATTGGCTTATATTACGCACCCTGTCCTATCAGGCAACGCGTTACAAAATATCAGTGAATCTGCGCTAGACGAAGTCGTTGTTACCGATACGATTCCATTGTCTGAAGCGGCAAAAGCCTGTAGCAAAATCCGCCAAGTGAGTATCGCACCGATGCTTGCTGAAAGCTTACGCCGTATCAATAACGAAGAATCTATCAGCGCCATGTTTGACGCTTAGATTTTTAATGAGCACTCTCTCTACTTTCTGTTGGCAATGCTCGTTATAAAACACTGCTTAAGTTTAAAAAAAAGCGTCAAGTATCTTTACTTGACGCTTTTTTTGCCTATTGGTGTTGCACAGTCATTTTGCGTAGGTCTTTATTATTACTACAAAATCACGTATAATGCGCGCCTGTGCCAACCATTTGTTCGATTTAATTAGGTTGGCATTCTCAAAAGTGCTGATCATGCCCAAAAGTAACGATTGTCATGATAATGACTATCCAAAAAAATCGTTATGATGAGCAAATGGCTACATTTAGCAATTGTGAATTTTATTAGCAGTCATAAATGTTAGCTATCATCACGTATTAGTGGATTGGTCGCAAATCCACTTTTTTATGACCAGACACTTCATCATTCTTTTTATAGGATTATATCCATGAGCATTAATCATTTTGAACTAAACGCTGTTGATCGTTCTGCTGAACAACAAGGTAAAGGTGCGAGCCGCCGCCTACGTAAGCAGAATCTAGTTCCTGCTATCATCTATGGTGGTAACGAAGAGCCAACGTCTATCTCAATCAAGATCAACGAGCTAGTAAAGTCACTTGAATTCGAAGCGTTCTTCTCACACATTTTGACAATCAATGTTGATGGCGTAGAGCATCAAGCGGTTATCAAAGACTTGCAACGCCATCCAGCTAAAGGCTTCCCAATGCATGCTGATTTCCAGCGCGTTGTGAAAGGTCAGAAAATCAATATGAACGTTCCTGTCCATTTTGCTGGTCGTGAAGAAGCGCCTGGTACTAAAGCTGGTGGTGTTCTATCAACGCTAGTATCTGATATCGAAATCGTTTGCCTACCATCACAATTACCTGAATACCTAGAAATTGACGTATCAGGCATGGAAATCGGTGATCTATTCCGTCTATCAGACATCAAACTACCTGAAGGCGTTATCATCTTTGATCTTGACATGGAAGATGCTCACGACCGTACTATCGTTAACATGCAGCCACCAACGGTTGAAGAAGTTGACGCAGACGCTGAAGAAGTTGATGCTGCTGACGTACCTGCTACTGAGCAAGGCACTGAAGACAAAGACGGCGAATAATAAACCACGGTTACATAGAGCACGCAACCTAGCGTCTGCTATGTAATACAAGGTTTGTTTAGTCAAAAAACAGCAGGTGATAAATATCTCCTGCTGTTTTTGTAAGTAAGGTTTGAAAAATAACAGATATGCTATGAATAAATAGCATAATCACAAACCTTATGCCTCATTTATTCAATTTAAGCAGGGTGTTTTTATGGCCATAAAGCTTATTGTCGGTCTTGGTAATCCTGGTCAGCAGTATATGTTTACACGTCATAATGCAGGGTTTTGGTTTGTCCATCACTTGGCTCAGCAGTTCAACATTACCCTCTCCCATGATAAAAAGTTTCATGGAATTACAGGACGTGGGCAGATTCATGGGCATGACGTACGTCTATTGATGCCGCTCACCTTTATGAATAAGTCTGGTCAGTCGGTCGTGCCGATGGTGAAATTTTATGGCATTGAAAATGATGAGTTACTGATTGCTCATGATGAGCTCGATATTCCAGCTGGCAGTATCAAACTTAAGACGAATGGTGGTCATGGCGGTCATAATGGTCTGCGTGATATCACCCCTCATATCGGCAACGACTTCCATCGTTTGCGTATTGGTATTGATCATCCTGGTCATAAGTCTAAAGTTAGTGGTCATGTACTCTCAAAAGCTGCGCCCGATGAACAGATTGCCATTGATAGCGCTCTGACAGCAGCATTTGAAGCGCTACCATTATTACTAAATGGCGATATTGAAAAAGCACGTTCACAAATTAATGGCTTCAAACTGCCAGAATAAAATCATGCTTTAACCATAATAGCCTTTTATTTTAGCAAGTTATCCCCCATTAACCTTTTGATTTGAATCATTAATCTCAGTTACGCTAAGGAAGCAACCTATGCTACTTAATATGCTTAAATGCAAATTACACCGTGCTCGCGTCACCCATGCCGAACTTCATTACGAAGGCTCATGCGGTATCGATGGTGATTTATTGGATCTTGCTGGTCTGCGCGAAAATGAGTCTATCGATATCTACAATGTGACCAATGGCAAGCGCTTTCGCACCTACGCTATCCGCGCTGAAGCAGGTTCTGGTATCATCTCGCTAAATGGTGCGGCGGCTCACATGGCAGATTTAGGCGATATCGTTATCATCTGTGCCTATGCTCATTTTGATGAAGTAGAAGCGGCAACCTACCAGCCAAAACTGGTGTATTGCAACGAAGATAACACTGTAAAAGACACGGCAAACATCATTCCGGTACAAGTGGCTTAAAGCACCGGAACACCGAAGATTTTTGGATAAAGCAAGGATAAACAATCGACTAAGCTGTTGAAGTTATTCTTATTATCCAACCAAAACCGCTATGCTAATATGAGAGCTGAATCTCCATTCTGATTCAGCTTTTTTTTATGCCATTTTTATATGGCAAATTCACATTTTATACCACTCTTAAAAGATGAAGTCGTCAGAAAAATAAATGTCAGCGCTATGTTTTTAGGCTAAATGAATTTGGCACGGCTAAGCGTATTTTTAGGTTTGGTATTAACACTAATAAGGAAACAGACTGATGTGGTTGGCAGTTATTGCAGTATTGATCGGACTAGCTATTCTTGTTTGGAGTGCAGACCTTTTTGTTGATGGCGCCACTGCCTTGGCAAAAAAATTCAACGTCCCCAGTTTCTTAATAGGTGTGTTGATTTTGGGTGTGGGTACATCCGCCCCTGAGATGGTCGTGTCAGTATTGGCGGCACTAGAAGGCAGCCCTGATTTGGCATTAGGCAACGCTTATGGCTCAAACATCATCAATATTGCGCTGGTATTGGGTGCAACCGTATTGATTAGCCCTATTATCATTCGTAAGGGCATCATCAAGCGTGATTTACCTCTATTGGTATTGATTACTATGGTCGCCGCATGGCAGCTGCGTGATGGGCAATTAGACCAAGCAGATGCGATTGTGTTGATAGCGCTGCTGGTCGTGACTTTAGGCATTCAGATTGTACTAAGCTTACGTGAAGGCAACCATGAGCACGAAGGAGAACCCATAGCAGAAAGCGTCGATGCTGAACATATCGAACAAACCCTAACACGGGGACTCATCAGCTTAGTTATCGGCATGCTTTTACTGGTCATTAGCTCGCGGGCTATAGTTTGGGGTGCAGTAGAATTGGCAACGCTGTGGGGCGTGAGCGAACTGGTGATTGGATTGACGATTGTTGCTGTGGGGACCTCGTTACCTGAGCTGGTATCGAGCTTATCAGCCGCCCGTAAAGGCGAACACGACATGGCATTGGGTAATATTATTGGCTCTAATATATTTAACACCTTGGGCGTCGTTGGTCTCGCAGCGCTTATAGCGCCAATCACAGTCAGTCCAATTATCTTATCGCGCGATATAGTGGCGATGGGATTGGTCACCTTGTTACTCTTGGTATTGTGTGGGTTTGCCTTTATGAATAAGCGTCCATTCGGTCGCACTTCTGGGTCGACTTTGGTCTTATTCTTTGTCGGCTATACTTTATGGCTGATACAAACCGTCAACCTGTAACGCTTAAATTGTATTAACAGACCTTAAAATGTCTTAAAGGACTATGGCGATGATAATGTGGTTTATTTTCCTTGCTTGCGATTTCTAATCACCCGCCATAGTCCTTCATTCTCTGTTTTTGGAATTTTTAAGGTAATGGTATTCGATAGCATATCTTGCACTGCGAGACCACGTGGGTTAAAGAGGCAAAAAGCATAGTTAAAGACAAAGCCCAAAAAGGCACTGGTCAATAAAACAGCACGCGAGCCATCAATGACACTACCAATGATACCAAATATAAGTGGCATAATACTGGCCGCTAAAATCCGCTTAAATGACTGTCCCCACGTTAGCAAATGACCATTACTATTGACCGTCTTTAACCGCCAAGTCTGCATACCTAATGTCTGTCCACCGCGACGCCAAAATATCCCATAGAATCCTACTAACGTCAGTATAAAAGACGGCGTCATAATCACGTTTTGATACCACGTTGGCAGCGACTGCGCTTGTGACGACTCGCTACCCGTCTCCATCGTGATAAGTGTACCAATCACGGTTAGCAGGGTACCGACCAAAAACAACAACGCTAAAATTAACATACCATCATAGAGAATGGCTGCCATACGGGTGCCAGGTTTAGCAATCGTTAGCTCTTCACTTTCAGCGGCATGATATGCTGATGCTTTAGTTTGAGCAGCAGATTTGGTAGGTCGTTTAGGTAAACTCTTTGACATGGTACAAGCTCATAGCAAGCAGTGAATAATGACTCTATTGTACCGTAATTCACGGTCTTATCGTACATTATCCTAAGATGCCGTAAGTCATATAACAATGTGGTATAACCATGTCGTATGACTCATCAGCTCATAAGACTATCACACAGAAATTGCAGACATAAAAAAATCGCCAAATTGTCATAAGACAGGCGATTATTTTAAGGTTTCTCTAACTGGGTTAAAGAAGTGATTATGCAAATGGTGCGCTTGGAGAGATTCGAACTCCCGACCCCTTAGTTCGTAGCCAAGTGCTCTATCCAACTGAGCTACAAGCGCGTACTTTGCACATCATTTACTGCGTTGTTAAGAAACAATTGCAGCAAATTAGGTTGGTTATTATATAGATAATTTCGCTTGTGTCAACATCTTTTTTTATTAAAATCAAAATAGTTTTTGCTTTAATAAAACAGAAGATTATTAACGCTTTTATGCTGCGTCACTACTCTACTAAAAACCGAATAAATGGAGGTGAAGGAGGGATTCGAACCCTCGATACGCGCAAACGTATGGTTCCTTAGCAGGGAACTGGTTTCAGCCACTCACCCACTTCACCAAACGATGTAAGACTTTTTAAGTTCTAAAAAATAGTATTATTGCTGATAATACGTCTTATCCCGTGGGCGATTATTATAGCAAAGCCAAAACGAATTGCAAGCACTGTCTACAAATTTAATGCAATTTTTATCATATTTATTTATTTATATGGTTTCATAGCCTCTTGAGCAGCTCAAATATCAATAAAAACTAGTAAAAACGATGTTTAAGTTAGTCAGCACGCTTTAGGTTGTTGTTAATTGATTGATTAATGGATGGATTGTCTATGTACCATCTCTCACCTACTATGGCTTTTTTAGCAGTGGGTGTCTATAGTATTTGTTACTCATTTTAGATTATGTCAAAGGAATTTTTATGCGACCAGTGGTACTGTGTTTTTCAGGATTAGACCCCTCAGGCGGCGCTGGATTACAAGCGGATATAGAAGCCATCGGTCAAGCAGGTGCGCATGCTGCCATTGCTTGTACAGCTATTACCATACAAAACTCGCAGCAAGTCTTTGGTTTTGAAGCTTGTGCAGCAAATTTGGTAAAGGATCAGGCCACCGCAGTGCTCGATGATTTGCCTGTTGCAGCTATTAAGTCAGGTATGTTGGGTACGACTGATAATATCGCTATGCTGACTCAATTGTTTGCCGAGCGCCTTATCGCCGCTGATACGCCATTTGTATTAGATCCCGTATTGGTTGCCAATAGTGGTGGCAGTTTGGGCGATGAAAAGACGCTCGTTAGCGCATTTAGGAAGCTGTTACCATACGCGACCCTTATCACACCGAATACTCATGAGCTACGCGCATTAAGCGGTGAGCAAGACTTACATATTGGCGCGCAAAAACTATGCGCCCAAGGCACCTATGCTGTATTGGTAAAGACCTCACATGACTTTGATAGCGGCGATATAGAGCAGTATTTGTATATAAAGGGTGAGATGGTACATAAAAGCACCTTGCCGCGCTTAACGGGCGAATTTCATGGCTCTGGCTGTTCACTTGCCAGCTTTATCGCTGGGCGCTTAGCAATGGGTGATGCGCTTATCGATGCAGTAAGGGCAGCAGACAGCTGGATTACCCAGACGCTGCGTGCCGCTGATGCACCGCACCCTAATAATGAGCAAGCCCAATTAATACCCAATCGTTTTATAGACTTTCAGCATAACCTCTAAATAAGCAATAAAAAAAAGGGCGCTCTATATCTCGTAGAGCGCCCTTTTTTAGATAGCTATTGGTAATTTTAGCTAACAGCTTTCAAGTGACCATTAATCCAGCTCAACCCAACATTGGCATGAAGCTCGCGGCAAAGCCACCAATAAACATCTCAAGCAAAATAAAAGCAATGAAGGCGACCATTGGTGATAAATCAATCATGCCCAAGTTTGGCGTGATTCGACGAAATGGTGCCAAGATTGGCTCCGCTAAATCGACAATGATACCAATAATCGGATGCTGAGATTGGGTAAAGACCACAATCCAGCTGACAATGATGGAACCAATGACGAGATAGCGACACATACGTAAAAAGTCTAATACCAAGCTGATAGTACCAGTAAAAAATAACGGTACAGGAGCGATACCTTTATGGGTCAGTGCTGCTTTTCCAGAGATATCGATCAAACGAATCAAAAACATCAGGACGATAGCCGCAATACTGATACGCCCTTGCCCGACGGTTGGAAAAATACGCCCAAACACATCGACAATGTGCGTTGCTTTATAGGCAGGCGCAATCATGGGGTTGCTGGCATCCATCCCTGCAAATTGCAGCATAAAGCGAATAAACACCAACATCATGGCGAAGGTGGTGACCAAATCAAAGATTTGAAATAACATGTTGTTCATGAAGTGCTACTCAATGTGACATTATTAACAGGTTTTGGGATGACGACTGTCATTACTTGGTAGTGGTGCTTGGTATTACAGCTCAGGCGCGTCATTCGCTTTTAGCAAATAACGCGCCTGATATAGGGATGATTATTTACTCATCTCTTCACTCAAGGCTTGGCTACGGTCATAGCAGGCCTGCATAGCCTCAACGATTTGACCACCGATATCATTGGCTTGCATTGACTCAACGGCGGCTTGGGTTGTCCCATTTGGCGAGGTGACCTTGCGACGCAATTCAGCAGGTGCATCCTCACTATTCATCGCCATCTTTGCCGCGCCTAGCATGGTTTGCATAGCGAGCGCTGAAGCCTGCTCTTTATCCAAACCTAAAGCCACTGCCCCGTCAATCATGGATTCAATGAAGTAAAACATATACGCTGGCGCTGATCCTGATACGGCGGTTACCGCATGCATATGTTCTTCATTATCGACCCACATGACCAATCCTGATGCTTCCATCACCGCCGTTGCTAACTGCTTTTGTTCAGCAGAAATATTATCAGTACCGTACAGACCCGTTGCGCCCATTTGAATCATTGCAGGTGTATTTGGCATCGCACGGACGATATTGTCATAGCCATGCAACATGTCAGATAGAAGCTCAGTCGACAAACCTGCTGCCACTGAAATCACCAGCTGCTTGTCTAAGACATCCGCAAAGCTACTGACCACCGCTTTCATCACTTGCGGTTTGACCGCCAGCACCACAATGTCAGCATCGATAACGGCAGCTTTTGCATCAGCAGTTGGATCCACCGTGTTCAGTCCTTTAGCAGCCAATTGCTCGCGTGCTTCACCGCTAGGATCAGCAACGGTAATTAAACTCGGTTTGACACCGCAGCTGACAAGCCCGCTAATCAAAGCCTGCGCCATATTTCCGCCACCGATAAAGCTGATTTTCTTATTATCTAATACTGACATACATGTCTCCTATTCAAAAATCCAAAGGTATTCAAACTAACATAATGATAGGTAAAATGACACTCAGTTTACCATACTGCTACTGGCATCGTTTGATAAATTGACGGCATCTAACCCGGCTGTAAGCTCCGTTGAATCACTTAATTGCCATGGACTATGGCACAACCAAACGGTTAGATTAACAAGGGCATTATATAAAATCAGTGACGGAGAGTACTATGTTTTTCATTCGTAAAGCCAACCCAGAGGATTATGCAGACATTGCTAACATTCATTTCAAAAGTTGGCATGCCGCCTATTTAGATTTGCTACCAGTGTCCTATATCAATGATAAAAACAACTTATTTAATAAGACAAAAATGTGGCAGGAGTTAATGGCGCATCCTGACGTTATTGTCTGGATAGCATATGATGCTTATCATCATAATTTGGGGTTTATTGGCTACTTCATTAATAATAAAAATTATGAAATTACCACGTTGTATGTTTTGCCCGACTACCAAGGATTGGGTATAGGCACTCAATTAATGACAGCATCATTACAAGCCCTCTTAGAATCTCATATCCATGCCCATTTTTATTTATGGGTATTAGCAAACAATGTGGCTGCTATTGATTTCTATCAAAAATTTGGCTTTGTAGGTAATGGCGAAAAGAGTGAAGAATGCTACAAAAGCACGCAAATAATAGATATCAAAATGGTTAGAAAACTTGATGCTCTGATGGCTTGATGACCTAGCCCTAGATAACCTGACCTCCTAAAAGGCTTAGGTTACAAATATTAAAAAGCGTTATTGATGCTTAAACTGTTTCTAATAGCACTATTTCTAATAACATTGCTTCTAATAGCACTGTCTAAAACGCCAATATTTTCTGTCGTGTCTGTTAGCGATCTACTCGTCCCTAGTATCCAGCGCTCAAAAGGTGAAACCAGCAATAATGGCCACTCTTTATTCTGCTGTACGGATACGGCACTGACCAACACCAAACTCTCTCGCAACCATACAGGCACGCCAAGCGTTTGATATAGTTTCTTGCCCACTTGTGGACGTGATGCCAATGCAGTTTGCACACGCTGCTGACGACCTAATGGTGCAAAGGTAATCTTAAACTTCTCATCACCATCTTGGTCGCTGTCTAATAGCTCTGCTAAGGCATTTGGCATCATTTGCACTTGCCAAATAAAGTTATTATCCCTGCGTAAGGTAACTGATATAGGCTGGGCAGCCGCTGAATCAGCATCAGCATCAGCATCAGCCACAACAAAATCAGATAAGGGTTGAATCTGTTTGGTAAGCGGTAATGCTAACCACTTGCTCCACTCACTGCTCAAACGGTAAAGCTGCTGACGGTAGCGGCAAATCGTATAGGACTGCTTACGAGCTTGCCAAAAAAGCGCCGTTTGGTGATCAGGATCTTCACGTCGGCTTAGCATAAATACATCATCGACCAGCTGCTTAGCAGGCGGTAACGGTTCATCTTGACCGAGCCAATGATGCAATAGTTGGCGCTGACGATAAATGGGTAATGCTTGTAGCTTGTCTATATTTAGCACACGCTGGGCAGACGATAGCTGTAATGATGCTACCTCTATCTGCTGTAAATCTTCTGCCGCTTGTGCATTGATTATTAATTGGGCATCACGCAATAGCTGTGCGCTACGGGCGATATTGTCAATGACATTAGAATTATAGGTCGCCAATACGGGCATGATGTCAAGGCGTAGCCCACTACGTACATTCTCGCCAGCATCATTGGTTGGGTCATCGATATAAGGGAGCTTTAGGCGCTGAGCATAATTGCTGATGTTGGCGCGTTTGACCGTCAGCCAAGGTCGCCATAATGCCATACGTTGTGCGCCCTGCGTTTGGATACGCCACGGCTGCATACCCGACAGACCATTCACCCCAGCGCCTTGTATCAGCCGCATCAGCACCGTCTCTGCTTGGTCATCAGCATGATGCGCTAAGAGCAATACATCATCTTGATTGAGTTGCGCTCGCATGACATCATAACGAGCTTGCCTTGCAGCTTGCTCATCATGACCATTCACTTGCGCACGTAAAATCCGACACGGTATCTGCTGCACTGCTGCCCAATGAGCGACATGCATCGCCCAAGTCTCACTATCTGCTTGCAAACCATGATTCACATGCAGCAATTGTGGCAAAAATGGCAACTTACCTTGGCGATAGAGCTGCACACACAGCGCAGCCAATGCTAATGAATCACGACCACCACTACACGCCAGCCAAATCCGTCGACCGTGCAGCTGTTCACCATATTCAGCCATACTGCTCAATAATGCTTTTGCCAGATCGGCATCGACAGGCAAGTCTGCGATTGGCTTCATAGGATGCGAGAGGATTGCACTGCTGGTCATAATCAGCCTTATTTATTTAGCATGCATACATGAATTGACATATAAATGAATCTGCTCATACGTCAGCTACGACATCAGTTACAGCGTCAGTTAGCACCTATATTAACAGCCACAAAAAAACGCGCCATAAAATGACACGTTTTTATTTTAGCATTAAGACTCAGTCTCTAATATGAAAAGCTTTGTGTCCATGAATAGAGGCTTTGTAACAGAGGTGTCATAGCGACCAATTAAGCAGGCAACATCACTTCTGAGTTAAAGGTTTTCAGCTTCTCATAACGCAGCTCACAACGCGCGTGTGCGTCTAAATCTTTAATCTCATTTAACTGCTCAGCAATCAGTGCTTTCAAGGCGATCATGACAGGCTGCGGCTTGATATGTGCGCCTTCACCTTCTTCAATGACGGCATCAATCAGCCCCATCTGATATAAATTAATCGCATTTAATTTCAAGGCTTCACTAGCATCTTGTGCTTTTTCAGCTGTTTTCCACAGGATAGAGGCACAGCCTTCCGGAGAGATAACCGAATAAATACTATTTTGTAGCATATTGACTTTGTCACCAACGCCAATAGCCAACGCTCCACCTGAGCCGCCTTCACCGATGATAGTCACGATAATAGGCACTTTTAGGCTAGAAAAAACAGCGATACTTTCGGCAATGGCTTGCGCTTGTCCGCGCTCTTCAGCGCCGATACCCGGATAAGCGCCTTGGGTATCGACAAAGGTCATCACAGGGATATTAAAACGCTCAGCCATTTTGACCAAACGAATCACTTTGCGGTAGCCTTCAGGATTGGCCATGCCAAAGTTATGAGCAATACGCTCACGGGTGCTGCGACCGCGATGTTGACCAATTACCATCACAGGCTGACCATCAAAACGCGCCAGACCACCAAGAATGGCTTTGTCATCAGCAAAAGCACGGTCACCGTGCAGCTCATCGAATTCGGTAAACAGCTGATTAACATAGTCCATAAATAATGGACGCTTGGCGTGCCGTGCAAGCTGCACACTATCCCAGACAGTGCTCATAGACGCTTCCCTTTAATAATTATACTTAATGTATTTATGTTTAAGAATAATATCGTTATCGATTTTTAGATAATGAAAGTACAGTTGTAAACTCAATAGAAGCTATAGTAGCACATCTTAAATGGCATGACATTACTGACAAAGCCGCTTTTGTTACGTTAATCTATAGCATACTCATTACAATAGTAACAGCACCGTGTTGATCGCTCAGTACAAACCAGCGCTATCTAGCCCTCAACCACGCTCAGCGTCACGCCCCATTTAGCAAACTGCTCAATCTCAGTATGCAAATCGGGCAATAAGAAAGCATAGTGCTCGCTGCTATCGGCAACGGTGATTTGCCAGCAATGATCATCCATGGCTTGTAACTGTAATGCTGGTAATTCATAATCGCTGCGGCTATGATGCGCCAGTACGGCTAAGCGTAGCAACAGGCAAAGATAAACGAGCTGATTACCACCGATAGTACAGGTCTGCTCTAACATATCAGCCTTGAGCTTACGACGATGATTGAGCATCAGTTGTGCCATGCGCTTTTGATCGACTTGCGAAAATCCTGGAATATCAGAATACTCAAGTAAATACGCGCTGTGCTTATGATAACTACTATGACTGATGGCCAATCCTATCTCATGCAAGAAAGCCGCACGTCTGAGTAAATCACAATCATCATTGGTAAGGGCGAGCTGACTCTTCACTTGCTCAAATAAATGACGACTGGTTTTCACCACTTGTTTGGCTTGTTTTTTGTCCCCTGAATAACGCTTAATCAGCGCCAGCACACTGCGGTCACGAACATCTTCGCTAGCAAAGCGTCCAAGCATGTCGTACATCACACCTTCACGTAATGCACCATCTGAGTAAGTAATGGTATCTACACCCAGCACTTTCATGACTGCACGCAGTACCGCAACGCCTGCTGGGAAGACGGCTTTGCGATGTTCCTTAACGCCTTCTAAATCGATGTCATCGACGTTGCCAATTTTAAGCAACAGTTTCTCTAACTTTTTGACACCTTTATAAGTGATGCGCTCTTGCTCATCAGCCCAGCCCTTAGAGACCAGCACATTACGTACCGCTTTAATCGTCCCACTCGAGCCAACCACACTACTCCAGCCCAATTTTTGATAACGACCCTGAATCGCTAACACTTCTTTGCGAGCGGCTGATATCGCATTATTAAAGGCTTCTTTAGTGATTTGACCATCGGCAAAGTACTTCTGGGTAAAGGCGACACAGCCCATCTGTAAACTCTCGGTCAACAGCGGATCGAACTCTTGACCAATGATAAACTCTGTCGAACCGCCACCAATATCGATGACCAAACGCTTGTCACTACTGGCATTGGTGTGTGAGACGCCCAAATAAATCAAGCGCGCCTCTTCTCGTCCCGCGATAATCTCAATGGGTTTCGGCAATATTTTATTGGCACGGGCAATAAAGTCATTGGCATTTTTGGCTTGACGTAAAGCGTTGGTCGCAACCACGCGAATGCGTTCGGGTGGTACCGAATCCAAACGCGCCACAAATCGGCTCAAACAGTCGAGACCTCGCTGTGCAGCTGCCGCACTTAAGATATTATTCTCATCCAAGCCTGCGGCGAGCTGGACTTTTTCAGACATAGAAACGACTTTTCGCACCTCACCATGGTCAAGACGCGCAATGGCCAGATGAAAACTATTGGAACCGATATCAATGGCTGCCATCATTTCATCATCAGCAAGCGGCGGATTTGTAAGGTAGTCAATAGGCATAAGAGGAATCGTTACCGTGTTGGATAAAAGGGAGAGGATATGCGCTAAAAATCAGATGATTGGGTCATATAAACATCGTAGCTGCACCAAATAGAGCCATTTACGCAAAGCGGCTCACGTATTTGACGTAACTTTCGCCATTAAAGCATTTATGCCAAACACTGGCAAGTGACCCAAATGCTAATTAAGCAGCAAGCGCATCATCAACAAAATAACAAATGCGCCATAAACATCCATTGCTTGTGTTAAGGATAGCGTTTTGCTACATTAAAAACGACCAATATTATAATAAATAACAGTCACTTAATGAGCGCCAGCCGCTTTATTAAAACAGAAAGCCCCCTAATATCTATACTCAAGAAACGATTAGCAAGGAAGCTAAACAAATGAATCAAACGACCACACAAAACACTACCAAAAACGCCGATGCTCAAGCGGTCAGCAATGCTAAAAAAAACATGATGACAACCGTCAGCCCAACAAAGCAGAAATTTTATGACTTCTATTTAGCTGAACATCAAAACATGGCTTGTCGCCGCTTACATTTCGCCGGTAGTAGCTTTGGCTTATTGGGACTCGCAAAGTCGGTCAAAACTGCTTCGCCAAAACCATTACTCAAAGGCATCGCTGCTGGATATGCTTGCGCTTGGGTCGGTCATTTTTTCTTTGAAAAAAACAAACCTGCCTAGTTCAAATTTCCTTTAAAAAGCTTTGCTAGCGACTTTCGTATGTACAGTGATGTCCTACGCGGTAGACTCAGCTTAAAAGACCGTAAATTTGATAAAATCGGACGATAATAACTCGCCACTACCTCAACTAACGTAAAGACTTACGTAATATTTTTCCTACCGCAGTTTTGGGCAATTCATCGATAAACTCGTATGACTGCGGGCGTTTATAACCTGTTAAACGTTCGCTTGCGAAGCTTTGTAACTCTTCTACCGTTAGGCTCAACTCCTTTTTAACCACAAACGCTTTGGGTACCTCGCCGCTGTGCTCATCTGCAATACCAACCACCGCGACTTCAAGTACTTTCGGATGCTCTGTCAATGCCGCTTCCACTTCGTTTGGATAGACGTTAAATCCTGAAACCAGTATCATGTCTTTTTTGCGATCCACCAGCGTCAAAAATCCATGTTCATCAAGCACACCAATATCACCTGATTTAAAGTAGCCATCCTTTGTAAAAGTATCTGCATTGTCTCGTTGCCAGTAACCACGCATGACCTGCGGACCTTTAATACAAACCTCGCCCCGTGTACCTATTGCACAAGCTGCACCCTGTTCATCAATGATTTTAATATCCATCATCGCAAGGGGCAGACCAACGCTACCGTTGAAACGATCTATACCAGGTGGGTTAAAAGAGATAACTGGTGCAGTTTCGGACATGCCGTAACCTTCATTGATAATCATACCAGTGACTTGTTGCCACTGATCAGATACGGCTTTTATAATTGCGGTGCCGCCACCAATAGATAGTGCCAAGCGACTAAAATCAAGGTTGGCAAACTTTAGATGATGCAGCATACCAATAAATAAGGTATTAACCGAAGGAATGACATGCGGACGATGCTGCTCGATGATATTGACTAATCCATCGATATCACGCGGATTGGTGACCAGTATGTCTTCCCAGCCGCCATAAATGCCTAGTAAGCCGCAAACGGTAAATGAGAAGATATGATAGAGCGGCAACGGATTGAGTATTTTGATCTGCTCGCTACGACCCGCTTCAATCGCATGACCAAACATCGCATAACACTGACAAACATTGGCCATAACATTGTAGTGCGTGAGCATCGCGCCTTTTGGCTTTCCGGTCGTGCCACCCGTATATTGTAATAAAGCTAAATCTTCACGCTCGATAGTAACAGGCTGATATTGCTCAGCGTGGTATGCACTCATAATATGGGCAAAGCTTATATTATGCTCTGAGATATCGTTTACAGCATTATCGGCTGTGGTTTGGTTGGTTTGATTGAATTGACGAGTAGTATCGGCTGACGGTTCAAGTTGGGTAAGCAAAGCAATATCGTTATCAGCAGGTGCAGCATTCGGATTGACGGAACAATGTACAACCAATGACAGTTGCGCTTTGACTGCATCATCTAACTGATCGTAAGCAGAGGTCATACCATCGAGGACAATCAGCACACTAGCTTGAGCATCCGTCAGCTGATGCGCCAATTCATAATGGGTATACATCGGATTGACATTCACCAATACCGCGCCTGCTCGCAGACAACCAAGTAACACCACGGCATACTGCAATATATTGGGTAATTGCACAGCGACACGATCGCCTTTGCTGATGCCTTGTGCTTGTAAAAAAGCAGCAAAGCGGCGGCTGGCAATATCCAATTGTGCAAAGGTAAGGGTGGCAGGCCCCATACTAAAAGCCACAGAATCACTATGCTGATCTATCTTGGGTTGCAACAAATCTAGCAGGTTGTGCTTTCCCTCTAATACATCTAAATTATTTCTTATTCCATATTTCTCATATGAGGCTTGCCATAACGGTGGCGTATTACTGCTAGGCATATCATTAGTGCTTGTAGTCATCAGTTGGCGTCCTTGCTCAATTGTCTTGATTCATCTCAGAATAGCATAATTTATTGTTTATTTTGCAATCACCCAAAGAAGGAATTGTCTTAGCCTTGGTTTTTTCATTTATGCAGTCATCGTCAAAAAATCTTTATCTCTTATAGTAAAAATCACAAAAGGATAAATATTGGACACAAAAAAAACCAGCATGATTTCTCATACTGGTTCTTGTAAGTACATATATTTTAAACAGGTCTTAAATAAACAGGTGTTAAATAAACAAGGTCCTGAATAAACAGTTACGCTTTTGCCATTTCTGCAAAAATCTCGTCAGCGGCTTTAATCGACGCATCAATATCTTCATTGCTGTGTTTAATTGACATAAAGCCTGCTTCATAAGCAGACGGTGCCAGATAAATACCGCGATCGAGCATACCATGGAAGAACGTATTAAACACCGTCATATCGCACTCTGTCACGTCATCGAAGTTCTTTGGCGTGTCAGTCTCATTGTCTTTCACAAAGAACATGCCAAACATACCGCCCAATTTATTGGTACGCATGTTGATGCCGTGTTTGTCAGCTGCCGCTTCAAAACCGTCTACTAGACGATCAACTTTCGCTGCTAACTCATCATAAAAACCATCTACGGTTAAGTCTTCAAACATCGCAATACCCGCACGCATCGCGAGTGGGTTTCCTGATAACGTACCAGCTTGGTAGACGCTGCCGAGTGGCGCGATACAAGACATCACTTCTTTTTTACCACCGAAAGCACCAACGGGCAGACCTGCACCGATGATTTTACCAAAGCAGGTCAAATCAGGATCAATGCCGAAATGTGCTTGTGCACCACCCAGACCAACACGGAAGCCCGTCATCACTTCATCAAAGATCAGCACTGAACCGTTGGCAGTACATTCTGCACGCAAGGTATCATGGAATTCTTGGGTTGGAATGACCATATTCATGTTGCCAGCGATCGGCTCTAAGATCACGCAAGCGACTTCTTCGCCCCATTTCTCAAAGCAATCTTTAATCGCTTGTGGATCATTATAAGGAATGGTAATGGTGTGCTTAGCAAAATCTGCTGGCACGCCTTTTGATGTTGGCTCACCGATATCAAGCATGCCCGAACCTGCTTTTACTAATAAGCTATCTGAATGACCATGATAACAGCCTTCAAATTTAACAATTTTGTCACGTTGGGTATAACCACGAGCCAGACGAATTGCACTCATGGTCGCTTCTGTACCGGAGCTGGTCATACGAATCATCTCAACACTTGGGACAATTTCGCAAATTTTATCGGCAACAGTCGTTTCAAACGGCGTTGGCGTACCAAAACTTAAACCATCATCAGCCGCTTTTTTGACTGCATCAATCACTTTAGGGTGTGCGTGTCCCAAAATCATTGGGCCCCAAGAGCCGACATAATCGATATAAGCATTGTCTTCGGTATCATAAATTTTGCTACCGTTAGCACGGTGCATAAAAATAGGCGTGCCACCAACACCAGCAAAGGCACGGACGGGCGAGTTTACGCCGCCAGGAATATGTTTGCGGGCTTGCGCAAATAGCTGTTCGTTTTTAGTGCTCATCATTATTCTCTACTTATTATTTCTTTAATATTGATTCTGTCTTATTTTATTAAAAATAACCTTGCGGCTTGTTGTTAATGCTTAGCAGATTTTTAAAGCACATTTAATAATTTATGCTTTTTTAACAACAGATGATTTAAGCTTCATTGGCCCAAAGCCATCAAGTTTACAGTCAATATCATGACCATCAGAGGCATCGGGCAGCAGGCGAATACCTTTTGCTTTGGTACCAACTTTAATAACAATCGATGAACCTTTGACTTTTAAGTCTTTAATCACGGTGACGGTATCGCCATCTTGCAGCTCATTACCGACCGCATCACGAATGACCGCGTCTTGCTCTTCAGCTTGCGCCGCATCGGTTTCAGCCGCAGTCCATTCATGAGCACACATGGGACATACCAGTAACGCACCATCTTCGTACGTATATTCAGCATCGCATTTTGGGCAATTGGGTAAGCTCATAATTTCCTCGTCAGCCGTGATAAATTGGGTGTATTCTAGAGCTAACATTGTACCGTAACTCGCCAGCTTTAACCAATCGCTTCGCTTGTAAATGCTGTGCTGTGACTAATTGATAGATTCGCTCATGTCTTGCAGCGGACGTTTTTTATCACACGGTGTTTTGTGGTACTCTGCTTTAACTAAATTTGGTTTGATGACCATGTACTTTTAGATGGTAAAACCTCAATATTTACTTTATCAATTACTTTAATAACTCAGTATTCACCACAATATCTGAGGCTATGGCTACTGATAACGATAGCGACTTATGAATAGGATAATAATAATGACTCAATCAAACGTATCAACCCTCTCATCAACACTGCCACAATTTGTTCAACTAACGATTCAAGGTGAAGATGCAGAAAAATTCTTGCAGGGGCAGCTAACCTCTGATGTCACCAAGCTCGGACTCAGTTATCAAGCAACGGCGCTTAGCAATTTAAAAGGTCGCATTGATTTTGGTTTGTGGATAAAAAAACAAGCCGAAAAGTATTATGATGTGGTTATCAGTGCCGATTGTGCTGAGGCTTTTCAAGCCCATTTAAAAAAGTTCGGTGCCTTTTCAAAGTTTGACACCAGTACGCCCGCGCCCATTTATCCTTGCGTGCTTGATGACGTGCCAACTTTTAGTCATAAAGAGGAACATAATACGCCAGCCGATACCCAAGCGTGGATGCAAGCGAGTCTTGCCACTGGTAACTATTGGATAGTTGCTGCAACCCAAGGTCTGTTTCAGCCACAAGAGCTGCGTCTGCATCAGCGCGGCGGTATGGACTATGACAAAGGCTGCTATCTTGGTCAAGAAGTGATTGCCCGTATTTATTTTAAGGCAGCGCCAAAAGCGTTTTTACATTATGTCAGCGGCGCAGGTGACGTGCCAGCAGCCGGTGACAAGCTAGAAAAAATTCATGTGGTTAATGCGATTACCGATGACACTATTAATGGTAATGGTTTTAAAGCATTGGTCGTTGCCCGTCCAGAGCATTTAGCCGATAGTGAGCTTACGATATTAAACTTACCGCCAGCGCTGCAAGCCGATGTTGCGCGTCAAAAATAGTACGACATGATGAGTGACGCGTAATAAGCAGCACTCTTCAAAACATTTTTACTAAAAAAGCAGCAGAGTAATCTATGACCCATATTGCGGTACTCGGAGCGGGCGTGGTGGGCGTGACCACCGCATGGTATCTTCGCCAAGCAGGCTACGATGTGACCGTCATTGAGCGCGAATCTGCTGCCGGTATGCAGACCTCATTTGCCAATGGTGGGCAGATATCTGTCTCGCACGCAACCCCTTGGGCAAACCCTACGGCTCCAATGAAAGCCCTTAAATGGCTGTTTCGCGAGGATGCGCCGCTGTTGTATCGCTTGCGTGCTGATAAGGCGCAGCTCAAATGGGCGATGCAGTTTTTGCAAGAGTGCCGTGCCGATAGAGCCGATGCCAATCTGGTACAAATGGTACGTTTAGGCTTGTATTCACGAGATGCACTACAACAGTTGCGTGCTGATATCGGTATTGATTACGAGCAGCAAACGCGCGGTATCATGCATTTTTATACCAATCAAGCTGAGTTTAATGCCGCCATTGCGCCAACGGAGCGCATGCAAGCGTTAGGCTGTGAGCGTCATGTCATCGATATCAATAATGCTGTTAACTTAGAGCCTGCGCTTTACCCTATTGCTCATAAGCTAAAAGGTGCGACTTATACCAGCCGTGATGAATCGGGTAATGCCCATTTATTTACCCAGCGCTTAGCCGAGCGCTGCATCGAGGCTGGCGTTAAGTTTTTATACGATACCGAGATTCTGGCGTTAAACACTGACGCCCATCCTGCTCGCCCGCATGTACATAGTATTACCATTCAACCTAAGGGAGAAAACGCGCAAACCTTTAGTGCAGACAGCCATGTACTAGCCCTCGGTAGCTATAGTGTGTCATTACTAAGACCTTTGGGAATACATGCGCCGATATTTCCAGCCAAAGGCTACTCAGCTACTTATCAAATCAACCCTCGCGCCCCGCATCTGGCACCCTTTGTCAGTCTCATTGATGATGAGTTTAAGCTGGTGACATCACGCCTTGGTAACAAGTTACGCGTCGCTGGAACGGCAGAATTTAACGGCTACAATTTGGATTTAAATAGCACGCGCTGTGCAGCCATTACCCGCCGCGTGCAGCAGTTGTTTCCCAAAGGTATCATTGCCAATTCTGTGCAATATTGGACAGGGCTACGTCCAATGACACCTTCTAATGTGCCGTTAATTGGGCGCGCGCACAGGGGTCAAGTCCGTCATGGTAGTCATAATATGGATGCTGGTTTTGATAATTTATGGCTCAATACAGGTCATGGTACGCTTGGCTGGACGCATGCTTGCGGTTCTGCCAAGGCGATCAGTTTATTGATACAAGGTGAGACACCGCCAGTCGATTTTGATTTTGTTGGCCTAGTAACGTAAAAATAAGAAACGTAAAAATTAGAAACGTAAAAAAGGCGCTACCACTATAAGTCAGCGCCTTTTTTCTTTATATGGAAGACTTTTATTCTAGAACTATTTTATGCAGCGCTCCCTGATTCAATGTCGGAATTAACATTAGAATCAATGGTCTCCAAATCAACCACTTCTGGCGCGATTGCTTGCAGTTGTACCGGTACGCCATTGACTGCCGCATTGCCACTTAGCTGATCGATTAAGGTATCGTCCGTCAAATCATTGACACTGACGCCAGCATGCGCTTGAGCGATCTTTTGTTTTACTCCTTTCCGTCCGTGACCCCAACCATGGGGAATACTCACCACTTTAGGCATCAGCTCGTCCGTCACTTCTGCCACAATAGTGATGCTACCGACGCGCGAGGTAACTTTTACATTCTGACCATCCTCAATACCGTATTCTTTTGCCGTTTCAGGATGCAACATGAGCGTACAGCGCGGCTTACCTTTTACCAAGCGATAGCTGTTATGTAGCCATGAATTATTGCTGCGTACATGACGACGACCGATCAATAGAATTTGTTTGTCATCATAATCCTGCATCATCTCCTGTACCCGCTCTAAATCTGCTTGATAAAAATCGACATTGAGATGAATTTGCTTGTCTTTGTGTTTTAACGCTTGTGGCAGCATCCTTTTGAGGGCACCTAAATTAATCCCATGCGGACTATTTTTAAGTTCCTTTAGATTTAGGCCTTTATAAGGACCACGCTTTAGACCTTGATCGAGCATGAATTTTGGCCCCAAAACCTTTATTAATAGGCGTTCAACTTTGGTTGCAAGGGCGGCTTTTTTATCCAAGCGTTTCGCCAGCTCTAAGTAGATTTGCCAGTCATGCTTGGCGCTTCTTTGCTTAGCAAACAATGCCTTTGAATATTTGGCGACGTTATGGACAGCAAAATTGTTAAAGGTGACGTCATAATGATCGCGCTCTAGTGGCGATACCGGCGGCAAAATGATATGCGCATGACGGCTGGTTTCTGTGACAAAGTAGTCAATAGCGACCATAAAGTCTAAGTTGGCAAAAGCTGTATCTAACTTTTCACCATTCGGCGTGCTGAGTACAGGGTTGCCCGCGACAGTCATAAAGCCTTTTAACTGCCCCGCCCCTTCTACCAGCATCTCATCCGCCATTGCCACAACGGGATAATCGCCATTAAAGTCAGGCAAGTTACTCACGCGGCTATGGCGCTTACCTAAATAACCTGGGCCTGAGTTATTGACCACGTCGACCGCAGGATTGGGAAACATCAGACCACCTACTTCATCCAAGCGACCTGTGACAATATTAATCAGCAGGATTAGATATTGACTCAGTAAGCCAAACTCTTGCACCGAAACGCCCATGCGTCCATAACAGACCGAGCTTTCGGCTTCACAAAATTCTTTGACAAGTCGTTTAATCTTAATTGCCGAAATGCCAGTAATATCAGCGACGGACTCGGCGCTATAGTCTTTGGCAAAGTCTGCAATGCGCTCAATCTCTGGCGCGAGCGCCGCCGCTCGATTATTGTTAGCGCGTGCCTTGTCCGCATACCCTTGGAGATAAATTTCATTGAGCATGGCAAGCAAGAGCAAAACATCGGTCGCTGGACGAATAAAATGATGCTCGCTAGCAATGTCGGCAGTTTCGGTGCGGCGTGGATCAATCACCACCACTTTACCATCACGCGCTTTGATATCTTTTAGTTTTTGACGCATATTTGGTGCGGTCATAATACTGCCATTAGACGCCAGCGGATTGCCACCAATGATGAGCATATATTGGGTACGATTGACGTCAGGCACAGGGATGCGCAGCATATGCCCGAACAGATGCATGCTAACAATGTGATGCGGTAACTGGTCGATGGAAGTCGCAGAAAAGCGACTGCGCGTCTTGATACTGGTTAATAGATGCTTAATGGTTAACATGCCGCCCAAATTATGGACATTAGGATTGCCTAAATAAATCCCGAAGGCGTTTTGACCATGTTTTTTCTGTACCGACTGAATACCAGCTGCCACCTTATCTAACGCCTCAGCCCAGCCAATCTCTTTCCAACCGTTAGCGGTTCTCTCAACGGGATGACGCAGGCGATCACTGTCTTCATGCAAGTCCTGCAAAGCAGTCGCTTTTGGACAAATATACCCTTTAGAAAATGGATCATCTTTATCGCCTTTAATCGATAATACTTTTTTTCCATCGTGCTTGATGACAATTCCGCACATCGCTTCGCATAAATTGCAGGTTCTAAAATGTGTTTGTTCATCCGTGTGACTCTTTTCAATAGCCATGGTCGCGCTCCCTGTTATTTTTTACTATAGTCATTCCACTATAAAAGTATTACTGCGTTAACCTCGCTTGAAGTATTAAATAGACATCTACACTCGGTTGCCTGGTACTACTTTTAAATTGAATCGACTATAGCGCTTTCACTATATAAATTCCGTTTTATAGGTTTAATATGGTTGCTAAATTTGCTCATCTTAAAACTATTGAGCATTAGTTAAAGCTAAGCATTACTAAAAATTAATAAGCTGAGTGACTAGCCATCTACTCTGCGCTTGTCTTTGGTGAACAAATGGCTAAAGACGCCATCAAAATTTTTGCACAATATCTCAATGGCTTGCTGCCGTGAATAACGCTGTTGATGACAGCCCAATATCAATTCATGTACTTGGGCGGCAGCGATATCGACACAGAGATGAACGTCAGATTCGTCAAAAGAGCACTCGGCTGACTGCAACCCCGCTATAAATATCTTGGTCCACTCGTCTCTTATCTCTATGATTAGACTTCCCAACCCGTTACGTTCTATGTTTGAATCAAAGCGCAGACTGTCTTCGAGCAAACGTTGAAATAAAGTGATGTTTTGAAAGGCGGCATCAAAAATCAATGTTAGGCATTCCTGACAACGCTCATTGAAGTCCTCTTTAGACAACGTTGGATAGTCTTTAAGCATATCTACCCACGCCATGCGCATTGGCGATAAATAGTTGCCTTTAAGTTGCTCGCCTAACACCTGCTGCAACGCATCTAAACTATCAAAATGATTATAAAAACTTGGCTGAGCAATACCAGCGCCTTTCGCGATTTTATTCATACTCATACCAAAAGCGCCCTCTACGCTATACAGCTGCAAGGCAATTTTGAGTAACGTATGACGCGTTTTCGCCTTTGCCAGCTCGCGTTTTGTTTCCGGTTTTTTAGCACTTACGCTGTTAAGTACATTCACTATCAACCTGCCCCAACTTAATCTATAAAATAATTGTTATTTCAACTATAAGGCTATAGTCATTTAAACAAGAAGTCTATTACTAAATATTTAACTCTACTTATTCTTGATGATTCGTTTTAACCCATCCTAAAACAATCATAAAAAATAGCCGCCACATTTATGATGACAGCTACTTTTTTATTCCTATATTTACAGCGTGTTATGACGTCATTTGTATAAATCATCGCCAGACTTGTTGATCCTCTTTACGTATGTCACTGATAAAACACTTCATTCATTACACAAATGGACGATGCATAACATAGCTGTGCAGATCTCCATAATGGAGCAACACTCTCAACATTGCATATACAGACATGACGATGGTGAGCACTTATATTAGATATCACCAGTTAGCTGATCAATAAGTACAGATAGCAGCTGAGTAAAATGTCGATTAAAGACAGATGGAATAATTGTCTCAATAACCAACCTTATAATAAAAGAAGGAACATAAAAATGAACGAACATACTCTAAAAGGTGAATGGAACCAAGTAAAAGGCTCAGTAAAACAAAAATGGGCTGATCTTACTGATGATGATTTATTACACGTTGAAGGTAGCCGTGATAAATTGGTCGGAAAAGTTCAAGAACGTTATGGTCACAGCAAAGATGATGCTGAACGTGAAGTAGACGCATGGCGTACTGAACATAAATACTAGTAGATAGTGATGCTTGTAAGAAGTATTAAGATAAAAATCTTATAAGCAGATTATTGAAACGAAAATCGCATTAGTTTCTAATGCGGTTTTTTTATGCAGGACTTATCACCAACTTGATTTATATCAAATAATTATAAAAGATAAAACTCAAAGTCCAGACACGATAAAACCGCATAGCAATTAACTGTTATGCGGTTTTATTGTTAACCATCCATGTTACCTATCACCACTGTTTCCCATGCATCCTTGCATAATATTCAGCATATTGTGATACTGGGCATCCTGCCCTTTTTACTACAACTACCAGCATTAACTACTGATAGCAGCAAAGGGTATGTGTCCTTACTCCACTTATCATTATCATCCTGATGCTAATAAGTGAATCATTATCCTTAATGCGGTCAACTCAATCCTTGAGTCACATTCCCTAATGCCGTGTGACTATAATGCCTAATTCCTAACCTGATGTTAAGTCGCGTAAGCGTCATTACGTGTAAGCATATGCTTACATGATTCATATTCGTTGCTTTAATTACAACTTATTAACGCAAAAGACACTAATCATCAAGCTTTGTCCATTATGATAGATAATGTAAGAAAATATTTCAAAGCGCATAATGTTAATGACGATGGTAATAATTAATTTGCCAGTAAGTTATGAATACGATTATATTAACAATTTACAGAGTGCGTACGTGCTCGGCTATCACCAGCAATGATGCGACGGGTAATTTAAAAATATTATAGGATGTTAGATCATGAAAATTCTAAAGCCTTTCTCAATTAAGACCATTATATCTACTGGTCTTGCGGTTACATTATTGGGTACTACAGTTGGGTGTGCCGTCGTCGGTTCAGGGTATGATAATTACCCAGTATACGGTGGTAATGATGATTATGGTAACGCTGACTACAACCGCATTAGTCAAAAGCTACGCGCTGATCTGCGCCGTAAAGGCTATCAGGTTATGGATATCAAATCCGATAACTACCGTGGCAATCGCATAATGACCGCTTATGCCAAAAAGAACAACCAAGCATACGAGCTAAAATACACGTATCCTGATCTAAAACTTATTAGCTCAAATAAAAAAGCTTGGTCTAATGTTTGGCAAGACGATAGATATGACAAAGACCATTACAACAAAGACAAATATAAAAATAATGGCAAGCATAAGAATAATAAGCACTATAAAAATGATGATATCGAAGATAACATTAAAAGAGACTCGCGTTATCCAGCAATTAAGCAACGTGCAATCAATAAAATACAAGGCATGGGCTATCGGGTCAAAGACATTGAGCTGGAAGAAAAGAACGGACGCGGTGTGTTCGAGATTGAAGCCAAGCGCGGCTCACAAGAATATGAAATACGACTTGGTTACCCAAATTTAAATGTGATTAAGATTGAAAAAGACTAGGGCATGTCCTCCATTCAATTGATAGTTATAGTCAATCCTATATAAATCAGATACGGTATCAGGCTCGCTTAGTCTACTATTTATAGTATTTTCGCTTGCCTTCCTTGAATCTAAATTATATTGAACCGACTATATTTAAGTGCATTAAAAATGAAATAAGTAAAATAAAGCTATTAAATAAAGTTTTGGCATCATTGATTACTTGATGCCTTTGGTCAAATAAGCCAGCCCTTGGTTTATTTGACCCTTTTTTATAAAAGAAGCAAAAATATTTTTGACATCATAAGAGGATTTTATGAACCACCATACTTTATTAAAAACCACTACTACAGCTAGTATGATTGCAGTGTTGCTGACGATAACGACTGGCTGTGTCACTGCACCTGATTATAATGCTTACGGCGACCTTTACGAAGGTGTTTATAAAGACAGTAAGGTCTACAAAAAGCACAAGAAGACCATCAACTCCATTGACAAAGAACTTTATCAGCCTGCTATCGAGCAAAGGGCTGCGAATAAAGTCAGAAATATGGGTTATCGAGTCAAAGACGTCAAATACAAAAAAGGTGACAGTAAAATAAAAGTAAAAGCCAAACGCGGCAGTGAAGATTACAAAATCGAGCTTAGCTATCCGAGTTATAACGTGATTAATATCAAAGAGGACTGATAGCTGACCCTAAAAGTCTAATACTTCAATCACATCATAGGCAGGTGTTTCATAAGGATGCGCCTGCTTTAACGCCTCGACGACTTGTTTAATATCAGCATCAGCCACTACCATTTCTACCCGCCACTCCTCAACGGTTTCCAGTTGATCATGTGCTCCAATATTTGGATTACTACCTGCCAGTGGCCTAAATTGCCCTATTCCCTGCACTTGCCAGCAGCACTGTTCATAATTGCCAATCGTCCCAGCGCCCGCCGAAAACAAAGCGGACTTTACCTGCTCTAATGCTGTATCTGGAATAAAAACCGTTATTTTATACATGTGTTACTTCCTTCAAGTCTATTTAGAAAAACAGCCATCAACTATCAATCTTACTATTTTTTGGATAACGAAGGATGGTCCGTCCAAATGTAGCGTAATAACCACTCTTTTGCCTCGCCCGCATAATCAATGCCAATCCGTGGACGCAGCGATACTAGCGGCTTGCAACCGTCGTCTTCTACCCAAACGGCTGATGCTGGATGAATGGATTTGCCATACAAGTCACGGTCGATTTGTAAACGCTTGGTCAGCTTACCGGGACCAGCGAACTGCTTGGGATGAATCAGTTGTTGATCTAAGCTCAATAATTGCTCATCTCGTAGGCGGTCACTATCTTCTGCTAAAAATCCAGCGCGTATCAGCACTGACTCAGGGGAGTCGATAGCACCACTGATTAAATTGAGCATATGATGGATGCCATAAGTTAAATACACATAAAAAACACCACCTTGCTCATACATGATTTCAGTGCGCGGCGTTCGGCTGTTAGCATGTGAATGACAAGCAGGATCGCCCGCACCGATGTAAGCTTCAGTTTCTGAGATGCGCATACGCAATATTTTAGTCGTGCCATCCGTATCTAACAGCTTTCTACACAGCACTTTACCTATTAAGTCAGCAGCAACCACACAGGTTGGTCGAGTAAACCATGATGGCGCTAAAATAGTAGGCTCAGTGTCAGTAGTAGATGGTTTTGAAAACGGCATACCATAAGCCTTATTTTTGTATGTATCTTTATTATAAGAACAGTAGTCTCACAAGTCGTGCAAATTGTATAAGGTTTCAGTAATTTTTTGCATAAAAAAACTGAGCACATGGCTCAGTTTTTTTTACGCTAAAGATTGACCTGCAGTGCAGTGCCAATCAAACATCTAGCTTAATGGCACACCAATACGGTTAGCCACTTCTTCATAAGCTTCAATGACATCGCCTAATGATTGACGGAAGCGGTCTTTGTCCAGCTTCTTCTTAGTTGTCTTGTCCCAAATACGGCAGCCATCTGGTGAGAATTCATCCCCTAAGACGATACGGTCATGGAACACACCAAATTCTAGTTTGAAATCAACCAGTATCAAATCACCTGCTTCGAATAACGCCTTTAACACCTCATTTACTTGATGAGTTAACTCTTCCATTCTGGCAAGTTGTGCTTCGGTTGCCCAGCCAAGAGACACAGCAAGTGACTCATTGACCATTGGATCACCCAGTGCATCATCTTTATAAAACAATTCATAAGTAGGCGGCGTCAATGCTTGCCCTTCTTCTAAGCCCAAACGACGAACCAAGCTGCCCGCAGCAAAGTTACGAACCACGCACTCAACCGGAATCATATCCAAACGCTTGACCAATACTTCATCTTCAGACAATTGCTTTTCAAAATGCGTTTCGATACCAGCATCAGCCAATTTTTGCATGATGAAAGCATTAAAACGATTATTGACGACGCCTTTGCGGGCTAACTGTTCAATACGCTTGCCATCAAGCGCTGAAGTATCATCACGAAAATGTAGAATCAAAAGATCATTATCTTCAGTTTCATAGACAGATTTGGCTTTGCCTTTATACAGCAGTTGTTGCTTTTGCATTATGGGAGTTCCTGTTCGTTCAAGCTTATGTGGTAAAAACGCGCAGCGACCGCTGATTTTTGTATGACAGAATGAATAATATTTATATTAATCACTGTAAAATGTCAGCGGTATAAATAAGGAAATAGCTTTAATTCGAAGGACTACTGACAGCGCGCTCAGGCTTCGGTAGCTGGTACTGATTACCTGATTCGTTCTGTAATTTCAGCGTATTTGCACCGGCATTAGGAGTTGCGTACAAAGGTACAAAAGGCGCTGGTTCTTTGTTAGCAGGCAGCTCTATTGGCACAAGCTTTTTGCTTTGCTGATATTCTAAACTACCATTGTCACGCTTACCAAGTAAGTTTTTAGCACTTTGGCAACCGCTCAATACTAAGGTGCTTCCCAACATTAAGGTCAGCAGCGCAGGGAATATTTTTGCAGTCGGTGATGATGTTTTCATCATATTATCTCTCTGAGTTAGCATTTACACGCATCATTTTATAATAAGTTCGCACGCACCAAGGCTTCATCAATAGTGGCATGATGTTGTTCAGCCAACCATACCAAAGGCAGACGAATACCAGTATCTATCATACCCATTTTATGAAGCGCATATTTTGCTGGGATAGGACTTGACTCAATAAACAAGTCACGGTGTAAATGCTTGACCACATCATGTGCTTTATGAGCCGCATCAAAATCACCACGAAGCGCCGCTGTAAAAGTCTCGCTCATCGCTTTCGGGGCGACGTTGGCAGTGACTGAGATATTACCTTTACCACCAAATGTCATCAAATCAAGCGCCGTACTGTCATCGCCAGATAGCACGACGATTCTATCACCCACTGCTTTGATCAATTGCTCACCGCGAGCAATAGAGCCTGTGGCATCTTTAATCGCGACGATATTATCGATATCAGCCAGACGTTCTACCGTCTCTTGTGCAATATCAACGACCGTACGTCCTGGCACATTATAGAGCATCTGCGGGATATTCACCGCGCGCGCGATAGCCTTATAATGTTGGTACAAGCCTTCTTGTGGCGGTTTGTTATAATAAGGCGCAACCAATAAGGCACAATCTGCACCAGCGTCGGCAGCATCTTGGGTCAACTTAATGGCTTCCATCGTATTATTGGCGCCTGTTCCAGCAATCACTGGTACACGACCTTTGACATGCTGAACAAAGTAGCGAATGACATCGCTGTGTTCTTGCATAGATAATGTCGCTGACTCGCCAGTAGTACCAACGGCAACGAGACAATGCGTCCCTTGCTCAATCTGCCAATCTATGAGATCCGCCAGACGTTTATAATCGACCGTGCCGTCAGGATGCATGGGCGTTACCAAGGCTACCATTGAGCCTTGTAGTCGGGTTTTGATCTCGTCGTATGCTGTGCTCATAACCGTGCCTTACTGTATTATCCTAGCTTTTTTCAAAGCTGTCACATGATAGGTCGTTGGCAAGTGTCAATGATTATGTCTACGCCTGCACTCATATTGTGTACATTCATAGGCAACATTGGCAATATCTTGCTTGATATTAATGCTGAGTATTTTTTATGATCAATCTTTTTCTATGATAAAAGCGTTCGCAATATAGGTGCTCAAAGCCGTCTTGGCCTTATTTTTGCCAATGACCGACAACGCTTATTTAATACTAAAAATAGAATAACAAAAACGCCTGCTAGTGTAGCATATTTTGATTTGACAGCTATCAATCAATTAACGTTCAATCAATTGAACTGCTGACATGCCGTTACAACCTACAAACCAACAGCCTTATTATTCAACTCTCAGTTTAGCGCAATGAATCAGCGCTGATAAGTCTTTTGAGTCATGTTAACGAATCGTCAACACATCGATAGTGGGGCGATACAAGCGAAAAGGCAACCCTCGTGTACCAATACCGCTACTGACAAATATCTGTGCACTGCCATGTTGGTATAAACCCCGCTGCTTACCCATGCGGCTATTATTCAACAGGGTTGACTGCTCGCTACTACGCTCAATATTTTTTTGTTTTTGTGCCAACCATATATTTTTTTGAATCGCCTTTGCTGCCCCAGTAATCAATAGTGGTCGTGGCTGTAAGGATTTTGGCAAATCACTAATACTATCAAATCGTGAAGCCAAGATGATGACGGGCTTCGTGGTATTAGCAATTTCAGCACCAAGCGCGGCTTTATCAGACGCATTTGCCTCTTCAATATCAGCAAACTGTTTAGGAACATCTTGCCAACCGCAAAGCACGGCGACGGTTGGGCTATTTTCCAAATTTTGCTGTCTAAAGCCCTCTTTATTATTTTTAGAATAGCTCGCACTGGGCATTACTGGAAGCGCATTAGTAGCCCCAGTACATTTAAGTGGCAGCGAGGTACACTGCTGACCGATATAGCTGATATCAAGCACATCAAAGGCACTGGACAACGTATCTTCTAATAACGGCTGTCCTTGCTTAGTCGTATTAATCGATTGATAACGCAAGTCAGAGGTACTCATCACTGTATAAATAGGCTTATTAACCCCTTTAAACAACATGAGCTGACCCACTAAATCAGCACTTGGGTAATACAACCAGTCGCCCGTAATCAGCACCGCATCTGCTGGTAACGCATTGATGGTAGCAACCAGTTTACGAATATGACGCGGCTTGCCGCTATACAAGCCTATGCGTAAATCAGCCAATACGGCAACCGTCAGCGGTGTGGATAAATCTAAGTCGATTGCATGATGATCTAAACGTAAACGATTGGGTTGTATCACCACGGTATAAAAATAGAACCCCATTGCAAATACGGCCACTAGCACGAGTGGCAGTGATAGCTGCGCCAGTATCGGCAGCATTTCTTGCGACCAACCTATCACCAACAGCAAAGCCCAAACGGGCATAGTATAGGCAGCATAATATAGTGCCAACTTCAACCAAATACGCATAAAACGTTTGGTAGGATTGGCATTGAACGTTTGTAATCCTGACCACAGTATAATATACGCAAGCAATACTGCTGTCGTAGAGATACTTAGGATATAAAGAGCATGGTCAGTCATAATTACCTGATGGTTACGAGAGAGTATGAGCCTAGCAACTGGCTTACCCTATATTAGAACGTATAGAGCGATAAATAAATCGCTCCATGAATAAGTTAGTGACAGTGTTAGATTATTTTAAGTCATGGTTAAAAAAATCAGCCATTATAGGGGTCGAGCTCTATCATAGACAAGTAGAATTGTTGACGCGCCTGTTATGCCATGCTCAGTTGGTGCCCCGACTACCCATTACTCCTACCAAGCTATCAAAGCTATCAAGGCTTACTCAATACGTAAACCAATAATCGCGGGAATACCTTGGCGAATAATTTCAATGGTCACTACGCCTTTTTTGGGCAATGATGAAATCGCGCTTGAAAAATCCGTGACCTTTTTAATCGGCTTTTGGTGAAAATTGGTAATTACATCACCTGCCAATAGACCTGAGCGCGCCGCCAATCCCGTTGGGTCAACTGTGGTGACCAAAATACCCGTCTTATTATCCACTGCGATTTCTGCTTGCTCATCCGCGGTCAAGTTACGTAAACGCAAGCCTAACTGCACCTCATCATTCTGCTGATCGCCGCCTTGTGCTCTCACATCATTGGGCGCATAAGTGAGTTTGCCGCTGATGGTCATCTGCTTACCATTACGCTGAATCTGTGCGCGGAAGCTATCGCTCGGTTTGGCACGATTGAGCAAGTTTAATAAATCTGAGGCGCGCATAATTTGCACTTCATTATATTGCAAAATGATATCGCCAGGTTTTAGACCAGCTTTTTGTGCAGGTGAGTCTGGTGATACTCTTGTCAGTAGCGCACCTTGAGGACGATCTAGGTTATAAGCTTCTGCTAAATTGCGATCGATGTCTTGCGGATAAATACCTAAATAAGCACGCACCACTTCGCCATCGGTTTTTAGCTGCTCGTAAATATCCATCGCCGCATCAATCGGAATGGAAAACGACAGACCCATGTAACCACCTGTACCACTAAAGATACGCGAATTAATACCAATCACTTCACCGCGCTGATTAAATAGTGGACCGCCTGAGTTACCCGGGTTCAATGCCACGTCTG
Source organism: Psychrobacter sp. 1044 (assembly GCF_904846525.1). GTDB lineage: Bacteria > Pseudomonadota > Gammaproteobacteria > Pseudomonadales > Moraxellaceae > Psychrobacter. Next base: position 173,270 of record NZ_CAJHAZ010000003.1, on the reverse strand, counting down.
TTTGGATAAATGGCACGCTGGTATCGCGTGAAAAACTGCGTGATTTAGCACTGACAATGCCCGCCGATGCTGAGTAATCAAAACCAAATGGCGAACCAATGGCCAGTACTGGTTCCCCTACTTTCAGAGCATTTGAGTCGCCGATAGGCAAAGCAGGAAATTGGTTGCCCGAGACTTTTAGTACAGCCACATCAGAGCGTTCATCACTACCAACCAAGGTTGCATCAAGCTCCGTTCTATCGTTAAGAGTGACAGTGATTTTATCAGCGCCCTCCACCACATGATGGTTGGTTAGCATATAACCATCGGCTGTGACAAAAAAGGCCGTGCCATAAGCATGCTCAATTGCTGGCGTGGCAGCCTGATCAGGAATACGTAAACGATCACCAAAGAACTGCCGCAACAATTCGGCTGTTTGGGCTTGGGCAAGCTCAGCCTCGCTGACGGTCTTGGTGACATTTACGCGGGCAACGGCTGGGGTAACTTGCTGCACTAAGTCAGAAAAATCCGCCGTGGTGACGACAGCTTGGGCGCTTGCCATGGCGGTGGCAGTGACGCCAGTAACCATCGAGGTACTGACAGCAAGCACCAGCGCACTACGTTTTAACCAATGCGGCACATAAAACTTAGATTGCGCTGTAAGCATATTGATAGGCATATTGTCCTCCATATAAGTAATCGTTGTTATTTTTAATGGTTATGTTTTGGCTACTATCGCTAGTGATGTGTATACGATGTTTTAATTTTAACCAAATCCGTATATGACAAACGTTGCATCGGCACTTAATGTTATGACGGCCAACCTTTTTAGTCGCTATCTAGTCGTTTATTAGATTACTGTTTTTTATACCCTTATGCCATCGACCATTCACCTTTCCTTATATGAACACCCCAAAACAATGATAATCCTCGCTAGGTGCATGATAAAGACGGCTACTGTATGATAAGTCATCGTGCTATTTTGTCATTATTCCGATCATGTAGGATAACCCAAGGCGCAATTATTTGACCCAGTTATTGTATATTTTTACCGCTTCCTACTGATATCGTGGTAGATACGGCCTTGCTCAGCATGAAATAAAAGCATGTTATGATAGCAAGCCAAATAACTTTTCAAGCAAACTAAAGTCTATAAATAATCATTATTGACTATTGTTTTATAAAGCTGGCTATTATCACCCTTATTGTTCATCTTTTGTATTACTAGAATAATGCGATGGTCGATTCAAGATAAATGGATAAAAAAAGTCGCGTGACAGTACTATCAATAATAGACTGAGCGAGCTTGATGCCATATACGATTTATATGAGATTGACGATTTTTTCTAGCAATGCTTTTGTCTTTACTACTCTATAGTAGTTATATCATATCTAGCTCATGTTGTGATTCATGATGGATACCATTGTCGTCGCTTACGTTTTATAGAGATGTGTCTCTATAGCGAGTAGCGTCAACTTATTATTATACTACTGGCGGCCGCTACTCTAAAAAAACGGTTGATAGCTATAAAATACGACAAGATTATAAAAGGATCAATTTATGGATACCGCCCTATTATTATCTGGCGTGGTTGGGATTGGCATTGCTGCCCAATGGTTGGCTTGGTATTTAAAGCAACCGTCCATTTTATTTTTATTACTGATTGGCATTATCGTGGGCCCAGTGCTGGGAGTCTTCGATCCTGACTTGGTGCTGGGAGAGCTGATGTTCCCCTTCATCTCTTTGGGCGTGGCGATTATCCTATTTGAAGGCTCGCTGACGTTAGAGTTTGACGAGATTAAACAGCATGGCACCGTGGTGCAAATGCTGGTGTCGGTCGGTGTACTTATCACCATTGCTATCGTGGCGTTATCGACTTATCTCTTATTCGATGTCGATCCACTGATTGCTTTGCTGTTCGGTGCGCTCGTGTGCGTCACGGGTCCAACGGTGATTATGCCGCTATTACGTAGTGTGCGTCCCAATAAGACGATCTCTAATATCCTCAAATGGGAAGGTATCATCATTGACCCAATCGGCGCTATTGCCGTGGTTTTGGTCTATGAATACATCATCTCAGGCGGCGAAGCCAGCAGTATCTTATTGTTTGCCAAAATCGTGGTATTAGCGACAGCGATGGGTATGGCAGGCGCTTGGCTGCTTGCCTTCTTGATGCGTCGGCATATGATTCCTGAATTTTTACGTAATGTCTTTACGCTTGCCTTTGTCTTGGTGTTATTTTCAGTATCGAACCATTTAGAGCATGAGTCTGGGCTATTGACAGTCACCGTATTGGGCGTGGCATTGGCGAATTGGCCAAAATTCCCACGCGATACGATTTTAGAGTTTAATGAATCTTTAACCATCCTTCTTATCTCTGTGCTGTTTATTATCCTTGCAGCACGTGTAGAGCTAGAAAGCTTACTTAGTGTTGGTTTCGCAGGGCTAGTATTACTTGCTATCGTCATGTTTGTGGCGCGACCCTTATCCGTTTGGGCATCGTCTATTGGCTCAAACTTAAAGACCAATGAAAAGCTGATGATTAGTTGGATTGGGCCACGTGGTATCGTCGCTGCAGCTATCTCATCACTGTTTGCTATTCGTCTGCAAGAGTACGATATCCAAGGTGTTGAGCTGCTTGTGCCCTTAGTATTCATGGTCATTATTGGCACGGTTATGATTCAGGGCTTGGGGGCGAAAATAGTCGGCAACTTGCTGGGTGTCCGTGAGCCTGAGACCAATGGTATTCTTATCGTCGGCTCAAATCCCATTGCCCTTTTGGTAGCAACTTCTCTAAAAGATCAGGGCTTTGATGTCATCGTCGCACACAACAACTATACCAATATTGCCCGCGCACGCATGAGCGGTCTACGTACTTATTTTGGCAATCCCATCTCTGATCACGCCGATCATCATCTTGACCTGATCGGTATCGGTCGGCTGTTTGCCATGAGTATGGACAAAGAGATGAATACCTTGTCTGAGATTCATTATCGTCATGAATTTGGTGAGCGCAAATTGTACCGTCTCAAGTTCAGCGACGAAAAGGTCAAAAGCGAGCGCGATGATAAGCAAGGCAACTTCCACTCGCAGTGGCTGTTTGGCAAAGACGTCACCTATACCAAGCTTGCCAGTATGCTGTCGAAAAAAGCCCGTATCAAGATTACCAACATCACTGACAGCTACAGCTTTGAGCAATACAAAGCCGACAATAAGCAATTCGTGCCGCTGTATACAATCGACAAAGAAGGCAAGCTACACGTCATTACCGATAAGTTTGATGGCATCGTGCCACGCGATCGCAAGCTCATCTCACTGGTAGTGGAAGATGAAGTACAGCCAAAACCTGTCGACGTGACACCTAAACAAGAGCAGGCGCGACTGGCAGCTGATGCTAACTTTGAGTCCAGCTCAAAAGCGCCTGAAAAGCGTAAAGAAAAAGAGCTGAGCGATGATAGTGTTGATGCAACAGAACAATCCACTGCCACTGATAGCGACAGCGCTAAAGAAATAATCGCTGAGCAGAAAATCACTGAGCAGAGAGTCGCTGAGCAAAATGCAGATACTGAGGTATCAAACCATTCGAGCAGCAGTGCTGGAACTAAAACCACGCCAAACACCTTGAATGACAAAGTAATAACGTCAAAAGATAAGTCTATTGACGTCGTTAATAAAGGCGTCATGTCAGCCAACTCGACAGCGACTTCGAAGGCAATGCCTAAAAATAAGGTGTCTAACAATAGTAGTACGAATGGTAATGGCAACGCACCTAAAACCAAGAAGGGCGCGCTTGATCCAAATCGTCTACCCGACTCTGGTCAAGATAATACAACCAATGCAAGCTCTGATGGCGATATTACTAAAGACAACATTAACAAAGACAATGTTCAAGAAATTTCAGATAATAAAGCGGTGAATAAACAGGATGAATAATCTTTGCCACAGCTTTGTTTTAACACAGTTTTGACAATATCTTGATGACTGTTTTGATACTTTATAGAATATAACAGTTTATAAAACACAAAAGCCCCAACGCAATGTTGGGGCTTTTTATTTGGCTAGGTGATGGCTGTATAAAATCCGTTACGAAACATCAAATCTGCCTTGTACCGCCTGCCATACTCGCGCGCTCACCTCATCGGCTGTGCCTGATGCGTCAATGCGCTGTATCCGTTCGGGATGCTGAGTCGCCAGCGTGTTAAAGCCTTTATGTACCCAAGTAAAAAATTCGGTCGCTTGCTGCTCAAATCTATCAGCGGCGCTACGTTTATTAGCGCGTGCCATGCCTTCTAATACGGGCAAATCCAGCCACAATGTCAGCTTAGGTAGTTGCGGCACAAACTGCTCGATAAGTGATTCAATTTTGGCTCGTACCACCGCATCGCCATGTGCGCGCCCAAAGCCTTGATAAGCAATAGTAGAATCGGTAAAACGATCGCATATTACCCACGTCCCACGTTGTAGCGCTGGCAAAATCACTTGCTGCATATGATCGCAGCGCGCCGCAAATAGTAGCAATAGCTCTGTATCATCATTGATGTCGGTCGCAGGGTCCAATAATATAGCGCGCAAACGTTCTGCAAACGGGCTACCACCCGGCTCACGGGTACGCAGATACGCAATATTGTTATCGTCTAAGCGTGTGCACAGCTGCTCAATGGCAGTCGTTTTGCCTACGCCCTCAGTACCTTCAAAACTGATAAAGCGCCCTTGATTGAGTGCGATATCATTGATGTCATTGCTTGTTTTGGGCTGACTTGCTTGCGACTGGACTGTTTGAGATACATGGTCTTGTATAGATGCTGACATGATATGACCTTATGTCATTGATGAGCGTTATGTCGTTATGTAGACAGTTGCATAACGCTCAGTTCACGATAGGTTTTTAAGAAAAGATAGAGGATTGAATTACTGCGGCGGGGTTTGTGATTTTTTTTCACGCATGACGCCGAGATATTCTTTTACCGCTTGATTGTGCGCCGCCAAGCTATTGGTAAATTTGTGCCCGCCATTACCCGTCGCTACAAAGTACAATGCGTCACTATCTGCTGGGTGCAAGGTCGCTTCGATAGAGGCAGCCGATGGTAGCGCGATAGGTGTTGGCGGTAGGCCGTCAATTTGATAAGTGTTATAAGACGTTTTTTCATCAATGTCTTTACGGCGAATGTTACCTTCATAGCGACTGCCCATACCATAGATGATGGTCGGATCGGTCTGCATTCGCATGCCTTTATCTAAACGATTTCTAAACACCGCAGAGACCAAAGGACGCTCTTCTGCCACACTGGTTTCTTTTTCGATAATAGAGGCCATCACTAACGCCTCATAAGGCGTCTTATAAGGTAAATTGGGCGCACGATTTTCCCACGCTTCAGTCAATACTTGCTGCTGACGCTTATATAAATCGGTCAATACCTGCTTATCAGTGCTGCCTTCACCATAGTAATAAGTATCGGGGGCAAACCAACCTTCAAGATTGTGATTGACGATAGGGTCGTTACTATTGATCACTTCATTTGGCAATATACCGACCAAATCCAACGCTTGAGCAATACCAGCATTGTCTCTATCATTGCCACTATCGTCGGTCAGCACCTCTTTTTTGATGCCTTTATTGTCCCTCAATGTTTGATATAAATCTTTAGAGGTTTTGCCTTCAATGATTTGCACTTTTACCATCGATGCTTTTACCCCTTGCCCAAGTATATGTAGCGTTTCAGCAAAGGTAGGGTTTTCTGGTAATTGATAAATACCAGCATGTAAGGGGCCATCGACTTGTGTTTTCATATAGAGCTTGGCAATCGTGGCAGAGAACAGCGGGATTTGCTGTTGCCACTGCGGCAGTAAGCCGTAATAGCTCTGACCCTGCTCAATGGTGACCATTTGCTTTGGCTGCTCAATCCGCCCAAACAATGTCTGATAGACCATCACTAAGAAAAACGCAGCGATAAGCCCCAACACTAGCAACACTTGATAACCACGCTGCATAAAGAACGATTGATTATCCGCTTTATATTCGCGTGGCTTAGCCGCTCCACTGATGAGTGACACATCTGTCGCTGGCGTTTCCTCTACCCCATCAACTGCTGGTTGCGTGTCCGGTAGTGTGGTATCGACACGCTCCTCAACACTGCTATCTGGTTTATTCGATGGCGTTTCATTAGGGCGTTCAGGAGGCGTTTCAGATGTAGGCTTGCTCATGGCAACTCGCGAGGCAGAAGTTTGCTAGAATTTAGCACTGAACCGTGCGATTTTCAATGGTATTTGCTTAGCTTATGAATTATCTTGGTATTTACGCCTGCTGATATGGGCTAATATTTCTACCTTCTTTTGTTGTTTTTCCTTTTCTCTAATAACGAAAACTGGTTATGAACCTACATTTTAATCAAAGTCTCGCTGCAAACTACAAATCCGAACCTCAAAAAATTCGTGTATTAAGCGAGGATTGGGTTGCTAAGCAAAGTTACTGCCCTAATTGCGATGCTGAACCATTGGCGGAATTTACTAACAATAAGCCTGTCGCTGACTTTTATTGTGCAAATTGTAATGAGCAATATGAGCTAAAAAGTAAGCAAGCAAAGTTAAGCAATATTATCAATGATGGCGCTTATGACACCATGATTGAGCGTATCAGTAGCGACAATAATCCTAACTTTTTCTTTTTAACCTATTCTCAAGAATATAGCGTTAACAACTTCCTGATTATTCCTAAGCATTTTTTTAAGCCTGATATGATTGTTAAACGTAAGCCTTTATCAGTCACTGCCAAACGTGCCGGTTGGGTTGGTTGCAATATTGATTTACGACAAGTGCCCGAATCAGGCAAAGTATTTTTGGTGAAAAACCAGCAAGTCATACCACGCGATAATGTCACCGAGCAATTTCAAAAAACCTTGTTTTTACGCGAGCAATCTACGACCTCACGTGGTTGGACGTTAGATGTTTGGCAATGTATTGATAAACTGAACGTTAATTTTTCTCTCAATCAGGTTTATGCTTTTGCTGAACTATTAAAGCTTAAGCATCCCGAAAACAATCATATTAAAGATAAAATTCGTCAGCAGCTACAAGTGTTACGTGATAGAGGCATTATTGAATTTATCGGTCGCGGGCATTATCGAAAATTATATTAAACGTTTCTCATTGAAGCGTTCAGGTCTTGGTTGCCCTTTATTATTACGGTAGACATCTGCAATTAATTCCTCTCTATCGTCCCATAAAGGTAAACGTGCCGTTGCAACTAAACGGCCATGAAACTTATGCGGTGGATACTCTCCATCAATTTCATCATTGATTTTAAAAAAGTGCTCTTCTCGATAATCGACATAAGCGTGCATTCTATTTTTAACATACTTATTCCAATACCAAACTAGCTGTATAGCTGTGCGCGCGGGCTGAGTAAACTGCTTTAAATTGACTGTCAGCGCACGTGTGACTGGTTCATCATTAGGAAAAACTCTAATGCGTTGCTCGATAACTTCTTCTCTTGTTTCTGCATACTCAAACACGCCGCCAAACGCGATAAATTTTTTAAAGTCTTTCAAATACATAACACCGAGCGACAATTCAGTGAATCTTGATAAATGAATAATTTCATCAGGTTGTTTTTTTGCTAATTTGCAAATCTCATCAAAAATTAATAGTCGACGGATTTGTAAAGGTATTCGTTCATCTTCGTAGATGTAGTCCATGGATATCTCTCCTTATCAAAACACTATCATTGATCGATTTTCCTTATCGCACAAGTCTACGTAACAAAAGACGATCACTTCTTTTTAAGCGCCTTTGCTAACCTAGAATATATAAATACTCAGGAAATTTTGATAAGCGTATATCGGGGATAGTAATGATGAAAGTAGATAAAAAACTGAAGAGAGCCTTTCAGATAGAGATTGTCGAGACGTTGAATAATATCGTGGAGGTTAACGCAGAGAACGAGCAAGAAGCACTATTAAAAGCGCAAGATATGTATCACAATGAGGAAGTTATTTTGTACCCAGATGACTTTATTGATACCAAGTTTAATATTTTTAAATACGATTAGAATCGCTCAAAATCTCACCATTTCACCCGATAATAACGTCAGGCTACTCATTGGCATGACACCGCGCAGCGCATTGCAAAAGAATAGCTGGCTTAGTCGTGGCAAATCCTCATCTTTTAATGATCTGATAATGACGGGATGTTTGCTAGTCGATAACGCATCGATAAGCACTTGCCGCATCACGCCAGCGACGCCAGATTTCGCCATGGATGGTGTATACCATTGACCAGTGGTTAGATAGTTTGCATTGTCTTCATAAAGCGGTAGCGTAGACAATTTTTCTGATGACGTTTTTTCTGATGATAGTGTTGATAAAGGCGAGTCTGACAACTGATAGAAGACGTTACTCATCGTACCTTCAACCCAACGACCACTCATATCTCGTAGCAGCCCCTCACTGATGCTGGGTTTGATATTGTCTTCCAATACTTTGGCTTTGATGCTTTGTAGCTCGCCACTTGCCAGCACATTATCAAGGCAATTGAGGCTTTTGAGTCCGGCTAATGGTTGCGGTAAGCAAGCAAGCTGCGAAGATAGGCAAATGGCAGAACTGATAGGCTGCATCGGGATTAAGCATCCATTAGGCAAGCGTAATTGCTCAGTCGTAGTGACGGTCATCGCAGAGGATTTTAGCCAAATCTCACAAGCACTACCAGACGTGGTTGGCACATAGCCATAACCACGGATATCTTGCACGGCGCGAGTCACCATAAGCTTCAGCATGCCTTGTTGTAGTTGCTCGGCATGCGTCTGCAATAAAGCCATGACAGAATGACTGTCTAATTCAAGTTGTAAAGCTTCAGCATGGGAAACAAGGCGCTGCTGATGATAAGCCAACCACAGTATCTGCCCATCGATGACCCCCATCGTGGTAAAAAATCCATCGCCATATGCCAACCCACGATTGTCTAGCGATACTGTGTCTGAGATATCCGTCGTAGCACTTGATGGATGTATGCATAGCCAATTATTGAGCGGCATGATAGCGAGCACAGCTTACTTCTTATCTGTTTGGGCAGCAGATTTATTGATGACCAACATACAACTGTAGAACTCACATTTTGCCAGTTCTATTTTTTGACCACCGATGACTTTATTTTTGATAATTTGACCATTAAGCATATCAGAAATCAGTTGTCCGCCCTCCTCACCCATCAGTTGGCGGGCAAGCTTATGCGCTTTTTCGGCATGGTTTTGACTTATCTCTTTTTCTTTATCAGAGTCAGTAGGATTGGCAAAGTACCAGCCCAGTTCGAGATACTTTTCAGAATCAATCAGATCCAAATACGGCGCATCGGTATCCATAAAACGATATTTGGCGGCTGGATTACTGGCATAGTCGAGGCTGTTCTCGTCAGTGCTCATGACCTTACCAAAAGTCGCTTTGATCTCATCTAAATTATCGACGGTCAGTGACGCTACATTTTTAGTGCCCCATCCCGCAACGTCATATTTCACTTGTGTACCTTGCTGAGCAGTAGCGCCGTCTAAATCGGCGTTCGGCGCAGCATTGTCCTGTACTAGCGCATCGTCAGCGACGCTTTGTTCGCTCATATCGGCATCTTGGTTTTGGGCGTCGTCTTTACTGCTATCACAGCCACTGAGCGACACGCCGACTGCCATTATCGTACCGACTAAGAGGGTCTGTAGGCTATTATTCCACATGGGCAATTTACTCACACTTTTAGATGATTCTCAAAATAGTATTAACGAGCAGGCAGATAGGCCGCTGATAATGGACATTATATTTTATAAACAAGCGTTCTTATACTTGGTATTGTATGACTCAGTTTGTTATGTCAGTTTCTTATGACTTGGTGTTTGACAGTTCAGTTACTGATAGTTATGCAACTGCCAAAATATCAATATAAAAATTTCATGCTCTCTAGTTTACCCAACTGCTTAACACTTGACCACCCTTTACGTTACGGATAACGCTCCCAGACAGTACAGATTTGTTAAAGACCTAACCTGTCAAAAAACCTACCTATTCAAGTGTTTACTTGTTAGACCACCGATTTGTCAAATATTGCGTTATCCCTTATGATGATTGCATATCAATGCCCTTCCGCTGATTAATTTTTGCCTCTTACCGCAAGCAGACCCATTATGACCCAGCATTTTATCGTTATCGGCAATCCCATTGCCCACAGCAAATCCCCTGAAATTCATACGTTATTTGCAGCGCAGACGGGCATTGAGATTAGCTATCAACGCCAATATTGCCCCGATGATGTAGCCAGTTTTACCGCGGTGCTTGAGGCGTTTTTTCAGGGTGGTGGCGTTGGAGCCAACGTGACTGTACCTTTTAAACAAATCGCTTATGACTGCTGCGTGGCGCGCGGTGGTTTATCGGAGCATGCCAAAGCTGCAGGCGCAGTCAATACGCTGTTACTAAATAAAGCGCTGGTGAAAAGTGGCGTGCCAATCACCGAGGCATTGTATGGCGATAATACCGATGGACAAGGACTGGTCAATCACATCGTAAGTTTGGGTTGGCCATTGAATGGTGCACGTGTGGCACTCATTGGTGCAGGCGGCGCAGCACGTGGGGTGATATTGCCATTGATTGAAGCCGGTATCGCACATCTTACGATTGCCAATCGTACGCTGAGCAAGGCAACAGCGTTAGTCACTGAGCTTAGCGCGGCAAGCACTGCTATTCATGAGCAGCAGATTGAAACTTGTCGCACAGCGGATTTAAATGGAAAGTTTGATATTATTATCAATGCGACTTCTATTGGTTTATCAGCAGATACGCTACCACTAAGCGACACGCTAAACGGTGACTATGCTTATGACATGATGTACGGACGCACGCTGCCGTTTTTGCAGCATTTTTCTGCACGTGGCGCGCAGATTTCTGATGGCTATGGCATGCTCATCGGGCAAGCAGCGCTAAGTTTTGAGCGTTGGACAGGTCATACGATCGATGTTGCGCAAGCGACCGAAGCGTTACACAATCGTTAATCGAAAATTGATATGAAAAAAGTCGCATGAACTTAGCTCATGCGACTTTGATTAATACTTGATTTCAAACGTACTGATGATTTGACACTCATCAATTAGCCAAAGCGCGCCAGCAGCCAGTTTTCGATACGCCGTAGTGGTATGCGTAAGTTGGTCGAATGCATCACTACTCCGCCGCTCAGACCCACCAAGCAGCCAATCACAGTATCAAAAAGGCGCGTGCGAATCACTTCTTGATAGGCGGACTCAGAAAACGGTAGACCACTGCCGTATTCTGCAATAAATATCGTCAGCGGCGTGATAAATATGACTGCCAAACCATAATGTCGATCCACCAACGTCTCGATACAAAGCATCATCGTCAGTATCGCCAGTGCGACACCCCATATTGACAATCCCCAAGACAACATCCAACTCGCCAAAACCACGCCCAATACTGTACCAAGTAAACGATGTATTTGCTTAATCCACATGGTACGCAAATGAATACCTTGGATAATCAAAAAGCAGCTAACTGCTGCCCAATAGGGGTTGGACAGCTGTAAAGTGACGGCGATGAGCAAGGCTAAACTGACAAAACTGGCGACAATCACACTTTCAGTAATAGTATCTGGCTCGTAGCTATAAGTAGGCGTCGGCGTTGCTGGGCGCGTCGCCAGTAAAAATAACGAATACAGCAATGCCATCACTAAAGCAAAGCCACTGCCAAGCATCACCAGTCCAGTTGCACGTAAGATGTCTTCCAAAGGCAGCGGTATAAATAGCGCAATAGCGCCTGCCATCATCACAAACAGTCCCGCTGGCGGTGGCTGACGATAATAACGTCCAAAAATCACAATACCAAACGCCATGAGCGTAAATATCGGCAGTTTTAATAGCGGGATTTGCTGAGCAATGAGACCGAGCGCAAAGCACAGCGACATGGCAAAACCCCAAGCCATCACCGTCACCAATCGATACGGCAGCTTGCCCACTAACGGTATATTCAAAATAACCATCGCCCCCAAAGACGCTTTGATACCTGACGATAAAGCATCGAAATAAGCGCCCACAAACACAGGGAAACTGATCGCAATCGCCGCGATAATCGGCATATGCCACGGTCTCTTACTACGGTTCACTGTCAGCAGATGCGCCAGCTCCCCATCAATTAAAGCCTTTATGCGAGCAAATAACGCTGTCAGCCAAGATGCTCGCGTTGCCTTGCGCTTAGATGCGCTCATAATTGGCTTTCCTTATATCGTAAATGCAGTTAAAAAATGTTTTTCTGATACGGTCACATCTATCATTAATAGGTACTTAACCACAGACGCTGATAAAAACCGAATCCATCAATACATAAATTAATGTTTTGATTTAAAATATTAATTATGAATATTAGTTATTAGTTATATATTTGTCGCTATAGAAGATTTATACTGACAGTAACGCCGCGACAGCTGTTTTTTATCAAGGATGCCTTAAAGGCAATCAAAATGGATGAGCTGTTTTTGATAAATCTGAATGACGAGCCGTGATATCGTCTATTCTTACCCCAAATAATTAAACACCCTTTTACATGAAACGTGGCTCAACTACTGAGCTAGCCATTTATGATAGCGAATAACTAAAGAGAGCGACTATGTTAACTTACAAAGCACCTTTACGTGATATCAAGTTTTTAATAAATGATGTTTTCGACTTTCAAACTCATTATAAAGATTTGGATAATGGCGAAAATGCCGATCCTGAAACCGTCGATATGATTCTTCAAGGGATGGCAGATTTTGCTGAAAATGTCTTAGCGCCTTTATATCAACCAGCAGATGCTGAAGGTTGTCATTTTGAAAATGGTGTGGTCACAACCCCTAAAGGCTTTAAAGAAGCTTATGATCAATTTGTAGAAGGCGGCTGGCAAGGTATTTCTTACCCTGAAGAGTACGGCGGTATGAACTTACCGACCTCATTGAACTTAATTAAAGCTGAAATGATCGGTACGGCGAACTGGCCATGGGCAATGTATCCTGGTCTATCAACTGGCTGTATCAATACCATTATGCAATATGGTACCGATGAGCAAAAAGAAACCTACTTGCATAAATTGGTCGAAGGCTCTTGGGCTGGTACCATGTGCTTGACTGAACCGCAATGTGGTACGGATTTGGGTCAAGTTAAGTCTAAAGCCATTCCACAAGATGACGGCTCTTATAAGCTTAGCGGTACTAAGATTTTCATCTCAAGTGGTGAGCATGATTTAACGGAAAACATCGTTCATATTGTTTTAGCACGTTTGCCAAATGCACCAGAAGGCACACGCGGTATCTCATTATTTATCGTACCGAAATTTTTACCAACTACTGAGGGTGAAATTGGCGAGCGTAATGGTGTGACTTGTGGATCGATCGAACACAAAATGGGCATTAGCTCATCGGCTACTTGTGTGTTGAACTTTGATGATGCCGTGGGTTACTTAATTGGTGAGCCGAACAAAGGTCTAAAAGCTATGTTCACCTTTATGAACACAGCCCGTATTGGTACTGGTATCCAAGGTTTGGCGCATACTGAATTGTCATTCCAAAACGCGCTGCCGTATGCAAAAGATCGCCGTTCTATGCGCACCTTATCAGGCACGAAAGAGCCTGAAAAAGTTGCTGATGCCATCATCAACCATGCTGACGTACGTCGTATGCTATTGACCCAAAAAGCCTTTGCCGAAGGCGGTCGCTCGATGATTTATCATTCTGCGCGCTATGCTGATAAAATGGCACAGGGTATCATCAATGGCGATGATGAAGAGTTTGAAAAATGGGATGACAAATTGGGTTTCTACACACCAATCCTAAAAGGCTTCCTAACTGAACTAGGCATTGAAGCGGCCAAACACGGTCAGCAAGTCTATGGCGGTCATGGTTATATCAAAGAATGGGGCATGGAGCTAATTGCTCGTGATGCTCGTATCGCCACCATGTACGAAGGTACAACTGGTATTCAAGCATTGGATTTACTCGGTCGTAAAGTGATCTTGCAGTCTAAAGGCAAAATCATCCGTGATTACACCTCAAGCATTATGAAATGGTGTGGTGAGTATGCACTTGATAAAGACATGCGTAAATTTGTTTGGGCGCTCACCAAGCTATGTGCTGAGTGGAACACACTGACTGTACGCTTGATGCTAATGGCACGTAAAGACCGTGAGATCATCTCTGCTGCATCAGACGATTTCTTGATGTACTCAGGCTATGTCATGATGGGTTATCATTGGGCGCGTATGGCAGCGGTCGCTTATGACAAGCTTGAAACTGGTGGTACTGAATCACCAGAATTCTACAAAGCTAAGATCCAAACGGCTGAATTCTATTTTGATAAGTTGTTACCACGTACCTCGGGGCATGCCGAAGCCATGGTTGCACCAAGTGACAGCATGACAGCAATGAAGATTGAGAACTTTGCTTTTCTAGACTAAGTTTTTTAGACTAAGATAGCATCACAATTAAGCAGTAATTAATAAGAAAAGCGCCTAGCATGTAGGCGCTTTTTTATGCTTAACTAAAAGTACAGACGTTCTCATTAAAGCCTATCAATAATAAATATACATCATAGATGACGGTTAACGAGTAACTCATCATAGATAAACGGCCATTTTAGGAGCCAATCATGTTACCCAGTGATCATCAAAAAACTTCTTTAGCCTCATTATCTATACGAGTACTATTGCTCAGTACAGCACTGATCAGTTTTAGCGCAACTAGTGCTACGGAGCTGGCTAAAAACCCTGACATTCCTATTAAATTTGCCCAAGGCGCGATCAGTAGCACGATCACTGGCAAATTAAGCCCCAATGAAGATGAGCGCTGGTATCGCTTTGATGCCACCAGCTGGCAATATGCCGTTATTAATATTGCGCCACTTATTGGTACGCCTGAGACAGCCAGTGTCGGCGTATTACATATGCCAAACGGTACGCAAGATGGCAGCAAAGGCGGTATCGTGTATCAAGGCTGCCTACCCGCAACCGGAGAATATCGCTTACGTATTGCCCACAATTTGATGGCGACTGAAGGCAAAACGGCTGGTTATAAGGTTGAGGTAATGATATTACCCACATATGCCAGTAAATCGCTATGTGAGTACTTATAACCATTGATGAATCGTTGTTTCGGACGATATCAGCATTTTAGCTACCCAGCATTTTTTTATGATACACCGCACTAATTTCTTCAACTTCCACACATATTTGTAAGGCTGCTCGCCCTGATTGCTCTGCGCCTATCTCCTGCTCTATCGCCGTCACCAGCAGCCCTGCTAGCTGATTACGAATAACTATGTCACGACCAGTCATTAGTTTTAGATGCGCATAAATAAAGCCATACGCCTGCTCATCATCTTCAACGCCTACCAAAAATGTCTCAATAGGTACGATACGTGCTTTAATATCAGTCGGCGTGCCAAAGTGCCCACTGTCCCATAATGCTTTATTTAACGCTTTAAGCAATGATTCTTCATGAGCAATACTGACATTGGGCGTCATTTGAATGGTTAGATGTGGCATGAATATGTCCTTATAAAATATGAGTGAGGGAGTAAAATATTAGCCATCGTTTCAGACTTGATTAAACAACCCGTTAGCGGCAACGATTTTTAGTCATCAGTAACTTTTTAGTCATCAATAATAGTACTAAAGCAAGCAGCAAGGGTCTCAGCTAATTGTGCTGGTGGCAGCTCAATTTCTAAACCACGGCGACCACCGCTGACATAAATCGTTGTCTGCTCTGCAGCCGAGCTGTCTATGATAGTCGGCAAGCGCTTCTTTTGTCCCAATGGACTGACGCCGCCTAGCACATAGCCCGTACTACGCTCTACCTGCTTAGGATCCGCCATTTGCACTTTTTTGCAGGTCAGCAATTTATTCGAAGATAGCGCCTTAGCCATTTTTTTAAAGTTTAACGTTTTATCCACGGGTAAGATAGCAACGGCAAGCGTACCAGTCTCTGTCGATACCACCAAGGTTTTGAACACTTGTGACACATCCACGCCTAGCTTTTCTGCCGCCTCTAAGCCAAAAGAGACGGCATTACTGTCATGGACATAGTCGTGTAACTGATAGTTCAGAGCGCGTTGTTTGGCAAGATTAATCGCTGGTGTCATAATATTTCAGCTTATATCAATGATATTAAAGGGTAGATTTAAACATAATTACTCTATAGTGACTCTTGATTGTCGCCGAACTATTATTGCGCTAAATACATTAACTTTCAATTATTTGAGCTTATTAAGAGCGACTTAACTCACTATATAGTAACCAGACCGTATTAATATTAGCAGTATATACAGACACTATATATCGCTTTGATGGCTTTTATGGCATCATAAGCGCAACATATTTGACTATTTTTGATACTGATTATGATACCGAAGTTCTTAAAAAAACGGATTTTTAAAGCGCCAGTCACAACCGACAGCGCTTCTAATACTGACGTCAATCCAATCGCCCCCAGGCCTTATTCCAATGCGCCGATTAATCAAATTTATCGCAAGCTATCGGGGCAGCTACTCGATGTCGCTGTTAAACCTAAGCTATTGGGTGAATTACCTGAGTTCGATACAGACGATCAAACGCTAAGATTTTATGTGTTGCAAGATTACTCGCGCTCCAACAGTATTTTGATTGACCTGCAGACGCAAGAGCACAACTTACCGCCAGCATTGGTTGGGGTACATGATGCCGCCCATAATATCAAAGAAAACGCAGCCATCATATTTTTGAACCATCCAAGCGCCAAAGACGGCAAATTATCACCGCGCCTGTCACGTTTGGTGTCTGCTGTTTTGCAACATCCAGAGCTAAAAGTACGTTTGGTGCCCGTCTCTATTTTATGGGGACGCGCCCCAGAAAAAGAGGACTCACTGTTTAAACTGCTGACCGCTGACAACTGGCAAGACCCTAGCATCACCAAGCAGCTCTTTAATATCGGAGTAATGGGACGTGACACCTTTGTACAGTTCCATCCACCTCAAGATCTACGTACCCTTATCAATGATAGCCTTAAAGGCGATGAAGAAGGGTTTTCTATTTTTGATTCGCTAGCTACTGATTCAAAAGAGAACTTTATAAAAGAAAGCTCTGTAAAAGACAGCAATTTAGACATCACGAGTAGCGTGGGCGATGCTGACGAAGCACCAAACTATGCTTTGGTAGCGACCGCTGACAGCAATCGTGAGCTGGTACGTATGCTACAGCAGCGGCTTACGGTTTATTTAGACAAGCAGCGTGCCAGTATGCTCGGTCCTGATTTATCAGACAGACGCAACTTAGTAGATAAGCTGGTGTATTCACCAGCTATCAAACATGCGATAGAGGCAGAAGCCGTAGAATCCGGTATCAGTGTACGTGAAGCCCGTGTCTTGGCTAAAGGTTATGCCAATGAGATGGTCAATGATTATTCACATTCCATCGTGCGCGGTTTTTATAAGTTTTTAACGTGGTTATGGACGCAACTCTATGATGGCGTAGAAGTCCATCATTTCGAGCGCGTACGTGAGCTTGCGACTGACTATGAGCTGGTTTATGTGCCTTGTCACCGTAGCCATGTCGATTACCTATTGCTATCTTACGTCATCTACAAGCGCGGTCTGAGCATTCCTTATGTCGCTGCTGGTGACAACCTAGATGTACCCGTATTAGGTCCATTATTACGCGGCGCGGTTGCCTTTTATATACGTCGTAGCTTTCGTGGCAATGCACTTTATACTGCCGTCCTCCGCGAATATATGCACACCCTTATTACGCGTAACACACCGATTGAATACTTTATCGAGGGTGGTCGCTCGCGTTCAGGACGTTTATTACCACCGAAAATGGGCATGCTAGCAATGACAGTGCACAGTCAATTACGTCATTCTGAGAAGCCAGTGGTTTTCATTCCGACTTATATCGGTTATGAGCGTATTATGGAAGGTGGCACCTATGTTGGTGAGCTAAAAGGCAAGCCAAAAGAATCTGAATCTTTACTAGGCTTACTCAAAGTTGGTCGTAAAATTGAGCGTATCTTTGGTAATGTACATCTAAGCTTTGGCACACCACTACATCTTAGCGACTTTATGACAAAATTCGATGTGCCAGCCAATAGCTTGCCGACGGATCGCACCGATACCCCGCTCGATGATAAAGCCAGCGCGATGGTCGATAACATCGGCGTCAAAATCATGCAGCACATCAATAAGGCGGCGGTTGTGACGCCCGTTTCGTTATTATCATTGGTATTATTATCAGCGCCTAAAGCAGCTTTAGATGAAGAAATCTGCCGTGAGCAAATTGCCCTCTATCAAGGTCTTGCTCAGCAGTTGTCCTACTCAGATGATACCGTCATTACAGATATGAGTCCGCAGCAAATCATTGATTATGGTATCAAGCTAAAGCTCATTGAACGTACACCGCATATCTTAGGCGACA
The DNA here is from genome assembly GCF_904846525.1 of Psychrobacter sp. 1044. GTDB lineage: Bacteria > Pseudomonadota > Gammaproteobacteria > Pseudomonadales > Moraxellaceae > Psychrobacter. Next base: position 154,847 of record NZ_CAJHAZ010000003.1, on the reverse strand, counting down.
TCATTCAGATTGCCGGCAAGCAAGCGGCATTGCTCAGTTATTTCCGTAATAACATTCTTCATGTCTTTATTCTACTGTCTTTTTTAGCCGCCTTAGTAGCGCGTAACGGTCGTATCGAACGTAGTCGTTTGGACAATATTGCTAAGCAACTCTATCCATTTTTACAAAGCGAGCTGTTCTTATATTACCCAGCACATGGCTTGGCTGATACCCTGAACAAAAAAGTCGACAGCCTACTCTCGCATGGTCTAATTGTCGAATTGAGCGATGGCGTACTCAGCGTCCCTGAGTCAAACAGCAAATGCTATCAGCAGCTGCAAGTGCTAGCGACGCCTGTCGGACAGAGCCTTGAGCGTTACTTTATGACGCTTGCTCTACTCGCCCAGCAAGGCTCAGGCAATCTAACCGAAAGCGAAGTCGTTGATCTGTGTCATCTGCTGGGTCAGCGCTTATCTGTACTATATGCAGATGATATTCCTGATTTCTTTGACCGCGCCTTATTCACCAGCTTCATCAGTGCCTTGACTCGTCTCGATTACTTGCAAAAAGATGATGAAACTGGCGTATTGACCTTCGATCATCGTATCAATGATATTGCTCGTCATGCTAAGTACGTGCTAACGCCTGACATGATGCAGATTTTGCAGCAAGTCGCCAGCTTAGATGAAGAAGAAATTACTCATGCGATTACTGAGATTAGTAATAAAAAGCAGCGTAAATTTGGGCGTAAGCGTTAATTTGTAACCAGCTATAATATTTAATGAGCTAAACTGAATATATCGAGCAAAAAAAGACCTCTAATTGATTAGAGGTCTTTTTTTATCTTTAAATTTGAAATTTCTAAGTAGCTGTTTTTTTAACAACTACTTTTTAAATAACAGTCCTAGGTTGAAATCTTTTTATATTTCATACGCTTAGGAGTGGCAGCATCACCCATCGTCTTTTTGCGATACGTTTCAAACTCAGAATAGTTACCATCGAACCAAACTGGGCCTTCATCTTCGAACGCCAAGATATGAGTCGCGATACGGTCAAGGAACCAGCGATCATGCGAGACGACCATGACCGTACCTGGGAAGACCTGAATCGCATCCTCTAGCGCACGTAAGGTTTCGATATCCAAATCGTTTGACGGTTCATCGAGTAGCAGTACGTTTGCGCCCTGCTTCAATGTCTTCGCTAGCTGTAAGCGGTTACGCTCACCGCCAGACAATTGACCGACGTGCTTTTGCTGATCTGAGCCTTTGAAGTTAAAGCGACCGATATAAGCGCGACTTGGCGTGGTGTAATCGCCAACCGTAATAATATCAAGACCGTCAGACACTTCTTCCCAAACGGTTTTGCTGTCATCTAAGTTATCACGTACCTGACCAACATAAGCGACTTTGACACTTTCGCCCAAATCGACTGAACCGGTATCTGGCGTATCACGCTCAGTAATCATGTTAAACAGTGTGGTTTTACCCGCACCATTTGGACCGATGATACCGACAATAGCACCAGCTGGCACGTTAAAGCTTAAGTTTTCATAAAGCAGACGATCACCAAATGATTTGGAGATGTTATTCACTTCAATGACTTTATTACCTAAACGTGGACCGGGCGGAATATAAATTTCAGCTGTCTCATTACGCTGTTGGAACTCTGTTGAGTTCAACTCTTCAAAGCGCTGTACACGAGATTTAGACTTGGCTTGTTGACCTTTTTGGTTTTTGCGAATCCAATCAAGCTCTTTTTTCAGCGCTTTAGCAAATGACTCTTCTTGCTTATTCTGCTGCTCTAAACGGGTGTTCTTTTGCTCTAACCACTCAGTATAGTTGCCTTCATACGGATAACCATGGCCACGATCTAGCTCCAAAATCCACTGAGCGACGTTGTCTAGGAAATATCTATCATGGGTAATGGCAACGATTGTACCGCTGTAGTTCTGTAAGAACTGCTCTAGCCATGCAACAGATTCGGCGTCCAAATGGTTGGTTGGTTCGTCAAGTAACAGCATATCAGGGCGTGACAATAGCAAACGGCATAGTGCCACACGGCGTTTTTCACCACCAGACAGCTTACTAACATCCGCATCCCAAGGTGGCAGACGTAGGGCATCAGCCGCTTTTTCTAACTGAGTATTTAAGTTATGGGCATCCCACGCTTGAATGATGTCTTCCATCTTGCCTTGTTCTTCAGCAAGCTTATCAAAGTCAGCATCAGGCTCAGCATATTCAGCATAAATGGCATCTAAACGTGCGAGCGCATCTAAGGCTTCACGCATACCGTCTTCGACGTTACCACGTACGTCTTTGCTGTCGTCAAGCTGTGGTTCCTGCGGCAAATAACCAATTTTGGTGCCAGTTTGCGCGCGTGCTTCACCACTAAATTCAGTATCCACGCCCGCCATAATGCGTAGCAAGGTTGATTTACCTGAACCATTGATACCTAGGACACCGATTTTGGCACCTGGGAAAAATGATAAGTTAATATTTTTTAAAATTTCACGCTTAGGCGGAACAAGTTTTGACACGTTGTTCATCGTGTAAATATATTGAGCCATTAACACTCCGATAGACTGCATAAAAGAGGCAAGCGAATCATACTTGGCAATGATGCCAAGCGTGCTGCACCTCAAAATCAGGGTTACAAATTATAAGCCATTATCGCATTGTGGCGCATGCCCTGCAAGCCAACAGATTGTTTTAACGATTGTTTTACGGCTTTTGTCACAGAGTACTCAGCTTTCTAGCTAAAAGCGGTAACGAAACCTACTCTCGAACCGTTTCGCTTAACATTCTGACTTATAACTGTTTTATAAAGACCACAAAAAATTGCATCAAAACTTTCGCAAATTTAATCAATAGCCGTTAGCATGTTAGGATAGCTTAACAGATTCAGTCGACCTGACCTAAGTGATATCCGCTAAATTGGCGCACAGGTGAACACAATATTTATGATGTCAATCATTTTGATAGTATTAACAAAGGTACTGATAATATGACCAACGGCTATCGCCCTGAAATGATTCAACATGCATTTATCGATTTTATTGGATCACACTTACAGCCGTTTTGGTCTTTCACTGTCCCAAAGCTGCGCCTTGTTGCGCGGTATACCCTTAGCGATGACTTAATAGCGCTCAGATTTGAGATCAATCATGCTTTTCGACGGCAATTAGTGGGTTCGCAACGTGGTTGGCAGGGTGGGCAACATCTTAACTTAAGCGTTCTTATTGAAGGTGTGTATCATCAGCGCAGCTATTCATTATTAGGTTTGGCGCATCAACCGCTCTGGTGGCAAAATGCTGCTATCAATAATAGTACTAATAGTGGCGCTAGTAAAAAGCAACCACCTTATCTTGCGGTTACTATTGCTATTAAGCCACAAGGCTTGGTTTCAGATTATTTAACCAAACATATGGCACTTGGCAGTGTCATCAACAGTAGTGTCCCTAGTGGCTCTTTCACTTTGGCACAATCATCTATAACGGTACAGACAAAATCAGCTGCCGAAAAATCTGCTTCTTTATTATTTATCGCAGGTGGCAGCGGTATTACGCCCATGTTAGGACTCATCACGCAAGCACTGGACAACGGACATCAGGTGACGTTGCTATATTACAGTCGCACTGAAATGCTCCCGTTCAAAAACCAATGGCAACAACTGAGCATAGCGTATCCAGCTTTCACCTATCATCTGGTCAATACCGAGAAATCTGATACTTATTTGGCTGGCAAGCGACACTTGAGCCTAGACAGTTTGTTGGCATTAAACCTGCCGCTGGCAGATACGCAAATATTTGCATGCGGTTCACAGACTCTGTTGACTGGCTTATATAAAGCAGCGGCGAAGGTAACCCTACCGCACAATAAAAACCTGCGCGATAATATCATTGTAGAAAACTTTGGTCATGCGTTGCCTGATTTCGATTTTGATAACGAACAAGCGCTCGATAGAAAAAAACACGCAGCACAACATACTGTTTATTTACGGGCGAGGCAACGGCAGTTTAATAGTAGCACGACACTATTGAATGCTGCAGAGGATGCAGGAATTCGCTTAGCGCACGGTTGTAGACAAGGTATCTGCCAGTTGTGTCGCTGCAATAAAGTCAGCGGTGTGGTCAAAAATATTCACACAGGAAAAATGAGCAGTGATGGTTATGAATCTATTCAAACTTGCATCAACATTGCCATGACTGATGTGGTGCTGGATATTTAACAACACGGTGATAAAAATAAATACTCATAACGGCTCGTAAGATAGAAACACAGCCTGCTGTTACCTTATAGCCTACGGTAAAAACTTAAACAACTTATTGAACCGAACCCAGTACCGACTCTCCGTACCATTTCGGTTAAGGATTATTTATGCGCTTGCTACCACCCGTCACTACGGCACAATCTGCTGTACCCGTTTTGACCACACTAACTGATGCAAAACAGCAGAAAGCAAAGCAGTTGACTCGCTACCCAACGTTGACAGGATCGCCCTTACCGAAGGCGCAATCTGATGCCCTCGCTCATGAATTAAATGTGCTTTACCGAAGCGTGATGGATTCATTAGGTAGTGATGACGCACGATACATTAAACGAGTGTATGCCGCGGTAGTCTATAGTGAGATGACAGCGCGTGGCTTACTGGCAGCGGCTGGATGCATGCAGTCAAAACGTAAAATAGTCGCGACTTGGTTATTGGGTACCTCGCTACTGAGTCTCAGCAAAATCCTAAACAATATGGAACTTGGGCATAATGTCATGCATGGTCAGTATGACTGGATGCAGCACCCGTATCTCAATAGCCAAAAGTTTGATTGGGACATTGTCTGTCCTGCCCCATTGTGGCAACACTCTCATAATTACTTGCATCATACTTTTACCAATATCGTTGGTCGTGACCACGACGTTGGCTATCACTTAATTCGCGTGACTGATGAGCAACCTTGGACGCCAAGCGACCGCCATAATATGTTGAAAACAGCGATATTGGCTCTAGGTTTTGAGTGGGCGGTCGCCTTTCATGATATTCAAATCAGTGTCGACGAATATGCGGACTTCCCTGATCGACACCAAACCATGCAACAGAAATCTCGCGCATTATTCGCCAAAATCGCACGGCAAGTAGGCAAAGATCATATTGTACTACCCACGTTAGCAGGGCTGACATTAGGTCGGCGTAGTGCTATGACTACACTGAGCGGTAATGTTACTGCCAATATCGCTCGTAATCTGTGGACATGGGCGGTAATATTCTGTGGACACTTTACCGAACAAGCCCATATCTATACCCATCTCGATGCCGATGAGACTAAAGGCGACTGGTATGTGCGTCAAATTCTTGGCTCCAGCAATATTCAAGGCAGTAAGCTGTTTCATATTTTGACGGGTAATTTATCGCATCAAATCGAACATCATATTTTCCCTGATATGCCAGCCAGTCACTATGCTCGTATCGCACCACAATTACAAGCAATATGCCGCAAGTACAATCTACCCTATAATACTGGGCGCTTTGGTACACAATTCCGGCAAATGCTGGAACGTATCCGCCACTTTAGCAAGCCAAGTGCTGAAGAATGGCAGTCTTATTTACACTCACAAACTACGTCAATCACTGAAACAAATCATGCCGTAGCAGAAAGACAAAAAGAGCTGCCCGCTATACGTGGATTGGGTAAATATCTTCCCCCTGTCATGCGCCAAGCCTTATTTTATGCTTGATATGCAGCTCATATGGAGATCACTGGTAGACCCCTTTAGTCTTAACATTTACTCTATCGACTCTTACGCTAAAGAACTATAAATGTGAATCGAAAGGACTCATACTTTAGTGAACAATCTATTTGGTCATTCAAGCTCTTTTCATTTAAAAATACGCTTGATCCATACCAAAAAAAACCAATAATATTTAATGATAATAATCAATAATAACGGAGAATATCCATGAAAAATCAAAACTCTGAACAAAACCTAACCATTACCCATGATGAACAAGCTAAACGCTTTGAAACCTCTATTGACGGTTATACTGGCTATATTAGCTATCAAGAGCGTGACGATACATTAGTTTATGATCATACTATCGTACCTCAGGAGCTAGGCGGGCGCGGTATTGGCTCAGCATTGGTCAAGCATGCCCTCAACTATGCTCGTGAACAGAATAAAAAAGTGATACCACAGTGCTCATTTGTCTCGTCATATATCAGCAAACATCCTGATTACCAAGACTTGCTATAGTCCACTCCTTAGCAATAAGCCGTAGAAAATGTAGCATGCTAATAAGCACCACGATTTCTTTAGAAATATTTTAAGCATTTATTATGGTTCAGCTTGGCCAATAAAAATGGAACGTTAATACGCTACTACCCTCCTATTTATTTGCTATCTGCCCTCGTATATTTATCTTTGAATATATGGCAAGATAGCAAATATAGGTGGGTTTTCTGACCTATAATGCCGATAGAACAAAAGGTCTTTACAGTGATGTAATAGCGTCAATGATACAACTGAAAAAGAGGATTGAAGTTTCGTACAATAGCTTTGACAGCTACAATGTAGTGCCTGATATAGTTTTTAATAAACCAAATCAACATAATAATAAAGGTGATTAATATGAGTAGTTTATCTGATAAGCAAGTAAATTTGCAGCTAGAAGAATTGCCCGGTTGGCAGCGCGAGGGCAATGCTATCGTAAAAACATATCACTTTAGCGATTTCATCGAAGCCATAAGCTTTATGAATCAAGCAGCGTTCCATGCCGAAGCGCTCGAGCATCATCCCGAATGGCGCAACACGTATAACGTGGTAGAGGTGCGCTTAACTACTGGCGATACTGGCGGTATAACCAGCCATGATATTCGTCTGGCGAAACGGATGGAACACATAGTCCAGCCGAAACGTTTATAGTGATGTGTTTGTTTTTATAATGTTTATAAAAATCCTTTATTAGTAAATACATTATTAAATACCAAAAAAAAGTCCTCAATTGAGGACTTTTTTTTGGTATTTAACAATCTACAGGTATTAATTACATCTTGCGGCTTACAAATGCCACAATAAATAAAATAACAGCGACTGCTAAGAAAATATATGCCAAATTAGCAGACAATCCTGCGACACCGCCAAAACCCAATAAACTTGCTAACAGTGCGATCACGGCAAAAATAATAGCCCAGCGAAACATAACCTTCTCCTTAAAAATTATTATTAGAAAACCAGATATTTAGATTGATGCAATGGACAAGTATTAATAAGAAATAACTACTATTATTAATGAGTACCTTGCTCTCTCTAAGATTCCTTTTTCTTTACTTGTTGTTTTTTTGATATTTATTAATTTTTTAACCATTAATACTGCTTACGACCATAGATTAGCAATATTTATCTTTAGAAAACGTTCATTTTGGTAATGATATCGGTAGGTTATGTAACCTTTGTAGCAAATCTTAACATCGAACCTTTTTTTCATCCCTTTATGGGAGTTATGTGTATAGATGGTTAGTTATCACTTAGCCATCAACATTTTCATCATATAATCTGCTATAAACAGTAACTTACAAGTCATTTTTACTGGTCAAAAATACTTTAATATATCTTTTTCAGGCAGATATAAATCTGAGTCATGACTTATATAGATAATATGATTTCTATCAAAAAAAATCAGACTTCAAATTCTGACTGTTAAATGGCAATAAATTTTAAACGTCACACGACTCATCAAAATAGCTATTAAGGATAATAAATATGGATACCAATACTAATACGGATACCTCAAACAATACACAACAGCGCAGCGATGAAAAGCGTCCTTACGCGGTCGTCTTATATGGTGCAACCAGCTTTGTTGGTCAAATCACAGCACACTATTTAACAGAGTTTTTATCTAATACTAAAGACAAAGATGGCGCCGATGTCACGTGGGCGATTGCTGGGCGTGATGAAGCAAAACTGAACGACTTGCAATCTAAACTTGGCAGCACTGTCGATATTATTCTTGCTAATAGTGACGATGCGGATAGCCTTGATGAGATGACCAAACAAACCCAAGTCATCATTTCAACCGTCGGTCCTTATCTTAAATACGGTGAGCCGCTGATCAAATCTTGTACCACTCATGGGACAGATTATGTCGACCTCACTGGTGAAGCTATCTTTATCAAAGATATGATGGACAAGTATCAGGACGCGGCAAAGCAAAGCGGCGCTCGTATTGTCAACTCGTGTGGCTTTGATTCGATTCCATCGGATTTGGGCGTCTACTTTACCCAAACCCAAGCAGAAGAGAAATTTGGTCGCGCCTGCGATGTGATTCATATGCGTGTCAAAGCGGCGAAAGGCGGTCTATCAGGTGGCACCATTGCCTCGATGGCGACTATTTTTGAGGAAGTCGGAAAGGACAAGTCACGTCGTAAGCAGGTAGCAAATCCTTATCTACTCAATGATGATAAAGATGCGCCAAACGTGCGCCAAGCTAATGTCAGTAAGCCAGAATACGATAGTAAGCACAAACGCTGGCTTGCGCCTTTTGTCATGGCTAGCATCAATACCCGTATCGTGCATCGCACCAACCAATTGCTTAACTATGAATATGGTCGTGACTTTAAATATGACGAAGCAATGTGGATGCAAGATGGTGTAAAAGGTCAATTATCAAGCTATGCAATGAGCGCCGGCTTGTTTGGATTTGCCACTGCTATGATGGTCAAACCGAGCCGTGAATTATTAGCTAAGCACGTGCTACCCAAGTCAGGTTCTGGTCCGTCTGCAGAAGAGCAAGCAAACGGCTACTTTGACATTCGCCTCTTTGGAGAAACGGCTAATAAAGACACCATCAATACGAAAGTAACGGGTGATAAAGATCCAGGTTACGGCAGTACCTCGCGTATGCTAGCGCAAGCAGCGTTATGCTTAGCACAAGATATCAGCAAAGAAGAAATTGGTGGTGGTTTTTGGACGCCAGCCTCTGCCATGGGTAAGCATCTACTAGCGCGTTTAGAAGAGCATGCGGGTCTTAGTTTTGAAGTTGTCGATTCGTAAGATGACCCATTTATAAATCGAAGCAATCTACTTCTTAATATCTAAGTAATGACCGTATCTTAGCAACGAGATACGGTTTTTTATTGCCTATTTTTTCTCATTATTCACATTGCAATCTTTTGAGCGATTGTTAATAAATAATAATAACGTGATTCTTTGGTAAATGATATTGCCAATTCTTGCCTTTTTAATACATTAAGCTACACATTTCTAGAGTAATGTCACAGCCATATTGCAGTGAATGACGTAGGATAAAAAACTTAGGATAAAAGAAGTTAGGCAATTTTTTATCCCATATTTTTTTACTACATATTGTATAGCAGCTTTGAGAGGAATAATTGGCTCATTAACATTTTATTTAGGCTTTAAACGCGTCAGAGTAATTTTCTAGTGCAATAAAAATCATATTAATAAAAATTAAGTTTTACTTATCTATCATAAATTTGGAATAAATCAATAGACCCTCATCCAATTAAAAGGACATAATAATGAAAATGAATATATTAACCGCTGCTGTGATGACATCCAGTCTTGCTATGTTTGCAAGCTCTGCTAACGCCGCTATGACTACCGATAGCCACGGCAATGTTGGCTATGACAGTTATGAGGAGTGTGTGAGCGCTGTCAAAGATGGTTCGGCCAAATTTTATACCCCTTATACTTATCAAAATCCAAAGCGCCAAGCAGGTGAAGCGACTGTCAAAAAAATGCGCTTGTCTGAAGTAATGATTCCTCAAACAGTGGTCAATGCAAACAACTTAACAGCCAGTGATTACTCAGCAGGTGCTTGTGATTTAGGAGTTGGGCAGTCAAATGGTCGCTATGGTGTTTCGGGTGCATTGGTTGGGAAATACGTCCCTATCGCCGCTGATATGCCTGTCAATGTCTATATGGATAAGGCTGGCAATCCAGTACGCTTAAGCATGCAGCAGTGCGATAACCACTTCGGTGCCAAGTTTCCAACGCCTATTATGAGCGAAACAAAAGAAGCTACAGCACCAGAAGCACAACTCGCGATTATCGAAGATCGCCGTGTAGAGCCTGTCATCGTTGAAACCACACGTGTTATCCGCCCTACTAAATATAGTGTCAAAGAAGTCATCATCGTACCGAAAGATCAAATCAAGCGAGTAAACACAGCGTCAGGTACAGCCATTGCTATCGAAGACGAGGCTAACCGTACTGTAATCGTTGGTGAAGAAGCAGATGCGGAGGTCATCGACAATACTGAAATCAATCAAACCTTCCCAGTCATTCGTGTTCCTAGTAGCATTCAACAACGCGTCGTTGATTCAAACACTGGCAAGTATATCGTTATTGAATAAGACTTTAATGAAATACAGACGAACGAGATTCGTTGAGACATCATTGCTATAAAAATTAGAGATATGAAAGTAGAAAATAATGCTATTTTCCTATCTGACAATAACCATACAATAGTTGCACAAAGTCACCTGCTAACATCCGTCTGTTAGAATTTTAATCTATGGACTACTGAACTAACGCTTGTTTAATTGGTATTCTCCCTTTTAGATTTTTATCACTGATTTAGGTCAGCTTATAAAGCTCTTTATCCAAATCCATCATGATAGTCTCTTAATGGTTATCATGATTTTATTTTGTCTACCAATTAAATGTTAGATATATTAAATATATAGATTTGAATTACTAAATGAATGTGTGATATGCAACGGCTGTATACAGCAGTTAGCAACATAAGCGTCAAGTTTGAAATTTTTTAAACTGACATTATAAGATTGTAAATTAAGGAATTGATTAATGAAAAAAAGTACTCTATCTTTATCGCTACTGATCGGCGCTGCGCTCACTATCCCAAGTTTGGCTATGGCAGCACCTGCTGATACTGCGGCAGTAGATGTGCAAGCAGCGGCTACCGCCACCACACTTGAGATGGAAGGTGACAATACAAATAATGCCTCAGCAGACAATCAATCTAGCCCATTTCAGATTAGTGAGACACAGATTATCTCAAGAGCAAACGTTAACAACAGTGCTGAGCAAGAAGCAATGGATGCCGAGCAGGAGTTGATTCAAGATTCTGAAGAAGCGATGCAAGAAGCAATGGATGCCGAGCAGGAGTTGATTCAAGATTCTGAAGAAGCGATGCAAGAAGAAGACTCGTTAGACACACAAGAAGAATTACAAGAAGCTGAAGAAGCCACAGAAGAATTATAGAATACGAAATAAAGTACGATATGAACCCCGCTGTTAACTGAAATCACGCAGAAGAGGTTATTCAGCGAGTTAGGTTTGAGCAGTTATCAGTGTTCATTAACAATTTCTACTTTTAAATAAATTCCATAAAAAAGGCAGCCTAATGGCTGCCTTTTTTATCACTATTAATATTAACTATTTTTTGGTTTTAGTCACACCAGCTTCCTGTAACAGCGCCCCAAGCGTACCCATTTTGCTAGGTGCTTCTGCTTTATCAGCCCTTGGCGCTTTGCTACGATCATTATTAGCATTGTCTTTATCCTGACGATTACCGCGAGATTTCGACGGGCGCTTGTCAGCCGCTGGACGGCTACTGTTCGGGCGTTTGCTATTTGCATGATCGCTACGTGGACGACTGACTTTCTCATCATTACCAGTACTTTCAGCCGCTTTCGCTGCTGAGCGTACTGGCTTTTCGATTTCAGGTTTCATACTAAAGCCAATACGACCACGTTTTTCATCGATAGAGATGACACGTACCGAGACGATATCGCCAGGCTTGACGCGGTTCATCGGGTCAGCGACAAAGTCATTGGCCATTTGTGAGATATGTACCAAACCGTCCTGATGGACGCCAACATCAACGAAGCAACCAAAGGCTGTCACATTGGTCACCACGCCTTCAAGCTGCATGCCCTCGCTCAAGTCTTTAATACTGTTAACGTCTTCACGGAAGTTAGCAGTCTTAAATTCAGGACGTGGGTCGCGTGCTGGTTTGGCTAGCTCCTCGATGATAGCAGTTACACTAATATTGTCATCATTAGCAGCCAGTGCAGTGGTATCTATCGTATTTAATATGCCGTCATTACCGATGACTTCTGGCAATGCTTTACCAGTTTGTGCCAATAAGCTATCGACCAGCGCATAGCTTTCTGGATGCACACCAGTGGCATCAAGGGGATTACTACCACCATGGATACGCAAGAAGCCTGCTGCTTGTTCAAAGGTCTTAGCGCCTAAGCGTGGAACGTTTTTTAATGATTCACGACTGTCAAAAGCACCATGCTCTTTACGATAGGTCACGATTTGCTGCGCGACGTTTTTATTCAAACCAGCGATATGTGCCAAGATAGCAGGGCTTGCGGTATTTACATCAACGCCAACCGCATTTACGCTATCTTGCGTGACTTTATCAAGACTATCTGCCAATTGTGTTTGGTTAACATCATGCTGATATTGACCAACGCCAATGGCTTTTGGATCAACCTTGACCAATTCTGATAAAGGGTCTTGCAAGCGACGGGCGATAGAAACCGCACCGCGTACCGAAACGTCTAAGTTACCAAGCTCATCAGTGGCAAGCTCACTGGCTGAATAGACAGAAGCACCTGACTCATTGACGATAACTGACTTGGCTTGTAGCTCAGAGTTGGCAGCCAAAATTTCTTTAATCATCGCATCTGTTTCGCGGCTCGCCGTACCATTACCGATAGCCACCAAATCAACGTGGTAAGTACTTAATAATTCATCGATGACTTTTTTGGCTTCATCCATTTTATTATCAGGGGCAAATGGATAAACGGTTGCGACGACAGGCTTGTCTTCACTGTCTAACATAACGTGACCTTGAGCATCGACGATGGCCATTTTTACGCCATGACGAATGCCAGGATCAACACCTAAAATCACTTTACGACCGGCAGGCGCTGACATTAATAAGTGCTGTAAATTATTAGCAAACACGTCAATCGCGTCAGCTTCAGCGGTCAGACGTTTTTCTGTCAATAAACGGTGTTCAATATGCGGACGCCATTTGTCTTTCCACAAACTCGTCGCCGCTTCTGTCAAAAACTCTTGACGCTCGGCTGGAGCTTTTGTATCAACGTCAAAATGCTTAATGATTTTTTCGATAAAGGGTGCGTCTTCGCCTTCGATTTTAAGACCTAAGACGTTTTCTTGACGACCACGTAGCATCGCTAATAAACGATGATTCGGCAGACGCGCAAGGCTTTCACTATGCTCGAAGTAATCTTTGAATTTCTCGCCGACTTCACGTTTTTCTTCACTGGCAACGGCAGATACGATACTCGCCGTCTTGGCAAAGCCACTGCGCAAGTTGTCTAGCAAAGCCAAAGCCTGCGTCCATTCATCAACGATGATGGCTTGTACGCCAGCCAATTGCTTGGTGATATCGCTAAAATCAACTTCGATCTCATTACCACTATCATCGGTAATGCTAGATTGTACTTGATAGTCTGCTAGCGCATCGGTCGGCGTGATTTCTTGCGTCAAGACGGCTTGCGCTGCCACATCAAGACCAGCAGCACGTGCTTTGGCAGCTGGTGAACGACGACGCGGGCGGTATGGCAAGTAGATGTCTTCAAGCTCAAGTTTCGACGTCGCATTATCGATACGCGTCTGCAGCTCGTCAGTCAAATTGCCCTGCGTGCTGAGCAGCTCGGTAATTTTGAGGCGACGGGTGGCCATGTCACGCTCATAATTAAGAGACTTCTCAAGCGCGCGCAATTGCGCATCGTCAAGATTCTGCGTCTTTTCTTTACGGTAACGGGCAATAAATGGAACGGTCGCGCCTTCATCGTAAAGTTTGACAAACGCATTGACTTGAGCAGTCTTAATGCCAAGCGCGCGAGCAAGCTTGTCGTGAATATTCGCGTGTGTGGTTGCATCCAAAACCTGTGCATTTGTCGAGGTTTGAGATGGCGTTAAGGTATCAGTGCTACTCATAGACGTATCAATCGTTGAGAAATGTAGTTTTGCATTATAGCAAAAGCTGCATGAATAAAAATCCTTTTTATCTTTTCGTTATTTATCGCCTGTTTTCTAGCAAAAATCGTCTAATATCGTCCGTTCTTGTGCCTTGTTAAACAAACGCATACAGCATTTAGCATTATCATTGATGCAATTATTACAGCAATCTTATACACTAAAGTCTTAATCGTACAAATATTGCAGTTTACTACTGTACTGAACACTAGTTTGTTATATTTATTTATTTTTAGCAATTGATGGAATGGTTTTTAGCTAGCAGCACTAATATTGTTACCTTTATGGATGCTTTCCTGAATTCTATTTTTATTAACAAAGACATTTACCCTTGTATTTTTAATCACAATTTCTACCAATAATAATTTTTATAAGAGGATGACTGTATGACAGATAACAACAGCCCTGATACCTTAACTCAGCGAATTTTAGTCGTTGATGACGATGCACGCTTGCGCTCTTTATTACAGCGCTTTCTAGAAGACGACGGTTTTGTCGTCCGTACGGCTCATGATGGCAGTCAAATGGACAAACTGTTGCAGCGTGAGCTTTTCTCATTGGTGGTACTCGATTTGATGCTGCCAGGCGAAGACGGCATCAGTATCTGTAAACGTCTACGCGAAGATAATGGCGACATTCCTATCATTATGCTAACAGCCAAAGGTGGTGATGCCGATCGTATCGCTGGTCTAGAAGCGGGTGCAGATGATTATCTGCCAAAACCCTTTAACCCCAAAGAGCTGTTGGCTCGTATTAAAGCGGTATTACGTCGTCAAAATCGCGAGCTGCCTGGCGCACCAAGCCATCAGCTTGAAGTGGTTGAGTTTGGACCGTGGACGCTTGATTTATCGACACGTACGCTTAAACGTGACGGCAATGTTGTTACCTTAACAACAGGTGAGTTTTCGGTGCTAAAAGCACTGGTGCAGCATCCACGTGAGCCATTAACCCGTGACAAACTGATGAACCTTGCACGCGGTCGTGAATGGGGTGCGATGGAGCGTTCTATCGACGTACAGGTATCACGTTTGCGTCGTTTGATTGAAGACAACCCGTCACAAGCGCGTTACATCCAAACCGTTTGGGGTGTAGGCTATGTATTCGTTCCTGACGAAGCCGAAGTAGAAACCGTTAAAAGTGAGTAACTTTTGACTAAGTGTGTCCTCATTTCGAAAATTCCGATTATCGATTGAATTGACGACACACGCTAATATCATTTCCTTTTAATATAGGCCGTGTTTGATTACTCACAAATACGGCCTATATGATGAGTGTCTCTGTGAAAAAACCTATTATTTTTCAAAACATACCCTGCACCTTGGTGACAGGGTTTTTGGGTGCTGGCAAGACCACAGTGATTAATCAGCTGCTTGCTATCAAACCTGCCGATGAGCGCTGGGCATTACTGATCAATGAATTTGGTCGTATCGGTATTGATGGTGCGCTGCTGGCAAGCGCACAAGATAGTAAGCCTGAGCAAGATAATATTGCGATACGAGAAGTTAGTGGTGGCTGTATTTGTTGTACCAGTCAGCTGCCATTACAAATTGCTATCAGTCGGCTACTTAGTGAGCATCATCCACAGCGGTTGCTCATCGAACCCACAGGGCTTGCTCATCCACGTGAGCTTATCATGCAGCTCAGTGCACCTCATTGGCAAACAGCGCTCAATATGCAGGCAGTAATAACGGTACTGAGTGGCGTACAATGGCAGCAAGATAAATATCGTCATCATGACGGTTTTCAAGCGCATGTCCGTGATGCCGATGTGTTGGTCATTAATCGCTATGCTCAATTGAGCGATAGCGAAAAACAAGCACTGCAACAATGGATAGCCAAGCTCAATGCACAGGTAAAAATTATTTGGGCAGCATCTGAGCAGATATCTCATGATACAAATGACTCATCCAATATTCTTTTATCAGAATCAAGCGTATCAGAGTTGAAAACTCAGCTAACCAAGCCCAGTCAGGTTATCTCGAAACAACGCATAGTCAATATTGTTCACCCTCAAAAATCGATTACTAGCTTGCAACCACAGAGTAATGCCCTATCGATATCGACCACCTTGTCATCCGACGCTTTTACAAACAAAGATGATGCGCAGACCAGCACAGATATTGAGCTACCTTATCGTTATCATGAGAAACAACAAGAGTTACAGTTGGCGGGTTGGCGACTGCCAGCGCACTACATATTAAAAGCGGATGAGTTACAGAGTTGGTTATTAATGCTACCGAACTGGCAACGTATCAAAGGTGTGGTTCATACGTCTGATGGCTGGCTACAAATCAATTTTACCCCTGACAGCTTAACCACCAGTACGGTTAGCGCACAAGTTGATAGTCGGCTAGAGATTATATTACAGTTGGAGGCAAATGCTAATAACGACAACGATACAGCAGTAGAAAGCGACCGCTCAGAAGAAAAAGATAGGACAGCATTTTTATCTTCTATAGAGACGCTACCTTCTATCGATTGGGATACCTGCGACCGTGAACTAATGGCACTGGTTATATAGTAATAGACAAAAAAAGGGCAGACATTGCTGTTCGATATAGCAATGTCTGCCCTTTTTCTTTTTTAACGTAATTGACTGTCTTTGCTACCGCGCCGGTTAAACAACTCAGCGGCTCTCGCCTCTTGTTCAAGTTCTGTCTGACAGCTGACGCAATGCTGAATACCAGGCACTGCTAACCGCCGTGCTTCTGGAATAGGCTTGCCGCATTCATCACACATTTCGGCACTGATGCCAGTTGGCAACGCACGTCTTGCCCGCTCTAATGCATCATTTACCGTTGCATCCATTTGCTCATGCTCAGCACCATC
Organism: Psychrobacter sp. 1044; assembly: GCF_904846525.1. Lineage (GTDB taxonomy): Bacteria > Pseudomonadota > Gammaproteobacteria > Pseudomonadales > Moraxellaceae > Psychrobacter. The sequence continues at coordinate 138,039 of NZ_CAJHAZ010000003.1, read as the reverse complement.
TCTTGACCAACCACCTGCCATAATCCCATCCTATTTATTATCATTAGATATTACAAATCGCTTTAATAACAAATAGATGGGGTTGTTTATAATTAATTGCAACCTACTAGAGCATGCCTCAATCTGAAAGTAAGCGAATAAATACCCTAAATAATGACATTTCCTAGCAAAAAATCACATGGCTAATCTTTTGGCTGTAGCTCAACCACTTGCCCGCGTACCCCGATACTGGCATCACTCATTAAACAGACATAGCCTGCCATGATATCTTCAGGCGTTTTTAAGCTCATAGGGTTTTCTCCTGGATAAGCATGCGCACGCATATTGGTACGAGTACCACCAGGATTGACACAGTTAAAACGTAAATTAGTCGTATTCTGCGTCTCTTGGGTAAAGATATCACTCATGCCTTCTACGGCTTGCTTGGACAGCGCATAAGCACCCCAGAACGCGCGAGGATGTGTACCGACCGTGCTAGAGGTGAAAACAATAGAGCCATTCTCAGCATCTTTAAGTAATGGTAGCAGTGCTTGGGTGAGCATAAACGTCGAGGTAAAGTTCACCTTCATAACTTGTGCAAAAGTATCGACGTCATACATCTCAAGTGGGGTTAGCTGCCCAAGCATGCCCGCATTGTGTAAGATACCATCGAGCTGACCGACTTCTTTATTAATCAACCCCTCTAACTGCTGCATCTCAGCATAAGTTGCTCCTTCTAGATTCATCGGTAGCATGGCAGGCTGTTTGCCACCAAGACTTTCAATCTCATCATAAACATATTCAAGCTTGCTGCTGGTACGTCCCAATAACAGGACTGTCGCTCCATAACGAGCATAAGTCAGCGCGGCAACGCGGCCGATACCGTCACCTGCCCCCGTGACCAAAATAGTCTTACCATCTAAACAATTATCAGATGGCACAAAGTTGCGAATATCGTTATGAGTTAAAGGTTGAATTAGACTTTGAACGGTTTTTTGGTTGTCTTGCTGATTAGCCGGCTGATTAATATTGTCACTCATGGCATTGCTCACTGCTTATCGTTTAATAGTTGGGAAGCTAAGTATTTATCGTGTTTCTTTAAAAACATAGAGTGTGTTGGACTCGATTTATAATTTGATTTATAAATAGTCAAATTTACCAGAAGAGAGTAGCAGTTTATTTAATTGCTCAGGCGTATCAGTAATATAATCTGCACCCCATTTCTTTAGGTTTTTTTGATCTTCAGGCGGAATATAACCATAAGCAGCTAGAATCGTCGGCATGCCAGCCGCATTACCAGCTTCGATATCACGGATATGGTCGCCAACATAAATCACACTTTCAGCGGCGCCGCGAGGGATACCAAGCTTCTCTAACGCCGCATACATAGGCTCTGGGTCAGGTTTTGAGCGAGACACATCATCAGGACAAACCAAAGCAGAACAGCGCCCGTCTAACTGCATCTTTTCTAGTAACTTCTCTGCCAGATAACGCGGCTTGTTGGTCACAATACCCCATGGCACCCCTTTTTCTTCAAGAGCAGTCAACACGTCTTCTAATTCAGCGAACACACAACTATCGACGCATATCTCAGCTTCATAATCATCTAAAAACTGTTGGCGAAACTCCTGCAAAGCTTCTTCGCTAACCTCAATTTGATCGTTATGACGTAGCATCAACTGTACCATCGCTGAGGCACCAGCAGAAACTTGCTCGCGAATTTCTGTTTCAGGGGGTGCTTGCCAATCATTTTGGCGGCTCATTTTACCGATAATACGGACAAAATCAGCAGCCGTATCGATTAATGTCCCATCGAGATCAAATAAAACCGCTTTTACAAATTGGCTCATAGTGAATGCTCTTAATATAAATAAGGTGTTGAGTGAAATAGTATGGCATGAAAACAACCAAATACGGCATTCAGCTTAAGCCAGTGGCTTGTGTACTGCTATCATGTAATTGACATCGACATTTTGAGCCAGCCAATAACGCTTGGTCAGCGGATTATAATGCAAGCCAATAATATCTTGACGTGTGAATCCAGCGTCAATTGCCATTTTGTCTAGCTCAGCTGGCGTGATAAATTTGCTATAATCATGAGTGCCGCGATCGAGCAAACGCAATACATATTCTGCCCCAACGATGGCAAATAGATATGATTTAGGGTTTCGATTGATCGTCGATAGCACGCAAACACCGCCTGGTGCCAATAACTCAAAACACGCCTGCACAATCGAGCTGGGATCAGGCACATGCTCGAGCATCTCCATACAAGTCACCACATCGAACTGACCTGCATGAGTTTTGGCTAGTTCTTCTACTGGGATATGCTGATAGCGCAGCGTCTCATGTAAAGCGCTTTGCTCTGCATGCAGCGCTGCCGCTTTCAGATTTTCGGTACCCAAATCAATCCCTGTCACATCCGCACCGCGACGTGCCATAGACTCTGACAATATACCGCCGCCACAGCCGACATCGAGCACTTTTTTCCCAGCCAAGCCAGTTTCAGCCGTTTTATGAATGTCCGTATCAGCACTGTCATTTTGATAACTGCGCTTGACGTTTTCTTCTATCCAATTTAAACGCAGTGGATTTATTTCATGCAAAGTCGCAAATGCACCCGTCTTACTCCACCATTCGCTTGCCAACTTATTAAACTTATCGACTTCGCTAGGATCTACATTAATGGTGGTAGCCGTTGTATCATCAAGACTGCTGTTTGCTTGCTCATTCAAAAAAGGCGAGGAAGATAGAGCTGAGCTCATTGTATTTTTCCTTTATTGTCATTATCGTTTTAATCATATACAGTGCACAATTATGTACCTAATATTAGCATGAGAGCGGCAGCTTTGTCGTGAGTACATCGTCACCGATTGTGAATGGTCTTAGCAAACGTTCATATTTTCTGTACAGTTTTTTTAAATGACAGATGCCTCAAACAGTCTAAAACCTAAATAATAAAACGCTAAAAAAATTCCAAAAAACGCGGTGAAATAAGCCTTAAATAATGGCTCACAGCTTTACAACCATTAGTTAAGAATCGGATTCACAAGCGACCATGTTTTACGTTATTATAGTCGATACGTCGCTATAGTTCGATTATACTCGACACTGTCTCGTTTGGGCACTTTAAAAACCTGTGCGCTATACCCAAAACCATACGATACTAAAACATCTCAACAAACCCGAAGTTTTCACACCTCAAGGATAAAGTATGAAACGTGTCATCACACTGACTGGTCTGGCCATGGCCATTGGACTTGCCACTATGGGCGCACAAGCTGCCGACTATGTCGCCGGAAAAGACTATCGCGTGCTAGACAATCCAGAAAAAATCAGCGGTGATGCTATCATTGTTCGTGAGTTTTTTTGGTATGGTTGCCCGCATTGTAACGTTCTTAACCCGCACATGGAAAAATGGGCTAAAAACAAAGACAAAGACGTTGCCTTTTTCAAAACGCCAGCAGCGCTTAACCCTGTCTGGGAAGCCAACGCTCGTGGTTTCTATGCCGCTCAGCTGCTAGGGTTTGAGGACAAGACTCATGACGCGCTATTTGATGCCATTCACAAAGATGGTAAGAAAATCTTTGATCAATCATCATTAAGCAAATGGTATGCATCGAAAGGCGTTAATGAGAAGAAATTCAATAGCCTTTATAATTCATTCGCTGTTGGTACGAAAATTGGTCGTTCACAAGCAGGCGCTAAGCGTTATCAGCTCTCTGGTGTGCCAGCAGTCGTCGTACAAGGCAAATACGTTGTAACTGGTGAAAGCGCTACTGTACCTAAAGTCGTTGACTATTTGGTTGACAAAGTGCGTGCTGAAAAGAAATAGGTTGAGTACCGTTATAAATTAAGTACCGTTATAAATTAGGGACTAGCATTTATCCACAAGTGCCATTTGGACATAAATGCTCTTACCCATAAAAAAGCCAATCACTTGATGATTGGCTTTTTTTATTTGGATACTAAATTAATTTATAAGTGGAGATATTGTATAAATAGTGGTCAAAGCTATTTAGCCGCTATCACCTTATTATTTTTCTTTTTTCAATTGCGACAAAATAGTGACTTCACGAATATAACTGGCTAAATCCGCTTTAGACTCTGCCATCAGCTCATCATCTTGGGTATGTTTGGCGTACTCAATCCATAACAGTAATTGATACATACTATTTTGTTCAGATGCTTGGTACTGTTTAACGAACTGCTTAAGCGTCCCTTCATCATTAATATTTAAACGCTCAAACCAACTTTCTATTTTTGAGACCTGTTCTTTAGGGAAAAACGCATCAAATAATGCTTTTACCAATTCGTGGCGGTTTTCTTCACTAATAAGCTTACCAACGCGCTTGGTTTGGCGAATACGAGCATTAGCGCTGGTGATATCGGCCAATGCCATGAGTTCTGCCATAAAATAGTCACTGGCTGGCAGATTTTTGAGCTGCTTTTTCGATAAGCTGGCAAGTGGTATCGACAACTTCTGCAAGCGCTCATGGGCTTTTTTGAGTTCAGTGCGCGAGACGCGCATATCCTGTTCTTTCCAGTCAATCATAAAAGCTTTCCAAAATAATAAATAATAAAATTAACAGGGGCATGTCCTCATTTTAGGAATAGTGATAAAAATGAAGATATGCCCCAGTGTTTACCAATAACTACCAACGATTTTTTTCACGATGTTTCGCCAGCACTTTTATACTTTGCGGCATAACATCGCCAAGACGACGTTGTAAATTATCGGTGATGAATACTGAACGATGCTTACCACCAGTACAGCCAATAGCCACTGTCACTGTATGGCGGTTATTGTGTAAAAATTCGGGCAACCAACGGGTTAAAAACTTATCTATATCATCAGTCATCTCAGCCACTTCTGGATAGTCGGCAAAGAATGCGGCAACTTCCATGTCTAGACCTGTCGAAGTACGCAATTCAGGGTTCCAATGCGGATTCGGCAAAATTCTCACATCAAAGACAAAATCTGCATCAATAGGACTGCCATATTTAAAGCCAAAAGACAGCAGATTAATCACAATCTGATTGTCCACGCCGACATGTTCACGCAAGCTGTCTTTCAATTGATGAATATTCAAATTGCTGGTATCAATTCTGATATCGGCATGACCTGCGATAGGCTCTAACAGCTCCACTTCTTTTTTAATCGCGGCAGGTAGATTAAAAGCAATGTGCTTGGCATTGTCACTATCGATATCCTGTGACATCAGCGGATGTACGCGGCGTGTCGCATTAAAACGTGCTATCAAGGTACTTTCTTGCGCGGTCACGTACACTACTTTGACCGCATGCGCCCCGTATGTTTTCTTTAAGGATGCATGCATCTCTAAAAAGTTGGATAGGTCCGCTCGCGGTGTTCGAATATCAACACCAAGCGCAATACGACGAATCCCACTTTCATTGACCAATTTATGCGCAGCATCCGGCAATAAGGATAACGGTAAGTTATCAATAGAATAATACCCTAAATCTTCTAAGATATTCAATACTGAGGTTTTACCTGAGCCTGAACGCCCTGATACCACTAGGATACTGAGCTTGTCGGTTGCTATTTTACACGCTGCCTGCTCAGATTGACTGTTATTTTCACCCTGACTCACATCCATGATTCACCCATTCTAGTCCATTGCATCCTGCAAATTACTATGTCACAACGATTGATCCACCGTCACCAATTGATTGTCTAACAAACGTGCACGTCCTAGCCAAGCAGCGACTAAAATCATCAAATTCTCATTTTCTGCATTAAAAGTTACAGTATCATTGGTGAGTGACTCTAGCGTATCGGTTTTAATGTCTAAATAATCAATAATGAAGCCAGCATCCGTAATACGCTGATGCGTTTCTGCTAGCAACGACTGAACAACTTGTTGGCTCTGTTCGCCTTTTTCTAACTGCTTTGCTAAATATTGTAGCGCTTGATGGATAACAGGTGCTACCTCACGTTCATTAGCACTTAAATATTGGTTACGTGATGAAAGCGCCAAACCATCTGCAGCGCGGACAATAGGTGCTCCTATAATTTCAATGGGATAACTTAAATCACGTACCAATTGTTTAATAATCGCTAATTGCTGATAGTCTTTTTGTCCAAAAATAGCCATATCCGGTTGTACGATATTGAACAGTTTAGATACGACAATACCAACACCGTCAAAATGGCCAGGGCGTGATTGACCACATAATTGAGTGGTAATAGCACCTGCAAGAACGGAAGTCGGTGGCGGTAAGACTTGGTACATCTCTTCGATACTGGGCGCAAACACATAATCAGTATCGACCGTTGCTAGTTTAGCGACATCCTCATCAAGCGTGCGAGGATAACTATCAAAATCCTCTCCCGCACCAAATTGAGTAGGGTTGACAAAAATACTAACCACCACGATATCAGCATGTTGCTTGGCTATTTTTACTAATTCAAGATGACCAGCATGCAGATTGCCCATCGTTGGCACTAAAGCGATGCGCTGTGGGCCATCTTGATTGTCAGTTTTTTGTCCACGATAAGACTGTAAAGCCGTACGCAATGCGGAGATATGATGATGAATGATTGGCATGGTTAACTATTCTTCTACTGATAATCGTAAAAACTAAAATGTTAGCTAAACTGGTGCTGCTCGGTTGGGAAGCTGCCTTCACGTACTGACTGCTGATAAAGGGCAAATGCGCCTTCGATACTGTGCGCGCTATTACGCTCATCGGTCAAAAAGTCATGAATAAAGCGCGGGACACGGCCGTGTGCCATACCTAGCATGTCATGCATGACCAACACTTGACCATCCGTATCTGCACCAGCACCAATACCAATAACTGGCACTGCGACGGCTTCTGTCACTACTTTTGCAAGCTCAGCAGGTACGCACTCTAACACTAGCAGCGCAGCACCTGCCGCAACGACTGCTTTCGCATCAGCAAGCAATTTATCAGCCGCTTCGTCACCACGACCTTGGATTTTATAACCACCAAACACATTGACTGATTGCGGTGTTAATCCTAAATGCACACAAGTAGGCGTCCCTGCTTGCGCCAAAGTCGCGATTAAATCGCAAAGCTCACTACCACCTTCAATCTTAATCACATGCGCGCCCGCTTGCATCAGCTGGCGACTATTGGCAACCGCTTCTGGTAGGGTGACATAGCTCATAAATGGTAGGTCAGCCAATATCAGCGCGTGTTGATTGCTACGTGCAATATTGGCTGTATGATAAGCCATGTCATTGACAGTCACGGGTAACGTTGAGTCATGACCTTGCACCACCATGCCCAAACTGTCACCGATTAAAATGGTATCAATCTCTGCTTTTTCCATCATGCGTGCAAACATCGAGTCATAGCACGTTAAGCAAGTGAACTTGGTGCCATCTTTTTTGAATTTTTTTAAAGTAGATAACGTCGTCATATGATCCTCGATTAACCTTTAGTACCTTTAGCTGTCTCTAGCTATTATTCTGATTGTGATCAAAACTTTTAGCAATCGTTTGGTATAGGTGATTTACCTTAAAAGAGGTGAACGCTGTCACTCTTTTATAATAGATTGGCTACAGTAGTTTTAAGCCTGTCCAATCTTTGCTAGGCGGATAGTCATCTATCGATTTGCCAGCAATGATAAGCGCTGGGGTTAACTCTCGCAGTGGTAATAAGACAAAATTACGCTCAAACAATCCAGCGTGCGGTACGGTTAATTGTGGCTCAGTGATTTGCGCTTCACCGTATAACAAAATATCGACATCCAAACTACGCTCACCCCAACGCCGTATTCGTGCACGCTTAGCCTCTTTTTCTAACTGTTGACAGTAGGCAAGCAACTCAAAAGGTGGCAATATCGTCTCAAACCCAGCGACGGCATTAACAAAATCAGGCTGATCTTGCGGCCCCATAGGCGCTGAAGCATAAAACGAAGAAACACGAACCGCACGTATTTGCTTATGCTCTTGCATCGCGGCGATTGCCTGCTGCAAATGTTCTACTGGTGAACCCAAGTCGTTAGACAAATTGCTACCCAAACCTACGTAGCAGATTACCCAATTCGCGTTGCCCGCATCGTTAGTAATATTAGACATTGTCAGTACTAGGTTGGCGACGGCGACGTTTCGATGGGATAGGGCCTTTATTGTCATTTACACTACTCATACCAACATTGCCGTTAGCAGCTTGGCTGGTTTTAGCAGACTTTGCTTCTGTCGTTTTGGCTGGTTTTTTAGCACTTGCAGGTGTCGTAACCTTCGCCACTTTTTTGCGCTCAACCGTTTTTTTAGCCGGAACATCTGTTTTATCAGTAGGCTGGGCTGCTGGCTTAGGTGCTTTTTTTGCATACTTTGCTGCAACTTTAACATCGTTGTTAGTCGTTACTTGCATCTCTGTATTACTAGCAAGATTTATACTCTCTACACTCGGCTGACGACGGCGACGCTTATGGGGTATCGGCTCGTTATTCATACTGACGAGCGCAGGCGATCTTGCTACCGAACGAGCCACAGATGAAGGCATAACCTCTGACTGTGTTGCTTTTGGCTGCTGAGCTTGATTTGAGCGATCAGGCTTACTGTCAGCCTTATTATAAGAGTTAGCATCAGAACTGATATCCTGATTTTTTAGCGCTTTCTCAGCCGATACACTCTTATGGACAGGTTTTTTCTGCGCAGCCCCTTGACGACTATCAGGTTTATCACCATTTGATAGCTGCTTCTGCAATGGTGGCACAACTTTTTCGTGCTCAATTACAAAGAGTGGTGCAGGCTTGAAATGATGGCGTTTATTTGCCGCTTGGTTGCTGCTATTGGCAAGGGATAGCTGTCGTAACTGAGCAAGCTCATGGCTGTCTTGACTTACTTGCTGCGATTCATAGTACTTGTTGTTATTGCTACCAGATTGCTTAACAGAGGCTGATTGACTGACAGCGCGGCGACGGCGTGCTGGAATATTTGACGGGTCATTTACCATATTCTGATCACTCCTACCCTGCTCAGCAGTATCATTGGCTTTGCTGTGCTTGGTATTTTTTTGATGAGATATTGAGTGATCGATGCTATTTGACTCTGAATTTTGATGATTACGCCCACGACCACGCTGCGCTTGTTGCCCTTTTTTATACGCACCGCGACGAATATTTTCATCAAAATCATCAATGGCTTGCTGCTGCTCTCGTTCAGACAATGTCTGATAAGTCTGCCACCAATCGCCCATACCATTGGTCGACTCTGATAACGGATGCTCAGCATCACCGCATTGCTCACGCAATAACAAAAAGTCAAAACCTGCGCGAAAACGTGGATGCTCAGAGAGTTGGACGATTTGTTTGCTACGCGGGGCTGCAAGTCTTGGCTGCAATATCCAGATATCACGGATAAACTGCTCTGCAAATTTAGGAATCGCGGTCTTGATACGTTGACGATCAATCACTTTACCAGCGGCGTGCATTTGCGCTTCAGCAAACGGCATATTGCGCTTCTTGGCTTTTGCCAACTGATGCAGATAGTTTTCCCATAATAGCGCGGCATAAAAGAACGCCGGATTGATACTTTTGCCCGCAGCAATACGTTTGTCGGTATTAATAGCGACTTGATTGACCAGTGCACTCGGCTCAGATGGTGGATAGATAATTAAGCTATCAATCGCCCCCGACTCAAACAATAGCGGCAATAATGGCACCAGATAACCGCCAGTAAACATCTTCTGGGTTTCATCATAGAGACGATGCGGTGATATTTGCTCAAGCAATGCCCAGTTGCCATCATGAAACTGAACGGCTAACTCGTCATCAAACTCAAAACCGAGCTTGGCTTTGAAACGTAAAGCACGCAACAAACGTACTGGATCTTCTTCGATACGCACTGGCGCATGGCCGAGCAGACGAATGATTTTATTATCAATGTCGTCAAGCGCACCGCAAAAATCATGAACCACACCTTTAAGCGGTTGATAATAAAGCGCATTAATAGAGAAATCACGACGAGAGAAGTCTTGTTTGATATCACCCCAAACATTATCACGCAGGATCATACCGTCTTGATTGGTATTAGCATCATTGGTTGGTGGACCACGGAAGGTAGCAACCTCAATCAACTCACGGCCTGAATACACGTGCGCCAACTGAAAGCGACGACCGATAATGCGGCAGCGCTTGCCAAAGACGTCTTTGATCTCATGCGGCTTGGCATCAGTGACAGCGTCAAAGTCTTTTGGACGCAGACCTAATAAAGTATCACGCACACCGCCACCGACGATATAGGCATCAAACCCAGCTCGGTTTAAGGTGGCAATCACTTCAGTAATGGAATTGGGTAATTCAGATTTATTCAGTTCTAACTGCTTGGCGGCACGCTCGGCCATGCATCTACTCCTCGCCGGTATTCTTTAACCACCCCTGATGAACACAGCGTTTATCAGGCGGATGTACCTGCTAGTTTAACAAATTTTGCGCCTAGTAGGTGTGTTATGACTGATACTTACGTGCTATTTTGTCAATATTGGGGTTAATTAAAGCAAAATACTGCCCTTAATCTTGTACGCGTAAACGTCCTCGATTTTTCTCAACCGTTTTTGCACCAATACCTTTGACCTTTGCTAACTCATCCACTGTCTTAAAATTACCAAACATCTCACGATATAAAATAATCGCTTGGGCTTTGCTGCTGCCGATACCGTTTAATGAAACGAGCTCGCCTTCACTAGCACGATTGATATTTACAGTGGCTTGGTCACGTACCTGTATTTTGGCACTTTCTTGCGCCAATAGATATTCATAAGCCCTTTGAGGATTATCAAAACAAGGCGCAGCTTGAACACTGTTCAACATAAAAACCGCCAATATTAAACTGACAACAGCCATATTGACTAAGCTAGCAAACGAGGCCGTATGATAAGCGTTCATGACGATCGTTCATATTGTTTCGCCGCTTCCCATAGTGCATCCATCTCGTTAATATCACTATCCTCTAAACGCTTACCAGCCGCGGCTAACTGCGCTTCAATATAACCAAAACGTGATTTGAATTTATGCACACACGTTAAGGTGGCTGCTTCTGCATCAAGATTGAGTTTACGCGCCACATTGACGAGCGCAAACATACAATCACCCAGCTCTTTTTCAATATCGCTAATATTGGCTTTGCTTGTGTTATATTCAGCAGCATCTTTTGATTTATCTATCAATTCAGCCTTTAACTCGGCAATCTCTTCATCTAGCTTATCAAAAGCACCGCTAACGCCCTCCCAGTCAAACCCTAACTTTGACGCCTGTTTTTGTACATCTTGCGCTTGCATAAGCGCACTGCCCGCTTTGGTATTGTCTAAACGACGTTTTGGTTTGCCTCGTGCCTCGCGCGCTTGCTGCTCTTCCACTTTAATCTCATCCCAACGAGCTTTTACCGCCGTGTCATCTTCAAGGGTTTCAGCCTCAAATACATGCGGATGACGACGAATGAGCTTTTCTTGTAAAGTGGTGATAACATCGCTCATATTAAAGCGACCTTGCTCCGCATACATCTGACAATGAAACACCACTTGCAGCAGTACATCGCCTAGCTCGCCTTTGATATCCTCATCGTCATTACTTTGTACCGCTTCGCCTAGCTCATAAGCTTCTTCGATGGCATACGGAATAAGACTGTGATTGGTTTGTTTTTTATCCCACGGACAATCAACACGTAGCCGTGCCATCAAAGCCAATAAATCGTCTAATTCACCGCTGGCGACAGGCGTTCCTTGCACAGGCTCAGGTAATGTGGTTTGTTTTTTTAGAATACTCATAAAAAGGCTCTTATATTTTTTTTAATCATTGCGTCGAATATTTATCGCCTAACAGAGCGACAGGCATGAGTACGACTCATTTAGCAGTTAGTGTATCATTGAACCTTGATTGGCTTATAATCGTGCTATCTGCTTTATTATTTTATCATTGCCCACGTGCAAGGAATTTTATCATTATGTCTACGTCTGCGACCATTCGTTATCAGCCAGAAACTGCATTTAATCCCATTATTATTGATTCATTTAAAGCTTATGATATTCGTGGCGAGCTTGGGGTAAATCTAAACGAAGCCATTGCTTACCGTATTGGTCGTGCTTTTGCACAGATTTTATTTCAGCGTTATGGTGCGGCGGTTGAGGCTCATGACAATGATATGGTAAATCTAAAACCTGCCATCGTTATTGGTAGTGACATTCGCCATTCAAGCGAGCAATTAAAACAAGCGACCATCGCTGGTATTGTAGATGCTGGTGTCAATGTGATTGACTTGGGCATGAGCGGTACAGAAGAGGTCTATTTTGCCACCAGTTATTATCAGGCATTGGGTGGTATTGAGGTCACAGCCAGTCATAATCCTATTAACTATAACGGCTTAAAATTGGTTAAGGAACACTCAAAGCCGATCAGTGGCGATGATGGTTTGGCAGAGATTCAAGCATTGGCAGAGTCTGGGAAATTTATCACTAAAAACCGATCAGGAACGTTGCAATTATTAACTGATAAAAGCGCTTATATCAATCATGTCATGACTTTTATTGATACCGATAAGCTCAAATCGCTTAAATTAGTGATTAACTCAGGCAATGGTAGTGCGGGACCCGTAGTTGACTTGTTGATTGAAAAGCTTGCACAAGCTGGTGCGCCAATTGAAGTGATTAAACTGCATCATACACCAGATGGTAGCTTCCCCAATGGCATCCCCAACCCTATGATTGAAGCCAATCGAGTGGCGACTCAGCAAGCTGTTTTGGAAAACAAAGCAGACCTTGGCATTGCATTTGATGGCGACTTTGACCGCTGCTTTTTATTCGATGAACATGGTGAATTTATTGATGGCAGTTACATCGTCGGCATGCTTGCCCAAGCATTTTTGAATAAGTACCCAAATGAGTCAATCGTCTACGATCCACGGGTCATTTACAATACTGAAGCCGTGATTAAAGAACATAACGGTAAGGCTGTCATCAGTAAATCTGGACATTCATTTATTAAGCAAGTCATGCGTGACTCTGGCGCGGTTTATGGCGGCGAGATGTCTGCCCACCACTATTTCCGTGACTTTTTCTATTGCGATAGCGGCATGATTCCATGGCTGCTCACCATTGAGCTGTTGTCTGTCACTGGTAAGACTTTATCAGAATTGGTCAGCGGCTATATTCAAGCCTATCCAAGTTCAGGCGAGCTTAATTTTCGACTCACAACAAATGGTGCGCCAACTATTATTAGCGCTATTGAGGAAAAATTTAGCAGCGAAAATCCGACCAAATCGACGCTCGATGGCTTAAGTCTTAACTTCAGAGAGTGGCGTTTTAACTTGCGCGCATCGAATACCGAGCCACTAATCAGGCTTAATATCGAAAGTCGTGGTAACAAAGATTTGCTCAAAGTCAAAATACAAGAGATTCAGCAATGGCTTGCTAGCCAAGGTGCTGTACCAGCGTAAACGAATACGATTTAATATAAGTGATTTCGACTAAAAATCAAAAAAGCTCGCTGATAATTATCAACGAGCTTTTTTAGTAACTGAAAAACTTGAATCTTGAATAACGCTATTTAGACCGACCAATACCCATATAATCGCCTACCAGACTATCGATCTGTAATCGAGTCAGAGCATTTTGTGCATCAAATACTGGCATCGCGTGTTGATTAAGCTTGGCAATATCTAGTTGATCTTGTGGCGACCAACTAATGATAAAAATCGCCTGTGCGGCACTTAGCTGCTGATAAGGATTATTAATCAATTGCAGTAATGATTGCTGCTGATAAAGCATGGCAATCTCATCTTGTGCTTTATCGCTATACACCAAAGTACGAATATTATAAGACCATAATAACGCTAACAATGGATGTATGGCTGAGCCTGCGGTACGTCCTGACCCTGATTTATAACTACCGCCCCAAATCATCACCGTTTTATTGTCAATAAATCCATCAAAATATTGCCAGAATTTGCGGAATATCAGCTCTTTTTGGTCTTCGTTGATGTGCATGACTGACTGCAACAGCGGCAGCTCTAAACTGTGCGTTTGGCTGGACTGCTGTAACTTAGCCAGCTCGGTCGGTAGTGTGTTACCACCAAAGCCCCAGCCTGCTTGCAGATAACTGCTGCCGACCCGCGCGTCTAGCCCCATGATACGACTGACTTGCTTGATATCTACCTGTTGACTGTCCGCCAAGCGTGACATCTCATTCATAAAACTCACTCGCGTCGCCAGCATCGCCATGATACTGCTACGGGCAAACTCTATCGTTGCGATATCAGCGTGATGAGCGGCACGCGCATGCTGCATTAACGGCTTCAATACTTCTAGATGCTGGCTACTGTTGGCTGTTTTTTCACCAAGCAACCACAGTGAAGGATTCAACATTGAGCTATAAGCATCACCGTCTTGCAAGAATACAAACGGCACATAGTAGACCCACGCGCGCTGCAAATTTTGCGCCAGTGCTGAGACAACCCCTAGTTTCTCAATGCCACTTATAATCACGGGTAACGATTGCTGATGGCTGTGGTTGAAGGCAGTAATCCAGCTGGCTTCTGCCCATACTGGCTTGATACTGTCTAAAAATAACCAATAAAGCGCAACGGTGCTTTGGTCGTCAACCTTACTAATCTCATTGCTCTCATTGCTCTCATTAATGTGACGACTGTCGCTAAAATTTGCCGTTTCATAATATTGTATTAACGTGTCAGCGCTAGCTGGTAATGCTGTACTGATAATAACCTGCTGCTGCTCATACATCTGCCACAGTGCTTGCAAATGATGCTCAAAGCTGTATTGTTGTATTTGCTGCGTCAATAGCTCAATACCTGCATAAAGATGCACGCGCTGACCTAGACTTGCCAGCACCACGGCGCTAGTAATGGCCTCAATGCTATGACCAATAAGCACACAAACTTGCTTGCTTGCAGTGCTTTGTGGTTTAGATTCATGCGTATATTTAGGTGTATTGTCATTTATAGAAACAGCGCTCATGCGTTCACCTTTAATGATTATTAACTTAGTAGCAAAACGATCAAGACAGCTGTTGAATGTGTTTTAACAGCTGGTTAGTGGAGCTGTCAAACTGACTCTCACCTGCTTGCTGCATGGCTTGATGTACGGACTCTGCCATTTGCTTGCCCATCTCGACGCCCCATTGATCAAACGGATTAATATCCCAAATGCTGGCCATGACATAGACTTTATGCTCATAAAGCGCAATCAGCGCTCCCAAACTGTGCGGCGTCAGCTCATCGATTAGCAATGTCGTTGACGGCTGGTTGCCACGGTAATATTTATACTTATCCGCAGCAGAAGCTACTTGAACCTCAGTCTCTTGAAGCGCGGCATTACCAAAAGCCAGCACTCGGCTCTGTGCTAGACAATTGGCCAAAGACAGCTCATGCTGCTGCTGTAATGGCGCGTTTTGCGATTGACCACTATAGCGGCGCACACAAGCGATAAAGTCACAAGACACCTGCTGTGTGCCTTGATGTAGCAACTGATAAAAGGCATGCTGCGCATTGGAGCCAATCTCGCCCCACAGAATTGGACAGGTATCATAATCAATATGATCACCGTGTTGGGTGACCGATTTACCATTACTCTCCATCTCAAGCTGGGTTAAGTAGCTTGGTAAATAGCTAAGACGACCATCATAGGGCAATACGGTATGAGCATTCACTTGTAAAAAGGTACTGTTCCAAACAGCAAGTAAACCCAACAATACTGGTAAATTTTCTGCAAAATCAGCCTGAGAAAAGTGCTCATCCATACTATGCGCACCAGCTAATAACGCTTTAAACCCAGCCATGCCAATACGAATGGCAATCGCCAATCCTATCGCTGACCATAAAGAAAAACGACCGCCAACCCACTCCCAAAGCTGTAGCTGATGCTCAGGATGAATACCCCAAGCACTCATTTTTTCACTATTAGCAGATATGCCGATAAAGTGGCGGCGTAGCACACTGTCCTCAGTACCTGCACGCAGCTTGGCAGTGGCAAGCAGCCATGACAATGCTGTCTTAGCATTAGATAACGTGTCAACCGTGCCAAATGACTTGGACGAGATGATAAACAAGGTCGTTTCAGGATTTAGGTGCTTGAGCAAATTGTCAAGCTGAGTGCCGTCCATATTAGAGACGAAATGTACTTCAATGTCGGTATCTGCCCACTCATCTAGCGCGGTCGTCGCCATAAGCGGGCCAAGGTCAGAGCCACCAACGCCGATATTGACCACATCCGTGATAGCTTTACCAGAAAATCCGCGCCATGTACCACTACGGACACGTTCAGATAAACGTGCTACTTGCGACAGACTATCATGCACATCAGCGACGACATTTTGTCCATCAAGGTCTAGTTTGGCAGACTCTGGCAATCGTAGTGCTGTATGCAAGGCAGCACGCTCCTCGCTAGTATTGACCATCGCACCTTGCATAAGTGCATCAATCCTTGTGGACAATTCACAGCTTTCTGCTAGCTGCAAAAGACTTGCCAGTACCTGTTCATCAATACATTGCTTGCTATAGTCCATATATAGTGCACCAACTTGAGTGCTAAAACGACTCGTGCGCTCAGTATCTTGCGTAAATAGTTTATCCAGCGACCATGGCTGTGCCGCTAATTCTTGCAATTGCTGCCAGTACTTAGAATTTCGAGCACTACTATACTTGTTATTATCTTTCGTATCGCTCATTGATTACTCTTCATTTGCTAGTTGCTGCTGAGCAAAATAGATAAATGCTTGCATATATGAGCGCATATCACCGGCATCATAGCTGTCGCCGCGCATTGTCGTGACATTCACGCCGTATTCACTAATCAACGCATCAATCGCATCGGTCAGTTGAATCTCGCCACCGACCGAGGCTTTGGTATTGGCCAGATAGTCAAAAATGTGATTGCTAAAGACATAACGACCAACGACTGCTAATTTTGAGGGTGCATTGGCTAAATCGGGCTTTTCTACAAATCCTGCGACTTTGAAGCTGGCATTACTGTCTGCTTTATCATCTTCCCTGCTCTCCTCACTAAACGCTTCATGCAGTTTAGCAATACCATATTTATGCACATCTTCATCAGCAACGTTATCCACCAATATCTGCGAATGGTTATCTTCAGCAAAAGCATCAATCATAAAGGCTAAGTTCTCAGTAGCCATATCGCCCGTAAAAGGATCAAGCACAACGTCGGGTAATAATACGGCAAAATCATGCGCACCAATGATTGGTCTAGCAGCCAATACCGCGTGTCCCAAACCTAAAGCTTTGCCCTGACGTATCATCGACACCGTTACATCATCTGGTAACCAGTTCAGACTATCAGCCAAGGCGTCCTTACCTTTTGCGCGTAATTGGTTATCTAGCTCAGCATTGATATCGAAATAATTTTCAATCGTGCTCTTTTGTGCATGACCGACCAAGACAATATGCTTAATACCAGCAGCAATCGCCTCTTCAACCACATAGTGAATAGCAGGACGATTACCAAGTGGCAATAGCTCTTTTGGCACTGATTTAGACAATGGCAACATACGGGTACCGAAGCCTGCAACAGGGATGACGGCGTGAGTTATTTTTTTCATAATTTTTAAACTGTATTAATGGAGAATAAGATAAAGGTTATATTTTATAAAGTCTAAGTGACAGTATAGCCATTCGGATTCATACTTTGCCAACGCCAGCTATCTTGGCACATCTCAGTAATTGATAATTTTGCTTGCCACTCTAACAGGTTTTTCGCTTTATCAGCACTGGCATAGCAACTGGCAATGTCACCTGCGCGGCGGTCTGCGAATTGATAAGGAATTGGTTGTCCAGAAACTTTAGAAAATGCCGTTACTAACTCTAATACAGAAGTACCTTTACCAGTGCCTAAATTAATCGGTAAAAATCCTACTGGTGCCACTTGTCGCTCTAAATAATTTAACGCAGCGACATGACCTTGCGCCAAATCAGTAACATGGATAAAATCACGCACGCCAGTACCATCAATAGTTTGATAGTCATTACCAAAAATATTAAGTTTAGCAAGCTTACCAACAGCGACTTGCGAGATATAAGGCATCAAATTATTTGGGATATCATTAGGGTCTTCGCCAATCTGCCCTGATGGATGCGCCCCTACTGGATTAAAGTATCTAAGAGGTATCAGGTTCCAACTGTCGTCGGATACAGCGAGATCTTCTAAGATATGCTCGACCGTCAGTTTACTTTGTCCATAAGGGTTTGTACAAGAACGCGGTGAATTCTCGTCAATAGGCAGCGATTCGGGATCACCATAGACAGTGGCAGATGAAGAAAACACTAGGTTTTTGACATTAAATTTAGCCATAATCTCTAGTAAAGTAATGGTGCCACTGACATTATTGTTATAATACATCAGCGGCTTGGCAACGGATTCACCAACCGCTTTTAGACCTGCAAAGTGAATCACGCCGAAGAAATGATGAGATAGAAACACTTGTTTAAGTGACTCAGCATCACGAATATCGCCTTCGATAAACTCAATCGGCTGACCAATGAGAGTAGAGACACGATTGATGGCTTCACGGCTACTATTAGATAAATTATCATAAACCACAATCTCATACCCAGCTTCATGCAGTGCGATACAGGTGTGTGTGCCAATATAACCCGCACCGCCCGTAACTAGTATCTTATTTTTCATAATATCGACCCATTATTTTTAAAGCTATTATTTTTCGAAGTAGGTATTCGTTTTTACTCGTAAATGCAACTATACTGGGAACGACGAAACATTGCCAACGTAAATACCCCAATCATGACTATCTGCCCTTACGCTATCAATCTAAGCCAGCCAACATATTATGAAATTTAACGCTTACATCCGACCGCTACTATTAGGTTATTATAAACATAATCGTCAGCCAAAACAGCGTTTGGCGTTAGTCGTTGGTATGCTGCCATGGCAGGATTTGGTCGGTGACTGGGTATTAGAGTCGTCACATATCCAAATACAACGGCACTTCAATCAACGCTATTTTGAGCTGTGGTTAAAACCATTCATCAATCGCGTGAATCCCGTCATCTATATTTGGGGTTATAAAGCACCTGATTATTTTATTGAGTACATACGCGAGCAAGAACTAGATATCTTCTTTTTAGAAGATGGCTTTATCCGTTCAGGCCCTGATGATGAGAACGATGCGCCACCATTATCTATCGTAATGGATAGCCAAGCGCCCTACTTCGATACCACTCGCCCAAATGATTTGACTGATCTCATCGCCAATTTTGATTTTGAGCAGGATGGCTATGATGAGACACTAGCACAAGAGATGCTCGATTATTACGTCTCACATCGCGTGAGCAAATACAATCACCAACCGTATGTCGATGTCGTGCCTATATATGGCGAAAAAAGTAAAAAGCGCATATTGGTTTTAGGACAAGTGCCCCATGATGATTCGTTGAAATATGGTGGTGGTATTGGCATTACCCTACTTGATGTGGTCAATAAAGCTATTGAAGAAAACCCTGCTGCGCAAATTATCGTCAAACCTCATCCAATGACGCTTCATGATCCGCCTATCGTCAATGTCCTCATTGAACTAGATTGTCTTATCCTTACTCAGCCTATCCACTTGGTCGATGCCTTAGAAACCGTCGATCATGTATATACGATTACGTCGTTAGGTGGGTTTGAGGCATTACTAAGAGGAAAAAAGGTCACCGTATTAGGGCGACCTTTTTATTACGGCTTATGCTCTGATGATATAAAATCAAACACACCGTTACTTTCTCAGCTATTTTATATCTGCTATTATGCCTACAATCTTAATTATCACTAAAGTAGCCAAACACTCTTATCTAATTAATTCATACCAAAAGGTCATTCGATGAATTCCAAAAAAATCGCCATTATAGGGTTAGGTTACGTAGGTCTACCACTAGCTTGTGCGTTTGCAAAAAAATATGACGTTATAGGCTTTGATATAAATGAAACACGTATTAACGAGTTATCTAATAATATTGATAAAACTAGAGAAGTGACTAGCGAATATCTCAAAAACACTTCTCGTCTTACTTTTACTTCTGACACTAATGACCTAACCGCAGCAAACGTATTTATCATTACCGTACCAACACCAATTGATGATAATAACTTACCAGATTTGTCCCCATTGGTCAAAGCTTCTCAGATGTTAAGTAAAATTATTAAGCGAGATGATATCGTTATCTATGAATCAACAGTATATCCAGGTGCTACAGAAGAAGTTTGTATTCCTGAGCTAGAAAAATCCAACTTAAAGTTAAATATAGATTTTGGTGTTGGTTATTCTCCAGAACGTATTAATCCAGGCGACAAACTGCGCACAGTAGAGAACATATTAAAAGTCACTTCAGGTTCAAACCCTTACTACACAGACATAGTGGATGAATTATATAGCTCAGTAATTACTGCTGGCACATTCAAGGCTTCCTCTATAAAAGTCGCAGAAGCATCTAAAGTTATTGAAAACACTCAGCGTGATGTCAATATTGCTTTGATAAACGAATTGGCCCTTATTTTCAACGAAGTTGGTATCGACACTCATGAAGTCATAGAAGCTGCTGCTACTAAATGGAACTTTATCAAGCTTATGCCTGGTTTAGTAGGTGGGCATTGTATTGGCGTAGATCCTTATTACTTGGCACACAAAGCATCATCTTTAGGATTAAATCCCAATTTAATTTTGACTTCTCGCGCAATCAACAACTCTATGAGTAAATTCGTTGCCGAACAAACCATCAAAAAGCTTATCTCATATGGGAAAAATATCAAAGATGCCCGTATTTTACTTTTAGGTGTTACCTTTAAAGAAAACTGTCCAGATGTCAGAAATACCAAAGTAACAGATATTGGTATTGAACTTGAGAAATATGGGGTAAGAATGACTTATTCCGATCCTTGGGTTACTGAAGAAGACTGGAATAGCCTAGATGTTGATTATATCGACTATGAAGATATTCAAGAGAATAGTTTTGACGCTGTTATTGTAGCTGTTAACCATTCAGATTTTGTTGGTGAAGATGACAGAATAGATGGATTTTGCACTAAGCCTAAAGTAGTTATCGATGTTAAAGGTGCATTAGTAAATCCAGACTGGCGTTTATAAGTACGTTATATCTCTGTAGGAAAGTAAGATAGTTAAAACTATCCTTACTTTCTTATTAATGTTATGGTTTTTAAAGTTCAGTATCTTTCTCGTTTCTCACAAAATGCAAACTTACTATAGTAAAAGGTCAAATCTAGACTATAGATTCTTATCTTCTATAGCTTCAGCTATTTTCACTTTCATAGCTTGTTGCATAGCCACATATTCTATATTACTTATACTATTTAAAAAATCTATGTGAGTTATATCAGAAAAAATCAAACCACATCCATATTTTTTTACAATGCTCCCTAAATAAGTTTTATCATATACTATAATAGGGCATTCGACAGCTTGAGCTTGGAAAAATTTATTAGGTAATGCATATCTATAGCTAGGATGGTTGGGATTTATCAAAATTAAAAAGAAGGGATATTGATATTTCCTAATTTTTTTTAGCAATATAGATTGATAATCCATCCCTTTAAAAATCGTAAGACGATACAGATTACTATTGTTCTCTAAATATGATATGGCTTCTTCATTGTAATTACATGCAATTATTAATATGTCGTATTTATAAGACAGTCTAGCAATATCGTCTAATCCACGGTCTATTGATACATTACCTATGTATATCAATAAATATTTATCTTTCTTACTTTCGGAATCAAAGGAAATATTTGTATTAAAAAAATTCTTATTATAAATAACTTTTATTTTTGATCTTCTGAAATTATACATAGTAGAAAGAGTGTCAGCAATATACTTACTTATCGTAATGATATTTTCCCGCTTACGCAGCTCTTCCATCTCTTTAAGATAGATATAGAAAGACCTCTGAATCGAAGCTTTGTTTCGATTTCTAAAGACCTCAAGTTCATGGATATCGTATATATAATCAACTTCACTATGGGAGTCAACACTACTTGTCGATATTAAATTATTGCAAATCACACAAGTATAACTAGAAGTATCAATTTTCTGTGTTAGAGAATAACTATGATCGTTATATATTCCCTGCTTTGCTTTATTTCTAAACGCTAAGAATGGATGATGTATAACAACTAATATAAAAAACCATGGTAAATATATAATATTTTTCAAGGTTTTCAAATGTAACGCTTTCAACATATCCTTTTTTTGACTATCTGTATAATTATTATCTGGCTTTACTTTTAAAATAGTTATGTTTTTAGTTGTTCGTTGTAGGGCTGCTAGTTGATTCAAAACCCGTATATCAGTTCTTACATCTTCATCTGTGACAATTAATACACGCTCTAAATTAAAATTGGAAAAATAGTTAAAAAAATCTTCAACTATAGGAGCTTCAGGCCTTTCTGTAGTGAGATGAGCAATCTCATGAAGATTTATTTTTTCAATCAGCATTAATATACAACCTGCAGCACTTCTAGAAATCTATGGAATAGTAAAAATTAGCACAGAAAGCTCGAGAAAAAATATCCATTACGAATTTCTTTTCAGGAAAACTGTCTACCGTTTGGTCATTATCAATTATAAAAATTTGATATCTTACTATAGATATAGCCAACTTCTTCGTCTGTTAAATAAGCGTGCATCGGAAGACTGAGTACTGAACTAGCAAAATTTTTAGAATTTTTCAATTCACCAATTTGATACTTCAAGAATGAGGCTAGAGCTTTAGTCTGACTCATTGTTTTAGGATAATATACTGTAGTTGGAATACCCTGACTCTTAAGGTAAGCCATTAATTCTTCTCTTTTATCTACTCTCAAAGTGTATTGCGCCCAACTACTAGTATAGCCTGGTGGAATCTTGGGCACTATAACGCCTTTAACATCTTCTAAAGCAGAAGTATACATGGCTGCTATTTCATTCTTCTTAACTACTTCTTTATCAAATATCTTGAGCTTTTCGAGCAAAATGGCAGCTTGGATAGTATCAAGTCTACTATTATACCCAATATTAACATTTTCGTATTTGTGTGATCCTTTGCCATGTACTCGCAATGACTTGATATGCTCTGCCACATCTATATTATCGGTAAATATAGCGCCTCCATCACCGTAACAACCTAAAGGTTTCGCCGGGAAGAAGCTAGTAGTACTTATGTCTCCAAAACTACACGCCCTATTATTATCTATCTTACCTCCGAAACCTTGAGCGGCATCTTCAACATGCCATAATCCATGCTCTTTCGCCAAACGATCAATTTCATTATGATTGGCAGGAAGTCCAAAAAGATCAACACTCAGAATACCAGCTAAATTTTTATTACTATTCTTTAATGTTAATATTTTTTTCTCTAAATCTAGAGGGCAAATATTGTATGTATCATCAATATCTACAAATATAGGAATAGCACCCAATTCTGCAATAACCTCAGAAGTTGCAAAAAATGTGAAGTCCGTGGTAAGTACTAAATCACCTTTCTTAATTTTAAGCGCTATCAAAGCTAAACGAATGGCATCCGTGCCATTGGCACATAAGAGACAGTATTTCCTACCTGTATATTCAGATAATTGCTGCTCTAAATCCAAGCATTCTTGACCCATAATATATTGGCCAGCTCTCAATACCCGAGATATAGCTTCATTGACCTCTTTTTCAATTTTTTGCTGTTGGCGCTCTAAATCTATAAAGTTAATTTCCATTATTACTCTCGAAGTCATCAATTAGCTGTCTAAGCTTTAAATCATTAATTTCATTTCGCTCTAAACCTATCTTATTTATACCTATTTCTTTAGATGGGTTCCCTGCATAAATACGGCCTGGTAAGATTCTGGCCTTCTTCGTTACTACCGTTCCCATACCAATCATGGCATGAGAACCAATCCGCTGCCGAGGGTGTACAATAGCACCCATCCCTATATTAACGAAGTCTCCGACTTCTACGTGCCCACCTAAGCAAGTATGCGCAGAGATTATAGACCGTTTGCCAATTACTACGTCATGAGCTATATAAGCAGCTTTCATTAAAAAGCTGCCCTCCCCAATTACAGTATCTCTACGAGAGCCTGCATCTATAGTAACATTACCAGTAAGAACAACATTATCTTCAACCTTAACAGTATAACCTACACTTTTACCGAACCCTTCTTTGTACTCAGCGGGGAAACCGATAGTACAGTTTGGGCCTATATATACATTATCACCTAAGATAACGTTTTCATTAATAACAGCAGAGGGATGAATTTTATTGCTCATAAGTATGCCTATAGCTTATTTAAGAAACCATTGACTGATTTCTAATTGATTCTGTCATTTCAATACAACAAACGGCTTCTTGTGCACCAAAACCTCTTCCTTCAAGTATTTCTTTATAACTTATTGTATGTAAATCAGTGAAACCTTTGGAGAACTCTACTAACTCATCACCAATTTTTATTGCACGGAAAGTTGGCTGCTTACCTTTAACTTCTTCAGGCAAATCATCTGAATTGACCGATAGAAACCAGTTTACATTCGCATTTTTAAATTTCAACTTACCTTTTGAAGAATGCGAACCTTGAAAATCATTATCATTAATAATTGGCTCACCAAATAAGTGGTAGAGAAGATCAAAGAAATGTACACCTATATTTGTCGCTATACCGCCCGATTTATTTATGTCCCCTTTCCAGCTCTCTTGATACCATTTTCCGCGAGAGGTAATATATTGAATGTCACAATCATACCGTTTCTCAGGATTTTCCAAAAGTTCTTGATCAATTTTAGATTTTAAAGAAATAACAGCATCATGTAAACGTAATTGAAGGATATTATAGAGACGTTTCCCAGTCTCATTTTCTACCAATTGTATCTCTTTTAAATCATCTACACTCAATACTAAAGGTTTCTCACATATAACATCACAACCCATTCTCAGGGCAAGAGTAATATGAGATAAATGCAAATAATTAGGAGAACATATAGATATATAATCTACTCTAGTATCCTCATTCTTTTGTAGCTGATATATATAGTGAGAAAAACGCTCGAATTCTGTAAAAAACTCAGATTCAGGTGAAATACTATCGATAACGCCCACTGAGTCCGACTTATCATAGGCAGCAATTAGAGTGCCCCCAAGCTCTTTGATCGCTTTCATGTGACGTGGTGCTATGTAGCCTGCGGCACCAATCATTGCAAATTTTCTTTTCATAAAAAATCGCCTGTAAAAAAATTAGTTAATAAAACATGATATAAATTTATTTATAAAAAATTGATAAACTATTTATTACTGTTAAATTATGTAGGTTGAGAATTCCAAAATTATATAATTAAGTCGGAAAACTGCTTATAAAGATAATCTCCCTGACTTTCGGTTGAAAACATTTCATATCGAAGCTTGAGTTGATCTACTATTTTTTTTCTAAAAAAAGAATTTTCTAATATAAATTTAGCAATAAAATAAGCTTCTTCTTCTGAGCTATAAAACCCTAAATAATCTTTCCCTAACTGTTCTTCTCTAACTGCACTTCTATAAGACAAAATTGGAATACCAGCAGCGATCGCGTCTAAGACCTTTCCAGAGCCAAGATACTCAGTTTCAACACCTTCATTGGCGATAAGACATGTACAAGTTTGTATATAATCAGGTATGCTTTCATAGGGTAGATATCCTAAGTATTTAACTTTGTTAGGAACTATCGTATTTGAATATTTCTTACCTGCTGCTATAATATTAATGTCATAACCATTATTAATCATTCTTTGCAAAGCTTTGATAGCCAAATTTGGGAATATTTGCATTGCCAAGCTACCGAAAAAACCAAATGTTGGCTTCAGGCCGAATGATATTCTATTTCTCATCAGGGTATTTGCATCAATTTTTTCCATGAAATTAGAATCAATAGTTTGACGTATATTTATAACTTTTTTTGGAACAATTATTTTTTCACTGTTTCCATACCAGTCTCCGACTAGCTCTCTATAGTAAGTAGAATTATTATAGTTTAGTATAGCCTGCTTCCAACTTTCCGTCGTGGTTATAACTGCATCTACATGATGATATAACCAACTGCTATAAGGTATACCCATAGCAACTTTGGGTCTTGGGCAATTATAAAGAATTCTATTATTTGCTCTAACATAGTAAACATCATAGTTATCTTCCGGTATTTGGATTGGAAGATCTTTAATTCCGTAATCTATTGCATAAGGGTCAAATAATTGCCCATTATAGTAAACTTCAAAATGCTTACTAAGTGCTGTATAAAATCTTATTTCATTAATTTTATCCCCACCAGTAGTATTTAACGTTGTATTATTACCTAATAAGGTAAATATTTTAGGCTTCATAAACGTTTCCCATGAATTCATAAATATCTTTAGATATTTTTTTAGGATTATGCATTGATTGCATTTTTTGACTTAGCTTTATTCTCTCTACGCTATAATGACGATGTAAATTTTTAGTATCTATTAAATCCGAACCTCTTATATCTTCAAATATATAATCTTTAAGGAATGGGTATAATTTACTTACACCTCCAAAATTTTTAACCATTTCCCAATCTACCACTAAAGGAATAGATCCTGACGATACACCTTCTACCAAAGCTTCGTGCGTACCCTCCCTATTACTTACAGATAGTATAAAGCCAATACCTTTTAGCCAGTTAGGGATATTTTGATAACCATCGAATATAATTACCTCTTGCAAGTTATTATTCAAGATATAAGGTTCACATATATTCTTCCAATATCCATAATCCAATGAGTTAGTTACAAAATGATCTCCTGCTAACCTTAGCCTCCATCTATTATCTTCGGCATATAGCTTTTGAAATATCTCTAATGCTTTAATTAGACCCTTATTGATTTTATTAAAACCGGCAAGACCTAAAGTAAAATCAGCTCCTTCATTTTTATCTATTGTAATAGATGAATAATCTTTGACGTTAGGAAATACTTCAATATAATTACTCATTTCACGATTATAATGAATAGAAGATGCATTTTTTAGAAAAATATCTTTAATATGAGGGGCAACAAAAATAAAACCATCAACTCCACCTAGATTTATAAACAAATGCCAAAAAGTGAACACTTCATAACTATGCACTCTAACAACTATCTTTGCGTTTGGAGGTGCAAACTTAGATAGGAATACAGCTGTCTCATTACCCCATTCACAAAAGACAATATCAGCATTTTCTAGTTTTTCAAAAAAAACTGGGTCTAATTTCTTGAAGTTATCCCTGTTTATTTCGTGCTCTTCCATGGTAGTAGATAGGGGAGAATATAAAACTTTAGAATAAATATTTTTATCTTGCTTTTTCATAATTTTTGAAAAAGAAGAATAATCGTAAACGTCAATATTATGATGTAAGAGTTCAACCTCTGAAATCAACGTAGTTAAAAAATTCCAGTTAGAATCTGTAACAAAAAGTATTTTTTTATTCAAACTAAATTCTTTTATTTCCGTATTTTCTTTGAAAACTTTTCTTAATTCATGATCTATACTCAGAGCTTCTTTCCAAGTATCAGTATAATAACTATCAATAAATTCAGAATGATTATCAAAAAATCTGGCAGCCACCTTATTATCTAATAATGGATGCGCTACGAGGTTATCACTTCTTTGAAAAAGCTTATTAATAAATAATTTATTGTTATTTCCTATTACATAATTTATAGAAGGAGTTGTCTTATAAAACAATGCATACTTGAAATAACTGTCCCTTGACTGACCTAATTTCATATTCAAGGTATAAGCTTGAGACAATCTTAAGAGCAAATAGTTTGCGTCGCTATATTTTACAGCCTCTTCTAAATAAATAATAACATTTATCAAATATGCTTTATTTTCCTTCGTACATTTACTTAGCCACGCATCCAAAAACTCATCTGTTACCTCTATATTCTCACTGCTAAAAATGGAAGATATTTGATAAAAATCCATTTTTCCTTCTTGAAGCCTATTAAACACTTTATTTGACTTTATGATTTCTGGAATCTTGAACAAACTAATGACTGAGTTGTTATCAACAATATCTAGTTTGCTGTCTAGTAAATTAATACCAGTATCATATTTTTTTAAAATCTTCCCTAGTTCTCTATTTATATCAGTATTCTGATCTCCTTTTTCTTCAATTTGTTTAGCTAGAAGATTGATACTCTTTCTCCCCCAGTTAGTCTTTATCGCCCTACCTATAGCAATATTATATTTAACCTGATTTGGAAACCATTTAGGATTTTTTATTAATATATAATCTGCAAGTTTAGCAGACCTACTTCCCGCATAGATAAAGATATTTTCCACGAAACTCTCTCTTTAATTAATCATTCATTTTAAAAGTCAAATAACTTAAGCCATCAATGATAGAATACAATAAAAACTATATTTTATTTATTAAGCTTTGCAAGTTTAGCTTAAATGTCTTTAACAGTATAGCCATTCGGATTCATACTTTGCCAACGCCAGCTATCTTGGCACATCTCAGTAATTGATAATTTTGCTTGCCACTCTAACAGGTTTTTCGCTTTATCAGCACTGGCATAGCAACTGGCAATGTCACCTGCGCGGCGGTCTGCGAATTGATAAGGAATTGGTTGTCCAGAAACTTTAGAAAATGCCGTTACTAACTCTAATACAGAAGTACCTTTACCAGTGCCTAAATTAATCGGTAAAAATCCTACTGGTGCCACTTGTCGCTCTAAATAATTTAACGCAGCGACATGACCTTGCGCCAAATCAGTAACATGGATAAAATCACGCACGCCAGTACCATCAATAGTTTGATAGTCATTACCAAAAATATTAAGTTTAGCAAGCTTACCAACAGCGACTTGCGAGATATAAGGCATCAAATTATTTGGGATATCATTAGGGTCTTCGCCAATCTGCCCTGATGGATGCGCCCCTACTGGATTAAAGTATCTAAGAGGTATCAGGTTCCAACTGTCGTCGGATACAGCGAGATCTTCTAAGATATGCTCGACCGTCAGTTTACTTTGTCCATAAGGGTTTGTACAAGAACGCGGTGAATTCTCGTCAATAGGCAGCGATTCGGGATCACCATAGACAGTGGCAGATGAAGAAAACACTAGGTTTTTGACATTAAATTTAGCCATAATCTCTAGTAAAGTAATGGTGCCACTGACATTATTGTTATAATACATCAGCGGCTTGGCAACGGATTCACCAACCGCTTTTAGACCTGCAAAGTGAATCACGCCGAAGAAATGATGAGATAGAAACACTTGTTTAAGTGACTCAGCATCACGAATATCGCCTTCGATAAACTCAATCGGCTGACCAATGAGAGTAGAGACACGATTGATGGCTTCACGGCTACTATTAGATAAATTATCATAAACCACAATCTCATACCCAGCTTCATGCAGTGCGATACAGGTGTGTGTGCCAATATAACCCGCACCGCCCGTAACTAGTATCTTATTTTTCATAAATTTATTTTCGAGACAAAAAAAGACACCCCATTGTAGGGGTGTCTTCTCGATATTTCAATGCAGTTTTGGTAGTTAAACTGTAGACTTATGCCTATCTTACCAACCAGTAACTTCTTTCAATTTCTCGCCAAGCTTAGATGGGTCACGTGTATACGCGATACCAGCATCTTCAAACGCTTTGAATTTCTCTTCAGCAGTACCTTGACCGCCTGAGATGATAGCGCCAGCATGACCCATACGCTTACCTTCTGGAGCGGTAACACCAGCGATATAACCAACCACTGGTTTAGTCACATGGTCTTTGATATAAGCGGCTGCTTCTTCTTCAGCAGTACCACCGATCTCACCGATTAAGATGATCGCTTCAGTTTGTGGATCTTCTTGGAACAGTTTCAACGCATCAATTTGGTTCATACCAGGGATAGGATCACCACCGATACCGATACAAGTTGACTGACCAAAACCAAGCTTAGTGGTCTGAGCAACCGCTTCATAAGTCAATGTACCAGAGCGTGAGATGATACCCACTTTACCTGGCAAATGGATATGACCTGGCATGATACCAATTTTGCACTGACCTGGCGTGATAACACCTGGGCAGTTAGGACCAATCATGCGTACGCCTTCAGCTTCTTCGATATAACGTTTTGCTTTTAGCATGTCTAAAGTAGGCACGCCTTCAGTAATAACGATAATCAATTTAACACCAGCATCTACCGCTTCAACGATAGAATCTAGTACGAATGGTGCTGGTACATAGATAACAGAAGCGTCAGCTTGGGTCGCTTCCATAGCTTCTGCCATCGTGTTGAATACTGGTAGGCCTAAATGCGTTTGACCGCCTTTACCTGGGGTTACGCCGCCGACAACTTTAGTACCGTATTCAATCGCTTGTTCAGAGTGAAACGTACCATTTTTACCAGTGAAACCTTGTACCAATACTTTGGTATCTTTATCGATTAATACACTCATTATTTATTCCTTGTATTCGGTTGTCTTGCAATAGCCACTTGATGATATGTTATCCATTAAATATTAATGGTAAATTTATACCAACAAGCTGCTATTACGCGTTGACTACTATGTTTAAGCACGTATATTTAGAGGACTATGCCTCAAATATATTAAGCTTTAACAGCATCGACAATTTTTTGAGCCGCATCTGATAGACCTTGGGCAGAAATCAATTTCAGACCAGATTCTTCTAGGATTTGCGCGCCTTTTTCAGCGTTGTTACCCTCTAGACGGACAACAACAGGTACTTTTACGTCAACTTCTTTGATAGCAGCGATAATCGCTTCTGCAATCATGTCACAACGTACAATACCACCGAAGATGTTGATTAGAACACCTTCAACGCTGCTGTCTTCAAGAATGATCTTGAATGCTTCAACAACGCGATCTTTAGTTGCGCCGCCGCCAACGTCCAAGAAGTTAGCAGGCTTGCCGCCGTACAATTTGATGATATCCATGGTCGCCATAGCAAGACCAGCACCGTTAACCATACAACCGATGTTACCTTCGAGGGCAACATAGTTTAGGTCAAACTCAGCCGCTTTAAGCTCACGCTCATTTTCTTGTGACTTGTCTTGTAGTGCTGCGATTTTAGGCAGACGATACAATGCGTTTGAATCAATACCAATTTTGCCATCAACACAAACGATTTCGCCATTTTCACGAACGGCTAGAGGGTTGATTTCTAACAAGGCAAAATCGTTATCGATGAATGCTTGATAAGCGCCTGTCATCAATTTAACGAATTGATTGATTTGCTTGCCTTCTAAACCTAGTTTGAATGCCACATCACGTGCTTGGAAAGGCATCAAACCAACTAAAGGATCAACGTTTACTTTAAAGATTTTTTCTGGGGTTTCGTTAGCGACTTCTTCGATATCAACGCCGCCTTCGGTTGATGCCATGAACGTTACGCGACGCGTAGAACGATCAACGACTGCACCAAGATATAGCTCAGTTTGTACTGGATACATATCTTCTGCAACCAATACGAAGTTAACTGGTTGGCCATCAGCGTCAGTTTGGAAAGTAACCAAATTGGTACCGATTAGCTCTTCAGCAACTTGCTTGGCTTCTTCACGAGTTTTAACCAGCTTTACGCCACCCGCTTTACCGCGACCACCAGCATGTACTTGCGCTTTAATAACCGCAATGTCTGTTGGCGTTTTATCAAAAGCAGCAGCAGCTTCGTCGCCGTTATAGGCAATAATGCCTTCTTGAATCGGCAAACCATAGCTTTTTAATAGCTCTTTTGCTTGATACTCATGTAAATTCATTGATTGTATCCTTTATTTTTTACAATTAATAAAAAGTGAAAACAAGTGCGCGTATATACATATTCGACAAGCATATGGCGCACTTATGATCGTGATGGAAACCATAACGACCCCATCGCGATCAGGTTATAAGTTGGTACTGATCAAACTAACGACTTATTTCTTACGCTTTTTACGCTGAATGGCGTGAATAGCACGGCCATCAGCAGACAGAGCAGCTTCATGCACGGCTTCTGAAATGGTTGGATGAGCAAAAGTCATCAACTGCAAATCTTCGATACTAGAGACAAATTCCATCGCGATCATACCTTGATGGACGATATCACCAGCACCAGCAGAGATAGCATGCATACCTAATAGGCGATCTGTTTTAACATCAGCCACGACTTTGATAGAGCCTTCTGCTTCGCTTTGAGCCAATGCACGGCCGTTTGCTGCTAGATTGAATGAACCTGTTTTGACCTCAAAACCAGCGGCTTCAGCTTCTTGCTCAGTCAAACCAACCCATGCGATTTCTGGATGGGTATAGATAACGTTAATAATCGTGTCATAATTAACTTGGGCTTTTTCGCCATGAATGCGCTCAACGGCCATCATGCCTTCTTCCATCGCTTTATGCGCAAGCATTGGACCACGAACCAAATCACCGATGGCATAAACACCATCAAGATTGGTTTTACATTGATCATTCACGTCGATAAGACCACGTTCAGTCAATTGAATGCCACTGTCATCACCAAGCAGTTTTTCAGAATAAGCACGGCGACCAACACAAACGATCAGTTTGTCGAAGCTTTCTTCAGATGACTCGCCTTTGGTTTCGCTCGTGACAACAACTTGATCGCCTTTGACTTCAGCATTGGTTACTTTGGTATCAACGCGGATATCAAGACCTTGCTTCTTCAGCATTTTGCCTGCTTCTTTTGCGATATCTTTGTCAGCAGCTGCTAAGAAACTTGGCAACGCTTCATAAACAACCACTTCAGCGCCTAGACGACGCCATACTGAACCAAGCTCAAGACCGATAACACCAGCACCAATCACGCCCAAGCGTTTAGGTACAGCAGTGAAATCAAGGGCGCCAGTAGAGTCAACGATGCGATCGCCATCAGTTTTAGCAACTGGGATATCGATCGGCACAGAACCTGCCGCAAGAATCACGTTTTTAGCAGTGATGGTCGTTTCTGCTTCATCTGCAAGGGCGGTAAATTTAACTTTTTTATCAGCGCCTTTGCCGTCTTCTAACGTGCCCCAGCCTTGTAGCCAGTCAACGCCATTACCTTTTAATAATGCTGCAACGCCGCCCGTTAATTGCTTAACGATACCTTCTTTGCGCGCAATCATTTGCTCGATATCGATAGCGACATCACCGGTGCTGATACCATGTTCAGCAAGGTCATGCTTAGTCGCTTCGTAACGATGCGAGCTATCAAGTAATGCTTTTGATGGAATGCAACCAACGTTCAAGCAAGTGCCGCCAAGTGCTGGCTCACCTTTATAAACACGCTTTTCGATACAAGCAACGCTCATACCTAACTGACCTGCACGGATAGCGGCTTCATAACCACCAGGACCGCCGCCGATGACGACTAAATCATAATTGTCTTTCATAGTACGTTCCTATTTCTAATTATCGTTCTAATTGTAAATATCGTTTAAACTGAGGATTGTCTCGTTAATAAATAAGCCATATTTTGGTTCAAATTTTTTCACTTTACGGTAAATACACCACATCAGCGAAACATTCTTATTTATCAATAAACAACGAGCACCACTGTTTAGACTAAAGTTAAAAAGCTTGTATCAGCGGTTGCCAATACAAGCTTAAAAGCTTACAGGTCTAGGAGTAACATGGCTGGATCTTCAACCAATTCTTTGATAGTGACTAAGAACTGTACCGCTTCTTTACCATCAATCATACGATGGTCATAAGACAATGCAAGATACATCATCGGCAGAATTTCAACTTTACCATCAACAGCCATTGGGCGGTCGTTGATCGCATGCATACCTAGGATAGCTGTTTGTGGTGGGTTCAAAATAGGTGTTGACATTAATGAGCCAAATACACCGCCATTCGAGATAGTGAAAGTACCACCAGTCATGTCATCTAGACCAAGTTTACCTTTTTGAGCCAAGCCACCAAGCTCACGAATACGGCTTTCGACGTCCGCCATGCTCATGCGATCGGTATCACGTAGTACTGGAACAACCAAACCACGGTCAGATGATACAGCAACACCGATATCGTAGAAACCATGATAAACAATGTCATCACCGTCTAGTGACGCGTTTACTGCTGGGAAGCGCTTAAGTG
This sequence comes from Psychrobacter sp. 1044, assembly GCF_904846525.1. Taxonomy (GTDB): domain Bacteria; phylum Pseudomonadota; class Gammaproteobacteria; order Pseudomonadales; family Moraxellaceae; genus Psychrobacter. Next base: position 103,994 of record NZ_CAJHAZ010000003.1, on the reverse strand, counting down.
CTTCGGTTGCCGCTTTCACGAACAATGACATAAAGCCTAAACGTACGCCATGACGTTTTTCGAACTGGTCTTTATATTTAGCGCGCATGTCCATTAATGGCTTCATGTTCACTTCGTTAAACGTCGTTAGCATCGCCGTTTCTTGTGAAGCTGCTAGCAGACGATTGGCGACTGTCTTACGTAGACGTGTCATTGGGACACGTTTCTCAGTACGCTCACCCATTGATTCAGCCACTGGACGGCCGCTATCAGATTTGATGCTGCTGTCTGCTTTCAATGTTGGGTTAGCCATATCTGTTTTGGTCACACGGCCGCCGCGACCACTACCTTCCACTTCTTTAGGATCTACGCCAGACTCTTTCGCTGCTTTACGAACCGCTGGGCTTTGATCTTTATGGTCCGCTTCGTCTTTTTTATCTGTTGCTTGGACAGGCTCGCCACCATCTGCTGCTTGCTTGGCTTGTACTGGCGCTGCTGGTTGATCTGGATCTACCGCAGGAGCATTATCTGCACTGGCGCTTGCACCAGCTTCGAATTGACCAATGATCTCGTCAGACAACACGGTATCATCAACCTGCTTAACTATTTTGGTCACAACGCCGTTATCAGGCGCCACAACTTCTAATACGACTTTATCAGTTTCGATTTCAGCCAATAGGTCATCACGATTGACTTGTTGACCTTCAGTGACATGCCACTCAACGATAGTACCGTCGGCAACTGATTCTGGAAAAACGGGGGCTTTGATATCAGCCATCGATATACTCCTTAGATTGGGATATTCATATTTGTTATTAAGTCGTGATAGGCAGTCAGTGCTATCTTGCATAGCGATCTTAGATAATACTATCTAGATTTTATTACAACATACTGACTGTTATCGCCTGATTCATTTATCTTCAATAATCTGTTACTTAGCCAACTCATCGACACTGATACCAAGACCACCAGCGATCAACGCTTGCTGCTGTTGAGCATGCAGTTTCGGTGACCCTGTGGCAGGTGCTGCACTCGCAGGACGCGCCACTGGCTCCATGACTTTCGCCTTGGTTGGGTGTGGTACGACGATACGGAACATATGTGGTGCTAAATAATACCAAGCGCCTTGGTTCAGCGGCTCTTCTTGCGTCCAAACGATCTCAGCCAAGTTGCTGTATTTTTCAATCTCAGCCATCAAACGCTGCTCTGGTAATGGGTAGAGCTGCTCAATACGAACAATAGCGACATGATCTAGACCTAAGGCGCGGCGCTGCTCAAGCAAATCGTAATAAACTTTACCACCACAAAGCACCATACGAGTGACTTGGTCTGCATTTTGGTTGTCCATCTCTGGCAGTACCGTTTCAAACTTACCATTCGCCAGCTCTTCAAGATTTGAAGTGGCTAGCTTATGACGTAGTAAACTCTTCGGTGACATGACAATCAATGGCTTGCGAATTGGGCGAACTGCTTGACGACGTAGCGCATGATAGATCTGCGCAGGTGTCGTTGGCGTTATTACTTGCATATTGTCTTCAGCACATAGCTGTAAGAAACGCTCAAGACGAGCAGATGAATGCTCAGGACCTTGACCTTCGAAACCGTGTGGTAATAACATAGTTAGACCACAAACGCGCTGCCACTTGGTCTCACCACTTGAGATAAACTGGTCAATCACTACCTGCGCGCCGTTGACGAAGTCACCAAACTGCGCTTCCCAGACGATCAAGGCATTTGGTACTGTCGTTGCATAACCATATTCAAAGGCTAATACCGCTTCTTCTGATAACAATGAGTTATAAGTGGCAAAGCGGGCTTGAGTGTCACTCATATGAGCCAATGGCACATACATACTGCCATCATTGATATTATAGATTTCGCTATGACGATGTGAGAAAGTACCGCGACCCACATCTTCACCAGTAATACGTACCAATACTTTATCGTTATCGACTAGTGATGCGTATGCCAACGTTTCAGCTGCACCCCAGTTCAATGGCTCTTCGCCTGTCTGCATGGCCAAGCGCTGCTCAACCACTTTTTGTACTTGGCGTTGTAACTTATAGCCTTCTGGCATTTCCGCCATACGACGTCCATACCCTTTTAAAATCTCGATGTCGACACTGGTATCCCAATCATCCACCAAATCGTGACCTAAATAAGGTTTCCAATCGACGAACAATTCTTCGTTAGGCTCATTAACCAATGAGTTTGCAACATAGTCACCACGGTCTAAAGACTCACGATAGTCATCTTCATACTGCTTTTCTTCTTCAGCATTCAAAATACCGTCTTCGATGAGTTTTTGTGCATAAATCGTACGAGTCGTTGGTAGTTTCTTGATAACTGCGTACATGAGTGGCTGAGTCGCTGACGGCTCATCCGCTTCGTTATGACCATTACGGCGATAGCAGAACAGATCGATAATGATGTCTTTATCAAACTCATGACGGTAATCTAATGCTAACTGCGCGGCAAATACGACCGACTCAGGATCGTCACCGTTCACATGTAGGATAGGTGCATGTACCATTTTTGCAACGTCAGTACAGTACTCAGTCGAACGCACGTCTTCTTGACGGCTGGTCGTGAAACCGACTTGGTTATTGATCACAATATGTACAGTACCACCAGTGGTATAAGCACGGGTTTGTGACATTTGGAACGTTTCTTGAACCACGCCTTGACCAGCAAACGCAGCATCACCATGAATAACGATTGGCAATACTGAATTACCGCCTTTATTGTCTAAAAGTGGCTGATCGTTGCGACGCACCTGACGGGCACGTACAGAGCCTTGCAATACCGGTGCGACAATCTCAAGATGTGATGGGTTAAATGCTAAAGCCAAATGCGCTTCACCGCCTGGCGTCATCACGTTTGATGAAAAACCATTATGGTATTTAACGTCACCTGAGCCTTTTTCTGGCTGTACTTTACCATCAAACTCGTCAAACAAGTCCGCAGGGTTTTTACCTAAGATATTGACCAGTAGGTTTAGGCGTCCACGGTGAGCCATACCAATGACCATCTCTTTAGTGCCATAACCGCCTGCACGTTGGATGATTTCATTGATAGCAGGGATAAAGCTTTCGCCGCCCTCTAGTCCGAAACGCTTAACGCCCGTATATTTACGTGCTAAGTATTTTTCTAGACCTTCAGCTGCTGTGAGGCGCTCAAGAATAGATAAGCGCTTTTCTTTATCAAACTTGATGTAACCTAAGTTGGTTTCTAGATACTTTTCCATCCAGCGTTTTTCAGTACTGGTGGTAACGTGCATGTATTCAGTACCAATGTAACGGCAGTAAACACGTTCCATAATTTCGATGATTTCACGTAAAGGCGCTTCGTCTTTACCGATATTTAAATCATTGGTAGGAAATACTGTATCAAGATCAGCTTCTGAAAGATTATGATAAGCAAGGGTCAAATCTTCCACTTCTGCACGTGGATGTAGATTTAACGGATCAAGCTTGGCGCGGCGATGACCACGGCGACGGTAAGCTGAAATTAGCTGCTGTACACCCATTTGTTTAGGGTTTGCACAGTCGGCTAAGCCTGCATTTGCATCAGACGCTTGAGTGCTGGCTTTGTTGGCAGTTTGGTTGCGAGCAAGCAACAAAAACTGTTCCTTAATAGCGTTATGCTGTGCATCGTTTGGCGATTTGTATTGTTCAAAATACGTTTGCCAATCGGTATCAACGCTATCAGGGTCGTTTAGGTACTGCTCATAAAGAGCTTCTATATAGCTGGCGTTGTCAGCAGCCAGTTCTGTATGTCCTAGGCTTGCGGCTTCTTTAGTTATACTATTCATAATAATCGTCTATTTGATAGATAAATGAATGGAATCGTGCTTATTATTGTGTAATCTGTTGTATGTGAGACATCTAAATACTTAATGCTGTAAAAACTCAATCGTATTCTGTTCAGTACTGATTTATGAACCACACTTATTACTATAAAAGAAAGGTACGCTTGTCTGTGCTTTTGCTTATGACAGACAGTGATGCTAAATAGTGATAATAAGTGCCATTACAATACCTATATTAAAAATATAATTATTTGTGAACGTCCAGTTTTGTTATCTGACTCGTCTCACAACATTAATTTATATATACTGAAGTTAGTCATAACCAATTCATCAAAGATAAACGATCGATGAATTATTGACGCCTTCAGCTGGCCTATTATTTGGCTATCCTCGCTGGAACGTCTGGTTATTCCCAAGCTATCATTACTTTTATGGCAAACATACGTTGCTGTATAGAGTAGCATGACAGCGTTTCGCGCCATAGTTTGTTTGTTCAATACTAACTATTTAGGTAATGAATATCTACTATCATTTTGAATGCATTATTCCAGTCTATTATTTGTTTTGAATACTTATTTATTAGTAAGTTAAACATTAATGACTAATAGTGGTTCGTCAAAACAACTAATTATTAAAATAATGCGCTATTCTAACATTTAACGTGGTGAATATCTCTGGCTGAATACTTTTTTCTAACACCAATTATATAGATTGCTGACGTATATATCATGCCTTCTTACATACAACCAACGTATTGATAGCCAAGCCTTACCTTTAACTATGTAGAATAATCGTCTCTGTAAGCCCTATCTGACACTGAAAAAATTAAATAATCTCAGATATATTGCTCATAAAAAACACCACCTAATGATTAGGTGGTGTTTTTCGTACGCTATCTGCAAAAAAACCAGACAATTATAAACGATTAACCTGCTTGGTCAATGAGCATATTACGTAAATGACCAATTGCTTTGGTTGGGTTCAAGCCTTTTGGACATACTGATACACAGTTCATGATACCGCGGCAACGGAATAGGCTAAATGGATCATCTAAGCGCGCCAAACGTGCTTGCGTATCACCATCACGGCTATCAGCCACGAAGCGATAAGCATGCAGTAGTGCTGATGGACCTAAGAATTTATCAGGGTTCCACCAGAACGATGGGCAGCTGGTTGAACAGCATGCACATAGAATACATTCGTACAAACCGTTTAGCTTTTCGCGTTGTTCAGGTGACTGCAAACGCTCAGTTGGCGGCGCTGGCTGGTCATTGATCAAGTACGGATGTACTTTCTCATATTGCTCATAGAATTGGTTCATATCAACAACCAAATCGCGAACAACAGGTAGACCTGGTAATGGACGAACCGTGACTTTTTCTGGCAGAGTGTTCATGTTAATGAGACACGCTAGACCATTTTTGCCATTGATGTTCATGCCATCAGAGCCACAAATACCTTCACGGCAAGAGCGACGGAAGGTCAGTGTTTCGTCTTCCTTTTTTAGGCGTAATAACACGTCAAGCAACATACGATCTGAGTCTAGCAACTCAATCGTATACGTTTGCATGCGCGGCGCTGCGTCCAGATCAGGATCGTAGCGATAGATTTCGATGGTGCGAGTACCTCGGCTCATAATGCTAAACTCCACACGTAGGTGATGGCGGGCATACAAAGGTTGCAACATATCAGCGCTATTGATTAGCCCATATTGACAGTAATTATCAAATATCAACTAATCATATTGTCACGCTGGCATGAGCATGTAGCTGGCGGTCACCTTTTAATAAATGAATAAAAAATAAAACGTTTACGCTGTTCGTATCGCTAAATTGCGCAGTCTAAAATTAATAGACGCGAACTTTCGGTTCGATATAATCAACCGTTAGTGGTACTTTACGAACTGGCTTATAAATGATGCGATTACCTTCAGAATACCATAAGGTATGCTTCATCCACTCGTGGTCATTACGGCCATTTGGTGCGTAATCATCATCTTCTGGACGGTCATAGTCAGACACACTATGAGCACCGCGGCTTTCGTGACGCATTGCCGCTGATACCATCGTCGCTTTGGCCACTTCATACAAGTTAGCCACTTCGAATGCTTCAATGCGCGCTGTGTTAAATACTTGTGATTTATCAGCCAAATGGATTTTTTCAATCTTGTCACCAAGCGCTAAAATCTTCTCAACGCCTTCGTCCATCATCGCTTGCGTACGGAACACACTCGCATGCGCTTGCATGGTTGCACGAATCTCGTCAGCCACGTCTTGGGCATTGTAGCCTTCAGTCGACTGTTGCAGCTTGTCTAAACGACCGACCGTATAATCTAGCACGCGTGGATCTAGAGGCTTATAGTTATGATCGGCATGATGGAATTCATCAACGATATGCTTACCAGCAGCACGACCAAATACCAATAGATCAAGTAGTGAATTCGTACCTAAACGGTTGGCACCATGAACACTGACACAAGCACATTCGCCGATAGCATAAAGACCTTTAACCACGTTGCCTTTTGCATATAGACCGTCTTCATCCGTACCTGCTTCTAGATCAGGCGTGATTACTTGACCGTGGATAGTGGTTGGAATACCGCCCATCATATAGTGAATGGTTGGAATAACGGGAATTGGCTCTTTGGTGATATCAACGTTAGCGAAGTTTTTACCAATCTCAAATACCGATGGCAAACGCTTCATGATGGTTTCTACACCCAAATGGGTCATATCCATTACGATATGGTCAGCGTTTGGACCACAGCCGCGACCTTCTTTGATCTCTTGATCCATAGAACGAGAAACCAAATCACGTGGTGCCAAATCTTTCACGGTTGGCGCATAGCGCTCCATGAACGCTTCGCCATCTTTGTTACGTAAGATAGCGCCTTCACCGCGGCAACCTTCAGTTAACAGTACGCCTGCACCGTGGACACCTGTTGGGTGGAACTGCCAAAACTCCATATCTTGTAATGGAATACCAGCACGAACGGCCATGCCAATACCGTCACCAGTATTGATATAAGCGTTAGTAGAAGCGGCGAAGATACGACCTGCACCACCTGTCGCTAGGACAGTAATTGGTGATTGGAATACAGCAACCGTACCTGTCTCTTGCTCAAGCGCGATAACACCGTTGATATTACCCGCTTCGTCTTTGATCAAATCAAGCGCAATCCACTCGATAAAGAACTCAGTGCCTTGCTGCAAATTCTTCTGATATAACGTATGTAATAGCGCGTGACCCGTACGGTCAGCTGCAGCACATGCACGTTGTACGGCTTTTTCGCCATAGTTTGAGGTATGACCACCGAATGGGCGCTGATAAATCGTGCCGTCTTCGTTACGGTCAAACGGCATGCCCATGTGCTCAAGCTCATAAACGACCTTTGGCGCTTCACGGCACATGTATTCAATCGCGTCTTGGTCACCCAACCAATCTGACCCTTTAACGGTGTCATAAAAGTGAAAATGCCAGTTATCGTTGCTCATGTTGCCCAAACTTGCGCCGATACCGCCCTGAGCCGCAACCGTGTGCGAACGGGTTGGGAATACTTTGGTCAAAACGGCAACTTTCATGCCCGCTTCTGCCAAATGTAGTGAAGCACGCATACCTGAGCCACCGCCACCAACGATGACTGCATCGTAGTTTAGCGTCTTAATATTACTAATGGTATTATCTTGTCTAGTTGCCATTACGGTTTTCCTAATGCCTATTAATGCTTAGAAGTAAATAAAAAGGCTGTCTCAAAATCATCCTATTGCTGGACAAAACACTTTATTGTCTTGCCACTATTTGCAATTATAAAAGTAGATGACGCTCACAACCTTTAACCACCTAATTTGCATATCTATCGTTATATTGGGTTCGCTCACTGACTAAACCATAGCGCACCTATTATATAAGTGACTGACTAAGTCAATGATGTCCAACGCTATGATTGGCTATGACTATTTTTGGCTACTAACGGATGACTTTGATATTTGCTAGTCACGTCCGTTATTGTTTATAGATAAATCAAGTTGCAGATAAATAAATATTATCAATACATAGTCTGTTCAATATAATATGGATACAAGGAGGGCATGTCACCAGAACTACAAATAGTAGACTAGGCGAGTCTGACACCGTATCCAGATTATAGGGGATTGGCTATCGTTAAACAGCAACCACACCGAAACCAGTACCCCAAAAAATCATAATACCCCAAAATAGAAACACTAAAATAGCGATAATCATCAATGACTGTAGCACTAAGCGTAGACCTGCTGCGCTTGAGCCCAATTTGCCCGTGGTAATATAGTCAGTGAAAACCGTCCACATACCAACCCAAGCATGACCAGCTAGGGCAAGTACCGCCACCAAGCTAAATAGACGCATAGGTAAACTGGTCATAAATGATGACCATTCAAGATAAGTAACATCGCCGTGCGTCAAAAAGAAGCCCAGCAATACCACACTATAAACGGCTAAAACGACAGCGCTAATACGCTGGATAATCCAATCGCGTGAGCCTGAACCTGTCAGACCAGTCGCACTTTTGATTCCTGAATCATTTTTTATCATTAGAACATCACCCATACAAATGACGCGACAATTAGAATCGCTGCAATCACAAAACTAACCATAGACGCGGTGCGGCCAGATTTTAGCTCTTCGTTCATGCCCATATCAGCGAATAAGTGCTTAATGCCCATCACAAAGTGATAAGCAATCGCAGCAACAAATATCCATGCTAAGAAGCGCACAAGTACATTGTCAAATACGGTTGCAAAGCTCTCAGCCGAAGCCAATGAGTTCTGTAGTAACCACAGCATGACAGGAATCAATAAAAATAAAATAATGCCAGAGATACGATGCAAGATAGAGGCGATCGCAATCGGTGAGCGATTAACGCTAATCACTTGGCTTAAAGGCAGATCAATAGGTCGGTTGCTTTTCACAGCGGGCATCCTTTTTGCGGTTATACTCCTGTATCTGCTATCAACGCTTGATATCACTGATGTCGATTAAGCATTGAGCAACACACGAGACGAATAAAGTAAGGAAGAGCTAGCTGACTTCGTTTAGTTTGCGCTAAATATGAAGAAAGGATCGTGGGGTACAAGGTATTGATAAACTGTTTAATATCGCTCGTCAAATCGACAGGTCTATAAAACAACCCGTCTATTATACAACAAAGAAAATAAACATGAGTAAGATCGATTAACTAGTCTATTTTTACTGGTCATATCAATAAAAACAACGCTACTCCGTCATCGATATCAATACAGCCCTTTTACTAATGACTTAAAAATAGAACAGTTAACAAAAGCATTCAAACCCTGGATTACAGATATTGTCTATCAAAACGCTAGTGCGTCGTTGCTCTTGTGCTACTCAGCCATAACCGAGTATGAATAGAAAAACGACACTACATCATGACCACTTATCAATTCGCACAAAGCGAGTGCCAGTTAAGTTCCTACAATTATAAAATGACTGGGCGATAATTACAAATTTATCCCCTAAGTAGTAAAAGGCAAACGCTGGGTTAACAAATAAATAGACAGCGGTCATACGTATTTGCCAAAATTGCTCAATTTTGAGGAAATTTACGCCAAACTCAATTCGTCTACTACGCATACTCTGTCTGTTTTTAACCCGAATATTAATAAAACCTGCTACATTATTATCGTAAAATTCTTTAAAAATTATGCGGATAATGTAGCTGTACTTACTGTCATAAAAACAAGCTTTCTAAGCAAAATAACCAATCAGACATATTTTGATACAAAAATTACAGTGAATAAACACGACTAAACCGTGCCAATTGGTGCTATTGATGGTAAAAGTCTTTTCAAATCATAAGTAATTACTGCTAATATACCCTGCGTATTAAATGAGTTAAATGCATTTTTATGATTTGACTAACGATAGACCGAGGGTATGCGTCTGTCGTAATTTTATTCTAACAAGCTAAAACCAATGGAGAGCAATTTATGGCTGACACTAATGCCAAACTAACCGTCAATGGTAAAGAATACGAGTTTCCTATTATCGAAGGTACTTTAGGGCGTCCAGTTCTAGATATTGCTGCTCTACAAGAATCAGGATTTTGGTCTTATGACCCTGGTTTTAAAGTAACCGCCCCTGTTGAATCAAAGATTACTTATATTGATGGTGGTAAGGGTGAGCTACTACACCGCGGCTACCCTATCGATCAATTGGCAAACAATGCTGAATATTTAGAAGTGGCTTATGCCTTGATTCATGGCGATTTGCCGAACGCTGAGCAAAAAGCAGATTTCTTTGAAAAAATCCGTAAGCATACGGGTGTTCATGATCAATTGCGCAAGTTCTTTGAAGGCTTCCGCCGTGACGCGCATCCAATGGCCATTATGGTTGGTGTCGTTGGTGCTTTATCCGCGTTTTATCATGAAGCATTAGATGTCAGTAACGAAGAGCATCGTGAAATCACGGCTATCCGTCTAATCGCTAAAATGCCAACGCTTGCTGCGATGAGTTATAAATACTCGCAAGGCGAACCGTTCATGTATCCACGCAATGACTTTAGCTATGCTGAAAACTTCTTATACATGATGTTTGCCACGCCTGCTGATGTTGATTATAAAACCAATGACGTCATCACTCGTGCCATGGACAAAATCTTTACTTTGCATGCTGACCACGAGCAAAACGCATCAACGTCTACGGTACGTCTAGCTGGTTCTACTGGCGCCAACCCTTATGCGTGTATCGCTGCTGGTATCGCCGCCCTTTGGGGACCATCACATGGCGGCGCGAACGAAGCCGTGCTTGAGATGTTAGATGAGATCGGTTCAGTTGAAAATGTGCCTGAATTCATGGAAAAAGTGAAGAGCCGTGAAGTGAAACTCATGGGCTTTGGTCATCGCGTTTATAAAAACTTTGATCCACGCGCACAAGTGATGAAAGAAACTTGTGACGAAGTATTAGGCGCATTGGGCATCAATGATCCTAAGCTTGAGCTTGCCATGGCACTTGAGAAAATCGCTTTAGAAGACCCGTTCTTCGTTGAGCGTAACTTGTATCCAAACGTTGATTTTTACTCGGGTATTATCCTTAAAGCCATCGGTATCCCAACGTCAATGTTTACCGTAATCTTCTCATTGGCTCGTACTTCTGGTTGGATCAGCCATTGGTTAGAGATGCACAGCACACCGTTCAAAATCGGTCGTCCACGTCAGTTATACACTGGTGAAACGCATCGCGACTTCGTTAAAGTTGAAGACCGTAAATAGTCACTTATATTTTAGTTTTTAGAACTATAAAAAATCCCGCCATCGTGCGGGATTTTTTATGGTTCTTTTTTTATGGCTCATGTTTTATAGTTCTTACTGTCTCATTTGATACGGTTAGCCACATTACATTTTCTAAAAACCCTATCCGTTACTGAATGAATAACTGATTGAGTGACAAAATTACGGCTACTGGAATTCTTTTAGTGTCTGCTCATATTTGGCAATTTGCTCATCATAACCTTTAATGGTGTCATTAAACTTAGTCATAAGCGTCTCAAATTCTTTTTGTTGATTCAGTTTCATCTGCTGCATATCAATCACTTGCTGAGCTTCTATCTGCTCCCAAACCTGATGCTGAATAATCAAACGCGCTAATGCTGGGCTCTTGGCACTGAGCCTACCGGCAATTTCTGCATGCTCAAATAATTGCGGAGCCAATGTCGCGATATTAATTAATGTATCAACATCTTCTGCGCTAAGAGGGGTCGTCACAGGCTGATAAAGCGCTTCCATCGCTTGCTGGTAGCTTTCGATGATTTGATCTTCTGTTAGCATGATAGGCTTACGCGGCTCAAGGCTAATGCGCTTTAACACCGTTAAATCACGCTCGCCAACTTCCGTACTGGTATTGATATCAGCCTCAGCGGGGATATCCACTTCATCATCTGTGGTGTCAGCAGATAGTGAGCTGCTATCAGTTGTATCGCTGTTATTCTTCATCACGTTATTAGTATTAGTATCGCTAGCAGCAGTATCATCATTCAGCATCAATGAATCCTCACTATCTAAGCTATCAGCGGCTTGTAAGGATTCATACTCTGCTTGTAAACGACGCTGTAGCCTTTGTGCTTGCGCGACATAGATAGGCTGAAACTGCTTTATACGGGTAGCAGCAGAATCACTTGGGCGCATAGGCTGACTGTCTTCAGTGCTCGTTTTTTCAACGCTCTGACTGTCTTCTGGCGCAGGTTGAGTCTCTGCTTGCTGCTGACAGCCACTTAACAGCAATACGCCGCTGAGTGTTGCCGCAAGCAAGGTTGACGAGTGCTGTAAAAGGGTGTTTTTTTGATTGATAGAATCATCAACCACACCTTTATTCATTTTATAATTAGGCTTTTTTGGCAAAAATTTAAACATAAGGGTACGTGTCCTTGTTAAGGCAAAATAATAAAAACCAAAGTCGTCATGGCAATCCATTGCCAATGGATATCACTTCATATTGTCGTCAGACTTTACGATTAAAAATGGAATACAAGTTTCTAATGCTTGACAGTCTTGTCCACGCTGACGACGAATAAAATAATCCTGAACCATACGCGCCTGCTGTTCGATACCGTAGTTAAAGAAGGATTTGCCTGTCTTGATTACATAATCATAACGGCGATCAATAAGTGCACCGCGCACCACTTTTAAGCCTTGCTGTAATTGCCATACATGGGTCAATTCATGTATCAGCCAGCTTTTTTTACTCAATGAAGCATCGCTAAAATCTATTATCCAATCTGCTCGGTTAAAATAAATATTGCCATTAGGACTAACGGCATAATGTTTCAACACCCACCAAGCAGTCTTGAGCTGAACCTCATCGAGATTGATACTGTCGCCAAATACTGACCGCGCCAGCGCTATCTCACCTGTAGTAAGCAAACGTGATTGCTGCTTGGCACTGCGATGTAAATAGCGAGCAAACAAGCACTGTAATATCGGCGGAGACATCATGACAGTAATACCTTATGCCTAATGAATGGATGATCACAAATGATAGGTCGTAAATCGCGCGTGATATCTGCGATCTATCAATGCTATTGAACCGTTAATAGGGATAAAAGCATAAAAATCAAAGTATTTGGGACATAAGCTGTACACTTGATTGACTTTTATTAACGTAAATCTGCGTTAGCCTATCGTGTATGACACATACCAAGACACATACCAAATAGCATCTTTATAAATTAGCCTACTTTTACTACTCATGTCTAATATTCATTAGTGCGAAAATCATGCCAAACAGACAGATATGATCTTTTTCCATAGCAATGATGAATGTAATCTAGGATGTAGTCATTTAGATGCAGCAATAAAAACCCATTAATCACTGTCGTTATGAACTAATTGATAGCTGTTTAAATTGATAATAGAGATTTCTATGCCGCCTAATTTTCATGCCGACACACCCCTTGCCCAGCGTATGCGCCCAACGACACTTGATGCAATCATTGGTCAAGAACATCTACTGGCAGCAGGTGCGCCCTTGCGGCGTTTGGTCGAACAAGGACATCTGCCATCGATTATTTTGCATGGTGAAGCTGGCATCGGCAAAACGACTATTGCCATGCTGTTGGCTGATGCTGTTGGCAGACCTTTTCATGCCTTGTCTGCCTTGAATACTGGGGTCAAACAGCTGCGAGAAGTGTTAGAAAATAAGGACTCATTAGCATTTGAATCGCCAGTGGTTTTTATCGATGAGATACACCGCTTTAACAAGGCTCAGCAGGATGCCTTACTGGGCGCGGTCGAATCTGGTGATATTACCTTGATTGGTGCGACAACTGAAAACCCCTCCTTTAGTGTCAATAATGCGCTGCTATCACGTTGCCAAGTGTATCGTTTAGAGCCACTGACGCCTGAGCAAATCAGTGCGGTATTGCAAAGGGCAATTTCAGAAGATTCAGTGCTAAAGAATTTGACGGTTGATTTACAAGCACAGGACACTATCAGCCAACTGGCGCACGGCGATGCTAGAAAGGCGCTAAATTTATTAGAGCTTGCTATTCAAACGGCGGACACTAAGCAATCACCGCTCGTCATTAACGATGAATTGGTCGCTCGTGTCGCCCAAACAGCTCTAGTTCGCTATGACAAAGATGGCGAGCAGCATTATGATATTATCTCGGCGATGATAAAGTCCGTACGTGGCTCAGACCCTGATGCCGCGCTTTATTGGATGGCGCGGATGCTCGTGGGCGGTGAGCCTGCTGATTTTATCGCGCGGCGTTTGGTCATCTTGGCCAGTGAAGATATTGGTAATGCCAACCCTAATGCTTTACTGCTTGCCGATGCAGCATTGCGTAGTGTGCAATCAATTGGTATGCCAGAAGCGCGTATTATCTTGGGGCAAGTAGTGGTTTATCTGGCGACCAGTGCCAAAAGTAACAGCACTTATAAAGCCATCAATACTGCGATGGCGTTGGCAGAAAAAGATGCCTCTCCTGTGCCGCTACACCTACGTAATGGCGTGACCAAACTGATGCGCAATCAAGGCTATGGCCAAGGTTACGCCTATCCACACGATTATCCCAATCACTATTATCCACAAAGCTATTTGCCAGACAATTTAGTTGGTAGCAGCTTTTATGAATTTGCCGACAACCAGCGCGAGCAACACAGTAAACAGTTTATGGATTGGCTAAAAAGCCAAGCAGCCAGTAATGACTGATGGCTCACATGGGCGATTATCCCTTTGCTTACTATGTCATTGAATACGTGAATCGTCGTGACCATTCGTAATACTTATCACTATATTTGACAGTCTGGCCCATATAGTTTCGAGATGAATCAGCACAGTGGGCTGAAAAGCGTTAAAATGTCCTCATATTGATATATAAGCAATGATTCCATAATGTCTACGGTGGATCAATTTGATCCAATGCACTTTGCCTAACCGCAACAGCGCCCTGTAGCATCTACTGCTACAATAGACAGAGAATGCTTTATATTCCACATCACACCTATCTATAAATAATAAAATATTGAGACTTACTATGAGTTTAAATACGATTCCTGAGATTATCGAAGACATCCGTGCTGGCAAGATGGTCATCTTAATGGATGATGAAGACCGTGAAAATGAAGGTGATATCATTATGGCAGCGACCCATGTGCGCCCTGAAGATATTAACTTTATGATTACTCATGCACGTGGTTTGGTCTGCTTGACCTTGTCACAAGCACGCTGCCAACAGTTGGCATTGCCGCTGATGTCTGATCGTAACGAGGCAAAATTTAGTACCAACTTTACGGTTTCTATCGAAGCCGCTGAAGGCGTTACAACGGGTATCTCTGCTGCTGACCGTGCACGTACGATTCAAGCAGCGGTTTCTTCTTCGGCAAAACCTGAAGACATCGTCCAGCCTGGACATATCTTCCCAATCATGGCTCAAAATGGTGGCGTCTTGCACCGCGCTGGACATACAGAAGCTGGTTGTGATTTAGCACGCCTAGCAGGGCTTGAGCCCGCAGCAGTGATTGTCGAAATCATTAATGCTGATGGTACGATGGCGCGCCGTGATGACCTTGAGATATTTGCCGAAGAGCATGGCATCAAGATGGGTACAATTGCTGACCTCATCAACTACCGCATCGCGAACGAGCAAACGGTAGAAGAAATTGAGTCGCGTCCTTTTGAAACGGAATACGGTACCTTTACGCTACATCGCTTCCGCGAATTTGGCGCTGATGAAACGCATTTGGCTTTGGTAAAAGGCGATGTGAGCGAAGGCGTCAGCACCGTCCGTGTCCATGGTTTTCACCCACTACGCGACTTGTTTGCTGCCAAAAATGATATGACGGGTCGTAGCGGCTGGAGCGTACGCTCAGCGCTGGAGGAAATCAGTAATTCAGATCGCGGCGTATTAGTTTGGATTGGTAGCAACCAGCCAATAGATTTAGGAGAGGCGTTAGACAAAGCGGCAGACAATGAATCGCAATCGACCATTACTCAGCAGCCGTATCGCAGCATTGGTGTTGGCGCACAGATTTTGCGTCATTTAGGCGTTCGTGATATGCGTTTATTATCATCACCCATGAAGTTTTACGCATTATCAGGCTTTGACTTGAACGTCATCGATTTCGTACATGCGCCAAAGCAAGATTAATATTTGACTGTTTGGCTCGCTGATTCGATATCAGTCAAATAGCAAAAGGGCACGCTAACGTAACGTTAGCGTGCCCTTTTTTTCATTTATTTAATATTCAGTGCTAAAGCTTCGGTATATGACCAACTTTTGCTTCTAATGCCAATAGCCGAGCGCGCTCTTCCTCTGTCCAAGCTAACTTACGCTTTCCCTCACTATCGAGACGTACCACGACTGCCTCAGCCGTCGCGACGATGGCTGCTTGCGCGATGCTATAGTAGCTATATTCCATCACGATACTCGTATTACCCAAGCGCTGACAGCGCACTCCTAATAGCAAAGTATCAGGATAAGTCACTGGGCGTAAATACTGGCAGCTTGATTGTGCCAATACCGTCACCATATTACCATCAAACATACCTAGCGCCTGCAAATAGCCAATTCGTGCTGATTCAGCGTAACGGTAATAAATCACATTATTTAAATGGTTAAACGCATCCATTTCGCCCCAGTGAATGGGCTGGTGATGAATAATGGGGTAATGAGACAATTCGTCAGGATGATTATCTGCGATATTGGAGGCTGCATGTGCTGCTTGATTCAAACTGTCCATAATGTCACTTCTCTTATTTTTATATTCATAAATCTATCAATCAACATCCACTGAACCACTAACGCTGAGATTTATCCAAAATCTGAGTGGTCAACAATGGCGTTGGTTTCGGTGCATTGGCAATCAATTTATCTAACCAATCTATAACTTCTGCGATATTTGTCGGAGCGGATTTGGTTGGTAGGTTCTTGTCGGTAGAGGTTTGTTTTTTGCCTACGGACGTAGCATTAGAGGCGTTTTCAGTATTAGTCACGGCTGCCTTTGGCGCTGACTGTTGCGGAATAGCAGACTTCGGCACCAAGGTTTGTAGTTGATTTCGTGCTTGACGCAGATAACCAACCAGCTGCTCTTGTTCGCGCATATTACTGGCTTGACTGGCCAGATTTAAGGTCATAATCACTTCGTGAATGGTCAGTTGTTTGCGCGAGAGGCTCATATTACTATCGGTGCTATTGTGCGGTGTCGCCTCGCTACTCACACGCTCATAGCTGTGCAAAAACTCTTGAATATTTTGGATGGCGAGGTTTTGCAGCTGCCAAGGACTAGGCTGTGAGCTGCTTGCCTGCAAACGTTCGATGTCTTTCATCAAGCTTTGTTTGATCACAACCGTTAGCGCTGGAGCAATCTCATTGCCGCTTTGCGAAAGCTGCCAATGTAGACCACGCAACAAATCAATCGCCGCACTGTCGTTATTGTCTGCCAATAATCTATCAGCGGCTTGTATCTGAATACGCAATAAATCTAACTGGTTTTGCGCTTGGCTACTGGCGGCAGATCGAGGCTCTGGCAGCGTCTGCTGACTCATCGAAAATAGACGGTCATCCATCTCATTCAGACGGCTGACGACTTGCTCGTTGCTTTGCAAACGCTCATTAACACTATGTTGGAAACGCTGTTGGCTGATGTAGAGCCACAATAGGGCGGCGATAAGCAACAAGATAACCAGCCACTGCAGGCGCAACAAAAACACATTTGCTTGTCGGCGCTGCTGAGTAGCAGAAGGTTCCTGAGATAACGATTCAGAATTGATTGACATAAGGCAGCACCGTTATTTTGGCTAAAACAGGTTTAAAGCAAATAAATAAAAAGTGAAACATAATAGATAAGGACAGATCATCGGTTGGTACATTTATACATTTAACAGGCTTTAGCATGGATAGCAGCAAGAATGGTTTCTGGCGCCAAATCTTCCACACGCCAATAGCTTAACTGCTGATCAGCGACCATATTGGCTAAACGCTCACCCAACACCACATAAGAAAAGTCTGACAATTCATAGGGCAAAATAGCGGGATTTTCTCTGGCTGTTTCTTGATTTAATGCCTTTTCTGCTACAGCCCGAACGATGCTTTCCCAATGCTCAAAGGCTGTACCGCTACTGACGACAACGATTGGCTTTGGCTGACTAGCTGATGTATCTTGCATACCATTGCGAGCTAAAAACCCTTGTAGCCACTGCTCGTATTGAGCCATCGCATCGACCGGCATTATGCGCTCATACCAAGCAATACTATCGATATGCACACCGCGTGCCAGCAACGTATCGACCAATAGTCGCCTACCACCCAATCCGCGCCACACGAGCAACTTGTCACCTGCTTGCAAACGCTCAATCTCAGGCATCGCTAGCATACCTTCGTTATTGGCAATATGCGGCTGAAGCACTTGGTAATTTGATGCCTCGATTTTGGCATTATTTAACACCGACGCAGTCGCTTCACCCACGGCAATCAAGTAGCTCGGCGCTTGCAGAGCATTAATTGCTATGTTTTTTCGCTCATTATTGTCATTGTCATTGTCATGGTTTTGAGCTTGACGCTCATCTTCAAGCGCTTGCCAAACAGCCAGTCCTGAAGCGGCCGCCGTTGGGCTAACAATCACAAGCGCTTTATAATCACCTGCTAGCCAATGCCGCATCAGAGTCATGTCTTGCTCAGTCGTTGGGCGCGATTGTAACGTCAACATCGGTATCTCTACCACCGTCAGCCCTGCTGCTTGTAGATAATCCGTCAATGCAGCGGCACGCTCTACTGGGCGAGTATTAATGACTACTTGCGTAAGTGATGACTCATTATTTGATTGACCGTTAGCAATAAGCTGGGCGTGATTTAATGTTGATGACATAGACGTACCATGACAAAAGACTGATAGAATTGGCTTAACGATAGCCCTAGCATCAATAATACTGGGGCTATGACTAAGATAATTAAAATACTGGCCTGTTATTCAGGATGATAAATCGCGGATAAGATATCACCCGCGCCATCGGCAAGCAGTATATTGGCAACATCAATACCAAGCTGATTAGCCTGTACTTCTTGCTCGGCTTGTGTGCCAATCAACGTGACGCGTTTTTCTGCTTTTAGCAGCTCACAGCCATCCACTTGACCGACGCGGCCACGTAGCCATAACACATTGCCGTTGTCGTTATTGCCATTGTCACCGTTATCATCATTGTTGCTGCTTGTTTCATCCGCCATTTGTAAAACGGCATAAGCAGCAATGGGCACTTGGCAGCCACCCTCTAAGTGACGGTTCAGCGCGCGCTCAGCAATGAGACGGATACGAGCTTTATGATCATTCAGTGGTGCCAGTAATTTTAACACCTCATCATCACCTTCACGGCATTCGATCGCTAAGGCGCCTTGACCAACCGCAGGCAGGCAGGCATTGATATCAAGCTCGCCGCGTATGCGCTCATCCAGCTCGATACGCTGCAAACCACTGGTCGCTAAAATAATCGCATCATACTCGCCAGCATCTAGCTTGCCCAAACGTGTACCGACGTTACCGCGTAAGGTTTTGATTTGTAGGTCTGGGCGATAGGCTTTAAGCTGACACTGACGACGCAAACTTGACGTGCCAACGACTGCCCCTTGCGGCAATTCATCAATACTATTATAGGTGTTAGACACAAAAGCATCAGTCGGTGAGGCGCGTTTGCAATAGACGCCCAGCATCAAGCCTTCTGGAAGCTGCATCGGTACGTCTTTTAATGAATGTACCGCGATGTCCGCTTGTTTGTCATATAGTGCTTGCTCAAGCTCTTTGACAAACAAACCTTTACCACCAATTTTAGCCAAAGGTGTGTCCAAAATCTTGTCACCCTTAGTGACAATTTTTAGCAAGTTAATCGTCAATTCAGGATACAAATCTAGTAGACGAGCACGGATATGCTCAGCTTGCCATAGTGCTAAAGGGCTCTGGCGCGTGGCGATATTCAAGGTAGTCAAAGCAGTTTGCTGCGGATTGCTCATAAAGGGCCTCAATAAATTCGATACTATTCACGTCAGTACTATGCATGTCAGTATTAGACCATACTGCAAATTTTCCACAAAAAATGGGCGATATAAACCATATATAGTCCATGCTGACGCAAAAAAATACCCCTATTTAAGCATAAATAAGGGTTTGATGATATGGGGTGATTATTTCACGGTTGTTTTGCTGTCATTTCACAATGGAAACAGCCGTTTACATGCTTTGAATCTTGTCACGTAATGCAGGTAAGTGACGGCGGCTAACCGCGAGTGTCTCATCAATGCCTTTAAAGCGTATTTGATATTGTCCTGCATCCAACGTTTCTAAAAAGTCCAAAAAGCTGAGGTTGATGATGGCATTACGGTGCACCCGAAACAGCCGATCCTCAAATTCTTGTTCAAGCTCTTTTAGCGTCTCATCAATCAGGACAATGCCATCTTTGTGACGGACTTTGACGTACTTTTGATCGGCGGTAAAATAATAGATATCTTTGAGCTTGATGAGCTCAACGCCTCGGTGAGTACGAGCAGCGATATGCTCACGTACTGGCCGCGCTGTTGGGTCTTCAAGTTTACGAATCTCATTTAACTGCGCCGCGTTCAAATTTTTCGCTTTATCTAGTGCTTCTAGTAACTCATCTTTATTGGCAGGCTTTAATAAATAACCAATCGCATTGGCTTTTAGCGCGGCAATGGCATAATGATCATAAGCGGTGACAAATATAATGGCTGGCGGATGCTCAAGCTTGGCAAGCTCTTGCGCACAGCGCACCCCATCCATCTCAGGCATACGAATATCTAATAATATGATGTCTGGCTGCTGAGTTTTTACAGCGATAATGGCTTCTGCACCCGTGGTTGCTTGAGCAAAGACTTGATGACCTGACTCCTGTACAATTCTAACCAAACGCTCACGTGCTAGTGGCTCATCATCACAAACTACGATACGCATGCAAACTCCAATCCCAGGATAAACTTAGTATTTTTTTCAATGGCCTTACCAACATATTAGCACTCATTACCAATCACTTAGCATAAAAACCTTTAATTATTTCATGAAACAATAACTGGCTATATTGACGTTAATAGCCTTGTGCATTGAGTTTTATTGCGATGCATTTATCGATAGTAATTTTTATGGGGAATCATGGCTAAATATAAAGTAAAACAGCCCATTAGCTATAAATATGGTGCAATAAGTATGCCATACCTATTTCTTGAGAAATAAAATACAAAATTAAGCCAAAAAAAACGGTCATAAACTAACATCTTGCAGCGGATAGTCGATGACAGTAATAATTCGACTACTGGTAACGCTACTTTTAATATCCGCACTTTGACCGAAATAAGCCCGTAAACGTTCCGCTTGAATATAAAAGTTCATGTGCTGACGTAAATCATGGTTAATAATCATGGTTTTTTTCGGCAGCGCGACACCAATCGTAATCACAACCCGATGCTGCTGCCAAGTGACTCTAATATTGATATAAATGGTTTCAGTGGTCATCTCCACCACATTCAGCAGCATTTTTTCTAGCACGCTCTGTAAGGTCAAGGCGGTAATCACCATGTCATACATGACATCTTCGTCAGGCAATTGCCAACTCACTTCAAGCTTATCCGCTAAGCGGCTAGACTCAATCGCTAGATAGTGCTCACAAAGAGCAATTTCTTCTTCAAAGCTAATCTCTCGTGCCCCATTGAAACTAGCACGGAATAAGGCAGAAACGTGCTGTAATAAAGCGGAAGCTCTTGCTGGATTGGACTCTATCAGTGACACAAGGGTATTAATGGTATTAAAGAAAAAATGCGGGGCAATTCGTGCTTTGATCACATCGTTTTGTGCACTCAATTTCTGCTCAAACGATTGTTTGAGCGCATTCGTCTCACGATAACGGCGTAAAAAATACAGTAAGAACACTAAGGTAAAGCCACCACTAATCATCGCATCAAACAATATATTTAGAATAAAAGTTTGACGATCATATTCAAACCAACCAACATTAATCATTACCAGCATGACTAAAATCATGGATATGGTAGATGCCACCATGAGTAAGGCAAGCACATACATGCTGGCTTTAGGTATGCTCATGCCCTTAAAAATGGGGCGCAAATAATCAATGAGGTATAAGGAAGGAATAATACTCAAGGTGTTTTGCAGGACTCTGCTAAACAGCTGAATCAAAAAATCTGACCACGTAGCAATATCATAGCGATTTATTACCGTGACAAATAGTGACCAAAAAAAGATATAAATGAACCACTGCCAAGGCTTCATGACTTCCATGAGCTTGGGAATAAAAAACTCTAAGCGCTCCGCTAGTAAGGCAACCTCATCCTTTGCTATACTTGAGCTCTTATTCTGCTGACTTGTCTTGTACCGATATGAACGCCAATTCTTCAAAACCTAGTAGTCCCGAATCAAATGTAAACCCATCTGTCTCTGATTCTAGCACAGATGCTCCGATAACAAATAACGCTGCACAAAACAACCCTGTAAGCAGTCCTTCAAACAGCCAAGGCCAGCAGATGTGGGGCGGACGCTTCAGTGAAGCGACGGACAGCTTTGTCGCTGCCTTCACCGCCTCTGTTGGCTTTGACCAACGCTTTGCGCGTCACGATATTCAAGGCTCAATCGCCCACGCGACCATGCTTAAAGAATGTGACATTTTGACCGCTGACGAAGTAGCCACCATTATTGATGGTCTGCATCAGGTACTGCGCGAGATTGAGGCTGGCGAGTTTAACTGGTCAATCGCGCTAGAAGACGTGCACATGAATGTTGAGTCGCGCTTGACTGACATCATCGGCGCTGTTGGTAAGAAACTGCATACGGGTCGTAGCCGTAACGATCAGGTTGCCACTGATATTCGTCTTTGGCTACGCGAAGAGACAGATAATATCATTGCCTTATTAGTACGCTTGCAAAGTGGTTTGCTTGATTTGGCTGAGCAGCATACTGACACTATTATGCCCGGCTTTACGCATTTACAAACGGCGCAGCCAGTGAGCTTTGGTCATCACGTCATGGCGTGGTTTGAGATGTTATATCGCGATACCGAACGTCTGGTCGATGCGCGCCGCCGTATTAATCAAATGCCGCTTGGTAGTGCTGCCCTTGCTGGCACGACATTCCCCATCGATCGTACCATTACTGCTGAATTACTGGGTTTCGAAGGTATTTGCCAAAACTCGCTTGATGCCGTCTCAGATCGTGACTTTGCGATTGAGTTCACCTCAGCCGCGTCTATCCTTATGATGCATATGTCACGGATGAGCGAAGAGATTATCCTATGGATGTCAGCGCAGTTTAACTTTGTGCAAATCCCTGATCGCTTCTGTACTGGCTCATCCATCATGCCGCAAAAGAAGAATCCTGATGTGCCAGAGTTGGTTCGCGGTAAAGCAGCACGTGTTTTTGGCCAATTGATGACACTCCTTAGCCTGATGAAAAGCCAGCCTCTTGCTTATAATAAAGACAACCAAGAAGACAAAGAGCCGTTGTTTGATTGCGTCGATACGCTTACCGGCTGTTTATTGGCTTTTGCTGATATGCTACCGAATATCACTCCAAATAAAGAAAACATGCGCGCCGCTACGATGAAAGGCTATGCGACTGCGACTGACCTTGCAGATTATTTGGTACGCCAAGGCGTGGCGTTCCGTGATGCTCATGAAGTGGTGGGTAATGCGGTTGCTTTGGGTATCAAAGAAGGTGTTGATTTGAGCGATTTGTCATTGGCGCAGCTACAGCAATTTAGCGATGCAATCGGTGATGATGTCTTTGAATATTTAACGTTAGAAGGCTCATTAGCAGCCCGTGACCACTTAGGTGGTACAGCGCCAAATCAAGTTAAGCAAGCCGTTGCTCGCGGTCGTAGCCGTTTAGAGGTATTTGCGTAAAAGCGCATTGTTGACCTGACAGCTTCTACCATAAAAAACACCCGCCCCTGCTGCGGGTGTTTTTGATACCATGATGAGGTAAAGTAAATTCAGCTAATAATATTTAAGTCACTTATGCTGAATAAGTGCTAACTAATACCATTCACAGAAATTAGAGTAGCAAGGAAAACGAGTCAAAGTACTACGCCTTGTAGGCTAAGCGAGTTTGACACAGCTAATCTTACTTTTTGGGTTTGGTATAACTATTCTCATGAGTGATTCAATAACATATTTTTATCATAACCAAACCATAATAAGGAACGCCTTATGACTGAGACTTTTAATCCGCAAGCCAATACGGTATTTTGCCGTAAATATCAGCAAGAATTGCCCAAAATGCCGCACCCCCCTTTTCCTAATAAAAAAGGTCAGGAGCTACAAGAAACGGTCTCTGAAAAAGCATGGAAAGAATGGCTTGAACAGCAAACGATGCTGATTAACGAAAACCATCTAAGCATGTTAGATCCTGCTGCCAAAAAATTCCTCACCGAACAACGAGATAAATTTTTAGATAATGAAGATTATGAGCGTGCACAAGGTTGGACGCCAGAGAGCTAATTGTTTTTATTATTGCCACAATATAAAAAATGCGCTATTTAATATAGCGCGTTTTTTTGGATGTAAAATTAACGATGAACTGTTTTTTTAGCCCTCATCACCGTTTGAGTCTACAACATCCGTGGCTGACTTGATGGCAGGTTTAGTGGCAGACAGGGTACTGACTTGGCGCGCCGCCATACGGTCATTGGCTTCTTGCACCGCTTTTTCGACCAGCGCATAGTCGGAATGACGCACATCTTGCCCACTAATATAGTTAATCACCAGTTCTGCAATATTTTGTGCATGATCGCCCACCCGCTCAAGCGCGCGCAATACCCACATAATATTGATGACTTTTGAGACGTGCCGTGAATCTTCCATAATATAGGTCATCAAAGCACGGATGGCTGACTGATACTCATCATTGACTATGCTATCGTTACGCATGACCTCAAACGCTTGCTCAGCATTCGATTGGCTAAATGCCTCTAGCGCATTGTGCAGCATCAAACGAACCTGATTGCTGAGGTGTTGCACTTCCGCATAACCGTATGACAGTTTACCTTGTGCCGCAATTTTTTTGGCCATCTGAGCAATTTTGACGGCTTCATCACCGATGCGTTCTAAATCAACCACGCCTTTACTGATGGACATGACCAAGCGTAAATCGCTGGCGGCAGGCTGACGTTTGGCGACCAATAGCAAGATGTGTTCATCCAACTCGACTTCCATTCGATTGATATCAAAGTCCATATCAATCACCTCTTGCGCCAGTGTCTCATTTTTATCGATAAGCGCATGGATCGCTTTCGCCACTTGGTTGGCCGCGCTATCACCCATGTATAGAAATAGACGGATAGCTTCATCAAGATCTTGGTCAAAACTTTTGGAGATATGCTTATCGCTTTGCATAAGAGGTATTCCCTAAAATCCATATTTTGGTAGCGCGGTGTGGCTGTTGAGTCGAACAGATTGGCTCACGATATCTTATTGAACGTATCGAGCACGTCGTCCTTGCTCAGACCGCGATGTTAGCCATAACGACCCGTAATATAGTCTTCTGTGGCGGTTTGGGCAGGCTTGGTAAATATCTGGTCGGTCTCGCCCATCTCAATCATATCGCCTAAGTACATATAGACGGTGTAATCTGACACCCGTGCAGCCTGTTGCATGTTATGCGTAACAATGGCAATGGTGTAATCCTGTTTTAAATCTTCAATCAAATCTTCAATCGCGCCGGTCGAGATAGGGTCAAGCGCTGATGTCGGCTCATCAAGCAATAACACTTCAGGCTTGGTCGCGACGCTACGCGCAATACACAAGCGTTGCTGCTGTCCGCCTGATAACGAAAGCCCTGACGCTTTTAATTTGTCTTTCACTTCTGGCCATAGTGCGGACTTTTTAAGTGCCCACTCTACCCGATTGTCCAGCTCAGCCTTGCTTAACTTTTCATAAAGGCGTACCCCAAAGGCGACATTGTCATAGATTGACATCGGGAACGGTGTTGGCTTCTGAAAGACCATCCCAACTTGCGCGCGTAGCAAATTCACATCGACGTCTTTGCCCAAGATATTTTGACCATCAAGGTTAATATTGCCTTCTGCCCGCATGCCTGGATATAAATCGTACATACGGTTGAAGGTACGCAACAGCGTCGATTTGCCGCAACCTGAAGGACCAATGAAAGCAGTGACTTTTTTATCAGGAATATCGATATTGATATTTTTTAGCGCCTGAAAGTCACCATAATAAAAATTCAGATCCCGAATTTGCATTTTTGCTGCAGGCATGTTTTTGGGAATATCATGAAGCGTTTGTTTGGTTAGGCTGGCAATATCTGGCTGCTCCATTTGTGCTGCCGTCGACATCGGTCTATTTAATAAACTGTCTGTTGTTGGATTAAATTTATCTGCCACATTGAATTTATCGACAGGCTTTTTTGTACGGATTTTGCTCATGACGTCATTCATAATATGTTCCAACCCAGCTCAATGAATATAAATGGAAGTAAATGCTCGAGGTAATCTAGGACAAGCCCTCATTCGCCATCAGCCTTTATTTAGCCTGACCTCTACTACCGATGAATCTTGCCAAGATATTTAATACCAAAACAGAGGTCGTGATCAGCAACGCCGCCGCCCACGCTAAGGTATGCCAGTTTTCATAAGGACTCATCGCAAACTGATAGATGGTATTGGGCAAGTTGGCAATAGGCTGACCCATATCGGTACTGAAATATTGGTTGTTAAGCGCCGTAAATAGCAACGGTGCTGTCTCACCAGTGATTCGGGCAAATGCCAGTAACACCCCAGTGGTCAGTCCTGCTCTAGCCGCCTTAATCGTTACTTGAGTCACCATTTTCCACTTGGGTGTGCCAAGTGCGTAAGCCGCTTCACGAATGCTATTAGGAACCAGATTGAGCATATTCTCAGTGGTACGCACGACCACAGGAATAACGATTAATGCCAATGCCAACGCGCCTGCCCAACCAGAGAAACTTTGACCTTTTACCATCAATGCATAAATAAAAAGACCAATCACAATCGAGGGTGCGGATAACAAAATATCATTTAAGAAACGCGTTACCTTGCCAAGCATACTGCCTTGAGCGAACTCAGATAAATAAATACCCGTCATGAGGCCAATAGGTGCACCGATAAACAATCCTGAAAACGCGAGCATTACTGAACCGACAATGGCGTTACGCAACCCGCCCGCACTCATCGGTGGCGGTGTATCAGCAGTAAAAATAGGCAGCTGCACAATACCTTGAAAGCCTTCAACAAAGAGCGTCAACAAAATCCAAAACAACCAAAACAGTCCAAAAACCATCGCCGACATGGCAAAGCCTAGACCTAACTTGTTGGTCAAACGGCGCTTGTTATATAAGCTTCTGTTATAACGCCCTTCAAAGCCAGTGTTCAGCGGTGACGGTGCATTGATCGCGTTGGTAGCATTGTTAGAAGGCATAAAATGTGTTTCCCATATTTTTATCAATACCAATAACCATCGACACTTAACTGATTGATTTCATCGAACTGACTCAATGAAACTGAGGCAATCTAACGACTAGCGATTACCTGCTTTTTTATCCATACTCATGAGCATGAGTTTTGCTAGAGATAGTACAATGAAGGTGATGACAAATAAGATTAAGCCTAAATGTAATAAGGAAGCCAAATGTAGCTCACTCGACGCTTCGGCAAACTCGTTGGCTAAGGCTGAGGTAATGGTCACGCCTGAAGTAAACAGACTCGGACTGATGTTAAAGGCATTACCAATCAAGAAAGTCACTGCCATGGTCTCACCCAATGCTCGTCCCAATCCCAAGATAACCCCGCCAACCACACCAGCTTTGGTATAAGGCAAAATGATCTTGAACATGACTTCCCACGTCGTCGCGCCCATGCCATAGGCCGACTCTTTAAGCAGGTCTGGCACGACAGAGAAGACATCGCGCATGGTAGCGGCGATAAATGGAATAATCATAATGGCGAGTACTAGCGAGGCGGTAAACATACCCAATCCCATTGGCGCGCCCGTAAACAACTTACCGATGATAGGTAGTGGACCAATGTGCTCAATAAACCAAGGCTGAATATGATCGCCAAAGAAAGGCGCAAAGACAAACAATCCCCACATACCGTAAATGATAGAAGGGATACCCGCTAATAACTCAATGGCAATACCAAGTGGTTTTTTGAGGAAGGTTGGGCACATCTCGGTCAAAAATATGGCAATGCCAAAACTGATTGGTACTGCAATCAAAATCGCGATAAAGGATGTCACCAACGTACCATAGATAGGTGCTAGCGCCCCGTATTCATTGGCGACCGTATCCCAATTATTACTGGTATAAAATCCAAGACCAAATGCCTGAATGCTCGGCCACGCTCCGATGATCAAGGAGACTAAAATGCCGCCCAACGATAAGAGTACTAATATGGCAAAAGCCTTGGTGGCATTCACAAACAATAAGTCATAGCGCTTTTGTTTAGCCAGTTGGGACCTTAAATCATTCATAAGTGTCTCAGCATTAAATAGAATCAAGTCAAAATAGTAGAAGCATTCATTCGGTTTTATCACAACAAACTTGTCATCAAATTTGCTGTGATAAAACCTCTCAAATAACTACCGGAGAATAGTTATTCGAGAGGATAACTCGAAAGGGACTAGTAAGGCACTGACAAGGTATTAAAGAATATTTAGCAGAAACAGGTTACTGAGCAGGCTTATAAACAGGCTGTCCATCACTGCCTTTTACTTCGTTCCATTTTTCCTTGAATAAGGCAATCGCTGCATCAGAGAATGGTACGTAATCGAGTGCCATGGCATCATCGTCGCCTTGGGTATAAGCCCAATCAAAGAAGTTCAACACACCAGCCACTTGCTGAGGATTCTCTGGTTGCTTATGTACCAAGATAAAGGTCGCAGCAGCGATCGGCCATGCTTGCTCAGTCTCAGAGTTGGTGATGACTTTATAAAAGCCTGCTTGTTTTGACCAGTCGATATCACCTGCCGCAGCAAATGTCTCAGCAGATGGCTGAACGACGTTGCCAGCAGCGTTTTTCAATGCAGTATGTGACATGTTGTTTTGCTTGGCATAAGCATATTCCACATAACCGATAGAATTTTTCATACGGTTTACGTAGCTTGATACGCCTTCGTTACCTTTACCACCTGCACCAGTCGCAGACGTTGGCCATTTCACGGTCTTATCAACACCAACTGTGTCTTTCCAGTCTGGTGAAACCTTGGCAAGATAATCCGTAAAGTTAAACGTTGTCCCTGAACCATCTGAGCGGAATACCGTCGTGATTGCTGCATCTGGCAAGGTCAAATCTGGGTTCATGGCTTTGATAGCAGGGTCATTCCAATTACTGATTTTACCCAAATAGATGTCTGCCAACATTGCACCGTCTAATTTCAACGCGCCCGGCTCAATACCATCGATGTTGACGATTGGCACGACGCCACCGATAACCGTCGGAAACTGAATCAAGCCTGCTGCGTCTAGCTCTTCAGGCGTCATTGGCGCGTCAGACGCCCCAAAGTCGACTGTCTTTGATTCGATTTGTTTGATACCACCAGAAGAGCCAATCGACTGGTAATTGACTTGACCACCGGTAGCAGCGTTGTAGTCGTAAGACCATTTAGCATAGATAGGCTGCGGGAACGATGCCCCTGCACCCGTGATATTCATAGCGATATTCTCAGCAGATTTAAAACCTGCTGCAGAAGCAGATGTTGTCTGAGTAGTTGCTTCAGTGGTGGTGACAGCGCTACTGCTATCCGCAGCTGGCTCTGTCGTTTCAGTCGATTTATTACATGCCGTAAGCACTAATGTACAACTAACGGCCACTGCTAATAACGAATAACGCATGTAGGACTCCTAAAGTTTAACAACGATACAAAAAAGCATTGTTTGTGACATGCGTGCTATCTTGCCAAATTTTTATGACAGTTTAATGACAACCTCCAGAATCTTTCATTCGCTTTACATAATATTTAGATAAGCTATCTACAGCTAAGTAATATCAAGTGATTTTAATCACTGGTACTCTAGAGTCGTTCTCATAAAAACATCGAACCTCAAACTCAACGCCTGATATTTTCATCTAAATATCATTAGCCCTCATTGCAGAACTTTGTTAGTATTGAGTTGATTTACAACACTGACAGACTCGGGGTGCGGTGTATTATTGGCTCACTTTTAAGCTTTCTTTATTAAAGTAGTCGCCTTTATACATTCGCTGAGAGATCACCCGCCGAACCTGATGCGGTTAGTACCGACGCAGGGAAGTCTTAAGCACTTTGTTATTTATGACAATGGACGCGTAGAAATACCTTTTTTATCCTCATTACTCCCTTAATGTGCATGATGTACTATTAAGTAGTGAAGACTGATATAAAGCTGCGTCCAACGTTTGATGAGCATCATCCGCGACTATGTTTTTTGGTCGTAGGCTGATGCTCATGAGCTGAATTTGTCTGGATCACAGGTGCTACCCCCGCAGCTACTGGCGGTGTTGCTTTTATTCAAAAACCAACACGCTAGGACAGCATATGACAACTTTATTAGCCACTTCTCCTTCTCAAAAACCTTCTAAGACAGATGCGTTAAAGACCCCTGCTCACCGCAGTGCCAGTGATGCACGCTTTGAAGAAGACGCTCGCGACTTACACCGCATACTCCCCGCCTCCCGTAAAGTCTATATCGAAGGCTCTAGATCCGATATTCAAGTACCCATGCGTGAAATCACCCTTGATCCTACCCCTGTGCAAGGCGTTTCTGAGAACGAATGGGAACAGAACCCACCATTCTATGTTTATGACACATCAGGCGTTTATACCGATCCCAACGTCGAGATTGATTTGACCAAAGGCTTACCAAAGCTGCGTGAAGGTTGGATTTCTGAGCGCGATGATACCGAGCAATTAAGCGGACTGTCTAGCGCTTACGGAATGGCACGCGCCCGCGATATCAGCACTGCCAATCTACGATTTGCTCATATCGACAAACCTCGCCGCGCCAAAGATGTCGATGGCAAAGCTGGCAACGTCACGCAAATGTACTATGCACGCCGCGGCATCATCACCCCAGAAATGGAATATATCGCCATTCGCGAAACGCAAAAGCAGCATGAGCTGACCGATATGCGTCAGCATGATGGTGAGAACTTTGGCGCTAATACGCCTGCGATTATCACCCCTGAATTTGTCCGCAGTGAAGTGGCTGCTGGGCGCGCCATTATCCCAAATAACATTAATCATCCAGAATCTGAACCGATGATTATCGGACGCAATTTCTTGGTGAAAATCAACGCAAATATCGGTAACTCAGCGTTAGGTTCTTCTATTGATGAGGAAGTGTCAAAAATGACGTGGGCAACACGTTGGGGTGCGGATAACATCATGGATTTATCCACTGGCAATCATATTCATGAAACGCGTGAATGGCTGATTCGTAACTCGCCAGTGCCGATTGGTACTGTACCGATTTACCAAGCGCTAGAAAAAGTCGATGGCGTGGCAGAAGATTTAACGTGGGAAATATTTCGTGATACCTTGATTGAGCAAGCAGAGCAAGGTGTCGATTACTTTACTATCCATGCGGGTGTTTTATTAGAGTACGTGCCGCTAACTGCTGGACGCTTGACGGGCATCGTCTCGCGTGGCGGATCTATCATGGCGCAGTGGTGCATGTTTCATAATAAAGAGAGCTTTTTATATACTCATTTTGAAGATATCTGCGAGATTATGAAGCAGTACGATGTGGCGTTTAGTCTAGGCGATGGCTTACGTCCAGGCTGTTTGCAAGATGCCAATGACGAGGCGCAATTTGGTGAGCTGCGTACCCTTGGCGAGTTGACCCAAGTGGCGTGGAAGCATGACGTACAGGTCATGATTGAAGGTCCCGGTCACGTGGCGATGAACCGTATTAAAGAAAATATGGATTTGCAGTTAGAAGTTTGTGCCGACGCACCTTTTTATACCTTAGGACCCTTAACCACCGATATCGCACCCGGTTATGACCATATCACGAGCGCCATTGGTGCGGCAATGATCGGCTGGTTTGGCACCGCAATGCTGTGCTATGTGACGCCAAAAGAGCATTTAGGTCTGCCTAATAAAAAAGATGTTAAAGACGGTATCATCACCTATAAAATCGCAGCCCACGCGGCTGATTTGGCTAAAGGTCATCCCGGTGCGCAGGCACGTGATAATGCGTTATCTAAAGCACGATTTGAATTCCGCTGGGACGACCAGTTCAATCTGGCGCTCGACCCAGATACCGCCCGTGAGTTCCATGATGAAACCTTGCCTAAAGACGCGCATAAGACGGCGCACTTTTGCTCGATGTGTGGTCCTAAATTCTGCTCGATGAAAATCACTCAGAACGTGCGAGATTATGCCAAGGGGTTGGATACGAAGAAGTCAGCTACTTTGGGCGCAGACGCTATGAGAGCAGTGGGTATCCAACAAGAAATGAGTGAAATGACATAAAAGTATAAGGCGGCAGGGAGTCAATTGTATAGAGAAATTTGATTATTCAATATTTAATACTTAAGCTTAAATCTAGTTGCTAGGTTTAAGCTTTTTTTACGTTTATTTTTGAGTCTCGTGGAAAAACTCGTTTGAAGTAAGAGTCGCACAGTTTCATGATGGTTAAATAAACAAGCAAAGTCAGTGGATAGCCAAAGAGAATAATAAAAATAGTATAACCATGATACCTGCTGGCATGCTCGCCCAGTAACCAATCTATAAGACAAATCTTATAGAAAACTATCATCAATACGATAAATGGAACTATCAGAATCCCTAACCATGTGACCATCCATGCTCTTTTAAGGCTTTTCTTCCGGCTCCAATACATAAGTCCATAGTGAGCACCCCCTAACAAACATATTAAAAACAACAGAAGTATTAATGAGTCTAAGTTAATTAA
Organism: Psychrobacter sp. 1044; assembly: GCF_904846525.1. Taxonomy (GTDB): domain Bacteria; phylum Pseudomonadota; class Gammaproteobacteria; order Pseudomonadales; family Moraxellaceae; genus Psychrobacter. Next base: position 71,279 of record NZ_CAJHAZ010000003.1, on the reverse strand, counting down.
CCACTTTGCTAGAGGCATTGGTTGTGGTTGATAAGATATCTCAAGAACATCTTGAGGCAGATGATCAAAAAACCACTTAGAATCTGCTTTTATCATCCCACTTAAAGGTTCGCCAAGATTAGTCTTCAAATATTTCGACTCATCAGCAATCTTTAAAGTAACGGTCAAGTCACCAAAGCTTTTCCAAGTTTTGGCAGGTTTTAATGAATAGCTATAGATATATTGATTGGTCCAATCACTACGGTTTATTGTAGGATAGGCAGAGTATTTAACATTAATGACATGATTGCCTTCGCTTAAGTGTATCTCAAAGTATTTAGCGTCATTATTGAACGGCACAGCCATATCCGTTTCTGGATCATGATAAGCAGGCAATGATTTTGAATGACTTTCATAATCATAATTGATAAGTACTGGTACCGCTTGCCCATCGACTTCGACTATAAAGCTTTTGTCTGCATCATTATCTATGTTATCGAACACCTCAAAAACCAAAGGTATTCGATCGCCTTCTTTAGCGCTATAAATTTCGTAAGTGACATCATAGTCAGCTTGATTAAAACCTTCAGCAATATTGATATCTATGTTTTCAGACAATATATCGATATCTTTGCTTGAATATGCCGTACTGGCATTAGTACCGTCGATAATGGGAGACGCCATATTGGCATAGCTAAACATACTGTGGCTTAATAAAAGCAATCCTAAAATGGTCCTACGCATTAATATTCTCTCAAATGGCTCGTCAGCTAGCTGTTCGCGAATCACAAAGCTATTTACAGCCTTCAACTATAATTACTTTACTGTTTTAGTAACCGTCTGTTTAACCATCATAAAAACCACAAAACTAATTATCATATAAATAGGTGTTATTACTATATAGCCTAACGGCAAAACCCATATAAAGAACAAATCACGACTCTCTCCTGTTGCGCCTTGACCAATGATCATATCTGTCACCAGTAGATAGAGGTAATAAATTATCAGGCTAAGCAGAGGCACTAGAAAACCACCCACGAGCATGACTGTCCAAAGGGTTTCGGGCTGGGCTTGCTGTCTACGTTTCATCATACGCAAATGCAGTCCACCCAATACAAATAGCGCGAAACTTATAGTTATGAATGGCGAAACAGCCGTCAAAACTTTTGCCACAGGATTCAGAGGTGCTTGAATAATAAAATCAATCTCTTTCGCAAGACTATCGTTGAAATGCCATTGGTTATTAGAAGGTAAAGTATTCTTCGTGCCATCGATATCCATACTGATATAGTCTAAACTACCATTGAAATTTAGCTTAATAAATGACCCTTTAAACTGCTTATCATCACTGACGCTCTCCTTCATCGGCACTAACGAATAAGAGTAAGTGCTTATCCCAGTCCAATCACTGCCATAATAATGCGGCTGGACGTCATAAGTAGCTGTAATAGTATGCAACCCTGACGACAAATCCAGATTGATATACTTTGAATCTGCTCTGAATTGCTCTAAACCAGTATTGGCTGGTATATAGAAGTCAGAGGTCTCAAGCCCGTTATTATCTTCAGTAACCGTTACAACAGGCACCGATTGACCATCAACAGTAATTTCGAACTCATTACTTTGTCCAAATTCATCGAATACTTCAAAAACCAATGGGAATTGAAGCCCTTCACGATTGTTATACAGCTTATAGCTCACTGTATAACCAGCATTATTAGCATCATCTGTAATATCGATATTAACTGTCTCTGATATAACATCGATGGCATTATTAAAATAAGCAGCGCTTGCCCAAGTACCTGAATAGCCTACAGGCTCCATAGATTGACTAGAAACACTCCAACTTAATAAAAACAATCCTAAAGTAATAAAGCGAAACACAACCTCTCCAGAAACCATAAAAACAAACACAAGTTTAATAAATATCTACTGTGAATGCCATTAAAAAAATCCCAGCAAACCTAAAGTTAGCTGGGATTCAAAATCAATTATAAAGGTTTAAGGCTTTAAACTTTCGACGCCTCATAAATCTCTTCGATAGACGTGTTGATAGTATTAGCAAACTCATCATCACTTTGCTGCTTACTTAAGCCTTCAGTAAAGGCACGTGAGAAACTGGCAATCATACCGGGGTTTTGCTTGAGCTTAGCACAAGCATCGCCACGGCTGTAGCCGCCCGATAACGCCACGACTTTTAATACTTTTGGATGATCAATCAGCTCTTGGTAAAAACCCGCTTCTTCTGGCAAAGTCAGTTTTAGCATGACTTGCTGGTCGTCAGTCAAACGATCCAGATTGTGCAAAATGCTGGTCTTTAGTATGACTTCACATTCATGCTTTTTGCTACTGTTGATATCGACTTCAGGCTCTACGATTGGCATCAGACCTTTTGAGAGTATCTGTTTTGCCACATCGAATTGCTGTTGCACGACCAGCTCAATGCCATCGACATTCGGCTCATAAATTACTGAGCGCATTTTGGTGCCAAATACTGGATAGTTTTTGGCTTTATCGAGTAGCAGATCTAAATTTGGCATCGGACGCATCACTTGGACGCCATTCATTTGCTCAGCCAAACCCTTATCCACTTTTAAAAATGGTACTATATTTTTATCTTCCCATAGATAATTGGCCGTCGGTTTGCCATTGACCTCACGTTCCATAGTATCTTCGAACAAAATCGCCCCAAGCACACGCTCATTATCAAAAGCCTCACAAGTCATGATACGCGCGCGCATCTCATGCACTTGGTCGAACATGGCTTCATCGTTGTCATAATCATCGCCTGTGACACCGTAATTCTCTAACGCTTTTGGCGTACTGCCGCCACTTTGATCCAGTGCCGCGATGAACCCTGAACCATTTTTAATGCGTTGTAGCTGTTTGTTATATTGGTTTTGATATTCCATTGAGAGTGCGTCCTATTGTTATTGGTTGAGGTCAAGTGTCACAAAGTAAATCGCTTTTTATTGGCTTATATCAGCCTTACTGTTTGTAGACAACCTTATCATAGGACGCTCTTTGTGCCTATATCTGATAAGTTAACGCGTTGATAAAATAATTATCACCTATCCTATAAGCAAACTCACTAGGCTGAACGTTTATGCTAAAAACAGCACTGCCACACAGCAAATGGCTAATAATAAACCCAATACATTAATACGGTTAAGCGACTCTTTAAACACACCGACCCCTATCAAGGTTGCCACTGCAATGACACCGACATTCATACCGGTAAAGACGATGCTAGGCGACTCGGACAATACTTGATGCGCACGTACATAAGCATAAATATTGCCCATATTGAGCGCACCTAATAACAATCCTGCTGCGAGCGCATTCCCCTGCCAGCGCACCCGCGTAATCAGCAAATAAATAAACAGCAATAATCCTGCTAAACCAAAACTGACAAATAATGTCAGAGGAAAAGCAGCGCCCTGCTTGGCAACTTGCTTGAACAAGATATCAATAATGCCATAGCCTGCCCAGACGCCAAACAACCATAGCGGTGTATGCTTCACTTGTCTGCTAATGTGACCCTGCTGTGGACGATAAATCAGTGCACCAAGTGCCAAAAATCCTAACGCCAGACCAAATATGCGAGTGCCAGTCAGCACTTCACCAAACAATAAAAAAGCCGCGACGATAGGAATAATCAACGATAGCCGCTGAGCCGCATCGGTTGCTACCATTCCCACAGATTCAATCGCCCTTCCAAGGATAATAAATACCGCAGGTAGCAATATGCCAAGCGCAATAATAATCGCCCAAGCACCGCCAAGCGCATTCATGCCACTGACGTCTGGCTTCAACAAAAACCACGTCAGTAGAAAAGCCACCGGATAGCCTGCGACGATGGTCTGGCGTATATCTATATTTTTCTGTCGTAACACTTTTAGCAATACTGAAACGGCGACACTACAAAGCACCGCTATCGTCAAATATATCATGAGCTATTACCTTATTAAACTGCCGCTTTATGGGGACATTATTCGCTCATCATTCATATACTGAAGATAAAGCGCGAACCGCCAATTAGGATAAAGCCATAGAATGTAACAAAGTATTTCTTACACAGCAATCTATTTATTGGCTTTTATTCGACTGCTGACAAGTAGCTCTTTAGCCTTCAATTTACAATTAGCATGCAGGTCTGATTGGGAAGTTTGCTAAAATAGTACTCAATCCTAATAACAAAAGTAAAGATTCAAAATAACGAGTAATGTCGTTGATTTTGGCGTACTGCTATTGATGTTTTATGACTGCCTATGAATGCTCTATTTCGATTTTTTGAAACTCGCCTCCCTGCCTTTCCTGAAACTCCTATGCCGCTACCTTCACCCCGTGATGGCATGCTAAAGTTCTTGTGGGCGTGTACAAACGGTTTACGTGGCTGGCTATTGATATTTATGATTTTGTCTGCGGGCATTGGCATCTATGAAGCGATGCTATTTGCTTGGATTGGGAATATTGTTGACTGGCTAGGCGTCTATACACCGCAGAATCTGTGGTTAGAAAAAGGCGATATGCTACTGCTCATGCTAGCCGTCATGATCATGAGTCCGCTATGGATTGCATTGTCATCATTCATCCATTTTCAGACCTTGCAAGGCGTCTTTCCTATGCAAATGCGCTGGCGCTTTCACCAGCGGATGCTTGGGCAATCGATGCAGTTTTATCAAGATGAATTCTCTGGACGTGTCTCAGCCAAAGTAATGCAAACCGCACTGGCCGTACGCGATACAGTCATGACCGTCACCGACATGTTTATGTATGTCACCGTTTATTTTATTACGTCAGGTGTCATTTTATTTAATCTAGACAGTCTATTATTAATCCCGTTTATCGTTTGGCTAGTCTTGGTTGCGCTGACCATTTGGTACTTTATCCCTAAGCTCAAACAAACTGCCATTGTGCAAGCCGATGCCCGTGCTTTAATGACTGGCCGCATTACCGATGCTTATGCCAATATCATGACCGTCAAGCTGTTTAGCCATTCACGCCGTGAGCTGAGTTATGCCAAAAATGCCATGGGGCAATTTTTAGGTACCGTCCATGCACAGATGCGCTGGGTCAGTTACTTAGAAGTATCAACCCATCTAATCAGTGTGATTTTGGTTAGTGGCACTGCGGCTATTGGTTTGTATTTATGGCAACAAGGCGCGGTCGGTGTCGGTGCGATTGCTGCCGCGACAGCCATGGCACTACGTTTGAACGGTTTGACGCGTTGGATCATGTGGCAAACTGCCAGTCTATTTGAAAGTATCGGAACCGTACAAGATGGCATGCGTACCTTATCAGCGCCGCAAAAAATCGTTGATAAGCCCAACGCACCCGCTTTGAAAGTCACCGAAGGTCGTATCGTTTTTGATCATGTTGATTTTAGTTATGAGAATGATAGCGACGCTGTCGAGGGCGATATCTTAGATACAGTGAAAACATCAGCAACGCCTACTACGAAGACTAAACTGCTCGATAACTTTTATTTAGACATTAAACCCGGCGAAAAAATAGGCTTGGTTGGGCGCTCAGGTGCCGGTAAATCTACCTTGGTTAATTTATTGTTACGCTTCTTTGATGTTGATAGCGGTAAAATCCTAATCGATGGACAAGCAATTGATGAAGTCACCCAAGAGTCTTTGCGCCAACAGATAGGTATGGTGACGCAAGATACGTCTTTGCTACATCGGACAGTACGTGAAAATATCGCTTACGGTCGTCCTGATGCAACCGACGAAGAAATTATTACGGCTGCCAAACAAGCGCAAGCATGGGACTTTATCAAAGACTTATATGATGATAAAGGTAATACGGGGCTTGACACCCAAGTCGGTGAGCGCGGCGTCAAACTCTCTGGTGGTCAACGTCAGCGTATCGCCATCTCACGTGTTATGCTAAAAAATGCGCCCATCTTACTATTGGACGAAGCGACCAGCGCCCTTGACTCTGAGATTGAATTTGCCATTACCGAAAGCCTGAATGACATTATGACAGGTAAAACGGTCATTGCGATTGCCCATCGTCTCTCCACCATTGCCGCACTTGATCGATTGGTGGTCATGGATAAAGGTCAAATTATCGAACAAGGCAGCCATGATGAATTGTTAAATCTACACGGTGTTTATGCTCGCTTGTGGCACCGACAAAGTGGTGGTTTTTTAGGTGAAGACAGCTAAGTACAACCCTTAATTTTTATTAAAAATCAGACACAAGGAGGTGTGTACATTATGAAAGCATTTGCAAAAAATATTAATATTAGTGGAAAACAAGCGCGCTACTATAACCTTAGCCAGCTTACGCCATCGATACAGTCAAGTACTGCCTCTCGCGTGCCAGCACACTTTTATGGTGGCAATAGTTTTACCGTTGGTACTTATAGTCCCTTATTAAATGCGCTGGCAACTGACTTCAAAATCAGCTCGCTTGCGCTTCGTGGCTATTGGTATGACAAGCCGCAGCGCCGTCGTCTTACGCGCGAGCAGGATGCTGAGATACTTATTGAATTTTTAGAAAAAACGCAAGACAAACCCATCGTTGGTATTGGTCATTCGCAAGGAGCCACTGCCACTGCCATCGCTGCAGCCCAGCGCCCAGATCTGTTTTCACAGCTATATTTAATAGAGCCTGTGACGTTTACCAAACCACAAGCCCGACTCTATAATCTATTGCCGCGTAAGCTTCTGCTTAGTCGTGAACCGTTTAAAAGCACTCTAACCAAACAGTCTACTTGGGCAAGCATCGATGATTATTATGAGAACTTACGCGCTCAACGTGCTTATAGGCGCATGAGTGATGCGCATTTGCGGGTATTTGCAGAGCAAAGTTTATCCAAAGATATCAATGGCAGTTACACGCTGATATTTGCGCCTGAGCAAGAGCTCGCCAACTATTTCGGCGCGCCGCATATCGATACCGCCCTCAAGCAATTGAGCTGTCCTTATACGCTTATCACTGGCAAGCCGACGTTGTTTATCAACCATAAAGTGCGACAACAATGGCAAAAATTCGTCCCTGATGACAGCATCATATCTTTGTTAGATTACGGTCATCTACTGCCGATGGAAGCACCTGAATTATGTGCTCAAGTTATCAATGAGCATTATCATAGTCATATATAAGCTGAGCCGTCTAAGTGATGACTGACCTTTTTGCCCCTACACCGACTGATAACCTATTGCCTTACGATGGTCAGGTCAATGACTTAGGGGTAGTTATTAATGATGCTAACGCTCTGTATGAGGATTTACTAACCGAGCTACCTTGGCAGTCTGACATCGTGACGTTGTTTGGTAAAACACATGTTACCACTCGCCAAATCGTCTGGATGGGTGACCACGATGTCAGTTATCATTACTCTGGACAGACGCGTCGAGCCATTCCATGGACAAAGCAGATGTTGCACGTAAAACGACATATTGAGCAGCAGTTATCAAGCATTGGTATCAACGTTGATTTTAATTCTTGCTTACTTAACCACTATCCTTCTGGTGCTGATGGCATGGGCTATCATGCCGACGATGAAAAAGAGCTGGGCGCGCAGCCGATTATCGCTTCTTTATCGCTCGGTGCTAGGCGAAAATTTGTTTTTAAACATAAAACTATTAGACAAAAGAACAAGCCCGTCAAAGTTGAGCTATATCTTGAGTCCGGTCAGCTTATCGTTATGCATGGCAATACGCAGGATTTTTGGAAGCACACCATTACAAAAACCAAAACTGTCGCATCAGGGCGCATCAGCCTCACCTTTCGAAAAGTGCTACCGCATTAAATTAATGTAACTTAATATAAGCTAGAGCGCGTCCTCGTTTTGAAAATGGTGATAAAAATGAGCTAAACGGTAGCCAAACAAGGAAAATAGCACCGTTAATATCGGAATATTAACAGTGCTATTTGATGCAGTCTAGAAAGATTTAACCATTTTTAGCCCACTTAGTCGCATGCCTTCAGATTGAAGACATGTCCTAGCTCACTTTTAAAACAATCTTGCCAAAAGTAGCACCTTTTTGCAGCTCATGATGAGCCGCGACCACTTCGGACAAAGGATAGGTTTGCTGAATACGTAGCGTTAGCTTACCATCTGCAACGAGCTGTAAAACTCGCGCCATATCTTCACCACTACGCTGCGCCTTATAACCCGCTACCTTTAGCTGTTTCTGGCTACCCGCCTCTTTGAGTTTATCCACCCAAATCGTTGGTAACACATTGACGCGACCACCAGATTTGAGCACGCTAAGCGCCCGTACCCCTGCTTCATTACCGACCAAATCCAGTAGCACATCTGCCTGTAACTCAGGGAATTCACCATCTTTGGTATAATCAATCCAACCTGTAAGCTGATTGGTATCTATTATTTCATCAAGCTTGGCATATTTTTCTGGTGAGCAAATGACGGTCACCTTGATATTGTTTTTAGCCACTTTATCCATGAGCAGCTGAATCAATAAGTGACCCACGCCGCCTGCTGGCGCGTTTATCACCACATGCTCACCATCTTGAATATCTGCAAACTCTACAAACTGTATCGCCGTCTGTCCGATACAAGGCAGTGCACCTGCTTGCTCTAACGTGACAGAATCCGGTACTTTTGCCAGCATTTCAGCATCGACTGCTACATACTCTGCATAACAGCCACCATGAAAAGTCAGGGCAGCGACCTGTGTACCGATAGTAAATTGCTCACTACGACTATCGACCACAGTGCCTGACATATCAAAGCCCAAAATTGCAGGCTCATTTTTATCAAACTTGTCTTTTTGAATGGCATCAGCGCCCCAGCCTTTGCCTTGACGTGTTTTGTAATCGACAGGATTGATACCCGCGTAAGCAACTTTGACCAGTACCTGATTGTCTGTTAACACAGGAATGGCCACATCCTCTTGATAGCTCATCACTTCAGGTTCGCCAAACTCACGTATGAGTACGGCATGTTGGGTCGTTGGTAGCGGGTTATGAGAAAGAGTAGACATCGTTATATATCCTTATAGGTATCTATTGCTTTATTTTTGCATTCAATTTTATTTTTAGTGAATAACTTAAGCTTATCTAATAATCATTTATAAGTGTGCCAATTCCGCACTGAGTGGCAGATGATCAGACAGTGTCGACCATGGTTTGCCCGTATGCACCCATGCATTTTTCACTCTTAGATTACGCACATAAATACGATCTAAGCTCAGCACCGGAAGCTTGGCTGGGAAAGTTGGCAGCAGTTTGCCATGACAATGCTTAAAAGCTTCGGTCATACCCAAGCTAGTAGCAAGCTTATCACAAGACATTTTTTTCCAATCATTAAAATCTCCTGCCAAAATCAGTGGTTGATCAGGTGCAATCTCATTACGAACATAGTTGGCAATGGCTTCATATTGCTTGATGCGATCACGCTCAAACAAATTTAGGTGTGCACACAGTACAACCACTGGTACATCCCATCCAACTGGTTGTACTTCACAGTGCAAGACGCCACGCTGCTCAAGCTTATTAACGGTGATATTGACGTTATGCTTAGGATCTAATGGAAAGCGGCTCAATACCGCATTGCCATGATGACCATTTTCATACTCTGAGTTTTTACCATAGCTATTTTGCAGCTGTAAATATTCACCAAACCATTCATGTTGCGATTGGTCAGGGTATTCGTTGTATTGCATATTGCGCTTAAGATTCTGACCTTGCACTTCTTGGAGACACAGTACATCGGAGCCAATAATATCGAGCGCTTGGGCGATACCTTGTATTTTAACTTGGCGATTCATCGGCGACATGCCTTTATGAATGTTATAGCTGGTTAGCACAAAAGAGGTCGTGATAGTCATAGAATTAGTCATCATACTTAAAATAAATGGAACATTGATTATCGCGCCACACTGATTGCAAGTGACGCCTAAATACTGATTTTTGAGAAGCTGATAGCGCTGATTGCTGTAGTAATTTTTCATCAACCTTATAGTCGCCACCATAATAACCAGTAGCGTCAACTGGCTGACCTGTCTTGGCGTTACAAATTGCAGAGTTACCACGGATGGCGAATTTTTGCTGCCCTTCGTACATGATTACTTTCATCTCATCGTAACTTACGTCACCACGACAACCGAGATAATAAGGCACACTCACTTCGACAACACCGTTATTATTAATATCAGTCACTACGGCGGTGTTTTTAGCGAATTCTGCGATTACATCTAACCCATCGCAGGGTACATAATCATATATTTGCCATACTCGTAAAACCTCTTGTTCATCTATAACATATAAATGCGTGAAGACCTCTCCTGCTGGCTCGCCGGGGCTATTGGTTGAATTGAAACGCTGTAATTGAACCAAATACTGTTCTCCTACTGTGCCAATCCAAGAACGAATAGCAACAATATCTTTGGTCTTTAGCCTCATTTTATTTTTTTAGAGTCTATTTGATAATAGTTTTGAATAGAAGGCGGCAATTGACCCCATGATAGATGGCTCACAGATATATTATTCACATCTGTCTCTGCCATACTGAGACTGGAGCTAAAGGCTATCATTGCTGTGACGCTAAATTGCATAAGAGTATTTGGTATGTTATTTAGCATCATTTAACGACATAAGGCAATCAAGTATAAGTTTTAGATAAAGGCTTAATATATCATCAATGTAAAAAAAGCATTGATTCTTATCGAACCAATGCTCCCATATTATACCTATCTTCTATCAATGGCGAATTCGCAAAGGATTGTCATCAATAGGCACTATCTAGCAATTAATAGGCACTATCTATCAACTAATAGCGTGTCACCAAAGCAATTGGTTGATCTTCACCCATAATATCTTGTGGCATAAATACTGCTTCGCCACCATTATGAATGACATGCTCAATGATTTCGCCAATGGCATCATCAGTAACGCCTTCTGAAGCCGCATCATCTGCAAGACTCAAAGTCTGTGCCTTTTCATCAATTTTGGCCGATTGTATATAACCACGACGGACATAAAGCGTCTCGCCTGCACCTTGGAAGGCACTGCGGTAGACTTCTTGTAGATCTGTTTGCAACATATTGGCACCGCGTGCTTTATCAATCTCACCCATGGCAGCTTGATGCAGTGATGTACGATAGCCTTCCACCGCCTCTTGCACACTATTGATAATATGCTGAGCACTACCATCTTCTAGATTGGTCGCATTTGACACTGTGGCAATGATGTTGTCTGGACGATCACAAACTTCTTTATAGTAGCCGATATTTTTAGCATCGCCAACGACAACCAAAGGCATTTTATGCTCACCCCACAACTCTTGTACGCTTTTATCCACCTGATTAAAAAACTCTTTTAGATAGCTGCTTTCATTATTAGATGAGCGATCCGATCCACCATCGCCTGTCGTATATAGACCGTTGTTTTCAATAGGAAATGGGATATTATCCATGTTTTTTTGCAAGTCATCGTCCTTATCGAACTCTCTCACCACGCGATCATTAGACGCTTCAATCAAGCGGGCATTATCACGAGTAAGCACCAAGGTGTAATAATGCACCGCGCTTGCCATATCACGCACCAAATCTCGAGTCGCAAAACGATGTGAAATCACCACACGCTCCGTGGTGTCAATCGGCATACGGATAACTTGCACATCGTCGGTACTGGCAAAAATAGCCAAGGTATCAAGATTTAAGTTGTGATTTAGCTCTTTGGTTTTATCGTGAATCTTATCGAGTATGGTAGTCGCTGTGCGCTTATCGTATTCGTTGGTTAAGCGTTCTTCAGCCACTTTTAATTGGTTCTTCAGGGCAATGGGATCTTGATCATTAGCAGGATGCTCGCGATGAGTCTTAACAAAGATACTAACCGCAGGATTGGCTTTGGTTTCACGTAAACTTTTGAGAGTCGCTTTCATTTATTGCTCCTTGTTTTATTATCATGTACTTTTAACATTGTGATTTTTACTATTAATCAACTGATTGATAGTTTTTGCTATCAATCAGTTGATTAATCTTTTTATTCCATTGCCTTGATGCTAGCAGTCAAACCTCACTCGCTGTAGGGTTAATTTGCAAGCAAATGATAGCGCTTTGTAAGTAGAACACTCTGTATTGTTCTAAAAGCCTGACGGATCGACTTTAAACCCGTTTAATAGTCACTATCTTCTCGCCTCACTTTTTATATAGTCAATAATTAGGTTGTATTTTCGTCAAACGAACCCATCTTTTATATAGCTTATCGATAAGACAGCAAAAAAGAAAAATAACACAAAGCTAATGATGTTCTAAATATCACGGCAAGCCAATCTCTTATATAAAGCGACGTTTACTCAATAATAATTCATTCACTACGATCAGATATCGGATACTTTTATGAAAACCCTTGCTGCAGATTTACGCCTTGTCGATTTTGACAACGTTTCGCCAAGTACATTACAAAGCCATGTCATCACTGCCATCGATGAAGCCAATACATTTTTAGATGAGATGAGCGGAGATACTGATAGCCATAACCGTGCTGCTAATATCAGCGCTGAGCAAGCGCTGGCTGATGTGATGACTTTTGATCATATTAATCTGGCATTGGATCGCAGTTGGGGCATTTTATCGCACCTGAATAGCGTCATGAGCAATGATGACATTCGTCATGTCCATCATGAACTGCTACCCACACTATCGGCTTATGGCACACGAGTGGGACAGCATCAGCCGCTATTTAATCGTTATCAAACTATCGTCAATGACACAGCATTTTTTGCTGCGCTTGAGCCTGCACGAGCGCGGGCTATTGAGCTTGCGCTACGTAGTTTTGAGCTGTCAGGTGTCGCATTACCAAAAGATAAACAGGAAAAGTTTGCGGCTATTCAAAGTCAGCTTTCTACCTTATCAGCGACCTTTTCAGATAACGTATTGGATGCCACCCAAGCTTATGCCTTACCGCTGCAGCAAGAGCAATTGGCAGGTCTAACCGAAAGTGGACTGGCGCTACTCGCAGATGCTGGCGAACAGTATAAAGCGCGCGCGCTTGCCAACGGTACGCTCACGCAAGTAGAAGTCGATGCGTTGCCAAGTCCTTATTACGTGGCAAGCTTAAATATCCCTGTTTATCTTGCCATCATGACCCATGCGGATGACCGTGAACTGCGCGAGACCCTATACCGCGCTTATGTCACTCGTGCTTCTGAGTTCGATGCACATACCAATGCCAAAGGTGAGTCGCTAAACAATGCCGATATCATGGGTCAAATCCTGCAATTACGTGAGCAAAAAGCCAAGCTATTAGGTTTTGACAATTATGCAGAAGTCTCACTATCGACGAAAATGGCAGATAACGTAGCAGAAGTAGAAACCTTTTTACGGAGTTTGGCCATGCAAGCAACTCCAGCGGCTAAGCAAGACTTGGCACAATTACAAAAGTATGCGCAGGACTATGGTATTGAGGAGTTACAGGCGTGGGACAGTGCTTATATCGCCGAAAAAGTAAAACAAAGCGAGTTCAGCTTATCACAAGAAGAGATTCGCCCGTACTTTCCCTTACCAAAAGTGATTAGCGGATTATTTGCCATCGTTGAGCGTCTGTACGGTATCAAAGTCCAAGAGCAAAGTGAATCCGTATCACGCTGGCACGACGATGTCAACTTTTATCAGTTGTTTGATGCTGATGATAACTTGCTTGGTGGCTTTTACTTTGACTTATTTGCACGCAGTGGTAAACGCGGCGGCGCTTGGATGAGTGGTTTTCAGTCACGTTATACTTACAGTGAACAAAATCATCAGCAGCTACCCGTTTGCTTTATGGTGGGTAACTTTACCCCTGCCCTCGATGGCAAACCAAGTCTATTGACGCATGATGAAGTATTGACTCTATTCCATGAGTTTGGTCACGGCCTACATCATTTATTAACCCAAGTGACGGTCGGTGATGTCGCTGGTGTCAATGGCGTTGAGTGGGACGCGGTCGAGTTGCCTAGTCAATTTATGGAAAACTGGGCGTGGGATGCCGAAGGGATTGCGCTGATTAGTAGCCACGTCAAAACGGGTGCGCCCTTGCCTAAAGACAAACTTGCAGCGTTATTGGCGGTGAAGAATTTCCAAAGCGGCATGCAAACCCTACGGCAAATCGAATTCGCACTGTTTGACTTATTGATTCATGCGCATACGCCAGCGCTAGATTATGACGGTATATTAGCCACGCTAAATACCGTTCGAGATGACATTGCTATCATGCAGACACCTGACTACAACCGTTTTGCCAACGGCTTTAGTCATATCTTTGCAGGCGGCTATGCGGCAGGTTATTACTCGTATAAATGGGCAGAGTTGCTATCGGCAGATGCCTTTAGCAAGTTTGAAGAAGAAGGTATTTTTAACCCAGTCACTGGTAAAGCCTTCCGTGAGACAATTTTATCCGTTGGTGGTAGTTTCCCTGCCAAGACCAACTTTGAAAACTTCCGTGGTCGCAGTGCCAGTATCGATGCGTTGTTACGTCATAGCGGTTTTTCTGATACTAAAAAAGGCAGTGCTGCTGCTAATGCCTCAACAACACATGAGGTGATTTAAATGCGCTATCAATCAACGCGACCAAAGCGGCAGTTTTTAGCAGGTGTTCGTTGTCCTAAATGTCAGGCGATGGATGCGGTGGTACAAATCAACGTCGTCACTCCAGAACCTGATGAGTATATTGAATGCACATTATGTGGACATAGCGAACATCGCCCTGATCCTGATGCCATCAGTGCCAAAAACCATGCTGAAGATCAGCTTATACGTGATGCTATGGCTACTGGTACCAGCGGCACAGTAAAATTCAAACCTTAAATATTAAGCGTCAAGTCTTAATAGCTACCAGCCTATCTAGCAATAGATAGGCTTTTTATTTTGAGTTTGCTATAGTATGGCTACTTATATTTCTAACATAAATCGACTATAGTATGAAAAGTCAAAGAATGCGTCCTCTGTCAACCAAATCACTGAAAAAAAAGCCCACTAAGTCACGCCAGAAATGGTGGTCAATTATTATATTAGCGGCATTATTGATTGGCTACTTGGTCTGGAAAAACAATTCGATAAACACAAATACTGTGCCTATCGAAAGTACACCACCGACGACCGAACCAGATAGCGCTACTCAATTAGATGCTACGCTTTTAGGTAATAATGACAATAGTTCAAACAATAGTAACTTAACGTTAAATACTGATGAGACAATCACAGTTGATCAAATACCTAATGCTGAAGCCATCTTAAGTGCTCCTTTACCAGAAACAGATAGTCTTGCTAAAGAAGAAATAGATCGCTTAGCAGATGAAAAACAGCGCTTCGCTGAACAAAAAAAACTCGCTGCTGAACAGTTGGTCATGAATAAGCAATTGACGACAATGAAGGATGAGCAAATTGAATTGTTAGAACAACAAATAGCGCAATTAGAAGCCGAGACAAACGGCGACAAACAGTAGCTCATTATTTAGACTTTTATCAAGGGGCTGACAATGGCGACTTTGCAACTTACCCACGCCCCTATCTTAAATAGTAGCGCGCAGCTGCTTATTCTACCAGTCAATACTGCAGGGATTCTTTTAGATCCTGTTCTCACAAAAGCTAAAACTTTATTTGCTGATAATTATCAACGTTACTATCGCGCATGCCGCGATGGCAGTCTGAGTGTTGGCAGCTGCTTACTGCATAAACGCGCGCTTGAGCAAGCTGGTTTAAGTATCAGCAGTAATGGTAATCAGCCCAGTTATATCGCTAATCTTGTGGTATCAAATCATCCTTACCACCCCACACGGTCACAATGGTTGATTGCCGCGCTGAATGATTTATCTGAGCAGCTTATCCCGCTCATCCGTTATCAAGGTATTCGTAGAATTGCCCTACTGGCACGTCCACTTATTCATAACCACTCACGAAATGATAGAGCTAACGTGTCCAACGCAGCCAATTTAGCAAACACAGGCTCAGTTGCGTTAGACTGGCACGCTGACATCTTACCGTTACTCTTACAGCACCTACAAGATTTGCCTAAAGTTCGAATCGATATTCACCTTCCTAAAGACTTTAATATAGACCAATCACTTTGATATAGGCCAGTTACTTTAATAAGATATTCTACTGAAAACAAGATTTTACACCCATAAAAAAAACCGCCTTAAGCGCTCATGACGAGAGACTTAAAGCGGTTTTTGGATGTTGACTACATTAGATATCGATTAGCTTTGTTCGATACCTTTCATAGTCAATTTAATACGACCACGGTTATCGACGTCTTGGACGAAGACTTTAACGATCTGACCTTCTTTTAGGTAGTCAGAAACATTCTCAACGCGCTCTTCAGCGATTTGTGAGATGTGTACCAAGCCATCAGTGTTTGGCAAGACGTTAATAAACGCGCCAAAATCAACGATACGAGCAACCGTACCTTCATAAGTTTTGCCCACTTCAACTTCTGCCGTCAATGCTTCGATTCTACCGATAGCTGCTTTAGTTGCCGCTTTGTTCTCACCAAAAATACGAATCGTGCCGCCATCATCGATATCGATAACTGCGCCAGTCTCTTCGGTTAGCTGACGAATCATCGCGCCGCCTTTACCGATTACGTCACGGATTTTATCCGGATTGATTTCGATAACCGCATAGTTTGGTGCATGAGCGTTGATTTCAGTACGGCTCTCAGGCAATACTTTATTCATCGCGTCCAAAATATGGATACGACCAGCATGGGCTTGCTTAAGTGCCTGCTCCATGATGTCAGGGGTAATACCTTCGATTTTGATGTCCATCTGCAGCGCAGTGATACCATCTTTAGAACCAGCAACTTTAAAATCCATATCGCCAAGATGATCTTCATCACCTAAGATGTCTGATAGTACAGCGAAACGCTCACCTTCTTTAACCAGACCCATAGCGATACCAGCAACTGGTGCTTTTAGTGGAACACCAGCATCCATCAATGCCAAGCTTGCGCCGCAAACAGACGCCATAGAAGATGAACCATTTGACTCAGTAATCTCTGATACCACACGGATGACATAAGGGAAGCGTTCGCTATCCGGTAGCATCGCTTGTACACCGCGGCGAGCTAGACGACCATGACCGATTTCACGACGTTTTGGAATACCTTCGCGTCCCGTCTCACCAACTGAGAAATGTGGGAAGTTGTAATGCAGCATGAAATGGTCACGAATCGTGCCACCTAGTGAGTCAATCATGTTGACATCACGGCTGTTACCAAGCGTAGTCGTAACCAATGCCTGCGTTTCACCGCGTGTGAACAATGCTGAACCATGCGTGTATGGCAATACACCAACTTGTACGTCGAGGGCACGAACAGTCTCAAGATCACGACCATCAATACGCGGCTTACCTGACAAGATATTGTCACGAACCGTACGATATTTAAGATCATTATAAATTTCTTTTAGCTCAGATACCGTATCAGCGTAAGTTTCTGACTCAGCATCACCAGCGAGCGCATCGATAATTGATTGCTTAATGTCATCAAGCTTAGTATAACGAGCTTGCTTATCAGTAATCGTATAAGCGTCAGCAACTTGCTCACCGAACTGTTCTTTCATGCTGCTGGTAAGCGCTTGATCACGCTCAGGGGCAGTATACTGCTGCTTAGCAGTACCGATTTCTTCTGCCATTGAAGCAATGTTATCAATAACGATTTGCTGTTGTTGATGACCATATAATACCGCGCCTAGCATTTGATCTTCTGACAGCTCTGCCGCTTCAGATTCAACCATTAGTACCGCAGATTTCGTACCAGCCACAACCAAATCAAGATCACTCTCTTTAAGCTGCTCAATCGTTGGGTTCAGGATGTACTCGCCGTTGATAAAGCCAACACGGGCAGCTGCGACTGGACCATTGAATGGTGCATCAGAGATGGCCAATGCTGCTGAAGCACCGATTAAGGCTGCGATATCTGCAGACTGCGTTTTATCTGATGAAACAACCGTTGCCGTAATTTGAATTTCGTTAACATAACCTTCAGGGAATAGCGGACGAATCGGGCGGTCAATCAAGCGTGAGGTTAGGGTTTCGAACTCGCTTGCACGACCTTCACGTTTGCCATAGGCACCTGGGATTTTGCCCGCTGCATACATTTTTTCTTGATAGTTAACCGTTAGCGGAAAGAAGTTTTGACCTTCTTTAGCCTCTGACTTTACCACTGCTGCGACAAGTACCGTAACGCCGCCCATATGTACTAAGATAGAGTTTGCTTGACGAGCAATACGACCTGTCTCGATCACAACCTGTTGGTTGCCATACTGAAATTCACGCTTAATGGTGTTAAACATTGTCATATAATCTTCCTAATGTTGACTGACGAAAGTAATATCAGCATTATAAAAATGCTGATATTTTTCATTAAAATTCTGTGTATGTGACTACTAGTGTATATGACTAATAATTGACAGTCTTTCTCTCAGAAATCATCTCAACCAGTGCCAATAACATTACCTAGTTATTCCATATGCCTATCGGCGCTAGACATCGTACTATTGTGTATATTTGGTCATTCAATTTTGGCTTTACTATAAATACTATCAAAAAGACCTTAAGTCAAAAGACTTCGGTGCTAAAAACCCTACAGACTATTTTTCTGCGCTTTTGAGAGTCAGGTATTAGCGCAGCTAGCTATTCTATAAGCTAAGAAATAGGTATTTTATAAATAGTCACCATATATATAGTAGATATATTATCAAACTCACAAGGCATTATTTTACAGTGATTTATAGCCATTGACCAATGAATTGCCGAACACAGCAATTATCGATAGAAAACACTTAGCTCTAGTATTACTGTTTTCACGAAAAATTCTATTACCTACTTGAATTGGTCTTTATAACCAATGCTATCCAAAATCAATCTTGAAAATGAATAAGCATAAAAAAACGGCGTGAAACTATTCCACACCGTTTTTAGAAAAATCTATTTTATCGATAGCAACAAGCAAGTTCCAAGCGATTCAGCAAAATTTCTAGAATAGCACCATATGATGGATTCTTTTGTTTTAGCATCTACTCGTACTATTGTCGTTAGATTAACGACGTAGACCTAACTGGCTGATAAGCGTGGTGTAACGACCAAGATCTTTACCTTTTAGGTAATCAAGCAATTTACGACGCGTGTTAACCATACGGATAAGACCGCGACGGCTATGATGATCAGCTTTATGTGCTTTAAAATGGTTCTGCAAATCGTTGATACGAGCACTCAATAGTGCTACTTGAACTTCTGGAGAACCAGTGTCATTTTCGCCACGTTGGTATTGAGCAATGATTTGTTCGCGATCGGTATTAGTTAGCATAAATATCTCCGGCAATGCTAAAAGCTTTAAGATATTCTCGAATTTGAGTAGGATCTAAAGCAGTAGAATAGTAAATAAAATAGCCTACACGTCATTCAGGACAACCCTGCATTACTAGAGTTGACCTAGTGTACGACAAGCTAATTAGTCATAACGACCATTTAGAATAAGCTGCGATGAGAGACCACTTAATATAACTATCCGTTTTGGACAGCCTATGAAGCACGATGTCTTATCTCAACCTAATGTAAATGTGACGGTGATTATAACAAAAAACTGCTGAACTAGCAGCAGTTTTTCATAATACTTGTAAAGTCAGATTTATTTTTTATAGTTAAATCATCCGTCAATAGGCAATAGAATTTGCTTATTACTTGACGTCATCTTCCGTTGCGTTACCGCCTAACTCATCATCTTCAAGCGGTGCAGCTGTGGTAACTTCTGCTAAACTATCAGGAGTAGCATGCTCACTAGGATTAATGTCTTCTGCAAGCCTTTCAATCTCTTTTTCTTGCTCATCCATGTTATTCAATGAATTACTCATATTAGCTCCTGAATTATTATTTTTTGAAGTAGCTGTTTTATACTTTTTACATTGAAATGCAAATGTCATCAGTGATATTGAGGTGATAAGCCAATATATCAGTGTCACCCTACTATGGCTGACACTTTACATACTCTACTTGTCTTCTTTAGCATTTCCTAGGTTGTCCGCAATACGATCTGCTGCGGCTTCACTATCTTCAATATGATTGTTCTCAGTTTGGCCTTTAAGCGCTGCAGTTGCTGATTCAGAACGTTGTTGCTCAAGCTTGGTATCGTTTGGGTTAGAGTTTGACATAATATTTTCCTCAGTTACGGTTGTGAATGTTTAAGAAATATAAGTAATTAATTACTCAATAAGTGGGTAGAAAAATTAAGATAACGCCTTATCAATAGCATCAACGAAATTGCTGATATCATCTGGATTACGTGAGGTAATCAAATTACCGTCTACCTGTACTGTTTGATCTACAAATTTTGCACCAGCGTTTTCTAAATCTATCTGCAACGTATGATAAGCAGTAAGTGTTTTACCTTTAGCAATACCTGTATTGATAAGTGCCCAAGGAGCATGGCAAATGACAGCTAATGGCTTGCCTGCATCATTGATAGCATTGATAATACTATGAGCCTCTTCATTGCCACGAATCGTATCCGCATTGACAGTACCACCTGGTAGTACCAACGCATCATAATCAGAAACGCTTGCGTCTTTTGCAAAAATATCAGCAATAAAGGTGTCGCCTTTGTCTACATCTTGCTGCATGGCTTGCACTTCTTTTTCTTTATTTGTGGTTATAAGAAGTGTCTTGTAACCTTTATCTTTGAGTTGATTATTAACCTCTTCGTATTCTGCTTGCTCGAAGTTATTGTGTAGTAAAAAAGCAATGGTTTTCATGATATTCCTTTTTTCGTTATGAGTGATTTTCTTTTGGTATTTTTATTATTCATACTTTATTTTTATAAATCGTTATTATTATTGGCTGTATAGTCTTCCTTTGACCCATCTTGTTCCTATTAAATATTCTCTTTCGAACCTAGTTTTTATTTTTGATATATGACTTTTTATCTTATTATTTTTTTATGTTCTTATTCTTAGAGTCTTAGTTCGATTTATTTTTCTATCCAGACTTCCTATCCGGTAGATCTAAAGTACAAAAAAAACAGGTTACACCATAGGTGAAACCTGCAATAAAATGTGAGGATATGTGATTAGTGTAAACTATTAGTAAGCTAAATCGTGTTTAAACGAGGGTTATATAAGAACCGTAACATTAACGCTGGATTAATTTTTTAGGCTGCAATCTACCGTTGAGACTTACGGCACCCAATCCAAGAAACTGACCTTGCTGATTTATCAAACGAATATCAGCTGGAATCTCATGGATCAAGGGTTGTTGGTCATCGTCACTACTAACCATATCACTATCTAGTTGAATATCGTTGTTTTCTGACACAGACGACTGATGACTGATACTAGTTGAAATATAGTCGCGCAGACTGTCTGTCAGTTGCTCAAATACATTCAAACGTTGACCCATGTGTATACGCTCACACTGCTCAACCGTCAATACCATCTCAGCTTCAATATTAATGCAAGCATCTACCGGCATCAATTGCTCTTGCCTGTTATCAAACGCTAATGCTTCTAAGTCTGACAAAGTAATCGCATCATTGATTTTAAAATCACCAACCTGCGTACGGCGTAATGCAGTCAAATGCCCTAATGTACCCATCGCTTTGGCGATGTCTTCACCAAGTACACGCACATAAGTCCCTTTAGTACAGGTCACTGTCAATTGAATTTTCTCATGATCAAGCGCTTTTAAATCAATGGCCTTGATTACAATATCTCTAGGCGCTCGTTCTACTTCAATACCAGCACGAGCATACTCATAGAGTTTTTTGCCATCCTTTTTTAGTGCAGAATACATCGGTGGTATCTGCTGCTGGGCACCTAAAAACTGCTGGGCGACTTTGTCTAAAAGTACATCATCAAATTTTGGAATGGGTGCTTGTGCAACGATTTGACCATCGGCATCACCAGTATCAGTTTGACCACCAAGTAGAATAGTTGCTTGATAAGATTTGTCTGCATCTAGCTGATAATGGCTAAATTTCGTCGCTTCACCCATACAAATCGGCAATAGACCCGTTGCCATTGGATCAAGTGTCCCTGTGTGCCCCGCTTTTTTACTATCATGATTTAGCGATTTAAAAAGATACTTCACCTTCGACACCACTTGCTGAGAAGTCATGCCTTTGGGTTTATCAACTAAAATAACACCCGAGACTTTAATCTTGTTAGGGTGATTACTAGACTTTTTATCCGCTTGCGTAGATGCGATAGACATAACGACTTTTACCCTTCGTTTTCTTGCTCGTCTGACTCATTTTCTTCAGTCTTAATAACTGCTTTACTGATTAAATCCATCATGTAATTACCACGAGCAGTCACTTCGTCATAATGAAAACGCAAGCGTGGTGTGGTACGTGTTTTTAGGCTGTGGCTTAATTCGGTGCGCAAAAAACCCGCCGCTTTATTAAGTACTTTGATGCTTTCTTCATGATTGGTCTTATTCATGGAATCATTAAGCTCAGGCTCCATGATGGTGACATAGACATCAGCATACCCTAGGTCAGGACTAACTTTGACACTAGAAATAGTGACAAAACCAGTTAAACGAGGGTCATTGACTGCATCACGGATGAGAACAGCAAGCTCACGTTGAATTTGGTCGGCTAAGCGTTGTAGACGTTGGTTCATATTGTTACCTTACTTTAATATGGCTTATTTTCACTGATTGATATATTGGCTTATTAACAAATTTTAGGACTAATAGTTGGTAAAAAAGGCCTAGCAGGATGTACCTGTTAGGCCTAAGTACAGCTAGATATTAAGAAGATACTAATCTGCTCAGCTGATTAAGCATATTGCATGATTAGATATCCTGCTATCGAACTGTAACGTTAGATAGTACGTGCAAACTCTTGGATTTCAAAGACTTCGATCTTATCGCCAGCTTCGACATCATAGCCACGAACAGCCATACCACATTCCATACCAGTACGTACTTCATTAACGTCTTCTTTATAGCGACGCAATGATTGCAATTGACCGGTAAAGATAACTTGGTCATCACGCAATACGCGGATAGGTTTGTTGCGATAAATTGTACCTTCAACCACCATACAACCAGCAGCAGCACCGAACTTACTAGAACGGAATACTTCACGAACGTCTGCAACACCAAGGATTTTCTCACGATGTTCTGGCGCAAGCATACCACTCATAGCTGCTTTGACATCATCAATCAAACCATAGATAACGCTGTAATAACGGATATCCATGTTGGCGGCATCCGCTTTGCGACGTGCGGTCGCATCAGCACGAACGTTGAAACCTAACAATACCGCTTCGCTAGATTCTGCAAGTGTCACATCAGATTCAGAGATAGGACCGACGCCTGAGCTGATTACTCTGACTTTAACTTCATCAGTTGATAGCTCATTCAATGCTGAAAGCAGTGCTTCAAGCGAACCACGAACATCGGTTTTCAATACGATATTCAAGAATGACACATCACCTTGTTCCATCTGATCAAACATGCTTTCTAAACGCATGGCATTCTGACGTTCAAGTTGACGCTCACGGTTGCTTCTAAACTCTGCCACTTCACGAGCTTTTTTCTCGTCGGTTAAGACTAAGAACTCGCTGCCAGCTGCTGGCGTTTCAGGTAGGCCTAAAATTTCTACAGGGATAGAAGGACCCGCTGATTGAATACGCTTACCATGTTCATCAGTCATCGCACGAACTTTACCGTAATGCTCGCCTGCCAAGACCAAGTCGCCTTGCTTTAATGTGCCTTTTTTAACTAAGACACTAACAACCGGACCGCGCCCTTTTTCAAGTCTTGATTCAATGACCACACCTTGAGCAGCGCCATCTAACGGTGCTTCTAGCTCCATTAGTTCAGCTTGTAGGCTAATAAGTTCTAACAGCTCATCAATACCATCACCGGTTTTGGCTGAGATGCGAGCCATTGGCGTATCGCCGCCCCACTCTTCTGAAACAACTTCTTTAGCAGTCAATTCATTAAGAACGCGATCTGGATCAGCGCTTGGCTTATCCATTTTATTAATTGCAACGATAATTGGCGTACCAGCAGCACGAGCATGATCAATAGCTTCTGCTGTTTGCGGCATCATACCATCATCAGCGGCAACAACTAACACAACAATATCAGTCGCCTGTGCACCGCGTGAACGCATAGCACTAAAGGCCGCGTGACCTGGAGTATCAAGGAAGGTAATCACACCGCGATCGGTTTTAACGTGATAAGCACCAATATGCTGAGTAATACCACCTGCTTCACCAGTTGCCACTTTTGTTTCACGAATTTTATCAAGTAATGATGTCTTACCGTGATCGACATGACCCATGATCGTGACTACTGGCGGACGAGTTTGAACGTTACTGCTACGCTCATCAACGGCGTCTTGTAGATCGTCTTCAACCTTAGTATCACTAACCAGTACTGGATTGTGACCCATCTCTTCAACGAGCAAACTTGCTGTCGCTTGATCAATCGTATCTGACTCACGAGCCATCTCACCCATTTTCATAAGCAATTTGGTGACTTCGCGCGCTTTAACTGCCATACGTTGAGCAAGATCTGCGACTGTAATTTGTTCACTAATCTCAACATCGTAAACAATTTTTTCAACAGGTTTTTCGAACTTATGCTGTGATGCTTGCGTTGAACGCAAACCGTTTTTACGGTTTTTGATTTCACGCTCATCTTGATTCTTACGACGACCACGGCCACGAGCACTAGTACTACTGGTGCCACGCTTGATTTCACGACGTTCTTTTTCAAATGATTCTTCTAAGGCATCACCAACCAAACCTTCAGCGAGTGGCTCATCTTTACGAACTTCAGAAGCAGGCTGATCTGTATATTTTCCAGCCATTTTACGCATTTGTTCAAGCGTACGTTTCTGTGCTTCTTCAGCTTGAGCACGGCGTGTTTCTGTTTCGATTTCACGTAAACGAGCTTCTTCTTTCTCACGCATTTCGCGCGCTTTACGCTCAACCGCCGTTTCAACTTTCGGTTTCGTCGCTGCAACTTTTTTCTTCGGTTGGTCTTTAGGTTTGACTTCGACAGTGGTTTTGCCACCTTTTTTCACAACCACTGAGGTTGAGATATCGTCGTTTTTATCATCTGACTTTTTGCTAGAGCCTAAGCTTGCACGCATTGCAGCCAAGGTTGCAGCTTGACGTTCTTCAGATTTTTTCTTGGTAGCAGCACGCTCTTCAGCATCTTTAGCAGCACGTTCTTGCGACTCAATCATCGCTTGCTCACGCGCAGCCAACTCTTCAGCCATTTTTTCTGGATCAGGCTTTTCAAATACTTTCTTTTTACGCACTTCCACATTGACGCTCTTAGATTTACCTGAAGAGCCGGTCACGCGCGCAGTGCTAGTTGTCTTAGATTTAAGACTAATACGACGCTTTTCTTGCTGACCATGACTTTGCTTTAAATACGTCACCAACTTCTCTTGCTCAAGCTCAGTGACTAGGTCACCCTCTGCACGAGCAGGCAGTCCAGCATCTACCAATTGCTGTTGTACAGCACTTGCGGTTTTGCCTACCATATCTGCCAGTTCTTTGACGGTCTTATCTGCCATTTATTATCACCTACTGTCTATTATTTGCTATATGTTCAATTCAGTTGTTGGCTACAAATGATTGGGGTAAGGCTGGTATTGGTACTGCTTTGACACCAGCACTTTATTATCGATAGCATATCACTAAAAGACAGCGATATGCAGTTACCGCTTATTCATTGAACCAAGATTCCCGAGCTTTCATGATGAGTTTTCCTGCGGTTTCAGAGTCTAAACCTTCGATATCTTCGAGATCGAAGACTGCTTGTTCTGCCAAATCATCAACGGTAATAATGTCTTTTTGTGCCATTTTATAGGCCCAATT
The DNA here is from genome assembly GCF_904846525.1 of Psychrobacter sp. 1044. GTDB lineage: Bacteria > Pseudomonadota > Gammaproteobacteria > Pseudomonadales > Moraxellaceae > Psychrobacter. The sequence continues at coordinate 45,490 of NZ_CAJHAZ010000003.1, read as the reverse complement.
GACTGTCATACCTTCAAGCTCTTGTAGCTCTTGACTTGGCTCTTTCATGTTCTGTTGTTTGACCAGCTCATCAGCGATGACCACTTCTTTTGCACGCTCTTGAATCATCTCAATTGCTTCATCGTCTAGACCTTCAATATCATAAAAGGTTTCAACTGGTACGTAAGCCACTTCTTCAATACTGGTAAAACCAATATCGACAAGTGCTTGTGCTAAGTCTTTATCCACTTCTAAACGTTCATAGAATAATTCGATAAAGGCTTTCGATTCGTTTTGTTGACGCTGCTGATATTCTTCTTCTAGCATCATATTAAGCTTATAGCCCGTTAGCTCAGACGCCAAACGTACGTTTTGACCTTGTGAACCGATCGCACGCGCCAACTGATCATTGGTGCTAAAGATAATATCAGCTGTTTGCGTGTCTTCATCCAAGATGATGCTACTGACGTCAGCTGGCTCTAAAGCACTGATAATGAACTGTGCTGGATCATCTGACCACACCACCACATCAATGCGTTCGCCATCAAGCTCCTGCTGTACGGCTTGGATACGTGTACCACGCATACCAATACAAGCGCCAACTGGATCGATACGATGATCGTTGGTTTTCACAGCTATTTTAGCACGAGTACCCGGCAAGCGCGCGACGTTGCGGATTTCAATAATTTGTTCGGCAATCTCAGGCACTTCTTTTTGCATCAATGCTGAAAGCATTTCAGGATGAGTACGAGACAGTAGCAACTGAGCGCCGCGGTTTTCACGGTTGACATGATACAAAATGGCATTGATACGTGATTTTGCACGTAATTGCTCACGCGGCAGCATCTGATCACGTGACAAATAGCCTTCGGCATTGTCACCTAGATCAATGATATAGCCATCACGAGTCTGCTTCTTGACTTCACCATACATCATCTCGCCAACACGCGGCTCAAAAGCATCTGCTACTAAATTACGCTCAGCTTCACGAATCTTTTGGATGATGACTTGTTTGGCTTGCGTCGCAGCAATACGACCAAACTCAATCGATTCAATCTGTTCTTCTTTGACATCGCCGATTGACCATTCTTCTGGATCAAGATCGCTGATGGCTAGCTGACAAGCAGGCATTTCATGGTCTTCATCTGCAACCACTGTCCAGTAACGATAAGTATCATAATCGCCCGTTGTACGGTCGATAGCAACCCGTACTGCCACTTCTGGCTGTTCGGTGTATACTTTTTTCTTAGTCGATACCACCAAAGCATCTTCTATCGCTTCAAAGATATCTTCAGGATTTAAGCCCTTTTCATTACTGACAGTTTCTACTACCGTTAAGATTTCACGACTCATGCTATACCTGTCCTATCATTTTTAATTGACTTAAATTTTATAATTTATGTATTGCTATTATATTTTCACCGTAAGCTATATAAGCTGTTTGGATATTAAAATGCTGATGAATGATTTGTTACTTCAAGTTTTCAAATCAAACCAAGCTGTACAAAAGCTTAGGCATCTTCATAAATCAAATTGGCTTTATCAATATTACTCAGCGCAATCTCAAACTGCTGACCATCGCTTGATGTCAGATTTAAGACATTTGCATCGATACTATCTAAAGTACCTGTCGCTTTGCGACGTTTTTGATCACCTTCACCAATCGCTTGTATTAGACGCAAGCTGACAGTTTGACCAACATAGGCATGCATCTGCTCATCGGAAAAGAATGCACGGTCGAAACCTGGTGAAGAAACTTCTAAGATAAACTCACCAGCAATCGGATCATGAACCTCAAGAATACCGCTCACTTGATGGTTCACTGCTGCACAGTTTTCAATGGTTACTTGTTTATTTTGGGCCTGCTCTTCTGGCAATGCCTCAATATAAATGCGTAATAAAGAGCGATTGCCTTGCGGTGCAAACTCGATACCCCATAATGCCACATCGCAAGCCGCGACGGCAGGAGCAATAATATTGGTCAGTTCTGTAACTTTGGTTGAAAGCTTCATAATCTATTTATCTTTTCCTATTCACGTATCTATCGTACTTAGTAAACCGCGTAATTGTCGCTCACTCATGAAATTTATTTATTAGTAAGAGACACAGTCATTATATTATCTTAAATCACAAACATATTATTTTATATGATATGCGCTTATATAGGGATGAGCACAAAAAACATCAAGCTCAGCCAGACAATGCTTTTATTATTCACAAAGCAGTACTATCGATAAAGGAGTGAGGAATAAAGGATAGTGTGCTTAAGAAGCAGCGCGCCGATAGCGGCAGGTGACAACCAATAACGAATAATATCGCACTCTATAGAACTAGAGCTTAGCATAAGTAGGATAGATACCGCGATACCACTGACCGTCAGATACAAAAAAACCCACAAACATAATGGTGGGCTAATCGTTACTGACAAATTTAGTGTACAAAACATCAGTATAAAAAGTGGTAGCGGGGGCTGGATTTGAACCAACGACCTTCGGGTTATGAGCCCGACGAGCTACCAGACTGCTCCACCCCGCATCAATCTATGGTGCGTATTATAGGAGGGTTTTATATAAGTGTCAATCTTTATTTTAAATAAATTAAACTAAATTTCTTACCTATATTACTAACGCCGCACTTAATACGTTACAACTTTAAAAACTTGGTGCGATTGGGGGGACTTGAACCCCCACAGCTTGCGCCACCACCCCCTCAAGATGGCGTGTCTACCATTCCACCACAATCGCATTTTTCACTGCTCTATTATTACTATCTAATCTATCATAATAGATGCTTAAGGTAGGCATCGATAGAATCAGACTGCTAAAACAGAAAAGCATTGTAAATCTAACGTCTCAAAATAGCAAGAGCTGCCTCAATTAAAAGGCAATGACTAAAGACAGCTATTAAAGGCAAGTGTCTTTAAAATACAGTTATTGAGGATTCTGTGTCAATGGACGCGGCGTTTGTGGTGCTGACACAGGTGCATCTAAACGGAACTGATCTTCAGCCTGTTTGCGCGCGTGAACGGCTAGCGTCATACTGGTGATAAAGAATATCACTGTTAAGACTGCTGTCGCACGCGTTAAAAAGTTCGCTGTTCCTGCCGCACCAAAGACCGTACCTGACGAGCCAGCGCCAAAAGAAGCTCCAGCGTCTGCCCCTTTACCATGCTGTATCAAAATCAAGCCGATCATGGCAATCGCCACGATAATATGCAGGGCTAATATAAACGTAAACATGGTGGCCTCTTTTGCCGCGTAATGACGACTGATAACGGAAAATAAATCTTACGGTTAATAGGAATAGCAATTGACGGGTAATGCTGCCAAATCGATTATATAAATAAGGCGCATTGTACACGATTGCAAGGGCACTGTTAAACCTACTTTTGCCAACTGATAAAGACATTTTATAATCGAGACCGCTATGAAATGCACGTTTTATCTCTATTAACTAGTCTTTAGCTCGACTAAAGGCATTGGCAATTGCCAAAAAACTCTCTACCTTTAATGATGCGCCGCCAACCAATGCCCCATCAATCATAGGATCTGCGGCAAAGCTATCAGCATTGTCCGCATTGACACTACCACCATATAGCACACTCATTACCTTTAGTGATTCTGCAAAGCCTGTGATGGTTTGCTTAATATGCTGATGCGTTTGACTGACTTCGCTCACGGTTGGGACTTTGCCAGTACCAATCGCCCATACTGGTTCATAAGCAATGATCAGTCGATCAGATAGTGATGACATGAGATCAGGTTGGGTAGTAATCACTTCTTTTATTACTGATAACTGAGTGTCAATTACGTCAAGGGTTTGCTTATCATCATATTGAGCCTGAGTTTCACCAATACAAAATACCACGCCCAAACCTTGGGTGAGTGCGTGAGTCACTTTTTGCAATAACGTATCGTGAGACTCGCTATGATACTGGCGACGCTCAGAATGACCCAGTATCGTCCAAGTTGCCCCAGCGTCTGCTATTTGCTGTGCTGAGCAATCGCCCGTATAAGCGCCAACGCTAGCACTATGCGCACTGACGTCTTGCGCTGCACTCAATATCGAACTACCGACTAAACGCGCACTGACAGCTGCCAGATGAATACAGCTTGGTGCCACCATCAACTGACAGCGACTATTTGACCGTTCTGTGGCGGCTTGCTCTTTAGCATCAATCGTAGTCAACAAATTATTCAACAATAAATCGACGTCGTGACTCGTTGCTGGATTTTGTTTCCAATTACCAATTACCCAAGCTTGCATACTCATCTACCTTGTTTCATCTATTCTTGCCAATTTGGCTAATATGCGCGCCAGTATAACAAATAATTCCCAAGTGCTATAGTATGCTGCCGCCAGCAGAAAAACAGACAGTCAATGCAAATATTTACTAGGGCATGTCCTCACTCTAAAAAATAATGATAAAAATGAGATAAATTACTGTCAAACAAGGAAAGCAGCACAAATATTATCGAGATATTGATAGGCTATTAAACGATGTTTGGCAGAATTTAGCCTATTTAGAAAATAGTCTATTGAATTGAAGACACGCCCTAGACATTGTCTCAAGCTATGATTTTTTGGGTCAAGCACTCAATCGTCCATATAAAATCTTTAAACTAAAGTAATGTTTTATAGTATTGTGTCTATATATAACAGAACATTATCAATAATCTAATGACCAAGCTACTGATAACCTACACTATTAAAACGCTTTCTCTGCTAAGTCTCTTGCAAGAGCATCTCTGCATTGACTGTTATTAATGATAGCCTAAAGGCTAACAATGACTTATAGCAGGTATCTGTTAAAATTTATAATAGTAAATGGCTCTCAGAAGTATATGGATTTCAGACAAATATATAGCATATTGGGTATTAAGGAGAAGTCGTAATGTCTATCACCACGAGCAAATATGGTGGTTTAGCGCACCAGCTAATCAGCGAAGGTATCGTCAGCGAAGCGAATATGAAAATTGCGCAGACCGAATCGCAACAGCAACAAGTAGGACTAGTGCCCTACCTAGTCGACAATAAATTGGCAGATGCTTATCATCTTGCGCAGATGTTGTCACAAGCTTTTGGTGATCCTCTTTTCGATCTTGATGCTTTACATGTTGATGTCATTCCAAAAGACTTAGTAGATGAAAAAATCGTTCGTAAATTTAATGCGTTGCCACTATTCAAACGAGGACAGCGTTTATTCGTAGCATTGAGTGATCCAACTCGTGTGGATGCAATCGACGCTATTGCTTTTAATTCACGGCTGTCTATTGAAACTATTGTCGTCGAAGAAGATAAGTTAAAAAAGCGTATTGAGAGTCTTTACGCTGATACCATGCAAAATTTTGATAGCTTCTCTGATAGCGATTTAAATATTGGCTTTGATGAAGGTGAAGAAGAGGAAAGCGAGACCAAGCTTAGTGATAGCGTCGAGGAAGCACCTGTTGTAAAATTTGTTAATAAAATGCTGGTTGATGCCATTCGTATGGGCGCCTCTGATTTGCACTTTGAACCCTACGAAAAAACCTATCGCGTTCGCTTTCGTGTCGATGGGGTGATGCAAAAAATGGCCAATCCACCTGTACAACTGGCTGGGAAAATCGCAGCTCGTTTAAAAGTCATGTCGCAGATGGATATTTCAGAGCGCCGTGTGCCACAAGATGGACGTATCAAGCTCAAGATATCTAAAGATAAAGCCATCGACTTTCGAGTAAGCTGTCTGCCTACCCTATTTGGCGAAAAACTTGTACTTCGTATTTTGGACCCCTCTTCAGCGATGTTGGGTATTGAAGCGCTCGGCTATGAACCTGATCAGAAAGATATGTTTTTAGAGGCACTGCATAAACCGCAAGGTATGTTGCTTATCACGGGACCAACTGGTTCTGGTAAGACCGTGTCGCTTTATACTGGTATTAATATTTTAAATACTGGCGCGACCAACATATCCACTGCTGAAGATCCAGTGGAGATTAACTTGGAGGGGATCAATCAAGTCAACGTCAATCCAAAAGTGGGTCTAACTTTCGCAAATGCCCTCAAATCTTTTTTACGCCAAGATCCTGATATTGTCATGGTCGGTGAGATTCGTGACCTTGAGACTGCTGAAATTGCAATTAAAGCAGCGCAAACAGGGCACATGGTGCTCTCAACCCTACATACCAACTCAGCACCTGAAACACTGACGCGGCTGCGGAACATGGGTGTGGCCTCCTTTAATATCGCGACTTCAGTGAACTTGGTTATCGCCCAGCGCCTAGCACGACGTTTGTGTAAAAACTGCAAAAAACCTATTAACATCCCTAAGCAAAGTCTGCTTGAGCTCGGCTTTACAGACGCTGATTTGGACAATCCAGACAATATCATTCACGAGCCAGTAGGCTGTAATGAATGCCGTGAAGGTTATAAAGGACGAGTCGGTATCTACGAAGTCATGAAAGTCAGCCCTGATATCTCACGTATCATTATGGAAGATGGTAACGCGATAGATATCAAAGACGCTGCACTTAAAAATGGCTTCCGAGACCTGCGTCGCTCTGGGATTTTAAAAGTCTTACAAGGCGTAACCAGTATTCAAGAAATGATGCGCGTTACTTCTGAGTAAGAATACTGGCTATTCGCATGTTGCATACGCACAAAAAAACAGACACTGCTGATCACTAAAGAGGAACGTTTGAAGTGACTGAACCAACTACTTTTTAATCTTGAGTTGTCGAAAAAACAGCTTTTAGTAATGTACTGATAAACGGGTATTTGGAAATTTAAAACTGTCCTTATATGAGTAATGCCATTATTTATATGAGGACTGATATAATGTGCGTTAATCGTACGGAATTTTATAAATTAGCAATAATCCCTACCAGATATACTTAAATATAAAACAGAGTTATACTGGTTTTTTACGTTAAAATAAAGTATGCCTCTTTTATGTAATGAGTCAGGCATCGTTGTACATCTTTGCAATATCTATATTAGACAATATTTTGAGGGTAGTAACATGGCAAAAGCGAAGACCGACATGCTGTTAGACTTTGTCTATGATGGGGTGAATCGACGCGGACAAAAAGTGAAGGGAGAGACCACCAGCCGTAGTTTAGAGTTAGCAAAAGCCACTTTACGCAAACAAGGTATCAGCGTCAAAGGTATCAAGAAAAAACCGAAGCCGCTTTACACTTTCAAGAAATCCATCAAACCTATCGATATTGCTATTTTTGCCCGTCAATTGGCTACTATGATGAAAGCAGGCGTGCCATTGACCCAATCCTTTGAGATTGTTGCTGACTCACTTGATAATCCCAGTATGAAAGACTTGGTATTACAAATAAAATCGGACATTGAAGCGGGTGGGACTTTTGCTTCTGCATTGCGTAAGCATCCTCGTTATTTTGATGATCTGTTTTGTTCACTCGTCGATTCTGGTGAGCAGTCAGGTGCACTGGAAACCATGCTTGAACGCGTTGCTACCTATAAAGAAAAAAGTGAATTACTTAAATCTAAAATTAAAAAAGCAGTAAAATACCCTATTGCAGTCATCGTAGTCGCTATCATTGTCACCATGATTCTATTGATAAAAGTAGTTCCAGTTTTCTCAGATTTATTCGAATCTTTTGGTGCAGAGCTGCCTGCTTTTACCCAAATGGTTGTCAATATGTCTGAGTGGATGCAGGCGTGGTGGTTTATTTTAATCATCATTATCGGCGGTACTATCGTTGGCTTTTCAGAGACGAAAAAACGCTCTAAGAAATTCCGTGACTTTTTAGACCGTGCGGTTTTAAAGGTTCCAGTATTTGGCAATATCGCTTATCAAGCGATTATTGCGCGTTTTGCTCGTACACTATCGACGACCTTTGCTGCAGGCGTGCCGCTTATTGATGCCCTCGATTCTACAGCGGGTGCAACCAATAATGTTGTATTTTATAATGCCACTCAGCAAATCAAAAATGATGTTTCTACTGGTCAACAGCTACAGTTTTCAATACGTTCTACTAATTTATTTCCAAGTATGGCTATTCAAATGGTTGGTATTGGTGAAGAATCCGGTAGTTTGGAAGAGATGTTAGATAAAGTTGCTGTCTATTATGAAAATGAAGTGGATAACGCCGTTGATGGTCTAACTAGCTTGATGGAGCCTATGATTATGGCGGTGCTCGGTGTATTAGTAGGTGGCTTGGTGATTGCCATGTATTTACCGATTTTCCAGATGGGCTCAGTAGTAGGCTAAAAGCTATTTAAAGGACAGCTTGTTCATGCAATTTATAGAGTTATTACAAGACAATATGCCTATCGCTTTAGGCATATTCGGCCTATTAGGTCTTTGCGTTGGCAGTTTTTTAAATGTGGTGATTCACCGTATTCCGCTGATGATGGTTTATAGCTGGCGACAAGAGTGCAGCCAGTTTATGTCAGAACAAGCAGACATGCCTCGCGAACACACTCTGCCCCTAACAAATATCGTAGCAGCTGACCAGCCGATTACTTTGAGTCGACCAGCCTCACGCTGCCCTCATTGCGCCCACAAAATAAAATGGTACGAAAACATACCGTTAATTAGCTGGTTAATATTACGTGGCCGTTGCTCAGAATGTAAAACTGCGATTGGACTGCGTTATCCACTGGTTGAGCTAGCAACAGCCCTACTATCAATGTTAGTAATTTATCAGTTTGGCGTAACTGCAGCTGGCTTGTCAGCCCTGATTTTGGTATGGACGCTGGTTGCATTAACTGGTATTGATTTTGATACCCAATTACTGCCTGATCGCTTGACCTTTCCATTAGCAGGTTTAGGATTAGCAGTGAATTCACAAGGCTGGTTTGTCTCACCTACCCAGTCAATTTGGGGCTTATTGCTAGGATTTTTGTCATTGTGGATAGTGGTTAAGATATTTTATCTAATCACTAAAAAGCATGGTATGGGGCAGGGAGATTTCAAATTATTGGCAGTATTAGGTGCTTGGCTTGGGCCCATGATGTTGCCATTGATTATTTTATTGTCTTCTCTATTAGGCTCAATTGTTGGGATTATTTTGATGAAGAAGCAGGGTGAAAGCAAGCCGTTTGCCTTTGGTCCTTATATCGCTATCGCTGGTATTGTTGCTTTATTATATGGCTCAGATATCGTCAACTGGTATCTCGGCATGTATACTTACTAAATTGTCCTAGAAAGTATTTCGGTCACTCCTTTTTAAACAGACACCAAATCTTAAAATAGGCACCAAAATACTTTCTTAGCTTATAACCATCACTGTCATTATATCGAGCAGATAAGTCATTATTATGTCAAAACGATCATTTTCACCTTATTCTCATAAGCCCCAGACCCCGCAAAAGAAAAGCAAAACTTTAGTAGTTGGCTTAACGGGTGGTATCGGTAGTGGTAAGTCCGCTGCGAGTGCTTGGTTCGCTGAGCAAGGCATTGATATTATCGATGCGGATGTGATTGCCCATGAAGTCGTCGCTAAAGGTAGCAACACTCTGCACAAAATCCAGAAAAAATTTGGTGATTGGGTGTTGAATAGTGATGGATCAATGGATCGAGTGGCAGTAAGAACGCACGTCTTTTCACATCCTGAGGCATTGATTGAGTTAGAAGCAATCACTCACCCAGCGATACGCGAAGCAGCAAAAGCACAGTTGGCAACCAGTACTTCGCCTTACGTGATATTGTCAGCGCCTCTACTTATTGAAGCAGCAGAAGCAGGACTTGCCAATTTATGCCAACGTATCTTAGTAATGGATGCCACCGAGGATACGCAGATTGCGCGTGCCAGTCAGCGCGACGAACAAAGTATACAAAAAATCAAAGCCATCATGGTGAATCAGCTGAGCCGCGAAGAGCGTAATCGTCATGCAGATGATGTGGTGCTCAACGAAAGTGATCTTGCGGCTCTGTATGTGCAACTAGCGCCATTACACCAAGAATATCTTAAGCTTGCCCAACAGCTAAAGTACGCTGTCGATTGACTTCATATAGCGCCATACCAGTGGCAACACTCACATTTAGACTTTGAAGGTTGCCATGCTCATTTCCTGACATCGGAATATACACCAGCTCATCACAGCTCTCCATAGTCAGGCGACGCATCCCCTCACCTTCTGAACCCATGATAATGGCTGTTTTGCCAGTCAGATCAGCAGCATGAATGGGTTTGGCATCCGCATTAAGCGCTGTACCAAACACAAATACCCCAGCATTTTTGATTTGCGTGAGCGTACGTGCCAGATTGGTAACACTAATAATCGGCATCATCTCTGCTGCACCGACTGATACTTTAGCCACTGTTGGTGTCAGACTTGCCGCATGATGTTTCGGACAAACCACGGCATCCACACCCATCGCCACTGCGGTACGCAAGCAAGCACCAAAGTTATGTGCATCCGTAATTTGATCTAAGACCAATAATAAGCATTGGTCACGCCCAGCAAGGGTAGCAAGCAAGCCTTCATCAGCAAATCCTAAAGGACGCGCATTCAGCACCACACCTTGGTGCTGCGGGCTGCCACACAATTGCGTGAGTTTGTCTTTTTGCGTGGGTTGGATACTGATACCATTGTCACGTGCTTGCGCCATAATCGCTTGTACATGGCTATCAGTCTCACGACCTTGCTGCACAAACAAGCTTAGCCCATCTAAAGGACGATATTCGAGTAAGGCATCAATCGCATGAATGCCATAAAAATAGGTAGGTTTTGCCATAATAGGCCTATTGATTATAAAGTGGGTATCGCGCTATATGATAAAAACTAGGCGATAAAAAGAGATGACAGTAATTGTATCAATAAATGGATATCTGCATATAAATAATATCAGCAGAAAAAGAAAAACCTTACCAATCCGATAAGGTTTTTCTTTTTTTGAGTAAAAGGCTTTTTGCTGTCATCAATCACTTAATAACAGCTTTAGCAAACTTACCCTTCTAAGTGGCAAATATATTGAACAATTTCTTCTGTCCGCAGATTAAAACCACTATTACCTTCAACCACGAATGATTGACCAGCGCGGTAATAGCTGAATTCTTCGTCACCATTAATTTTGACCTCACACTCACCGCCCGTGATCTCGATACGCTCGGAGGTATTGGTGCTAAAATGATAATGCTCAACCAAATTATCACAAGGCAAGATAACGCCCAATGTTTTATGTCGACCATCTTCGAACATAATAGTGTGGCTTGAACAACGACCATCATAAGATATCGTAGCTTGAGCATTGACTGTTACATTAGTAAATTGCGCCGCTGTCATAGTGGCTTCCTTATCAAATAATCATTACGAAACTAAAAAATAAGTAATTGGTTAGAGTACCGCCAGAGTTGCATCGTTAACCGACACCTCTGTACTACGTACTGTATCCTTCTATACTAGATATCTGTGCGCTAGAGCTAGCCACAGGTTCTATGAAAATACTTTAGAATAATGACCGAGTGGCATACTCTTCCAACTATACGCCTATCATTTTACAAAATTATGACTCGTTATCGTGTATTACACTGCACCAATCTAATCAGAAGAGTTTATCATTATGTGAGATTATGCTACCACATTATATCTATAAAGTTTGTTAAAGCGACTAGGAAAATGCTGTTTGATGCGAATCCTAAACTTAGTTACTCACCTTTTTTTGAGTCAACACCTGATCACTACAATTGGGCTATTTTTATAAGTTTAATCCGCAACCATGCTTAGTATAGTCAGTCCAAAATAAAACTGGAACAGCCCATATCATAAAATAGTTCAGGTAGATTATTCTCCATCCACCCTTGTCGTAGGAACTTAGCTTGTGCCCATTTTTTCTCAATGGGATTTAGATCAGGACTGTAGGGTGGCAGCGATAAAATACGATGGCCGTGCCTGTTCAGTAGTTTTTGAATACGCGTGCTCTTATGAAAGCGGGCATTATCCATAACGATCACGCATTTGGTCTTGAGACTTGGAATTAGCGTGAACTTGCACCAGTCATAAAATATATGGCTGTTGATATTTTGTTCAAAGTAATCAAGCGCAAATAGCATCTTTTTATACAAAGCACCGATGACATTAGTACGCTTTTTTGCTTGCCAGTTGTAGCTGTCGATACAGGGTTTGCCTCTCGGTGAGTATCCGTAGGGTCTGATAGTTTCAGCTTCAAAACCGCTTTCATCCATATAAACGATGGGATAGCCTTGAGTCATATAATCATTTAAATGATTGAGATACTTAGCTCTTTTTATCAAACAGGCTTTTGGATGTTCTAAGGTCTTTTTTTTGACTGATACCAAGACGTTTTAATGCGGCTTCTATACCTGATTTACTACAGCCTAAACGCCGTGCTCGCTCGTACATATAATCGTCTGGATGCTGCTCAATATCTTTCAATAAGGCTTGATTTGATATTTTAGTCGGTGCTTTATTTCTGGTGGTTTTAGGAGCTAAGCTCTGCTGCCAGCTGTGAATCGAGCTTGTGCTAAGCTGATAAAAGTTAGCTGCTTCTCGAATGGTCATGCCGTCTTTAATGCTACGCAGTACTTGTTTGCGATAGTCGATTGAATAGGTCATCGTTTATTTCACTAAATGCAATTATTAATAGGATTGTATCGGTTTTATCTAAGATTGACTATATACAGCCATCATTTTGACAGGCTTAATCATCTTAATGATTGATATTGTGAATATTATGATGATGACTCATAGCCAGTTTTTGACAGTTTTATGGTAATCTTCCAATAATAAAATCTATTATACATCACTTGAAAGTTTGTATTTAAGCGCGTTTAACACCATACTATTTGCCTATAATATTTATCTCATTAACACGGTTAAATGAATAATTTCATTCCCTTATCTACCCTATTTTATATATGGCTTCTTAAGATGTATATGAAGTCTATTGTCTGTCATGAGAGGCGTTGATGCTAGTATCATTAACTTTACATCAGTTTGCGTTGATCGCTCGGCATGAGCTGAGTGTGGCTGAAGGCTTCAATGTCATCACTGGTGAGACCGGTGCTGGCAAGTCATTATTATTGGATGCGCTGTCTTTATGTGTTGGTGAGCGCGCAGACAGTGCGATGGTCAGACACGGGGCGGCGCAAGCCGATATTTATGCGCAGTTTGACGTAGAAAACAATACCGTCATCGCTGAGTGGTTCGCTAAAAATGATCGACCATTAGAAGAACCCGAAGTCCTCATTCGTCGTCAGCTCAGCAATACCGGACGCTCAAAAGCTTGGTTGAATGGCACGCCAGTCAGTTTGGCTGAACTGAAAAACCTCGGTACGTTACTGGTTAATATTCATAGCCAACATGCTCAGCAAGCGCTCCTCAAGCCGCAGTTTGTGGTGCAATGGCTCGATGAGATGGCACAAATCACGCCATTAGCCATACAAACTGCCAGTAGCTATCAATCTTACCAGCAGCTCAAACGCCGTGCTGACGATATTGCGAGCCGTGAGGCTCAGCGCCAAGACCGTATTCAACTATTGCAAAGCCAACTTGCTGATATTGCGCCGTTATTGGCGGTTGATTATGCAGAAGTTGAAGCAGAGCACGAAGAGCTGTCTAATATCGAAGCCCTCATGATAGAGGCCAGTCATGGCTTGCATCTGCTCGACAATGACACGGATGAGCCAGATGTGATGACCTTGCTTGGGCAGGCGATTAAGCTTTGTGATAACCAAATGAGTGTCAGTCAAACCTTTGAGCAAGCCTCCGAGCAACTACATTTAGCACAGCAACAAATCACTGAAGTGACAGGATTACTATCAGATTATGCAGAGCAACAGCTGCCTGATCCTGAGCGCTTGCAGACACTAGACAGTCTTATCAGCTTAGGACATCGCTTATCACGTAAACATAGCTTACCAACGAGCGACTTAATCGATGAAGCAAAGGGCTGGGAAGCGCAATTAGAGCAGCTAGAAAACGAGCCAAGCAGTGATGTGATGGCAGCGCAAATTGAACAGGCTTGGCAAGACTATCTTGCATTCGCCACTCAGTTAAATAAAGAGCGCTCGAAAGCCGCGCCGATCGTCAGCAAACAATTAATGCAGCAACTACAACCGCTTGCGCTACCCAATGCCCGCTGCGAGTTTGTCTTTACCAAGAAGATCGAGCCGAGCCACTATAATGCACAAGGTTGCTATGATATTGATTTATTATTTAGCGCCAATGTCGGTATGCCGATGCAGCCGCTACATAAGATTGCCTCAGGCGGTGAGCTGTCACGAATGGCACTGGTGATGCAAGTACTGCAAGCGACCAATGCCGATAATAATGCCGCAAAACCTATGCTGGTATTTGATGAAGTCGATGTCGGTATCAGTGGCGGTACGGCGCAAGTGGTCGGTGAGCTACTGCGCGCACTTGGGCAGACGCAGCAGCTACTGGCCATTACTCACCAAGCACAAGTCGCGGCGCAAGCGCATCAACATATCCTAGTACAAAAACATCATGACGAGCAGACCGAAAGCGAGCTATTAATACTGACTGATAGTGCGCAAGTCGACGAGCTGGCACGCATGTCTGGCGGTGTGATCATCACTGACGTCACTCGCGACCATGCACGTAGTTTATTGACCGATGTGAAATAAAAGCTTGGTCATTCATCAACCAGTTGTGCAGCGCTGTGTCTCATCACTGCTAAATATTTGCTTTGGTTGATTTTCACCTCAGTATCGCCATATAGTGGTGTGTCATTTCTGTTATTTTACCTTCAATATTAGGGTGCGTTTGTCTCTATGTCTAAAGCCAATTTGACCCATCATTTTTTAATCGCGGCACCAGAACTGTCAGACCCAAGGTTTGAGCAGGCGCTGATCTATATTTGCCGTCATGATAAACATGGCGCACTCGGTCTGATGGTCAATCGTCCATTAGAGCAGGCACGTGTGGGCAAACTGCTAGAAGATTTAGACATTGAGGTGACGGATGCGCAAGTGATGGAAGATGTGGCATTAGAGGGTGGCCCGATGTATCCAGAGGTTGGCTTTGTGCTGCATACGGGTCAACCAGAATGGGCATCGTCTTTTGCAATCTCAGAAAACGTCTGTATTACCACCAGTCAAGATATCCTTAAGCGTATCGCCGCAGGTCAAGGCGTTGGTCACTATCAGCTGTGCTTGGGTCATGCCAGCTGGGGTAAAAAACAGCTCGATCAAGAACTTAATAATGGCGATTGGCTGGTCTGTCCTGCTGACCTGAATTTATTGTTTGATACGCCATTCGAAGAACGCTGGCAAATTGCCGCGGATAAGATTGGGGTGAACTTTGATTACCTTAGTAGTGATATTGGTCATGCTTAATGATTGGTTATGATTGTTAAATTATCCATTTAAACTAAAGCTGCATTTAAATTAAAGCCGTTAAGCTAAATGAATCACGCCCAATAGAAATAGGAAGTATGCATAATGATGGTAGAGTCTGATACGAGCATTAAAATCGAAACTGCTGACACTACTGTGGCGGAACCCGCTATTAAGCCTCATCTTATTTTGGCGCTCGATTACGGGGTAAAAAAGATGGGTATGGCGCTGGGTAATACCATTACCGAGACTGCGCGTGCCTTTGATATTTTAGCGATGAATAATGGTCAGCCTGATTGGGACAATCTGCTCGGTATTATCAAAGTCTGGGGCGTGGCAAAAGTGGTGGTTGGGTTGCCACTTAATATGGATGGCAGCAGCTCAATGCTGTCTAAGCGTGCGCACAAATTCGCTCGTCGTCTAGCACATAGAGTCATAGAACAGCATCTACCAGTGGTCGTGAGCCTGTGTGATGAGCGCCTAACCTCAGTGGCAGCGCGTGAGATCGCGTGGGATAATGGTTGGATTAAGCATGAACGCGACCCAATTGACGACATCTCTGCCTGCATTTTGATGTCGACTTATTTCGCTGACCCCAGTAGCAGTATCGCCATCGACGCTATCAAAGCCGATTAAATCAGCGATAAACCTGCTGTTAAAGCACTCTTAATTAAAACACTGCCAATTCTGACATATCGTCACTCTACACGGATAAATACCTGATTATTATGACCACTGTCTCAGACCACTCCCTGCAAAACAAATCGCAACATGGTTTTACGCCGCTTGCCATCGCCCGTATCAAAGGCGCACAGCGAGCGAATCAAATAGCGATTTATCTCATTTATGCCGCTATTCTCGCCTTTATGGTCTTTGGCACCATTGCCAGTATCAAAGCCTTTCATGACAATCAACTGCTTTATCAACTTTTCTATAACTTGCCTTATGCCTTGGTTGCGCTTACGATTCCTATTACTATTTATGATGCGCTGGTGATTTATCGTTATCGCTTAAACCAAGCGTCGATGATTGCCATGAGCATTGGCGTATCGACCATCATATTGGTTGGTGGCTTATTATTCGCTGATACCGCCTGGTTAGGCTTATCTTGTTGGCTAGGTGTGGCGTTTTTATTTAAAGTGAGCTTTAAGCGCTTTTTTAATTTTCTAGAAGCAGAAAAAGACACTGAAACCGCTGAAGAAACGTAAAGCATACTTATAAATGACGCAAAAAACTTTTACCTTATACTATCGATTTAAATGACTACTATGAGCACTTCTACCACGCAAACGACGATCAATCATCATTTAGATACTCAAGGGCTGATTTGCCCTGAGCCAGTCATGATGCTACATCGAACCATCCGTAACGCTGATGCTGGCGAGGTGATTGAAATACTCGCCACCGACCCAGCCACCACTCGTGACATTCCTAATTTTTGTCGTCATTTGGGACATGAGCTTGTGCAGCAAGAAACGCTTGCTGAAAATGTAAATTTAAACGTCGATCCCGATGAAATAATGGTCGCTGGCGATGAGGATGCACCAATCAGCGCCACACTTTATCGTTATCTGGTTAAGAAAAAAAGCGCTTAAATGCACTCAAGTGACCGCAGCAAAGCATTGATCACAGCAGAACATTGACAGCGCAATAAATAATATAAAGGTATCTTTGCATTTTAAGCGAAGTATCTTTCACAAAAGGTAGGCTACTACGTGTTACAAACAGAAAAGCAGTATGTACAATGGCAAGAAAACGAAACGCTACATAATGCTCTTTGGTTGTCTGAAAGCAATCATATGCCGCCTGCGCGCATTGTGTTGGTCGATGATACAACGACCGCAGATGACGCTTATCGCTTAGCTTGCGAAGGTAGCTCACTGCTGTGGCGCGGTGATTTTCATAATGCACGCCAGTTGCTACAAGCGCTCGGTCGTCGCATAGATCGTACCAATGAGCGCTCTGAGCTGCGTAAAGCAAAAAAAGCGGCTAAGTCTATAACAGAATCTGATTCAGTCAGCTCTAAAGAAATACCTAATTTATTTCATCAACAGCGCCAACTGCAAGCGCAGCGTTCGCGCATATTAAGCCGTTTGCTATTAGAGCTTGATGCCAACTATGTCAGCCAACTACGCCGCGCGCCCGATGTCAGTGCAGCCTGTACAGCAGCTTTTGGCCCTTTAGATAAGGCGATGGATGAGTCTTGCGTGCTGTCGTTTCGTGACTTGCAAGGCGCACTTGGTGCGGCAGGATGGCGCGAAAAAGGTGTCCCAATAGACAGCTTAGGGCTATCAATTTTCCCGCATTATGGCGTCTTTGCACCAACCCGTCATGAGTATGTACAGCTATTGCTCGATGCACCGCTACCAGCAAGCCATGATGTCGCCTATGACATCGGTACCGGCACGGGATTGCTGGCTATTATCTTAGCGCAGCGCGGTGTTTCGCAAGTGATAGCAACGGATTTAAACCCACGTGCTTTGGCCTGTGCCAACGAGAACTTTACACGCTTAGAATTACCTGCCGTACAATTGCAGCAAGCCGATTTATATCCGACTGATGCACCACTCGCCAACCTGATTGTCTGCAATCCGCCTTGGTTACCTGCTAAGCCAAGCTCGTCTCTTGAGTACGCCGTCTATGATGCCAAGAGCGCGATGCTGCGTGGGGTGTTGCAAGGTGCCAAACAGCACTTAGCTGAGCACGGCGAGCTTTGGTTGATAATGTCGGACTTGGCAGAGCACCTGCAACTGCGCACCCGTGATGAGTTACTAAGCTTGTTTGCCGATGCTGGATTGGCAGTAAAATATCGTCTGGACACCCAACCTAAGCATGGTCGCAGCCAAGATGATACGGACCCGCTACATATCGCGCGCAGTGCTGAAGTCACTTCATTATGGTGCTTAACGCTTATCTAACATTTAACCATCGAGTACTGAGTTATGAGTCGTGATCGTGCCGTGCAACAGCGCCAACCTAAGGCGCTGGCAGTAGATGACGAACCCAGTTATATCACTGAGTTTCGTCAAGCCATGCTGGCACGTGGTCTAGCAACGCGTACTCGTAATGCTTATGTCCGCGACCTGCGCTCTTGCGAGCTGACCAATCCTATCGCCCTGACCCGCTGGCAGCCTGATGACGTGCTGCACTGCTTATCAACCCTGACTCAAGACGGCAAAACGCCACGCACCCAAGCACGTATGCTTTCAAGCTTGCGTCAGTTTTATCTGTGGATGATTGCCAGTAATCTGCGTGAAGACAATCCTTGCGAGCGTATCAAAAGCCCCAAGCTCGGACGACCGTTACCAAAAGACTTAGCCGAAGCTGATGTCGATAATTTGCTTGCCGTACCCGATACCAGCACCGCGCTCGGACTGCGTGACAAAGCCATGCTAGAGGTACTATATGCGTGCGGGCTGCGTGTGAGCGAGTTGATTAATCTCTCATTAGAGCAAGTAAATCTAAACGCTGGCTGGCTGCAAATCACAGGTAAAGGCAATAAAACAAGACTGGTGCCACTCGGCGAATATGCAAACGATGCGCTGGAAGATTATCTAACGCATGCTCGTGGTGATTTGATTGCACATTTGAAATCAGGAAATTGCCAAGCGGTATTTTTGACGGCGCAAGGTGGCTATATGACACGGCAGAACTTTTGGTATTTGCTCAAGAAATACGCCAAAGTCGCTAGTATCGATAAAGAGCTATCACCGCATACCCTGCGTCACGCTTTTGCCACGCATCTACTGAATCATGGCGCGGACTTGCGTAGTGTGCAGTTATTACTTGGACATAGCGATTTATCAACCACACAGATCTATACCCATGTGGCGACAGCGAGGTTGCAGAAATTGCATGCTGAGCATCATCCGAGAGGTTAGATTACTTTCAATCTTTCGTCATGAAGTAGACCAAAACCTATTAATCTAATTTTAATAACACTTTTTGAAACATCAAAGTAACGAGCCAGCTTGCTAACAACATTATTAGCTATCATCTTATTTTCGGCCTGGTTATCTAAATAAATCCAGAACACACCTCTTCTTTTTAATCCTAACTCAGAATATATCTTTAAAAATGCTTTTGCTAATTGCTCACTAGGAACCAATAAACAGCTTGCTAAGTAATTCGCTTGAAACTCAAGCTTTGCAACCATAGAATTATCTAAAACCTGTATACTAGCTAAGTCATGTTCTTCAAATGAATCTTTATCCAAATATTGACTGTGTCCTAATAGGATATGCGATAATTCATGTGCAAGAGTGAATCTATCTCTTTTGTCATCTTCAATTTCTTTTTTGTATATAAAAATTTCATTACTTTTAAAATCAACTCTACCGAGTAGGATCTTCTCATGTACAGAGGGAATAACGTCTTTATATAATTTTACGCTCTTTAATACCTCGTAAGATAGTAAGTCAGATAGACAAACAACGCCATCTAGGTACTCAATTTTTGTAAGTATTTCTTTAGCTATATTCTCCAGAGTATCTTTAGAAAAATATACTACTTGAGACTTAGAGCATTCGTCCTTTTGTCCAGTGATGTCTCTTAAATAATCCTTAAAACTACTAAACCATCTATTTTCAGAATAAAAGAACCACTTAGAATTGTAATAATTTGGTTGGTCGCTATGTACAAATATGTCCTTTGAGCTAAGAGCTTGATTGATACCATACTTTTCAAAACTTCTATTTAATACCCATTTCAGTCCATCGCTTTCGTTTATTTTAATGAGTCCTACATTTCTCTCTAAAGCTACATTAAATGCCGATTTTGCTAAATTAGAGCTAATCGCCATTATAGGTTTTAAATTATAGCTAAAATTACCTTCACTTAAATCTCTGACATCTTGTAAGAACTTATTGACCTGATCAACACCAACTGCTCCTTTATAGTCCTTACACTCAATCAGTATTAGAGATGAATAGTTTGGAATTTTTTCATCCTGATATACCTCAATAGCAATGTCAAACTCTATATCATTTTTCCTAAACCTTGAATAATACTTCTTCTTTTTGAAAACTTTCATATGGTTTTTAGGGTTTATAAATGTATTAAAACTTTCTATTTCTTCCATAAGAAGTGTTAGCACTTTATCTTCAAAATTATCGCCTTTTTCTGTTGTATTCATAATAATCTCATAGGCTATATCTCTATCAACCAATCTTACACTACAAAATCAGTATATAGCCTAGGTTTTTGGTCTATCGAATCAATAGCATGCTGCAAACCTACCTTTTTCTCGTTACAATACCCATCATAATGTGTACGCTGTTTTATTCCATCGCGTACCACCTTTTACTTATCTATTATCCGAGAATCTCATGAGCCATAGACCACCTGCCGACCTATTAAAAAACGCCCAACATTGGCGCGAAGACATTAATTTTCGCCAAGACGTACTGGGTAAGCCATTTGATTTTGCGACCACGTGGGGCATTTTTTCACCGCAAAAGCTCGATGACGGTAGCTTGATGCTGCTTGATTATATTGATTTTGAAGCGGATGATGACTCGATCGATTTGGGCTGTGGCTATGGCGTACTTGGTATGACGGCAGCGCGTGAGTGTCCAAACGGTCTGCATACGTTGATTGATAAAGACTTTATGGCAGTCGAATATGCACGCCTGAATTGTGAGAAAAACGGTCTAAACAATGTCGATGTGCATTTATCAAATGGCTTTAATCACGTGGCAAAAGACAAAGACTTTAGCTTGGTGATGTCAAACTTGCCAGCCAAAGTAGGTAAAGAGCAGCATTATTTATATTTCCTCGATGCCTATGCGCGTATGCGTAAGGGCGGCCGTTTTTATGTGGTGACAATCAATGGCCTACGTCAGTTTATGAAGCGCTCGTTTACCGAAGTGTTTGGTAATAGTGAAAAGATCAAACAAGGTAAGACCTATACGATTACCATGGCGACGAAAGACTAAGCTTTAAAAGCTTATGTATTAAAAGCTGCGTAAACAAAAAGCCCGCTAAATCGTCATGATCTAGCGGGCTTTTTTTATGGCTAAATTTCTAAAATTACATCTGCCGTTTGAGCAAATAGCCACCCAATATCGCACTGGCGATAATCGGTAATATCACCATTAATAATGGCGAAAATCCAGTCGCCAATGAGACAAAGCCAACCAAGTCTTGCACATAACTAAACAGCAAGCCAAACAATAATGCTACGACGATACGCAAGCCTAAGCTATGCGTCCGCAGTGAGCCAAAGACGAATGAGCAGGCAACAATCACCAGCGATAAAATCGATAGCGGTGAGAGCAGTTTTTGCCAAAAAGCCAGCTCATGACTTAACGAGCGTGTGCCTTGTTGGCGCATAAATTGACGATGCTCATACAGCTGAGTCAATGATAAATCCTCTGCCTTACGGGTAAGCAGATATACCGATTCAGGGGCAAAGGGCAGGCTTAAGGTATCTGACGGTGAGATGGCTTGGCTACTCTCAAAGCCTTGGTTAATCATCAGCTTGGTCATGTTGTTCAGCTGCCACTCATAGCGATATTGCTCGCTCGGTTTGCTGCTGGCAGGATTAACAGGTTCACGACCAATATATTTACCACCCTCAGCGTGAATGGCCGTTTGCAGATTGCCATTATTGTCTAAATGCCAGCGTTTAACTTCACCGATATTGCCTTGCACATCAGCATAATCGATATACAAAATATCGCTACCATCTGGCTTGGCACTGCCGTCTTTTGTACTCTCAAAGCGTGGCTGCAACGTCCAATAACCGCGTACCGATGTGACCAATGAACTGCTGTCTTCGTCGTTGATTTCTTTTGCCAATTGATTAGAGTGCGGCAGCACGAACTGATTGATAATCAATGCGAGCAACACAAAAATCAAAGCAGGCTGCAATACCCAACCGACGATACGATAAACGCTGACGCCAGCGGCACGCATCACGACCAGCTCACTTTTATTGGCAAGCAAGCCCAAGCCGACCACTGCACCTAGCAATGCGCCAGTGGGAATAAATTGCTCTAAAAAATAAGGCGAGCGATAAAAAATATACTTAATCGCCTCGCCCATCGTATAGCTATCATCTAACGAATCCAGCTCAGACAAATAAGAGAATACCAGCTGTAATGCCCACAAGCCTATGACAGCTCCGACGATTGCGAGCAAAGCGTTCAGCTTGACGTAACGGCTCAGCACTTTTAGTTTGGCAGGTTTGCGAGCGTACTTAGCATGAGCGTTTTGCGAGTCAGGATTAGATGGTTTAGAAGATAAGACACTCATTAGGACTGCCCTCCTTGTGAGCCACTGCTCTGATGATCGGCAACCGTTAAAGGCGTGTTCTTCGGTTTGCGAAAGCGTAGTCGATGCTGCACACGGCTGCCCCAATTCATATAAAGCGCCAATGCCATAAACCCTAAAATGAGCCAAGCATATGCCCAAACGCTCACACTGCCTTTGCTAACAGCATTTTTGAGTGAAATAATACCCAGCGCACAACTGACAAACAATAAAATAGAAGGGAATAGGCGCAACCAGCGACCTTGACGCGGACGTACTTGCGCCAGTGGTACAGCGAGCATTGGTGCAATGATCATCAACCACGGCAATGCCAAACGATAGCCAAGCTCACTTTGTGCCACACGCAGCGAGTTGCCACTACTTGCTGTACCACCCGTCGCGGCTTGCCATAATGGTCCAATCGCTTGCGTTTCGATATTATCTTCGGTGATGACTTCTTTTGAGGATTCTGTCAAAGTAATGCGGTAACGATCAAAGCCCACTTGATTGTATTTCAGACTGCCAGCACCGACTTCATAACGCCGCCCTTGGAACAAGTCCAATTGGGTCACACCGCTATTACCCGTGTCTACTTGCTCGGCACGCTTAGCCAACGTAATAGTATCTTTGCTGATGTTGGTATTATTAGTAATCGCAGTTGGCATATTTGGCATGTCTGAAATATTTAATTGCTCAGCTGTTTCGGGATCGATGGTGTTTTTAACATCGACGGCAGTCTCTTTGGCAGTGTTATTTTTAGCGGCACTGCCCTTTTTTTCAGGCTCAGATTGAATCAATATCACATCTTGCAATTGCTTTTTATCATCACTCAAGCTGCCCACATACAAATGATAATTGCCACTACTAATAAATTCATTGGGACGAATTAAATCAAAAGCACTGGTCAATACCTGCTGTTGCCAGACACTTTCCGATGAGCGTACGCCCCACGGTTTACCAACGATAGATAAAGCCGCTTCCCCAACGAACAATGCCAATATTAAAGGCGTCATCAAACGGGCAAGTTTACCACGCGACACCCCACTGGCATTAATCACTGCCATTTCTTGATCGACATACAGCCGCCCGAATACCAGCATTAGAGCGATAAAAAATGCTAATGGCAGGATAAGCTCTAAAAAGTACGGCAAATTATAACCAATGATGGTAAATAACAAGCTGATATCTAGATTGCCTTCTGCGGCAATCCCAAAGTAACGGATCAAACGACCGCCCAGCATCATCACCACTAAAAACCCCAAGACCAATGCGGTCGTTGAGGCAACTTGTTGAGTCATATAGCGGCGTAATATCACAATGGGCACTCTTTTAAAAAGGTTGATAGTCGCACGATTTATCGCAGCTTTATTGGCAAACACTGACAATTATGGATCGCTCTAAATACAATAGCGGATACCGATAACTGGACAATAGAAATACAAGACCGTGCTGCTCAATCAGATACTTAAACAGCCCTAAAAGCAACGGCAAAAGATATGAAAATATCTGCGAGACGGATTAGCGACATGCTGTAAAAATTAGCGATAAAGATAACCGCTAATCCTAGCATATTTTGCTCAAAAATGGCTGTGAAATGTGTTCGCAAACATTGCGTCCATCTTGCTATAACGCTGTATGGCTCACTAATAATAGATAAGATATAAAAAGGATAACGAGCATTTAACTCATTAGTTTGTCTTATCTAAGAAGCCTTTTTATTAAGTCTTTGCACGATATTTTTACTTGATGTCATTTGGAAACCTTTGTGTGTCATTCGTATCACTGCCCTCGCACCATTAGGATTACTTGTTAAACTGAGAAAACTAAAAATTCCTAATTAGCTCGCCAAATGGAGAATACTACTGATGAATACTCTTACATCTACGCCCTCTACTTTACTTGAACTTGCTGGCGGTCAATTTGATATGCTCGATTGGTCAAATTGCGCCGTGGTTTTTATTGACTATCAAAACGAATATGTCGATGGTGCGATGCCATTGGGGCAAGCTGGTACGAACGCCATTACAAATGCGCGTCTATTGCTAGATAAAGCTCGTAAACAGAACGTCCCTATCTTTCATATCGCCCATCACGGCGCAGATAATGGCAACGTTTTTGATCCTTTATCATCTAACGTCGAGATTATCGCTGAATTACAACCAAAGGATGGCGAAACCTTCATCGTCAAAAAAAATCCCAATGCGTTTCATGATACCCAGCTGCAAGCACTTATTTCAGCTGCACAAAAACAACAGATTATTTTTGCAGGCTTTATGAGTCATATGTGTGTTAGCTCAAGCGTGAGAGCTGCCTTTAATTTAGGCTTTGACAGTTTTGTTTGCCATGATGCTTGTGCCACTCGCGACCTGCCTGACTATAAAAAAGAGAAAATCAGCGCTGATACCATGCATGCTACCGCGATGGCAGCACTGCAAGATAGATTTGCCGCTTTAGTAGCAACCGATGAGTTAGTTAATAGCTAATAAGCGGTTCGAACCCATGACCTAAACCTTGCTCACTGCGCACTCACCTCGCAATATGCTACACTATTGCGATTGCTTGATTGGCCAAACAATCTGATAATTTAACAGGTATCAGCAATTAAAAAAATCTGCCATTTTCATAGCGTTAACGTCATAACTATAATGTCATAACCCCAATAAGGATAAATATATGAATATTAAATTAACCCAAACACTGCCAAAAACTCATACGCAAAAAATCCTCAAAAAAGAAGCGAAAAGTAAAGACGCGGCCTGCCTTGTCGTCTTAATTGATGATCAAAAAAACATCTTAGCTGAGTCAGTCTTGAGCGATTATCAAACCCGTATTGAGCAATTGATTGAAGTATCGCACTTTAACGGCAAAGCTTGCGAAACCGTCGCTGATTATGCGCTAGCGGGTGATAAGAAAACCACCAAAGAAAATCCAGTACAGCTATTATTGGTCGGTGTGGGTAATGTTGATAAATTGCGTCATAGCGTTCTAGAGAAAATTGCTAAGACCATTTATAAGAGCACCCAAAAACGCGTCGACTCTATCACTGTAGCGCTGGGCGATAGCTTAGAAGAAAACCAATTTAGTCAATTTGCGCTGAGCCTACTGGCAGCAAGCTATCGTTTTGACAAGTACAAATCTGAGCAGCAAACGCCTGTTTTAACGGATATCTACTTATTGGCAGAGTCGTCTTTAAAAGATTCGTTAGACTTTGCACAAGCGGTCTTTACTGGTCAAAGCTTGACCCGTGATGTCGCCAATGAGCCGGGTAATATCTGTTTCCCAGCGTATATGGCTGAGCAAGCACAGGAATTGGCAGCCACTTATCCTGACCTCTTAAAAGTAACGGTACTTGGCGAAGACGAGATGTCAGCACTGGGTATGAACTGCTTCTTATCGGTCGCGCAAGGCTCAACCAAAGAAGGTAAGTTGGTACTCATGGAGTATCGCGGCAAGTCTAATTTTAGCGTCAATACTGATGGTGATACTAACAAAACCATTACCAACAGCGCAAAAGTAGCTGGCGGTCTCAAAGCCTTGGCTGATAAATTACCAACCAAAGCTGCTAGCAAAAAAGCCGCTAAAAATGCTGAACAGAATAGCGAAGACAATGCCCAAAGTGCACACGATAATGCCCCTATCGTGCTTGTTGGTAAAGGCGTGACCTTCGATTCAGGTGGTATCTCAATCAAACCGGGTGCGGCGATGGATGAGATGAAATTTGATATGGGTGGCTCTGCTGCGGTACTCGGTACCCTAAAAGCATTATGTGAAGCGCGTCTGCCGATTAATGTCGTCGGTGCACTAGCTTGTGCTGAAAATATGCCATCAGGAGAGGCAACGCGCCCTGGCGATATCATCATAGCAATGAATGGTAAGTCCGTTGAAATTCTAAATACCGATGCTGAAGGTCGTTTGGTATTGTGCGATACCTTATGCTACGTGCAGAAGTATTATCAGCCAAAAGCCATCATTGATGTCGCAACCTTGACTGGTGCTTGTGTGGTCGCGTTGGGTCATGTACGCTCGGCAGTCTTTAGTAATGACGAAGATGTGTTGTTTGACTTAGAAAATGCCAGTAACCTATCAGGCGATCTAATCTGGCACATGCCAATGGATGACGAATATCAAGCGCAGATTGACTCGCCTATTGCTGATATTCAAAATATCGGTGGTAAAGGTGCTGGCGCTGTGACTGCTGCCTGTTTCTTATCGCGCTTCATCGAAGAAGGTCAAGCATGGGCGCATTTAGACATCGCTGGTACGGCATGGATTTCAGGTCAAGACAAAGCCGCGACTGGTCGTCCTGTGCCATTATTCATGCAATACCTAAAAAATAGTGCAAATATGGCATAATCTATTGATGAATCATTACTCAATGAAAACCACTCTATGAAAGTTAGCTTTTATGTATTAACTGAGAATAAAGCTCAAGATTTCTTGGGCTTTATTTGTCAGCTGGCCCAGACGGCGCTCAACAAGAGCAGCCAGTCGTTATTGATTCTTATCGAAAAAGACGATGCATTGCTGTCGACGCTTGATCAAGCCCTTTGGTCACAAGACGATACGAGCTTTATACCGCATCAACGCCTTTTAGATTCTAATCCTGAAAGCGCTGATATTGACGGTGTTCATACTGATATTAATAATCAATTATTAGCACCAGTGTTGCTTGTCAGCTATATGCCAGCCGATTTTAAAGGGATCGTACTCAATACTACGATACGTCCCGTTAATGACTTTATAAATGCTACCAGCAATACATTGCCAACTCGTATTTTAGAGCTTATCAAACCTGATGCAGTCAGCACTGAGGCAGGACGCGCTAAATATAAGCACTACCAGCAATTAGGGTATGAGCTTACCCATTTCAAAGTTTAATCTTCTATTACAAAATCAAACGCCAGTTATGGCGTTTTTTTGTGCTTAAATTTTGACTTTTAAAATTCTTAGAGGCTTATAAGTACGTTATTGCCTACTGCCTTATAAAATCTGTCAGTAGGCGCTTATCACAAAAAATGCTAACATCCTTCGGTTGTTAAGCTAATATTTATTTCCAAATGGACTAAAGGGGTAAAAATGCATTCATTAATAGCGATGTACCAACGAATCGGATTGGTAACGCTGATTGTTATCGGTTTAATACTAGGTACTTTGATAGGATGGCTGGCGCCAAGTGTGGGTATTGCCTTAGGTATTTTGGGGACTCTGTTCGTAGGTGCCCTAAAAGCCGTTGCCCCTATATTGGTGTTTTTCTTAGTGATGGCTGCTATCTGCCAACATCGTAGCGGTAATAAGGTCTATGTAAAACCGGTGCTGTTTTTATATCTGATAGGCACTTTTATAGCCGCTTTGGTCGCTGTTGGTGCCAGCTTTTTATTCCCAACCGAATTGACGTTAGTGAATGCGACCATCGAGCAAGTACCGCCAGCAAACTTAAAAGAAGTATTGAACAATTTATTACTCAGTCTCGTCGCCAATCCAGTTGCTGCCCTAGCCAATGCTAATTATATCGGTATATTAGCTTGGGCCGTTATTATTGGTATTGCGCTACGACAAGCTGGCGAGACGACTCGCAGCACTGTCAATGACATTGCAGATGCCATCTCAAAAGTAGTCAAATGGGTCATCGCGCTAGCACCTTTTGGTATTTTGGGATTAGTCGCCAATACCGTCGCTGATACTGGCTTTGCTGCGTTATTGGGCTATGCACGAATTTTGCTAGTACTGATAGGCTGTATGTTGTTTATTGCTTTGGTGACTAACCCTCTCCTCGTATACTTAAAAACGGGTAAAAACCCTTATCCACTGGTATTCACCTGCTTACGCGAATCTGGTATTACTGCGTTTTTTACCCGTAGCTCTGCTGCCAACATTCCTATCAATATGAACCTTGCTAGCAAATTAGGGTTACATGAAAATACTTATTCAGTCACCCTGCCATTAGGCGCCACTATTAATATGGCAGGTGCCGCGATTACGATTAATGTGTTAACCCTTGCAGCCGCGAATACACTCGGTATTGAAGTGACCTTTGGCTCAGCATTACTACTAAGTATAGTCGCTACAATCAGTGCTGGCGGTACCTCTGGCGTCGCTGGTGGCTCATTACTACTCATTCCTTTGGCGGCCAGTTTATTCAATATTCCTGATGATATTGCGCTACAAGTGGTGGCTATTGGCTTTATTATTAGTGTGCTGCAAGATTCCGCAGAGACCGCATTGAACTCATCAACAGACGTCTTGTTTACTGCCGCTGCTGATCCAAAATATGCACGCTAATGTTGGGTGTGTTAAAGACGACCATAACAAACCAATCATCTTAATTGATAGGTATAAAAATAAAAAAAGGGCTTAACTGCCCTTTTTTTGGTTATACTTTACCTATTTTTATTCTGTTTTACGAATCTTACCTGTATATGAGTATGAGACTAGTAAAGCAAAAAACATAAAATGGCTTGATCTCTTTTATTATTCATTAGATTGTCGGGGTAAGGATGTATTCATTTTTTGCGATGTATAAGCGCATTGGTCTAGTACCACTTATTATTATCGGTTTGATAGCGGGAGTATTGATAGGTTGGTTGGCACCAGATATCGGTATTGCCTTAGGATTATTGGGTACCTTATTTGTAGGAGCACTAAAAGCCGTTGCACCGATACTGGTATTTGTGTTGGTCATGGCGGCCATTAGCCAACATCGCAGCGGTAATGAAGTTTACGTCAAGCCTGTACTCATCATGTATATGTTTGGCACTTTTTTAGCCGCACTGACTGCTGTTGGCGCGAGCTTTTTATTCCCGACAGAACTGGTATTGGTCAACGCCACAATTGAGCAAGTCCCACCAGCCAACCTTAAAGAAGTACTGACCAATCTACTGCTAAATCTGGTTGCCAATCCAGTTAATGCCATCGCTGAAGCCAACTATATTGGTATTTTAGCGTGGGCAATTATCATCGGTTTCGCACTGCGCCAAGCCAGTGATACCACACGCGCTGTAGTCGGTGATTTTTCTGACGCCATCTCCCAAGTGGTGAAGTGGGTCATTACCCTAGCACCTTTTGGTATCTTGGGTCTGGTCGCCAACACCGTCGCTGAGACAGGCTTTGCGGCTTTGGCAGGTTATGCGCGTATCTTGATGGTACTGGTCGGTTGTATGCTATTTATCGCTTTGATTGCTAATCCTATTATTGTACTGATCAAAACGGGCAAAAACCCTTATCCGCTGGTATTCAAATGCTTGCGTGAGTCAGGGATTACCGCATTCTTTACGCGTAGCTCGGCTGCTAACATTCCCGTCAATATGAATCTTGCCCGCAAACTGGGTCTACACGAAGATACTTATTCGGTGACGATTCCACTGGGTGCGACCATTAATATGGCCGGCGCGGCGATTACGATTAACGTCTTAACGCTTGCAGCCGCGCATACACTCGGTATTGAAGTGACCTTTGCCTCAGCACTGCTACTCAGTTTGGTTGCAACCATTAGCGCCTGCGGTGCCTCTGGTGTCGCTGGTGGTTCATTATTGCTTATACCATTAGCAGCAAGCTTATTTAGCATTCCAAATGATATCGCCATGCAAGTGGTTGCGATTGGCTTTATTATTGGTGTGATACAGGATTCGGCAGAAACGGCGTTGAACTCTTCAACGGATGTACTGTTTACCGCAGCAGCTGATCCAAAATATGCGCGTTAAACGCTAAATATATTATTTGCAAAAAAAGGGCCTCATTTTAGAGACCCTTTTTTTTGTGCTGATTTTTTATGTACTGAATAAAAGGGAAATAAGTTATTTTAAATGATCGATTTCAATTTCAATCACTGGTGTATGCATGTCTAATTGGCGTTTAAATTGGCGTAATTGTTCGAGCTCATCCAACAGCTCAAGTATCAAGCCAATCGCAGGAACACTGGCTTCAAAGTCGCGGCTAAGGCGCGAGGCACGGCGCACTGTCGTCAGCTGATAACCAGTGAACTGCTCACGTTCCGGCACATCATATTCGATGATGTCCTCTTCAATCAATTCGATGACCCATTGGCGCTCTTGGCCACAGGCAGATACCAGCTCATCCAAGCTCATGATAATGTCGGTAAATTCAGGCGAGTGTTTCATAGCTATTATCCTCGTTTGCTCTTTATTTCATCGTTATCGTATGGTCTTCATCTCTATTACAGTGTTTCAATGTGAGTAATTTTTGGTGGCCATTAACGACTAATATTGATATCGGCAAAGGCTTGTTTTAGTTGCCCATAAGCTTGGGTCGCGGCCTCAGTGCTGATATCAGGGTTCACGATGTTTAAGGTTAGATACAAATCACCCGCTTGCTTAGCAGGGATACCTTTACCTTTTAGGCGTAAATTGCTACCAGACTTGCTGTTCTTAGGCACAGTCACAGCAAGCGTACCAGCTGGCGTACTGACGTTGATTTTTTCACCCAACGCCGCTTCCCATGGCGCTATATTGACGGTTTGATAAACATTAGCGCCTTCGATACGGATATTGTCTGCGTGACGGATTTTTACTTTTAAAAATAAATCGCCATTTTTACCGCCACCAATACCAGCGGCACCTTGCCCTGCTAGGCGAATTTGCTTGCCATCAGTAATGCCTTTAGGGATTTTAATTTTCAGCGTTTTGTTGTCATACTCGACACTGCCATTCGGTTGACGAATAGGGACATTCAACTTAATGCTGTAGTCGTCGCCGTTATAAACGGACGCCAAATCAACCGTAATCTCTGCATGTTGATCTTGACCTTTACTATCTTGCGAGCCAAAACCACCACGCTGCGATTGGCCTCCCGCTGAACCACGTGCACCGCGACCAAATGCCGAAAAGATGTCATCGAAGCGGAAGCCACCATCGCCATAAGCTTCGCCTTCACCAAACTGATCTTTGATATCTTCCCAGCGATAGCCGCCTTGCCCGCCACTTGCAGATTGACCACCAAAACCACCACTTTGACCAGCAAAGGGATTGTCTAGCATGGCGTCGTATTCGGCACGCTTTTCTTTATCTCTAATGGTTTCGTAAGCATTATTAATCTCAGCAATCTTATTGTCTGCATCTGGATCATCGCTCACATCAGGGTGATATTGACGCACAAGCTTACGGTATCTTTTTTTAATATCTGCAGCTGACGCGTCTTTTTTGACCCCTAAAATGTCATAGTAATTTTTCTCTGCCATGTTTTTGTCCTCAACATAAAAGCATGTTAATGATACTGGTATGCCCATTTTAAACGATATGGTACGGAAATTTATTCAACTGCGACATAACAGGTGGTAACGATAGTCTATCTAATAATGATAGTAATATAAAAATTCAATACCGTTATACAAATATTGCCAGTAATAGTGCTGAACAACAGCAGTGTTTAGGTTGTTTGAGGCACTTAATACATTGTTATTCACTTGTGCCACGGTAGTGATGTGTTTCTCTATGATTCTGACATTATTATTCTTTGATAACCACAGATGTCATATCAATTTAACACTCGCCCTAATGAAAAAATAGAGAGTCAAGCCAAAAATACCATTAACAATGTAAATCATTATTTAAAACAATTACATACAGATCACTGGTATTTAGTAGCTAGCGTGCCTAAATGAGCGTTTTGACCTTGGTAGTTCTTTTACAGAACCGTAAGAATATGACAAAGTATGTGTTGTAAAATGAATATATTATTTATACTCATAGGGAGTATGAATAACATAGGCAAGTGTATCTGTCTATTTTATAAATTGCTTAAAGGTATTAAATGTCTTATTTAATCAAGTCTTTGGTTATCACATTATCACTATTGCTGAGTACCACCGTTTTTGCTGGAAACACCAGTTATTACGGTAGTCAGTTCCACGGTAAACGCACTGCTAGTGGTAGTATCTTCAACATGAACTCTTTGACCGCTGCGCATCGCACGTTGCCGTTTGGTACGAAGGTACAAGTGACCAACAAGAAGACAAAGCAGAGTGTAATCGTAAAAATCACCGATAGAGGCCCTTTCATTCGGGGTCGTATTCTGGATTTATCGAAAGCCGCTGCTGGTCAAATAAACTGTCAGTTATGTACGACCACAATGGAAATACTGTCTTATGGTGATGGTAAATACCGTAAGGAATAACGTAATAAAAAAGGGAGAGCCAGCGCTCTCCCTTTTTTGTGACTGTCTTTATCAAGCAAATATAGATTAAAAAACGATCAAAACCTGCTATTTACTATAACGAACAGCTCTCTACTCAAAACCCGCTTCCATTTCTTCTAATGTCGTCATCAAAAGTAATAGTTTTTCTTCATTGTCACTGTGCTGCTGCTGCAATGCCGTTTGCTCATTAAGTAATAACAGCAAATCAGACTTGCGACCTTCTTCGTACAAATCCGTATCAGCCAGTTTTTCTTCAAGCGTCACAAGCTGTCCATCAATTTTAGCCAATGCCTTTTCTATTTCTTCTATCTCACGGCGAATAGGCGCGGTGAGTTTGCGTTGTTCAGCCGCCAATTTGCGCTGCGCATCTTTACTAAGCGCAGGCGTCGTAGCTTTACTTTCTGATGAATTATCAGGTGCTTTATTATTCACTTGACCATTATCTGTTTCACGTGAAACGAATTTCTTACTCTCTTTTTTACTTTTCTTCTTACTGGTACTTTTATCTGATGAGTTCTCTTGCTTACGCTTCTCTGCCAACCACTTACCGTAGTCGCTGATGTCACCATCGAACTCCTCGATTTGACCATCATGTACCAAAAACAGCTCATCACAGACGTTGGCAATCAACTCACGATCATGCGAAACCAGTACCACTGCCCCCTCAAATCCTTGCAAAGCGATGGTCAGCGCTTGGCGCATTTGTAAGTCCAAATGGTTGGTTGGCTCATCGAGTACCAGAACGTTCGGACGTTGCCAAACGATCAAAGCTAACGTTAAGCGCGCACGCTCGCCACCAGAGAATAGCTCACTCGGCGTATCGATACGCTCACCGCGGAAGTCAAAGCTGCCTAAAAACGAGCGTAACATCGCATCAGAGGTTTTACCGGCTAGACGACGCAACATCTCTATAGGCGTGGCCTTGGCATCCAAGATATCCATTTGATGCTGGTTAAAATAGCCTAATTTTAAGGTATCCGAAACACGATACGTCCCTGTTAATACGCCAAGCTCGCCGACCAGTGCTTTAATCAGTGTCGACTTACCTGCGCCATTCATACCTAGCAAGCCAAGACGCGTATCCGGCGTTACTTGCACATTGGCATTATATAGAAGTGGCGTATCGCTATAGCCAATATCCGCTTTGGTCAGCTCAATCAGTGGTGAGCTCATATTTGCTGGCTCATAAAAGCGGAAAGAGAACGGGTTGTCTGCCATCATCGGTGACAGCTCAGCCATGCGCTCAAGCTGCTTGATACGGCTTTGTGCTTGCTTAGCCTTACTGGCTTTGGCGCGGAAACGACGAATAAAGTCATCCAAGTGTGCTTTAGTCGCTTCTTGTTTTTCAAACGCTTGCTGCTGCTGTGCCATACGCTCGTGACGGGTGCGAATAAACTGCTGATAATTACCGGTGTAAAGGGTGATTTTTTGTTGCTCAACATGCAAGATATGACCGACGGTGGCATCCAAAAAGGCTTGGTCATGCGAGATGACGATGACCAGACCAGTATAGGCATTGATCCAAGTCTCTAACCAAAGAATAGCATCCAAATCCAAATGGTTGGTCGGCTCATCGAGTAACATTAAGTCCGCACGGCTCATCAAGGTTTTGGCAAGGTTTAGACGCATGCGCCAACCACCCGAAAACCCTTCTACAGGTAATTCATGCTGGCTGGTATTAAAACCAAGACCTGCCATAATTTGTGCCGCTTTAGTCGGCGTACGATAGCCATCAATTTCATCGAACTGCTGATGCAATACCCCGATCTGCTCATCACTGACGCTACTCAAATCATTCAAAGAAGCATTAATCTCATACCACTGCTCATCACCACTCAATACATAATCGATTGCAGACTGCGTCGTAGCACCAACTTCCTGAGCCATATGCGCCACATGCCAGCTATCAGGAATACTGACTTCACCTCTATCAAGCGTGACCTCGGTATCTCCTCTGCCCATTCGCGTCAACAATAAGGCAAATAAGGTAGATTTGCCGGTGCCGTTGTTGCCCGTCAAGCCAACTTTGTGGCCCGGATGTAGCTGGAAGCTTGCCCCTGCAAACAACTCACGACCATCACGGCGAACACCAACGTCTTTAAATTCGATCATATAATCTCTTCAACTCAACAGTAATATAAAATATAAGGCAATAAAAAACACACATCTGGCATGTTAACTGGCGGCTATTATTTCAAACGCTTGCCCCATAGGCAAACGATTAAATAACTATTTCAAAACCAAGTGTTTATTCGCACAAAAAGTCTTTCTCTTAGTATGAGTTTATGGGGATAATAACCACTAGTATCAATCAGCCACCTTCAGCCAGTAGCCTCACTCTTGACAAACGAATCAATACCCCCATTATGATATACTGCGATGAGATAAGTGCCCGTTATCAACCAAATCGTTGTAATGACACAGATATCATATTTATAATGCGCCATTAGTCGTACCAATAGCAGCGCCATAATAACAGCACCCAATTGAATCAAACGCCGTGCGTATCTTTATTTGCAACTATTTCATTGCAAACCCTAACTGGACGACCGCATTTGATCCTAGCAACTGAGGTAGATATGAACGAATCAGCCAACCAATTTAATCCAAACGCCAGCCAGCCAGTAGACCCAACTGTTTTAAGCTTAACCGATAGCGCTGCACAAAAGGTGCGACGTCTACGTGAAGAAGAAGGCGACAGCGATCTGATGTTACGTGTCTATGTGACGGGCGGCGGCTGCTCAGGTTTTTCTTACGGCTTTAACTTCGCCAATGAGCTGAATGAAGACGATGCCAATTTTGATAATGACGATGTGACCTTGGTTGTCGATTCACTAAGCTATCAGTATTTGCAAGGCTCTACCGTTGACTATATTGAGGGATTAGAGGGCGCACGCTTTATCGTCACCAATCCAAATGCCACCACCACATGTGGCTGTGGCTCATCCTTCTCTATTTAAGTTGGCGAGACGCATGACTTTTGATCAAGATACCTTCCTCGTTAGTCAACGCTATCATAAACCGCTTAACGTCGTACTTTTGAAGCATCTATCTCGTAGGTAGATGCTTCTTGTTTTATGCGTTTTTTAGAAAACAGTAACGCGCTGTGCATAAAATTTTTTATTGAAATACCTATTAAAATCAAGATGAATGAGCGCCTGTAAAGCTTATCGTATTTGTAATTGTCCGTGGTTTTCAGGGCAGCTTTGAGCTAAACTGACGGCATTCTTAATCCAATATTTACCTTCATTATGGTCAAACGCCAGTCGTGTTTTGAGCCGCCATAATAAATAACAATAGATGACTATTATGAGTAATTTTGCGAGTAGCTTTGTGAATTTTGACATTCCTAATTGGTTTGATAGCAAGCATTTAACGGGCATGCTCCGCGGTATCGAAAAAGAAGGGCTGCGCGTAAGACCCGATGGTTACTTGGCTCAGACGCCGCATCCAGCCAAACTTGGCTCAAAGCTCACCCATCCGTTTATCACAACTGATTATTCAGAAAGCCTACTTGAGCTAATTACTGACCCCAAAACCTCACCAAAAGAGACGCTAAATATGCTGCGTCAGTTGCATGTATTGGTCTATCAAGCCATGCCTGAAGGTGAGCTGATGTGGCCGCTGTCTATGCCTTGTATGCTGTCATCGAATGATGAAGACATCCCACTGGCTGATTATGGCAGCTCTAATACGGGTAAGCTCAAGACGCTATACCGTAGTGGGCTTGGTATCCGCTATGGTCGCCGCATGCAAACGATTGCAGGTTTGCATTATAACTTATCTTTTGGTGACGGATTATTTGAAGTCTGGCAAGCTGAAATACCTGCTGCACAAGCGCAAACGCTGACAGAATTTAAAAACGAAAAGTACTTAGGGCTTATCCGTAACTTTAAGCGTCTGACCAGTTTGGTGTTGTATTTACTGGGTGCTAGCCCTAGCGTTTGTCCTTGTTTCTTAGCTGGTCGTGAGCATGATTTAGAGCTGCTAAACGACTCAACCTACTATAAGCCTGCTGCCACCAGCCTACGTATGGGCAAGCTTGGTTATACCAATAGTGTGCAAGAACAGCTCGATATTCGTTATAACTATCTGCCAGAGTATGTCGATGGACTGCGCCGTGCGATTCAGACTCCGCACGAAAGCTTTGCCAAGCTTGGCTTAGATGATGCCGATGGCAACCCTATCCAAATCAACAATCATATTTTACAAATAGAAAATGAATACTATAGCCCTATTCGTCCCAAACAAATCGCGATGAGCGGCGAGACACCGACCGAAGCATTAGAGCGCCGCGGTATCGCCTATGTTGAGTTCCGTGCAATCGATCTAGACCCTTATAGCGATGTCGGTATTCGTCTGTCTAGCGCCTGTTTCTTAGAGGTCATGGCGCTGTACTGTCTGCTGAGCGACTCTCCTGATCTGTTACCTGAGGAAGAAGAGACCTTAGCCATCAATCTTGAGCGCGTGGTAAACGAAGGTCGCCGCGAAGGCTTACACATTATAAACAACGGCGAAGAGCAACTGCTTGAGAGCTGGATGCTGATGCATTTAGAGCGTATGCAGCCATTGGCAGCACTGCTTGATGCTCATTATGGTGGCAACGACTACCGTGCAGCAGTCGCGTTAATGCAAGGCAAAGCAGGACATTCTGAATCGACCATTTCAGCACAAGTCAACTCTGATAGTCAACGTTTAGGCAGCTTATGGCAGCTTGGCTTTACCTTGGCGCAGCAGCATCGTGAGTCTTTATTACAGCAAACGCTTAGCCCAAACACTCAAGCCAAATATGAAGTGTTGGCGGAAAAATCAATATTACAGCAAGCTGAGATTGAAAAAGCCGAAACGGAAGATTTTATGGAATTTTTACAGCAATATCGCTAAGTTTTGATTGCTGCGTTTTGATTGCTAAATTCTGACCGCCACTTAACGTGTATAGATGACTACTTTATAAGAGTAACTGCCCGATGCTAAAGCTGACCACTTACCGCAATTTGCAAATATTTTTGGTGATAATAGCCGTAATAGGTATGAGTTTTGCGCTGTTTTTTTTACAGCGCTATATGGGGTTTTCGCCTTGCCCACTGTGTATTTTTCAGCGTATTGGCCTCATAATCATGGGCAGTTTTGCTTTGATAGCGACATTATTCAACCCTAAATCTAAGGCAGTTAGACTGGTATTGTGGCTTGGTAGCTTAGCAGGTATCGGTTGGGCGACCGCCGTGGCTGGACGTCATGTTTGGCTACAGCATCTACCTGCCGACCAAGTACCTTCTTGTGGTCCAGGGCTGGATTATTGGTTAGATACGCTACCGATTTTGCAAGTATTTAAAGAAGTTTTTGCAGGTTCTGGCGAATGTGCCTCTGTTGAGTGGACATTTATGGGTCTAAGTATTCCTGAACAATCTTTGATTCTATTTAGTCTGCTATTGGTGGTACACGGGTTGATATTATGGCGCATTTTACGACCTGTTGCCCCTAACCGTCTTGCTTGATAGCGAATTAGCCCCTACGTTGCTTTTTGCTATACCCTTTGTTTTTGCTAGATCCATTTTTCCAAACGAACAGGCGTGTTTATTACTAAACGTCTGTTCTTTAATGAGCCACTATTAAATATCTCCGATAATTTTGGTTCGTCATATCTATCAATGTTAAACCATTATTCTTAGCTCATGGCTAAACCTATCATAACAAAAAGGCCACAGAGATATCTTTAACCTTTGATATCTTGACACAGTTTATTTGCTTTTGATGGGTAAAATAGCGTTTTAAATATCCATCACTGTTGACTGATTGGCGATAGGCTACCGATAGCTTCTTCTCGCCGCCTAGCCTCAGATGGCACTTGTAGTCTCGTAGTCTTCTACTCTAATTTAAACATTTATACTTCCTATTATCTTTCCTTTTTGACAACGTATTGAGTTGTCGATAGTGTCGATAATCATTTGGAATGACTATTAAAAAACTGTTTTTTGGTGTGACCATGATATATTTTTCGCCTACTTGTTCTAACACGCTGACTATTCTCAAACGCGGTGGTCGTTGTTTGCTAGCGCTGCCCCTCTGTGTGCTGCTCATCGGCTGTGATAGTACCTCGTCTAGCGGCGATAAAGGTATGACGACTAAGGTCGCCCCTATCGATCATGTAGAAGAGAACAGCGCACAAGCTAGCGCAGAGAACTTGTCAGAGACCAATCTATTAAATGCGGGTAGTGAGCTAGATAAAGTGTCAGAAGGACAATCGCTGATTGCGGCTGCCCAATCGAGTAACGGTGCACATCCCCATCAATCGCTGACACGCTCAGAGCCGGGTAATGGCACATTACAAGCCACGTTAATGGGCGATTATGGTGGCATGGTACCCTGTAAATCTTGTGATAGCACTGATATTACATTGAATTTATTCGCTGATGGTTCAGTGCTAAAAACCAGTATAGATAACAATCCCGAAATGCCGAATGCACCCCTGTTTGAGCCTGGTGTTTATCGTCAAGACAATGATATGATTACGATTGTCTATGAAGACAAAAACATTGAAGCGTATCATATTCAAGACAATCATCTTGTCTTAATGGATGAACATAAAAAACCTAACAATGACTATACCTTGTCGCGCAAATAATAAAATAGCGGCATAAACATTTAGAGGCTCTAAATTTTAGGTGCTCTAAATTTTAGGTGCTCTGAATATAGTGATGCTCAATGAGCCAAACCATCCTTTTAATAACGCCTACTTGTTGGGCGTTTTTTATTGGTCATCATGCGGTGTTTACTTTACAATAAGTGCTTGTTTTCGACGCTGCTATTTGGCGATCCTATGCTGTTTTTGTAACAGAATATAGGGTCGAAGCAATATAAAGTAGAGATAAGGCAAGCGGGCGTCAATAGGACGTTTGGTACATGAAGCACGGTTAACGCTGTCACCATTTATAATATTTTAATTATAGCCAAGACTGATGATCATTAGGTTGAGCGTATCCTAGAATAAACCACGGTTAATATCGGTAACTTTTGGGATAATGCTCCATTTTTATTCTTTTAATTTAAGCTCGTACGGAACGTCTATGCATATTCATATTCTTGGTATTTGTGGTACTTTTATGGGCTCGCTGGCATTGCTAGCGCGCGAGCTTGGGCATACGGTCACGGGCTCAGATGCCAACGTTTATCCGCCGATGTCCACCCAACTGGAAAACGCGGGCGTGACCATTGAGCAAGGCTATCTGGTAGAGCATTTACAACCAGCACCAGATTTAGTCGTCGTCGGTAATGCCATGAAGCGCGGTATGGATGTCATCGAATATATGCTGGATACAGGTCTACGCTATACCTCAGGACCACAGTTTTTATCTGAGCAGGTATTACAATCGCGTCATGTGATAGCCGTTGCCGGTACTCACGGTAAAACCACGACGACGACTATGCTCGCTTGGATATTGCACTATGCGGATATCGATACTGGGTTTTTAATCGGCGGTGTGCCACTGGTTGATACCACTGATGAGCATTTACAGCACGTCTTCGCTCACAGCAGTTATTTGGGTGCGGATAAAATTGATAATGACGATTCGGTAAATACTGGCTATTTCGTTATCGAAGCGGATGAATACGATTCTGCATTTTTTGATAAGCGTTCAAAGTTCGTTCATTACCGTCCGCGTACGGCTATTTTAAACAATCTAGAATTTGATCATGCGGATATTTTTGCGGATCTTGAGGCTATTCAGACCCAATTCCATCATATGGTGCGCATGATTCCAAGTACGGGCAAAATCATTATGCCCACAGCGACTGCCAGCTTAGAGGAGACGTTAGCGAAAGGGGTTTGGACACCCGTTTGGCGGACAGCCGTATTGGATTCAGCGGCACATAATACCTATGCAACAGATAATACCCACGCAAAAGATAAGCATGTAAAAGATAGTAGTGATTGGCAAGCTGAACTTATCAGCGAAGATGGTGGTCAATTTGCGGTTAGTTTTGCGGCTGATATTGCTGATAAAGAAGCCACGGGAGTCGTCGATTGGTCGATGAGCGGCATACATAATGTGAATAATGCCTTGGTTGCTGTCGCAGCGGCTTATAACATCGGCGTCAGTGTCAAAACTGCGTGCGCGGCGTTATCAGCATTCGCGGGCATTAAACGTCGGATGGAGCTGATTGGCGATGTCAATGATATCTTAGTCTTTGATGATTTTGCTCATCACCCTACGGCCATTACTACGACCTTAGATGGTGCCAAGAAGAAACTGGCGGACAGACGCATTTGGGCGATTATTGAACCACGTAGTAACACCATGAAAATGGGCATTCATCAAGACAGCTTGGCTGAGTCTGCTGCTCTCGCCGATCATACCTTATGGTATGAGCCGACAGGACTGGAGTGGGGTCTAAAAGAAGTCATTGAAAATGCCAATAGCGCAAATCCTAACATGGGCAACCAACAGGTGCTCTCTAGTATCGATGCTATCATCGAGCATATCGACACGCACGCAAAAGCGGGTGACGCCATTGTGATTATGTCGAATGGCGGTTTTGAAGGTATTCATCAACGCTTATTAACTGCGCTACGTAGTAAAGCCACTTAATAAAGCTACGCAACAAATAATCTAGCTGGTCTAGTTCTGGTGTCAAATAAGAGCGTTGCTTATTATAAATGAGCAACGTTTTTTTATGATCAACTTTTTCTGATTACTTGCGATTACTATAGAACGTATCAGTATTAGGGAGCGTCGATATCCAAAAATGCCTTAATATATAAATGGCGTTTTCGACTTCACTACCTTTGTAACCTTTCATTTACCTATTCTACCTGCATATTAGCAAATCTACGATTTTCCTCACATAGCTCATACACTGGTAACATTTCGCGCTTACCTTTACGTCTATACAGTGCTTACAATGAGCTTATCAAAATTGATTAACTATTATAAATGATAATAAATTAGGAGAATAATATGAGCTTTATTTGGATGATTATTGTAGGTCTGGTTGCAGGTTTATTGGCACGAGCTATCAAGCCAGGTAGCGACCCGATGGGCTGGATAATGACGATTGTATTGGGTATCGTCGGTGCTTTATTAGGTGGCTTCTTAGCTAGTCTTATCGGTATCAATGCTGATGGCGGATTTACTGGTTTGATATTCTCAGTAATAGGTGCGATCATCCTGTTATTTATCTACGAGATGATTATGAGCAAACGTGGCGTATAACTTTGCACTTTTGGTCAGATGTTTTAGCTGCCCCAAGTGACTTTAATGACTCAGAAGTGATTTGATTTACTAAACTCAATTTACTAAAAAGCAGCTCTACTTATGCAAGTCAGATTACATCTAATCTAGCTTATATAAATCAAAAAGCCTTGCGAATTGCAGGGCTTTTTTATGCCTATAATAAAAGCGACCTCCTTGATTTTTTACGATGATAAAAAGCAATAATTGTGCGAAAGTATTGATAAGCATTACTTTTGTCCCCATTTATCCTATAATATCAACCCTATTTTATCCCTATCATTGAGGTGAGCGTTATGGCTTTACTCCCTATTTTAAATTACCCAGACCCGCGCCTGCGTACTATTGCTACGCCTGTTAAGGAAGTGACTGCTGAAATCAAAACCTTAATCGCTGATATGATTGAGACGATGTATGAGGCACAAGGTATCGGTTTGGCGGCAAGCCAAGTGGATCGCCATATTCAGCTCATCGTCATGGATCTGTCCGAAGATAAAAATAGCCCTAGAGTTTTTATCAACCCAAAGGTGACACCATTGGTAGAAGAGAAACAGCCCTATGAAGAAGGTTGTTTGTCCGTACCTGAAGTCTATGACAGTGTCGAGCGCCCGAACAAAGTGCGCATTGAAGCCTTAGATGAGAATGGTCAAAAAATCGATGAAGAAGTAGAAGGCTTACTCGCGGTATGCATCCAACATGAAATGGATCATTTAAATGGGGTCATATTCGTCGATTATTTATCACGTCTCAAGCAAACTCGTGCTCGCGATAAAGTGCGTAAAATCGTTAAAATACGCGAAAAACAAGGCGAACAAATGGCGGATAAACAGCCGCAGCCCAGCCATTCTTAGTCCATTCATCACCTAAGC
The DNA here is from genome assembly GCF_904846525.1 of Psychrobacter sp. 1044. GTDB lineage: Bacteria > Pseudomonadota > Gammaproteobacteria > Pseudomonadales > Moraxellaceae > Psychrobacter. The sequence goes on along the minus strand of NZ_CAJHAZ010000003.1, from coordinate 2,737 downwards.
TATTTTTACGTCATTTAATCAGTATGAACACAAGGTTTTTTGACTTGTAGAATGCGTGATGATGATAACGTGAAATGACAATAACGTGATGCGAGCATTTACTCTTTAACACCTACTGTCTTTATTAAAGGTTTCCTACCATGACCATGATCAAAATTGACCAATATTTTGACCCTGCCGGCTGGCAGAAATTCACTCAAGCTGCTGAAGGTCGCGAGACGCCATTTTTGGTCGTGGATCTTAGCCGTATCAAAACCAAATATCATGAAATGGTTGGGTTTTTTCCCAATGCTAAAATCCATTATGCAATGAAAGCCAGTCCTGCTGTTGAAGTGATTAACTTGCTTGCTGATCTTGGTTCGAACTTTGATTGTGCCTCCATCTATGAGCTTGATCGCGTACTAGACTGCGACGTTGAGCCATCGCGTATCTCTTATGGCAATACCATCAAAAAAGCGGAGCACGTCAAATATGCCTTTGAAAAAGGTATTGACTTATATGCGACCGACTCAGAAGCGGATTTAAAAAATATTGCCAAGCACGCCCCTGGTTCAAAAATCTTTGTGCGTATCTTAGTACAAGGCTCTGAAACCGCTGAATGGCCATTGTCTCGTAAGTTTGGTTGTCATCCCAATATGGCGATTGAGCTGTTGATTCAAGCTCGTGATTTAGGTCTAGTGCCTTATGGAATCTCATTCCACGTTGGTAGTCAGCAAAAAGACGTTGCCGCTTGGGATGATGCGCTAGCCAAGGTCAAATACATGTTTGACTGGATGAAAAACGAAGAAAATATTAAGCTACAAATGATCAATTTGGGTGGCGGCTTTCCAGCCAACTATATTAGTGAAGTGAACCCTATAAAAGTCTACGCTGAAGAGATCACTCGTTATTTGACAGATGACTATAGTGAAGAGGACATGCCTGATATTATCCTTGAGCCAGGTCGTTCATTGGTTGGCGGCTCAGGTGTATTGGTCAGTGATGTGGTGCTTATCTCGCGTAAGTCGCACACGGATTTAACGCGTTGGGTGTATACCGATGTGGGCTTATTCCAAGGCTTAATCGAGACGTTGGGAGAGGCCATCAAGTATCCGGTTTATACGCCTAAGATGGAAACGTCAACCAGCAAAGGCACTGTGGTACTGGCAGGTCCTACTTGTGATTCGACCGATATCATGTATGAAGAAGCGGGCTATCAATTGCCAGAAGAGCTGGAGATTGGTGATAAAATCTTTTGGTTGACCACGGGTGCTTATACTAACTCGTATTCATCTATTGAGTTCAATGGTTTTCCACCGTTAGAAGTGATCTACGTTGACTAATCTGCAATAAATTATTATCGATAAAAAGCGCGATACTGTAATGAGCAGTATCGCGCTTTTTTATACCAAAGATAATAATAATCGATGCAAGGCTACTGCACCATTATCCAAATTGGTGTGTTTTTAGTGCTATCAATGGCACGATTGCTACCATAACTTGCGCGTTGATTTTGGCTACTTTGAGAGATTTGTCCGATAGTTACCCATTGACCACGTGGGATAATAATGGTCGTGTCTAATCGTTGACCTTGAATGGCATGATTACTATTTTTCTGAGAAGACGGATAAGAGCGTGCGAGTGTTTCTTCAACTTGTGACAATGTTACTTCGACTTGACCAGTCGGTAATAATCTTGGCGTAACCGTGATGCCTTGCGTCGTTGGTAGCAATACCTGCTGCTGAATGACAATCTGTACTGAGGGACTTTTATAATTTGTATAACTATTTACATCGTAGGTTTGATTCAGCGCATAAAGCGTCCCTGTACTGATGCTGGCGGCACTACCTGACAAGGTTTGTACTTGGTATAAATTATTTGTTTGCTGTTGGCTATTGCTCTGATGAATAATCCCTGACCCTTGAATACCACGATTGCTAATAATGACCTGCCCTTGCTGAATATTACCTTGGACGCTGCTATTGTTGCCAACACGCACAGCGACCGTCAATGCCTGTGGCTGACCGTCAATCTGAGTCAATAACTGCTGTACCGCCTGATAGTTAGCGGCTGTCGTATGCAACACTAACTTGTCTTGATAGGTAGTAACTGTACCGCCGTCACGACTATTATTTAGTTGCTGACGAACTGACGGCAATAATGCATCGCCACCATAGGTATGAATGACGTAGGTTTGAAAAGTAGCTGCTTGTGCTGAGATATTGAGCGTTGAGAACACAATAACGCTTAGTAGAACTACTTTTATTGCTTTAGTAGGAGTGACCATAATGTATTAAGTCCGAATCAAGTGACCAAATAAATACCTGCACGTGCTTATTTCTATTGGCTTTGTTTTTATCTTGAATGTCTTCGTATTCTTTAATGATAGATAAATCTGTCAGGCTCATACCTTCATTCGGTTTAGTAGCAGTTTTATTTTGGCCAGCTCTGACAATAAACTCATTAATCCAATTACGCCATTCTAACTTTAGGTCAAAATTGCTAATCTCAAATGGCGAGCTACCATCAAACGTTTTTTGCATCATATCAACGAACTGTTTAGCAATTTCTCGGCGTGTATCTCCATCACCATTTTGACTAATATGATTACCGACTTCTACCGCGACTACTAACGGTATAATAAATCGACAATTTGATTCAGCAAAGATTTTAAATTCGTCTAGGGCGTGTCCCTAATTCAGTTTGCAATGAATCATAGTACAAGCTAGATACAGCATAGACTTATAATTACGAGCCA
>NZ_CAJHAZ010000002.1 GCF_904846525.1 Psychrobacter sp. 1044 | reverse complement strand
TTATTATAATATAAAAAAATATATTACGTTATCAAAAACTGATAATGATAATGCAGTTCTTTACGTTTTGTAAAAATTTGAGACCAATACGTTACTCATTAAGTAATAGTAGCGAAATAGTCTTACATTAGTAGAGTGAGTAGACATCATTTAGTAACTATGTTTATGAAATTACTTTTATCACGCTATTTTATTAAGCATTTACTGGATGATTTGCTACCTCATTTAATGGACTGTCAATTGAGTATAACAAGTCGTCACTCATTAAGGCTTGCTCAATACTAAATGTTTCATCTAAATCGTTCATACTAATAATAATTACAACACCCTAGGTGCCAGCTATATGAGGATATTATGAAGCCACTTTCTGTGATGTTATCGATGCTCGTCATCGGTATGACCTCCAGCGCTGCGATGGCTGAAGGCGCAAGCGTCGTCAATACCAGCCTAGCCAATGCTAGCTTGCCTAATGCCAGTTTACCTAATATTAGTCCAGCCAATAGCGAGCTTGTCAATCGCGGTGCTTACATTGCCCGTGCGGCCGATTGCATGGCATGTCATGGCGAAGATTATACTGGCGGTACAGCGATCGAAACGCCGATGGGAGATATCTACTCAACCAATATTACCCCGTCTAAACGTTATGGTATCGGCGATTATACCGAAGCGGATTTAAAGACTGCGTTGCAAAAAGGTCGTACGCCAAGCCATATGCTTTACCCTGCCATGCCATATCCTTCTTATAGTGGCATGAAAGAAGAAGATATCAGTGCGTTGTTTGCTTATCTGCAAACCGTACCTGCTATCGATGAAGCACCGAAATATAAAACTGACCTGCCATTTCCCTTTAACATTCGCAGCTTAATGATTGGCTGGAATTTTCTCAATGTCCCGTCTACTGAAAACCGTGATGGTCTCACCGAGATGCAGCAACGTGGTGAATATATTGTCAATAACTTAGAGCACTGTGGTACTTGCCATACCCCGCGTAATAGCACCATGGGCTTCGATAAAAAAATGTATCTGTCAGGTGCTCAGCTTGGTCATTGGCATGCACCAAATATCACGCCTGACGAGTCGAGCGGTATCGGTAGTTGGAGTGAGCAAGATATTGTCACTTATCTACGTACTGGTGAGCTTGACCAGCGTGCCTATGCGGGTGGTCCTATGGGCGAGGCGGTTGCACATAGTACGCGCTACTTAAAAAATGAAGATTTGAATGCCATTGCTTCTTATCTAAAAGCGGTGCCTGCTATCCAAACAGATGATAAGGTCGCAGCCGTTGATGTCTCGCGTTTGCCCACACCCACTAGCGAATCTATCACTCATGATTTACTGGCGCAAAAAGATTATTTAGCCCAAGCCAAAGCGCAGGTGAGTAATGGCAGCAATTCACCAGAATCGCTATATTTGGCAGCCTGTGGTAGCTGTCACGGCGTTGACGGTTATGGTCAGCCTGATGCGCGTTACGCTCCTATCGTTGGACTCAGCAGTATTCGCCGTGAGAAACCTGATGCGCTGGTCAATATGATCCTTCATGGGGTAGAAGGCGCGACTAACACGTCACCTATCATGCCAGGGTTCTCAGATGAGCTAAATAGCGAGCAAATCGCTGGTATTACCAATTATGTGCGTGTGAATTTTGGTGGTCTCAACAGTAGTGAGGTGAGTGCTAATGATGTTGATCGTATCGCAACGACAGGTACTGATAAGCCTTTTTTAATAAAATATGCGGGCTTACTGGCAGTAATCGGCATCATCGTGGCTATTATTATCATTGTGTTTATTATGCGAGCAATCTTGCGGTCTAGGCGCCGTCGTTAATTCACTGATTCTATAAAGACGATTTACATATTTATTATAGGATAAGATTTACAGGCAACATGGTAAGGCACAACAGCTCGAAAAACAGACGTAGAACTAAGTCGAGTTGATTAATAATATATATGCCTACCGTCTTGCAGGAACGTCTACTTTAAGGACATTATTATGAAAGACATGCTTCAATCACCAACGCGGCGCCAACTGCTCTCGATGATTGGTAAAACAGCGGGCGCGACCGCGATGTATCAGGCGATGACGACATTAGGATTTGCGTCAGAGTCGAGTTTTAAAGAGACCATGGATCTTAAAGGTGCACCTCCTGGCGCTAGTATCGTCATTCTTGGTGCGGGTCTTGGCGGGCTGACCGCGGCTTATGAGTTACGTAAAGCAGGCTACGATGTCAAAGTGCTCGAATATCAAAATCGTGGCGGCGGTCGTAGCTGGACATTGAACAGTGGGGACAAATATACCGAGCTTGGCGGCGAAGAAGTTACCTGTGATTTTGAAGAGGGCAATTACTTTAATGGTGGACCGTGGCGTCTGCCAAGCCATCATTATGCCGTCTTCCATTATTGCAAACAGTTTGGCGTTGAAATGCAGCCCTTTATTCAAACCAATGATCGCGCTTATTTGCATCGAAGTACTCATTTCGACGGCGTACCTCAGCGCTTGGGTGATGTGAAAAACGATATCCAAGGTCATGTCGCCGAGCTGCTATCGAAATCAGTTAACGTTGGTGGTCTTGATCGCTCGGTCAATACTGAGGACAAAGAAAAGCTATTAGAAGGTTTAAAAGGCTGGGGGGTGTTGGATAAAGATTATCGTTACCGTGCCAGTAATGAGACCAGTAAACATCGCGGCTTTAGCGTGTTTCCGGGTGGTGGCTTGATGCCTGATGCGACGCCATCAAAACCGTTGCCGATTAGTGAGATACTAGATTCAGGTATGTGGGCAGATATTTATGGCAACCATATGACTTATGGTCATCAACCGACGATGTTTCAGCCAGTAGGTGGTATGGGGAAAATTGGTGATGCTTTCACCCGTGAATGCCGCGATATGATTGAGTTTAATGCAAAGGTCACTAAAATTCATCAAGATGACAGTGGCGTCACTGTCGATTATGTAGACAGCAACAGCCCAGATGGTGCCACCAAGACCATTCGTGCAGACTGGTGCGTGTGCAATATTCCATTAACTGTATTGACGCAGATGGATATCAATGTCTCAAAACCAATGAAGCAGGCGATGGCCGCCGTGCCTTATGAGACCTCTTATAAAGTTGGTCTAGAGTTCAACCGCCGCTTTTGGGAAGAAGATGAATGGATATTTGGTGGTCTGACTTATACCGATATGCCCATTGCGCAGATTGCTTATCCTTCACAAAATATGTTTAAAGATGGTACGGGCGTGCTACTCGGTGCGTATGGTTATGGTCCGACTTCTTATAAGTTTAATAGCTTAACGCCGCAAGAACGTATTAATGTTGCGCTTGCTTATGGTAAATACATCCATCCTCAATATCCAAAAGAATTCCGTGCAGGGACATCAGTTGTCTGGCACCGCATCCCATGGACGCTCGGCTGTTACGGTATTTGGAATGAGTCGACCCGTCGTCAGCATTACGACACCTTGTGCAGTATTGATAATCGTATTGTGCTGGCGGGCGAGCATTGCTCACATATTCCGGCATGGCAAGAAGGCGCTATTTTATCTGGTATGGATGCCGCAAAGCGCCTACATAAAAAAGCAAAAATGCTGGTTTAATAACGCTTGGGTTATATAAATAACTATAAGATTCAGAGGCTATCATGGACAATGCAATCGTGAAGAAGGCAATCGCGGAGAAAGTAATCTTGAAGAAAAAAGTCATGAAAAACATGACACTCAAACTGCTGACGCTGATACTGCTGAGTGGGGTAAGCAGTGCAGCACTGTTGGGCTGTAGTCAACAGCCAGATGATGAAGTGACGGTTTCCAGTGTACAAGATCAGGACTCCCTAACAACCAATGACTATCAAGCAAGCCGAAATACGGGTGCGTGGGGCGGCGTTTATATGAGCCGTGAGGAGCTTACTGCACCTGCTATCAATATTGTCGATGACAGCTCATTGCCCAACATGGAAGACGACCCAAGTATTACTGAATGGGACGCAAAGTTTGAAGGCACAAATGGCTTTGTGACGACAGATGGCAAAAAGCTGTATCACGACTCTTGTGCGGCTTGTCACATGCACAAAGGCGAGGGTGCTTACGGTGCAGGCTATTATCCGCCATTGGCGAATAACAGTAAGATGCAATCAAAGTATTACATCATCGATATCTTGATTAATGGCTTTCGTGGCATGCCCTCATTCCATGGAATGATGAACGATGCGCAGATGGCGGCGGTTACTCAATATGTGGTCAGTGACCTAAATGGTTTTACCGATACCGTGACTGCTGAAGATGTGGCAAAACTGCGGCATCCCAATCCATCAGCGGGTGATCCGAGTGATGATTAATTGTATTTACTATTTTAGACAACAATAGTCCAGCATATCCTAGGAGCAAAATGATTTGACCGTGCTTCGCAATATAAAAAAGCGCCTAATTATTTATCAGGCGCTTTTTTATGAGCAAGACTTTATGAATTAAGAAAGAGGATTTATTTAGGACTCGATGACCAGACTGGTGACCGAATCGTGCCTTGACCAGACTTACCAAACGACTCACCACCATTCAATGATTTGATGGTTAATACACCTTTGCCATCTTGCTTTGAGGCGTAAACGACACGCTTACCATTAGGCGAAAAGCTTGGCGCTTCATCGATACCCGTATTGCCCAAGTTAGCAGTAACAGCGCCGCCGCTATTCATGATCGCCGCTGAGCGACCACTTAAAAAGGCAATTTGTGAGCCATCGTTACTAAATTGCGGGCTAGTGGCATAACCGCTACTTGATACCTTAGTAGTACGTCCTGAACCAAACTCATAACGATAAATCTGTGGTTTATTAAATCCAGTTTTGTCTGATACAAAAACAAAGGATTTGCCATCAGGCGCATAACTTGGTTGCACTTCGCTGCTTGGCCAATTGATAAGCCTTCTAGGTTGACCACCACTGGCACTCATCTCATAAATATCTGCGCTACCTTCAAAGCTGCTAGAAAATAATATCTTGCTGCCATCAGGTGAAAATGATGGACTGAGGTTGCTGCCAGGGAAGGGCGTTAACGGGGTTGCACCGCCACCGCTCACACTTTGTACATAAATAACGGGATAAGATTTATCACGTTGTACAGAATAAGCAATACGATTGCCATCTGGCGACCATGTTGGTGAAAAGATAGAACCGGTTACTTCAGTAATGGTTTTGGCATTTTCGCCATCGGCATCCATCACTTTTAAACGTGAGACTTTTTCTTTACCAGTACCAGTCTCTTCAATATAAGCAATACGCCCTGAAAAGTCACCTGGCGTACCAGTAATTAGCTCATATACTTTATCAGCGATGACGTGACCAGCATAGCGCATGCTTTCTCTATTATTGTCAGCCGTTAAGCTTTGTTTGCCTTCGATTACTCTACCAGATTTAACGTCAATCACTTCGTAATCGGTTACTATTTTACCGCGATTGCTGCGGGTGCTGCCGACCACTAGATAAGGAATCCCCATGCTTTGCCATACTGGTAATGTGCCTGCCAGCTCGCTGCTACTGCGCGGCTGCTGTGGTAGATCTTTGCTAGTCACTTTTAGCTCTGTTTTGCTTAAATCATTTAGAATAATCGGCGATAATACAGAATCACCAGCAAATGGCACAAAGGCGACTTGGTTTTGTTGTCTTGGAGCCACAACTGTTACATCTATCTCCATTGGTTCAGCATTAGCAGTGTAAAAAGGTGACAAAAATAAAGGAGAAAGTAAGAGCGCAATTGGTGTCATACGTAAAACAGAAGCGGTCGATAATGTCATAAGTCAATACCCTAATTTAATGATGTATTAATAATGAATCAATTTTACTATTTTTTAAAAATTATTTAATGGTAACGTTAATCACTAAGTTTGCAAAGCTTGCGGGATTATTAAGATCAATTGGCAATGGGCTTGAATCATAAGCTGCTTTTTCCGCGGCTTCATTCACCTCTCTATTCAAATCTCCATTTGAGCCACTAGCTTTGGCAGATAGTACGTTACCTCTTGTATCTAATTTAAGAGATATTTTAGCGGTTTTACCCTGTGTCTCATTTGGTGCATTAAGGTTGCGTTCAATCTTATCAGCGATAGCATTTTTGAACTCACCGGTAGAGCGAGAAGAGCTATTTGAGCTACCTTTCGCGGTACTAGAGGTGGCAGAATCACCAGATATGGTTGACTCACCATCTTCTGACAAGCTAAAGCTTTTATCTGCGCTACCAGAATCACCTGTATTAATCTTTAAATTTTTATCAGTCGCCGTCGGGCGTGTAATCTTTGGCGGGTTATTTTGTTTATTACGGAAATCGCCCAGCTGTTTTTGTTCTTCTATTAGCTGTTCTTTTTTGTTTTGCTCCACCTGACCATGCTCTTCTGTCACCGACTCATCTAATTGTGCTGCCCACTCCGCCATTCGACGTTCGTAGTCTTGGTTTTGCTCAAGTAAGCGTTGATGCTGCTCTTCACTCATCAGCATTGGTTGACTGGCAGGATCGTTAGAGCGCGTAAAGACAGGCACACGCTGCGAGTTTGGCTGACTGGCGCTATCGCTAAAACTTTCTGATGATGAGGTGCTCGATGCACTGCTTGTGCTAGTTTCAGCTTGCATCGCGCTAGCTGCGGCTGCACGATTGGCAAGGATTTGACCTTGCATTTCAGCCAATTGCTCAGGGGAGACCATGACCGTCTCAATACTTTCCACAGTGTCGGTTTTAGTATGTTGATAAGTATAAACGAGTATCCCAATCACGAGACCATGTGCCAGCACGCTAAGTAGCGTAGGCAATGTTAGCCCATTGCCTTCAGGTTGGGTCGGTACATAAACGACAGGAGCATTATGCATGGTAAAGATACTCAAGGACGAGGTTCATCAAATTATCTACTTTATTATAGCAAGCTGAGCGAGGAATAGGATTTATTACAATGATGGTGTGGGCAAGGGTGCGCCTGTTAATAATCCCACCTTTTGAATGCCTGCTTGTTGTAAGGTGGCCATGAGTGTCATGATAGCGCCATATTGATTGTTTCGATCGGCATTAATCATCACTTGTACGGGCTGAGCGCCTACATTGCTGCTTTGGCTTTGCAGATTGGCGAGCGTATCAATCAATTCTGGCTCACTGATAGGCAAGTCAACATTATTCTCATAGCTGATAAAAATATCGCCACTATCGGTCAAGGACACAATGACGGGTAGTTGGCTTTGGCTCATGGTATTGGTTTGCTCTTTTGGCAAGTCAACATCGACGCCCGTAATCAGCATGGGCGCTGTGACCATAAATATGACGAGCAGCACCAACATCACATCGATATAAGGAACGACATTCATCTCCGCATTTAGCGCTTTTTTTTCACGGCGATAGGGACTCTGTTTCATGATTTCATAGTCCTTGTGCCTGATTGGCAGTAGATGTCGTTTCTCTCGTAGCGATATTTTCTCTACCAACAGTGCTTTCTGCACTGGTCTCGCGCTGGAGCATGCCCGTCATTTCATCACAAAATAAAGCACGTGAATCGTACAAGCGACTAGATTTGGCGGTAAAGTGGTTATACGCCAGTACGGCAGGAATCGCTGCAAACAAGCCCATAGCGGTTGCTATTAGTGCTTCGGCAATACCAGGTGCGACAGAGGCGAGGGTCGCTTGTTCCGTTTGTGACAACCCTAAAAAGGCGTTCATGATGCCCCAAACTGTACCGAACAATCCAACATAAGGCGCGACTGAGCCAATGCTCGCTAGCGTGGTTAGTCCGGATTCTAATAGTTGCTGCTGACGTCCTAAACCGACTCGTAGCTTGCGCTCAACACCATCGATGATGTCATCCTTGGGTTGGCGCTTTTTATGCATTCTTAAGTATTCAGAAAATCCCACATAAAATATTTGCTCAAGTCCTTGGCGTTCAGGCGAGCCTTGTACGCCTTGATAAAGCTTGGCTAAGTCTTCACCTGACCAAAACCAAGTTTCAAACTGTTGATCGAAATTTTTGGCCGTACCAAGCCGCGCGCTCATACGAAAGATAATTACCCAGCTAAGTAAAGACGCCAATAACAATAATGCCATCACAATCTGCACCAAGAGACTGGCTTGGGTAATAAGGTCGATAATATTTAATGATTCAGGCATGTATGGGACTCATGGGTAATTAATAATAGCTGGCATGGCGCGACACGCAGACCAGATAGGATCTTTAATAACGAAAATATAATATGACAGTCATGATGCATATTGCTATCAGCCGCCTAGTGTACTGCTAAATGTTGAAAAGGTCATTTGTTAAAGTGTTAAATACCAAATAATTAACAGCTGTTTGTACAATTCATAGTATAAGATTAATTTATATGCGGATGTCTGAAATATTGTCTGGCTGTTATGTCTCAATTGACTGAAAAGGTGGGTTTGTACCCATAAGGCACTGGTAATGATTGAATTTGTACCGCAACTTCTCTAAAATGTTGCACCTTGTTACCGCTGTCTTTTGATAATGACGTCGCCATCCATTGGCTGACGTCATATTTATTTTAGGCATCAATAAATTTGTTCTTTCACTAGCAAGCTGGGCGCGACACTTATGAATGCAATTGAACGCTATTTTGGTATTAATGGTGAAAACACCACAGTCAAAACGGAAATCCTTGCCGGTATAACTACCTTTTTAACCATGGCTTATATCATCTTTGTCAACCCCAACGTATTGGCGGAAGCTGGTATGGATAAAGGGGCGGTATTTGTTGCTACCTGTTTAGCAGCGGCAATAGGCTGCTTTATTATGGGTATCTATGCCAGACTCCCGGTGGCACTCGCACCAGGTATGGGTTTGAACGCCTTTTTTACTTACGGTGTTGTATTGGGTATGGGCTACGCTTGGCAAACTGCGCTAGGTGCTGTTTTCTTATCGGGTTGCTTGTTTATCATTTTGAGTTTGTTTAAGATTCGCGAATGGGTTATCAATGCCATTCCAAACAGCCTTAAGCAAGGTATTGTGGCAGGTATTGGTGCTTTCTTAGCATTTATTGCGCTACAGAGCTCAGGTATCATTGTCGGTCGTGATGCGACATTGGTAATGCTAGGTGACATGACCTCATTTGCGCCTATGATGGCTGCTTTGGGTTTCTTTATTATTATTGGTTTGGTCTATAAAAAAGTCCCAGGTGCCGTGACGATTGGTATCTTGGTTATCACCGTGATTAGCTTGTTGACAGGCCATACACAGTTTGCTGGCATCATGTCTGCGCCGCCATCTATCACACCAACATTGATGGAGCTTGATATTGCCGGTGCCTTTGACGTTGGTATGATCAGCGTTATTTTTGCCTTCTTATTCGTCGATTTATTTGATACGACAGGTAGTTTGGTTGGTATTGCCAATAAAGCAGGTTTAATTGATAAAGACGGCAATATTCCTAATATGGACAAAGCGTTACTGGCGGATTCTGCTGCTACGGTCGCTGGTGCAATGTTGGGTACGTCATCGACTACCAGTTATATTGAGAGTGCTTCTGGAGTAGCATCAGGTGGTCGTACAGGTCTGATGGCAGTGACGGTTGGCGTATTGTTTGTGCTGAGTATTTTCTTTGCACCATTGGCTGGTATGATTCCTGCTTACGCCACAGCTGGCGCGATTTTCTATGTGTCGGTACTGATGTTATTTACCCTAAAAGAAATCAACTGGGAAGATTTGACAGAAGCGGCTCCTGTAGCGGTTGTTCTGTTATTGACCCCGCTGACGTACTCTATCGCTGATGGTATTGCGCTTGGTTTTATCACTTTTACCGCGGTAAAACTGATGACCGGTAAATTCTCTGAAATTACGATCCCAGTTTGGGTATTGACGGTTATTTTGCTGACCAAGTTGGTGGTTTTATAAGTTTTACTAGGATGCGGTGAGCGTTCGATATTACTTTACTGCTTTTGAGTTTTGTTACGTTAAATTCCTCTTTATTCGGAAACGATAAAGGGGTTTTTTTTGATTTAAAATGGCTCAAATTTCCCTAAATATATTCAAGTGTTTGATTTAATAAAATAATTAATCGCCAATAGTAAATAGAAAAGTATAACCAGTGCGTCATAAGGGATAAAGTGCTGTTAACTGATTGTTTTTTAGAAATATATTAATTTGTGAAAATAAGCAATATCGTTAGTTTGAAAATTTTTTTCATGATATTATAGCCGAGTTAAGCGCATCACCTCAATCAACGCCGTAGAGGTTTTTCTTACAGTGAATTAGCAGCACCCAAGATGGCAGATTTTTTTGCTAAAGCGATTTTTTCGTTTTAATAGCGATATCTGATCATCACACTCCTTTCACTACAAACAAGAAGAAGGCACTAATGCCGCTTAGCTGTTCGTTGTTGCCTTTGTATTGTTAACGTAGCCCGTTTAACAGTCGAACGACCTACTTAACCGCTTCCAGCCTATGCTGGATTTTCTCGTTTTGTGATGGCGCCGTTTGGACTTTTGATTATTGTTATAAGTATCTATCGATAGCCGTCATCTAAATGAATGATGGTGATGGCTAGTTATACCAGACGATCAGACTTCCTAAAGCACTATTTATGATGGTTTTTAAACGATAGTTATGGAGTTGTTATGAACCCAGTAGACCAGTTTACCCCGCAAGAGCCGATTTTGTTTAATCCTGTCGATTTGCTATCGCCAGATTATATTGCCCAGTCGGCAGAAACTCTGCACGCCCGTATTTCGCCGTTGTATAGCGTTGATGAAGAGCGCTGGTTGTCCAAATTATTGCCACTTGCTGAACCCAGCACAGAAGAACGTGACGCCGCTGCTGAGCAAACGCGCCAGCTGGTTGAGCATGTACGTAATGATGGCAAAGCGGTCAAGATGGTCGACTCATTACTGCTTGAGTATAGTCTTGATACCCAAGAAGGTATCTTGCTGATGAGCTTGGCAGAAGCCTTGATTCGAGTGCCAGACAATTATACTGCTGATGCGTTGATTCATGACAAAATGAGTGTGGCTGATTGGAAAAAGCACATCAAAAATGACAACGGTTTTATGGTCAATGCCTCAACATGGGGCATGATGATGACTGGTCGTGTCGTCAGTATTGATAGTAGCACCACAGCATCAGGCTTTTTGGATCGCATGACTAAAAAGATGGGTGAACCTGTCATTCGTAGTGCCATGCAAAAAGCCATGCGTATCATGGGTCATCAGTTTGTATTGGGCGAGACCATCGAAGACGCCAATAAAAATAGCCAACCTTATCGTAATAAAGGCTATACCTATTCGTTTGATATGCTCGGTGAAGCGGCTATTGCGCATAAAGACGCTGAAAAATACTTCAATGACTACCTGCATGCGATCAGAGCCACTGCCAGTATCAAAGTCAAAGAAGGCATGCCTAAGCCATCAGTGTCTATCAAGCTGTCAGCATTGCACCCTCGCTATGAAGCCACGCAAGAAGCCCAAGTCATGGGTTTATTGCGTCAACGCTGCTTGCTGCTTATCGAAGCGGCACGTGAAGTCAACGTTGACCTTAGTATCGATGCCGAAGAAGCCGACCGCCTTGAAATTTCTTTAAAACTGTTTGAGTCTTTGTACCGTGACAATTTGACGGCTGACTGGGATGGTCTTGGCTTGGTCGTGCAAGGTTACTCTAAGCGCGCCATCGCTATTTTGGTGTGGCTGGCTCGTCTATCGACTGAGGTGGGAGATCGTATTCCAGTACGTCTGGTAAAGGGTGCCTATTGGGATACTGAGATCAAGCTTGCCCAGCAAAAAGGTCTGTCAGGCTATCCTGTCTGGACACGCAAAGAAGGCACGGATACTGCTTACCTTGCCTGTGCGCGTTTCTTATTGTCAGATCATCTGCGAGGCTTGATTTGGCCACAGTTTGCGACACACAATGCGCACACCCTAGCGTCAATTATGACCATGAGTAAGCATAGAGACTTTGAGTTTCAGCGTTTGCACGGTATGGGCGATGCTCTTTATGATCATATCTTACAAGCGTATAAAATTCCGGTACGTATTTATGCCCCAGTTGGCGCGCATAAAGACTTACTGCCGTACTTGGTACGTCGCTTGCTCGAAAACGGTGCCAACAGCTCGTTTGTCCATCAGCTGCTAGACAAGTCTTATCCGATTGAAAAGCTGACAGTACATCCTTATGACAAGCTACTGGCCAATGCGACATTGCACAATCCAGAGATTCCGTTGCCGTTAGAGATTTATGGTGCGCGCCGTGCCAGTTTTGGCCCTAATATATTCGTAGAGTCACAATGGCTGCCCTTTAAATCTGCTATCGATAGCCATTTGCATAAAACTTGGTCAGCGACGTCCGTCGTCAAGGGCAAAGCAGTTGATGAATATGAAGTAAATGGCGTAACACATAAGCTTGAGACTCAAACCGTACGTGCACCTTGGAACCACGAAGTAAGTGCTGGTGAAGTCACTTATGCCAATGCTGAAATAGCTGGTCAAGCAATCGATGCGGCAGTGGCAGGGCAAAGTGTCTGGCAAGCAGTATCAGCTGCTAAGCGTGCTGAAATATTGCGTAAGATAGCGGATCTCTATGAAGAAAACTACGCTGAGCTAATGGCGCTATGCCAAATCGAAGCGGGAAAAACCCTTCAAGACGGTATTGATGAAATCAAAGAAGCGGTTGATTTCTGCCGTTTTTATGCCGATGAAACAGAGCGTCTAGACGACGTCGTGCATGAATTCACCGATTTGGCTGGCAAGCAATCTCGTCAAGTTTATAAAGCACGTGGTACCTTTGTCTGTATTAGTCCATGGAACTTTCCATTGGCTATCTATACGGGTCAAATCGTAGCGGCGCTAGCAGCAGGTAATACGGTGGTGGCGAAACCTGCCGAACAAACCAGCTTGATTGCCCATTTTGGTGCTCAGCTAATGTACCAAGCAGGCGTACCAACACAAGCCTTACAGTTAGTGATCGGTGCTGGCGATGTTGGTGGTGCATTGACAGCGGCTGACAATATAGCAGGTGTGATATTTACGGGTTCAACCCAAACGGCTCAACGTATTAACCAAAGCCTAAATGATCATGCACAAGCCAGTGGTGAGTTACCTGTCTTTATCGCTGAAACTGGTGGTCAGAATGCTATGATCGTTGATTCAACGGCATTGCCAGAACAAGTGGTTAGAGACGCTGTTTTATCTGCATTTGGTTCAGCAGGTCAGCGTTGCTCAGCTTGTCGTATATTGTGCGTGCAAGAAGAAATGGCTGATAATTTAATTGAGCTATTACAAGGTAATATGGCTGAGCTATCGGTCGGCAATCCTTTATATGCTGCTACAGATGTGGGCCCAGTGATTGATGCGGATGCCAAACGTAGTCTTGAAGCGCATATCGAGCGTATGGACGCTGAGCCAACGGCGACTATCTTGGCACAGACGCCAATGAGCTCAAGCTCAGTTGTCAGTCAAGAACAGTCTACCTTTGTATTGCCAACAGCGATCGAAGTGAAAACCATAGATGTCATCGGTGGTGAGCACTTTGGTCCGATTCTACACGTACTGCGTTATCAAGCACGTGATCTGAATAAGTTGATTGATGCCATCAACGCGACAGGCTTTGGCTTGACCTTGGGTATTCATAGTCGTATCGAAAATACCGTTGAGCACATCGAGCGCCGTGCGTTTGTAGGTAATACTTACATCAACCGCAACCAAATCGGTGCCGTCGTAAACGTACAACCATTCGGTGGTTGTGGTCTGTCTGGCACGGGTCCTAAAGCTGGTGGCCCGCATTATGTCGCACGTTTGATGCAGCTTAGCTTAGAGTCAAATAGCGGCAACCAGACAACTGCTAATACTACTACCCAAACCACCACTCAAACAGAACTCGCATAAGGGGAAGCAACATGGCGACTGAATTCAAAAAAAATCATGCCCAGGTTTGTGAATCTTGGCGATTACTTGGCGCAGTGAATCGCGCAACATATCTGCAAGCGGCTATTCCAAAATTGGCGCTGCTGACTGGTGACGCCAATAAAGCAAAGCGTTTGTTCAATCATCTATTGAGCGCCGCGCCTAGCTTGGATGAGGTGCATCGCATGACTGGTGCAACTGGTGAGTCCAACGATCTATATGTCACTGGTCGTGGTAAGACCATGGTTATTGGTGGTGAATCTGCTAGAGCCATGGCAGTATTGGGACAGCTGGTAGCAGCACTATTGACAGGTAATGAAGTCATCCTGCATTGCCCAAGCCAAGATGAGATGTGCAATGAAGCTGCCAAGATACTATATGATACAGGTATCAGCGAAGATGTATTGAGTGTGGCGAATGACTCGCAAACCGTTACGCTTTTATATATCGATCGTCTGGCACAGGTTGCAGTCTCTGGTAATCGAAGCGAAGTGCAGGCTATCAGCCAAGAGCTTGCCAATACAGACGGTATCTTAACGCAAGTCATTAGTGTCACCGATATGGAAGGCTTGTTAGAGATGCTAACGCCTGATTATTTGCATCGTTTTGTCACTGAGCGTGTAAAAACAATCAATACCACAGCGATCGGTGGTAATGCTAGCTTGCTTGAACTTGGTACAGAATAACCGTATTAATTACAAACCCGCTTGGCTTTTATATCCGTTTTGATAAGTGCTAAGCAGTGATTGGTATAGCTATAAATACCAAATACGATTTATAAGAAAAAACCGCTATCTGAATAATTGTCAGATAGCGGTTTTTTTTATTTGCGTTATTTGATTAATGTCTGATTAATAGATATTATTCAGCAATATCAATCCACACCCAGCCGTTCTCTAGCCATTCGCTCAAATCATCTGCATCGACATCGGTGACATCTTGACTATTTAGGTGTTCGCCATTAGCCAAACGCACCAATACCGCTACTGTTGTATCATCAAGCCCGTCAATGCGCTGACCATTGGCATATAGCACAATGCCATCATTAGTCTGGCTATAGAGCAAACGATTGCTATAATCCGCTTGCAAGGTGGCACCTTCTGCTAGAGCTTGCATGAGCTCATCCGTATCTAGTGTATCCTCTGGCATCAGCGCATCATACTGGCGTTTGCTGACGACTTCAGAAACTGCTTGACGAATGATATCATCACCACGCTCAGACTGTAGCATTTGTAATAGCTGATCTTTGATCGCATTGATGCTGCTCGCTTGCAATTCACCTGACGCTTGCAGCGCTTGTGGCAACAGCATTGGGATAAATAAATCGCTATCGTTGGTGGCGATATCAGCTAAGTTGTCGATGATTTGCATCAAGTTAGGACGACGGCAGCCAAATGAAAAGGTTAAGCAATCGTCTTGTGCCACACCAAAATGCGACAGCTTCGGCGGTACGTAAAGTACGTCACCGGCTTCTAATATTTCATCAAAAATAATCTCACCCATGTCATCAAAGAGGCGAATCGGCTCATCGGCGACAAACTCGGTATTTTTATCACAGAATTTGCCCAGTTGCCAACGTCTAGACCCAAACCCTTGCGCTAAAAACACATCATAATCATCATAGTGTTTGCCGACTGAACCACCTTTTGGCGCATAAGAAACCATGATGTCATCACGTTGCCATTGTGGAATAAAGTCAAAGGCTTGCCACAATTGACCAAGCTCAGGCGACCACTGTTCCATATTCTGCACCAATACCGTCCATTGCTCAGGTAAGTTATCGAAATCAGTTTCAGTCAATGGGCTTTTTTTAAGTTGCCACTGCGCCTGACCTTCTTTTTTACTTGCTGCTTGAGTTAGTAAGCGCGCCGAGGCGTCTTCTTCTAGGGCTAGACCAAGCATGTCGTCAGGCTCAAACATGCCAATTAGCTGTGGTAAGCCTTGTTTAATTAAGAGTGGCTTTTTTTGCCAGTATTCGCTTAAAAATTGCTCAGGCGTGATAGAGTCGGGTAAACAAAGCGGTATAGAAGTCATGGGTAGATCCGTGTGTTTAAGTAGAAAGGATATCAAAGTAGACAGAATATAAAACTAGAACAGTGCTTTATAGCTGACATATATTGGTTTATGATTAACGTCTAGCTGATGGTCAAAATATAGCCATCAGTGCCTCTCATTATCCGTAGGAAATTTATGAAAAAATTACAGTTTATCGTTATTATCGCCAGTATGTTTATGCTGCAAGCTTGTGTGCATAAAATCGTCACCGTACCTGTAAAAGTCGCCTACAAAACCACTAAAGGTGTCGTTAAAGGCACTGTTGCTGTTACCAAAGCGATCATACCGGGTGATAGCAGTGATAAAAAAGATGAAGACGATAAAGAATAAAACCTCACCCATTAACTATGTATTTAAAAAAATCATAGTGTTTAGAGTAAGGTTTTTTTAAAAAGATATAAATGAATGCTCGTTTATATCTTTTTTACATTTCATAAAGATAAGCGCGTTGCCAGTTAAATCTTAGCAATCCACTCTTTAATCGTGCGCGCTTGCTCCGCCGCATTACCGATATAAGTGGCTGGTATCATCTCACGTAGGCGCGCTTTATCCGCATCGCTCACCGCAGATAGCTCATCACTTTCAACGAATGTTAGCATGGCTTCGCGAGTCATGGCGTTACCACGAGTCAGCGCTTTAAGCTTCTCATATGGGTTTTCAACACGATAGCGACGCATAACCGTTTGAATCGGCTCTGCCAATACTTCTTGTGCATTATCTAAGTCATCATTCAAACGCTGGGCATTCAATTCAAGTTTGCTGACACCTTTTAAACAAGCATCATAAGCAATCATACTTTGCGCCAGACCAACACCGATATTACGAAGTACGGTAGAGTCTGATAAATCACGCTGCATACGCGAAATAGGCAGTTTTTCACCCAAATGAGCCAGCATCGCGTTCGCAACGCCCAAGTTACCTTCAGAGTTTTCAAAATCAATCGGGTTGACTTTATGCGGCATGGTAGAAGAACCAACTTCACCATCTTTTAGGCGCTGTTTAAAATAGCCTAAGCTAATATATTGCCAAATATCACGGTTAAAATCGATTAGAATGGTATTAAAACGTTTGACAGCATCAAATAGCTCAGCGATATAATCATGTGGCTCAATTTGCGTGGTATAAGGGTTAAAAGTCAGCTCAAGGCTTTCATCAATGAAGCGTTCTGCATGTGCTTGCCAATCAACATCAGGATATGAGGCGTAATGAGCGTTATAGTTACCAACCGCGCCATTGATTTTACCCAATAGCTCTACTTGATTCACTTGCTTAATTTGACGGGCTAGGCGATAAGCGACGTTTGCCATTTCTTTACCAAGCGTCGTTGGGCTAGCGGTTTGACCATGGGTGCGTGATAGCATGGGTTGGTCGGCATGAGCAATCGCCAAATTCACGATGCTATCAGTCAATTGCTGCATTTTCGCAACCACAATCTCGCGGCTGTCTTTTAGCATTAACGCATAAGACAAGTTGTTGATATCTTCACTAGTACACGCAAAATGAATAAATTCTAATGAATCCTCAAGCGCTGCCTGACCACGGAACTTGTCTTTGATGAAGTACTCGACTGCTTTTACATCATGATTGGTCGTCGCTTCGATGTCTTTGATGGCTTGGGCATCTGCTTCACTAAAGTCATCAACGATACTGTTTAAAAAGGCATTGGTATCGGTATCAAATGCTGCCAATTCACCAATCGCATTGTTATCTGCCAATGACTGTAACCAGCGAATCTCGACAGTGACGCGGGCTTTAATGAGACCAAATTCTGATAAATAAGGACGCAAGCTGTCAGCTTTGGAGGCGTAACGACCATCGATTGGGGAGAGTGCGGTAAGTAAGTTCATAATAATGCCTTTAAATTAAAAAAGTAAAAGTGATGAAAACTGTGAAATCCCACAAATGAACACATCATATAAGACTGTGGTCAAAAAAATACGGGTAGTGTAGCAAATGTAGCCGTTGATAAAATCAAAATATGCATATAACGCGATTATTAAGGGGTATCGGGTGTATTAGAGTGTGTCGAGCCATACTTAGTATTAAAGTAAAAACTACGTTTTGTCCTTGGATCTAAAATTGAGGTTACCGTTTTGACAGTACCGTTATTGCCGATAGCGACACTGTCTGCGGCATATTCGCTTGCTTGGTGGATTGGATTCGCAAGTTTTGACGTCACTATCGCGCCATTTACATTTCTTTCTTGCAAGACGTCTTGTAGAACAAAGTGATTGATACTAAGGTTGGCTCGATTGGTCGCAGTAATTTTGTAGGCAATACATTGTCCTGGAGTTACTTCAGATAGGGCGGCTTTACTATAGGCAAGCTGGTTTTCTAGATTTGGTAACAATGAGGCGATTTTGCAATCGTTAAGTGCTTGTTCTTTTTCAAGGACTAAAGCTACGTTTTTATCAATCACTCTGCCAAAGTTATTATTTTCATAGTTATACTTGTTAGTAGTCAAGGAAATAACCGTTTTTTCATTAGTAGTACGAATGGGATAAGTGCTACCACTATTTTCTTCAATCAGGCAGACAGTACTTTTGCCAGTTAGAGAAGCGATAGGTATTTTAATCTCATATTTACCGACAATATTAGTAGGAGTATTGATAGTTTCAAGAGGAGCATTGGTTGTACAGTCAACCAGCTTGACTGTGCTACCTGCAATACCACTTTCAGCAGAGTCAAAAGTACCATTGAAGAAGTTGGTATTGTTATATATACCGCTGTCTATCGTAGCGTTATCTTTTTTGACATTGATGTCGCTATCATTTATACCGCCATTATCATTGAATACAGTGCCTGAAAAGACGTAATTCAACGGTTCACTTTCTACCCCAAAGCTGATCCATTCGTTATAGGTTTCTCCAACCACATCCGCTTCAATAGCACTATTACCTCTCATGATGCCTTCGTAAGTTAAGATGATAGTCTTGGCATTCTTAACCGCAAGAACATAGTTGCTGTCCGCATTAGCGATACCATAGCTGACGTAGCTGCTATTATTAGCTATGATGTCATTTACGTTCAATGCCCGATAAGTCGTCTGATTATTGGGACTGGTAGAGGTTTCTTTTAGAATATTGGTAAAAGTAGGCATAGGGGGCAAGGTGCCTCTTTTTTGACCAGAAGCAAAAGATACTTGTCCACTACTATTGGTAGTAGGCGTAAACGAGCTACTATTACCACTACCGTTAAGCGCAGTGATCCCGTAATAATATAAGCCGCTATCCCCACCATTTGAGCTATCGAAGCGTAGCTGTGGCAAGGTAACCGTATTGTTAGAGCTAAAGCTATTTCCAGCCAGTTTTTTACCCATAAAATAATCACCCATGGCATTATAAAAATAGGGGATGTTTGGATTATTTCTGATAGTAGCTTGCGCAGGTGTACTAATTTGACTATTTTGGGTAAAGCTTAATGTTTGACGTGCAATCTCTGAGTTGCCACCCACTGAATAACTGGCTTGCCCAATTTTTATGGTATGTATAGAGGCGTTATCATTAGGCGTAATAGTAAAAGTGTACTTAAATTTATCTCTATCAATACTAGTATTAGAATCATTCCTGATCTCAATACCATTGGTACGCGTACCACTAGATGGTGTTATCTCAGCATTACTGCTATAACCAATATTTTCATTGCGAACCAAAGTAAAACGACCAGTAGCACCAGAACCTGCTGCTACATATGTGCCAGAAGCACTACCAGCCGAAGCATCAGAGCTGGTAACCGTAATACTCCCCATCTCTGCTGGTGCTGACTGTGCACTAAATGACGCAGCAATGAAAGTAAGCGTAAGACCTCGCTTCAGCCATATCGAACAAGAAAATGAGATATTCAGCAAGGCGAAAAGGCGAGCGGTCATTCAGTATCCTAAAAAAAGACAAATCATTGTATTAATTAATGTTAAATGAGATGTCAAATCCCGCAAGGCGCGTCAATAGAGGCAATGACACCGCCGCCCAAACAAACCTCATCGATATAAAATACTGCTGATTGACCTGGCGTCACTGCCCGTTGCGGCGCATCAAATATCACTCGTACTTCTAAACCTTTATCATCAACAGCAAACACTCGGCACGCTTGGTCTGGCTGACGGTAGCGCGATTTTGCCATACAACGTAAGCCATCTTCGCTAAATATATCTGCAGGCGGTAAACCATCGACCCAATCGAGCTTATAAGCTTGCAGCTCATTACTCAGCATCATGGGATGCTCATGACCTTGTCCAACGATCAAACGGTTGTTATCCAAGTCTTTTGCCAATACAAACCAAGGCTCTTCTGGGCGATCTTTGACACCGCCAATACCAATACCACCACGCTGACCTAAGGTATAATACATTAGCCCGTCATGCGTACCAATAGTATGACCATCGTCAGTGACGATATCGCCTTTTTGGGCAGGCAAGTACTGTTGTAAAAAGTCTTTAAAACGGCGCTCACCAATAAAGCAAATACCCGTTGAATCTTTTTTATTGGCAGTAATAAGATCATGTTCTTCAGCGATTTGACGAACCACTGGTTTTTCAAGCTCACCGACTGGGAACAGTGTCTTAGCGATTTTATCGCCGCCAACCGCATGTAAAAAGTAACTTTGGTCTTTATTGTTATCAAGCCCGCGTAATAGCTGCGCAACCTCAGTGCCATTAGCATTCGTATAGTTCATACTACGGCGCGTGTAGTGACCGGTGGCGATATAATCTGCACCCAGCGTCAAAGCATAGTCTAAAAACGCTTTAAACTTGATTTCTTTGTTGCACAAAATATCTGGATTGGGCGTGCGTCCTGCTTTGTATTCCGCTAAAAAATGCTCAAAAACCCGATCCCAATATTCCATGGCGAAATTGGCCGTATGTAGCTTCATACCGATTTTGTCACATACCGCTTGTGCGTCCGCTAAATCATCCATTGCCGTACAGTATTCGGTGCCGTCATCTTCTTCCCAGTTCTTCATAAACAGACCTTCGACTTTAAAGCCTGCTTGCTGAAGTAAAACGGCTGATACAGAAGAATCGACGCCACCTGACATACCGACAATCACGTGCTTGGCGCTAGGATTCTCGATATCGGCAAGTGTTAATGGACGATGAGGCGTGAAAGACTCAGAAACGGCTATGCTTGAGGTATCTTGTATGGCTGACATAAAGTGGCTCAACTATTTGTACGTTCTCCAAAATAGATATTGACGCCAAAAATTATGCCATTGCTACAATAGGTAGTCTT
Organism: Psychrobacter sp. 1044; assembly: GCF_904846525.1. Classification (GTDB taxonomy): domain Bacteria; phylum Pseudomonadota; class Gammaproteobacteria; order Pseudomonadales; family Moraxellaceae; genus Psychrobacter. The sequence goes on along the minus strand of NZ_CAJHAZ010000002.1, from coordinate 232,362 downwards.
AGCAGAACGACGTCAGCTTATCTTTTGGATCTGGTATTATGATAAAATAAATGTCATATTATACCAGTTAATTGAAACTGGTGGCGACCGATGGTGTCTAGGCATTAGTAAAATCGCTTTAGAAATTTAGATGGTGGTTTTGAATTATTTTAATCACGTTTCACTCATCTTGGAATAATAATGATAAAAATTGGTCAAGGTATCGACGTTCACGCTTTTCACAATAATGGTCAGCAGCAGCAATATGTGGTGCTAGCAGGTGTGCCTATTGAACACACGCACAGTTTGCTGGCACACTCTGATGGAGATGTGGTGCTGCATGCGCTTGCCGATGCACTGCTTGGCGCATTGGCGCTTGGCGATATCGGTCAGCATTTTCCTGATACAGATGCTGCCCATGCAGGTTTGGACTCGCGGGTGCTGCTACGTTATGTCTACAGTAAAGTGCAAGAGGCTGGTTATAGTCTAGGCAACGCTGATATCACTGTGATGTGTGAGCGTCCAAATCTGGCACCGCACAGTCAAGCCATGCGTGATAATATTGCCAGTGATTTGCAGACGGCGGTCAATAATATCAGCGTTAAAGCCACCACCACTGAAAAGTTAGGCTTTACCGGTCGGCAAGAGGGCATTATGGCCAATGCCGTGGTATTATTAGTCCCTAATGTTGTCGAATCTAGATAGCTTGGATCGGGTGTCATCGCTGCTTGAGCACTCCGAGTCATATTGACTTGGTCAGTTGCGCGTAGATTTTATATATGCAGATTTTATATATAGTCTATAGAGTTGTACTTGTAATACCGTGGCGCTTGCCCCATGTATCAGCCATCTCTTTTCTCAATCATTTTGTAATATCAATCACTGTTTTCAATGAACCGCTTTATCAATAGGAGCTTTTATGAGTGAGCAAACCCCAAATACTGCTGCAAACGACGTTGAACAATTGATCCGTGATCAAATCCGTGACAATAAAGTTATTATTTATATGAAAGGCACGCCGCAATTTCCGCAGTGTGGCTTTTCTGCTAAATCGATTGAAGTTCTTACTCAAATCGGTCGCCCATTTGCGTTTGTAAATATTTTAGAAAACCCAGAAATCCGTGCGACGTTACCTAAAGTGGCTAATTGGCCGACTTTTCCACAGTTGTGGATTGACGGCGAATTGATGGGCGGATCAGACATTATTTTGCAAATGTATCAATCAGGCGAGCTTAAGCCATTGGTTGAAGCAAACAGCCCTGCTGCATAATGCTGAAAACACTTATCTAAGCTTTTTTATTATCAAGCTGATAAGTTTTAACAATAAAAGCTCGAGCCAGTCCTTAGATGGGCGCTCGGGCTTTTATTGTTTTTGTCAGTATTGACCCCATATATGGCTCAACAGCAAGCATTATAAAAACATAAATAATGAGAGAGTATTATGAGCAATCAACCAATAGAACAACAAACACCTGAACCGGTAGCTGCTGAGCAAGCGGCAATCGAAAAACGCCGTGAGCATTTAAAAAATGAATCCACGCGCATCATTGAAATTGCTGGCAATGAGCCACATTCAGCCCTGAAATGTATTCATCAGCTTAGCGTGGCAGGCGGCGCAACAGAAGCCACTTATATTGCGATTGAGCAGCGTATCGTTGCGGATCAAGATTCTGCGGGCGCTTATCATTTGGCATTATTGGCACAGAATACGCCAGATTTACCCATCGATGCGCGTCAACTTATCGAGATGGTCGTTAATAAAGGCGATAACCAGCAGCGTTTGGCATTGCTAAAAAACTTGCTGCTACCGCCAGTAGACATGATTAAAGAGCAAATTTTGGCGAGTAATGATGGCAATGCTATTGGCTTGATGAATGCTTATTTGCAGATCAATCCAGAAGGTTATGGCAGTCAGCATATGCTGAGCAGTGGTCAATCAGATCAAATCGTACCGCTGAGCCCTGGTAACTAGGCGCTAGTTATTAAGTTACTAGTTATTAAGTTTAACAATGATGCTTAACACTTAATGTAAATAGTTTCTACTGCGGCGTTTTTTAAGCATCAAAAAATTGTTATAATGGTGGGTTAGCAATCCAATATCTAGCGGCTTTTCCAAGCCGTTAACTTTTTAAATCCGACTGACGTTTATTTGCTGATGACCATGCTATTTAGCCATAAAATTCTGGTAATAATAGTTTTTGGCTAAAAGCAGCGTTATGAGTCAAGTGAGGCGTATATGCAATACCCAAAAAATTACGACGTGGTAGTGATCGGTGGCGGTCATGCTGGCACAGAAGCTGCTTTGGCAGCCGCACGTATGGGCGCGCAGACCTTGCTGTTGACACATAATATTGAGACGCTCGGGCAGATGAGTTGTAATCCAGCAATTGGTGGTATCGGCAAATCCCATCTGGTGCGTGAGATTGATGCGCTTGGCGGTGCAATGGCATTGGCAACGGACAAATCAGGCATTCAGTTTCGTGTGCTTAACAGTCGTAAAGGTGCTGCCGTTCGTGCTACGCGTGCGCAAGCAGATCGTATTTTATATAAAGCCGCCATTCGCCATACGCTTGAGAATCAGCCAAATCTTGATATATTTCAACAAGCGGCTGATGATATCTTAGTTGAAAATGGTCGTGCGACGGCAGTGGTTACTGCAACGGGTATTATCTTTAATACGCAAACGGTGGTACTGACCTCAGGAACCTTCTTGGGCGGTGTGATTCATATTGGTCTCGAAAGCTCAAAAGGTGGTCGCGCAGGCGATCAACCTTCTATCAAGTTGGCAGATCGTTTGCGTGAGCTTAAGCTGCCAGTCGGTCGTCTAAAGACAGGTACGCCCGCGCGGATTGATGCGCGTAGCGTTGACTTTAGTGTGATGACCGTACAGCCGGGCGACACGCCGCTACCAGTGATGAGTTATATGGGTGATGTGTCTATGCATCCTGAGCAGGTCAATTGCTACATCACGCATACCAATGCGCGCACCCATGATATTATCCGTGAAAACTTAGACCGTTCGCCGATGTTCTCTGGCAAAATCGAAGGTGTGGGTCCACGTTATTGTCCGTCAATCGAAGACAAGATTCACCGTTTTGCGGATAAAGACAGCCATCAGATATTTATCGAGCCAGAAGGTTTGACCACCCATGAGCTATATCCAAATGGTATCTCAACGAGTTTGCCGTTTGATGTGCAGTTAGAGTTTATTCATAGTATGAAAGGCTTAGAGAATGCGCACATTACCCGTCCAGGCTACGCCATTGAGTATGATTACTTTGATCCGCAGAACCTAAAACCAACGCTAGAGACCAAATCTATCGATCGTCTTTACTTCGCTGGACAAATCAATGGTACAACTGGCTACGAAGAGGCTGGCGTGCAAGGTTTGCTAGCAGGTACTAATGCGGCATTGGTTACGACTAATAACAGCGATTTTGACGTGTGGACACCGCGCCGTGATGAAGCCTATCTTGGCGTGCTCGTTGATGATTTGATTACCCATGGTACGACTGAGCCATATCGTATGTTTACGAGCCGCGCAGAATATCGTCTATTATTACGTGAAGATAATGCCGATCAACGCCTAACTGAAACAGGTCGTAAGCTTGGTCTAGTTGACGATGTGCGCTGGCAGACTTACCAACAAAAAATGGAAGCAGTTGCCACAGAGACCTCACGTCTCAAAGATATGTGGGCAACCCCTGCTAACGCGCTAGGCAAAAAAGTCACAGAGCAAACGGGCGAGGTGCTGTCAAAAGAATCGACTGCTTTTGATTTGCTCAAGCGTCCGCAGATTCATTTTGCTGATATCGCTGCCATCACTGATTCGCAAGTCGATGCCCAAGTGGGTGAGCAGATAGAAATCTCTGTGAAGTACGCAGGCTATATTGATCGTCAGCAAGAAGACATTGATCAGATGAAGCGCCTAGAAAATACGGCGCTGCCACTGGACTTTGATTATAGCGTGGTATCGGGATTATCGAATGAAATTGTACAGAAATTGACACAAGTACGTCCTGCGACGCTTGCTCAAGCTGGACGCGTGAGCGGTGTGACGCCTGCCGCCATTCAGTTGCTAGCCATGACGGTGAAGAAACAGAAAAAAGCAAAGGCCGCGCTAGATTCGTAATAGTAGTATAACTAGTATAACTAGTATAACTAGTATAACTAGTATAACTAGTATAACTAGTATAACTAGTATAACAAAAGCCCATAACGATATACCGTTATGGGCTTTTGTTTGTTTATAATACATCCGCTGTTAAAAGAAAATAGAGCAGGCGCTTGTCTTACTTGCTATTTTGTCTCTATACTAGGTTAGAAAACTTAATGATTACTTGTCAATTTATCTCGCTGATGTCCATATTATGATGGGCTTGTCAACGAACTGAGCCTATTTATGATTGATGCTATTGTCTTTGCTATTACCATTGTCTTGCCCAACCTTGCCTTAATGTGGTTGGGTTTTTTTATGCAGAGACGCGGTGAGGCGAGCCAGACTTTTATTGATCAAGCATCGAGCTTTGTCTTTAATTACTGTTTACCCTGTTTGCTTTTTTTTAGCGTCGTTGATAGTGATGTCGATTACAGCAAACAAATCACGCTGATAATGGCTGGTATTCTGGTGACATTCATCTTGTTTATAGGTGCAGAGATTTACGCCAAATATTTTGTGAGCAAACCGGCTGATCAAGGGGTGTTTGTACAAGGGATATTTCGAAGTAATATGGCTATTATTGGACTGGCAACGGTTGCTAATGCCTACGGAGAACGTGGCTTAAGCATCGGTGCTGTCTATATGGGTGTGGTGACGATACTGTTTAATATCTTAGCGGTTATCACTCTCAGCCGTGTGTCCAAAAGTGTGGATGATACTTGGCTCAGTCGCAGTACCATGATTATCAAAAAACTATTTACCAACCCACTGATTATCGCATTGGTAGCAGCATTTGCTTATAAGGCGTCACCGCTGCCGCCTATTACAGGTGTGATTCATACGACTGGCGATCTACTGGCCGCAGTGGCATTACCCTTAGCATTGATTTGCGCCGGTGCCAGTATTGATTTGAAGTCGATGTTGCACCCTTCAGGGCTGTCCATGCAGGCGAGTATCGGACGTATTATTGTTGCGCCATTGATTGCCATCGCTATTGGATTAGGATTTGGTCTATCAGGTGTGCATATGGGTGTGTTGTTTTTGATGGCAGCCTCACCAACAGCCGCCGCCAGCTATGTAATGGCAAAAGCCATGGGTGGCAATGATGTGTTAGCTGCTAATATTTTGGCTTTTACCACCGTGGTAGGTATGTTTGGAATGGCGATTGGTGCGGCAATATTGCGCGGGTTGGGATTAATGTAGTAGCCGTTTTGGCGTGATAAAACATGTTCTAATAATAAATGTATAAATAGGAGTACTTAAATTGCAATTACTAAACAAAGCAATCGTGACCGAACACCTCAATATGCAATCTGCCATTGGGGCGATAGAAGCATTGTTACATCAACAGGCAGCGCATCCCAATTGGATCAAAGCGCCTGAACGTTTGGTCATTGAAACTTTTAGTGAAGATGATGCCCATCGTTCAGGTTCGCATTTATCAATGCCTGCGATGATTTATGATGGTAAGAACGAGTATACAGCCGTAAAATTGGTCACCATTTGTCCTGATAATCCGAGCCGAAATTTACCAACCACAACGGCGATTATTACCGTGTCAAACAATGATACTGGTGAGATATTGGCAATTATGGATGGGGTTTATATTACCCAAGTGCGTACGGCAGCATTGTCAGGCATTGCGACCAAATATATGGCAAGCGCTGACTGTCAAAGTGTGGCGGTGGTCGGTTGTGGTGGCATGGCTTATGAGCAATTACATGCGGTAATGACAGTACGTCCTGAGATTAAAACAGTATATTTATGGAATAGAAGCAGGGAAGGCGCTGAGATTTTTAAAGTGAAATTTACTCGTGATTATCCGCAATGGGACGTTACTATAACGGTTTGCGAAAATATCAATGATGCTATCCGTGATGCAGATGTTATCAATGTCGCAACCCGCGCAACAGAAGGTTTGTTTGATCTCAACCATATTAAATCTGATGTACACATCAACGCAGTCGGCGCCTATCAGCCTTCAATGAAAGAGATAAGCAATGATGTCATTGCAAACAGTCGCATGGTCGTTGTCGATGATTTGGTTGGCAGTCGTCATGAAGCGGGCGATTTAATCCAAGCTCACGATAGTATCGATTGTGCATGGACATGGGACGACCTCAGTGGTGACTTACAAGCGCTAGTCACAGGGGCGCTACAAGAAAAAACCGCTAAGTCTAATCATGGTGTTACGTTATTTAAATCGGTTGGTGCAGCCAGTTTTGATGCAGCAGTCGCTCTATATGTCGCACAACAAGCCGCACAAAAAAATCTTGGCTCGTCAATTGAATGGTAAGGCCGTCTGAATAACAGTACGTAAAGATTGCTGTATTTTTATTATGTAGCAAGCCAAAAAAAGCCCTCTTTCTAAATAAGAAAAGAGGGCTCTTTATATTGCTTTAGACGTTAAATTAATACGTCCCAGCATATTTTTAGAGCGGTTATTAATTTGAATTGTCTTTATTACGTTGGTCTTCGCGCCGCTGCTTACGCTTTGGGCTGGTGCGATAGGTCAAATAACCACCGACAGCCATCACCGCAAGAAAGGCAACAATGTACATAAATATTGATGAGCCGATAAGCAGTGAGGCACCGATAATAGGAGTTGCGTCCATGTCAAACATCCAGCTAAGGTTTATCAATAATTATGCAAGTGTCTGATTTCATTGTAAAGTAAATAAATTTAACTCAGGTGTAAGTTCCAGTGAACGCATGCGCGCTGCCTGATCGTAAACGTTAGCCGTCACAATCAGCTCGTCTGGCTCATACTGGGCAAGGAATGCCGCCAGTCTCGGCTTGACAGTTTCCACAGAACCGATGAATGACACTGACAATGCGCTATCCACCATCATTTTTTCAGCAGGGCTCCAGATACTGTCCATATCGTGAGTAGGTTTCGGCATTTGACCTGTTTCACCACGGCGCAAGCGTACGAAACTTTGCTGCGCAGAGGTAAAATGATACTGTGCAGTAGCATCGTCATCGGCGAGTAATAAATTGGCTGCCAGCATGACATAAGGCTTATCTAAATAGGCTGATGGTTTGAACTGTTCACGATAAGCTGTAATCGCTTGCCCAAGCATTTGCGGTGCAAAGTGTGAGGCAAACACATAAGGAAGTCCCAAATGCGCCGCTAACGTAGCCCCAAAAAGAGAAGAGCCTAATATCCAGATAGGAACGTTTGACTTTGCCCCAGGAAATGCCTGTACTGGGCTATTATCTGTACCGTTCCCTAAAAAGTACATCAATTCTTGGACGTCTTGCGGAAAGCGATCAGCATCTTGCATCTGACGGCGTAGTGCCTGAAAGGTTGCGCCATCAGTACCCGGCGCACGACCCAACCCTAAATCTACGCGATCACCATATAATGCCTGCAAAGTGCCAAATTGCTCAGCGATGACGAGAGGTGCATGGTTCGGAAGCATCACACCACCAGCACCAATACGTATATGCTTGGTTTGGCTACCGATATGCGCTAGTAGTACTGACGTCGCTGCACTAGCGATACCCGGCATATTATGGTGCTCTGCCATCCAATAACGGTTTAAGCCGAATTTTTCTGCTTGCTGTGCTGTCTCAATCGTTTGGGCAATGCCTTCAGCGATGGTTTTACCTTCAGGCACGGGTGCTAGATCTAAAAAGGATAAGGGAATAGCGTTACTCATAAATCACCTGTTTTTATGATGCCGCCTTTCAACGACATGGTTATATTGGTATTTGATTCTAGTTATAAAAGAGACTAGCGACAGCAATGATGAACTAGCACCTCAAGAATCTAGTGCTAATTCAATATTGCTGTAACTAGTCGCTCAATAGTTCATATAATGGGGGGATTCTATTGAATATAAAGGTCAGAAGTTAAGACGATAACAAATCTTAATAATGGGGTAGAGTTATAAGAGTCACATGCGCGGCAGTCGATTTTGAGTAGAAATGAGAATAGAAAATGGCATCATTATCTGTTGATAACGATGCCATTGACGTTTAGTGAAAATATGAATGAATGGTTCTTTACTGGCTAAATTGTTTTTGACACAGTTCCATAAATGCCCGACCATACTGACGAATTTCTGCATCATCACGTACCGCCATCCAACTGGTAAATCGTCCAAAATGATCGACTGGTATGGCAGTTAAGTTCTGATAATGGCTTGGCTCAAATGCCATTTCTGCGATAATTCCAATGCCTAGGCCAAGACCTACGTAAGTACTAATCACATCAGCATCGAGCGCCGCTAGGACGATATCTGGCTCTAGACCTGCCTCTTCGAAGGTTTTGTCAATCGCACCGCGCCCCGTAAAGCCACCGTGATAGGTCACAATCGGATAGCTAGCGAGGGTCGGCAAATCCACAGACTCGTGATTGGCGAGTTCGTGATCGCTTGGTACAATGACGCGATGCGTCCAGTCATAATAGCGATAGCAGCGTAAATAATTGTTATGAAGTAAAGACTCGGTTGCAATGCCAATGTCTGCCTGCCCGCGAATGACCATCTGCGCGATGGTCTCTGGATCCGCTTGTTGTAATATTAGGTTGACTTTGGGGAAACGCTCTTTAAACTCTTTGACGACTTGCGGCAATACATATCGCGCTTGCGTGTGAGTGGTGGCAATCGTCAGCGTGCCAATATTCGGATTATTAAAATCGAGACTTAGGTTTTCAATCGTACGGATCTCGGCGAAGATAGATTCGATATGCGGCATTAGTGCTGTGCCCATGGTCGTAAGACCCGTTAGGCGTTTGCCTTGACGGACGAATACTTCCGTTTTGAGCTGATTTTCAAGTGCCGCAATATGTTTTGATAGGCTAGATTGACTGGTGTGCAGTACGGTCGCCGCCTGACTTAAGTTATAGCCATTAATCACCGTATGCCATACTGTCTCCAACTGCTTGAGCTGAATCTGTAAATGCCGCTGATTGACCACTACGTCGATTGCCATAACTAAATCCTATTGTATAAATATACAAACCCTGTCTGTATACAAAAGTGAAAATGTACAAATATGCAGTAAGCAAGTAGTGTAAAACAAAGTGTTTATTCTTGTATATACTTAATGGTTATCTATTTATATTTATTTGGAATATAGGATAAGTCGTTTGTCCGTTGCTAGAAGTAAATCATTACAATAAAAAAGCCCTCGATTAAAGAGGGCTTTTTTAAGATAAAGGCGTATCTATTTCAGTGGGTTTTAGCGAAAACGATCCGCATTCATCACTTTATTCCAAGCCTTTACAAAGTCATGAACAAATTTTTCTAGGTTATCGTCTTGTGCGTAAAGCTCAGCGTAAGCGCGTAGTATGGAGTTTGAGCCAAACACTAGGTCTACGCGGCTGGCTTGCCATTTTACATTGCCAGTAGCACGCTCACGTACTTCATAGAGAGCAGGGGCGTCATTATTGTCTGTCTTAACGGGATGCCAAGAATAGCTCATGTCTGTCAAGTTCACAAAGAAGTCATTGCTAAGTGTCCCAGCACGCTCAGTAAATACCCCTTGTTGGCTCTGAGCGTAGTTGGTATCCAAGACACGCATACCACCGATTAAAACGACCATTTCGGGTGCAGTCAAGCCCATCAGTTGAGTACGATCTAATAGCATCTCTTCAGGTGATATGGCATAGCTGCCTTTGATCCAGTTACGGTAGCCATCATGTCGTGGCTCTAAATCAGAGAAGCTCTCTGTTTCAGTCATCTCATCGCTCGCATCGCCACGACCAGCATCGAATGGTAGTTCAATTTGAACACCTGCATTAGCTGCTGCTTTTTCAATGGCGGTGTTACCAGCGAGTACAATTAAATCGGCTATGCTGACGTCTTTATCAAAGTTCGTTTGGATGGCAGTGAGCGCCTCAAGTACGCGAGTCAATTGCTCAGGCTCATTACCTAGCCAGTCTTTTTGCGGGGCTAAACGAATGCGTGCACCATTGGCGCCGCCGCGATAGTCTGAGGCGCGGAATGTACGAGCGCTATTCCAAGCGGTAATAATAAATTCGCGATGGTCGATACCACTGCCTAGTATCTGTGCTTTTAAGATTGCAATATCATCAGCGCTCAGATTAACATTGCCTTGTGGAATTGGATCCTGCCAAGTGAAGTCCTCGCTTGGCACATCCGCCCCTAAATAGCGAGATTTTGGCCCCAAATCACGATGGGTAAGCTTAAACCAAGCTTTTGCAAATACTTCATCGAAATATTCTGGATTTTGATGAAAGTTCTCTGAAATTTTACGATAAGCAGGGTCTTTAATCATTGCCATATCAGCATCGGTCATGATTGGGTTGCGGCGTACACTTGGATCATGTGAATCTAAAGGACGATCCTCTTCCTTGATATCGATAGGTTCCCACTGCCAAGCACCAGCAGGGCTCTTAGTCAGTGCCCACTCATGATTTAGCAGTAACTCGAAATATTCATAATCCCATTGGGTTGGATGCGTGGTCCATGCGCCCTCGATACCACTTGAGACGGTGTCGCCAGCATTGCCTGTACCTTTAGGGTTGCGCCAACCTAGACCTTGCTCTTTGATATCAGCCGCTTCTGGCTCATCTTCTAATAAGGTAGCGTCACCATTACCATGACATTTACCAACCGTGTGACCACCAGCCGTCAAGGCAACCGTTTCTTCATCATTCATTGACATGCGAGCAAAAGTGGTGCGGATGTCTTGTGCTGTTTTGATTGGATCAGGGTTGCCATCGACACCTTCAGGGTTGACATAAATCAAGCCCATCTGTACCGCTGCTAAAGGGTTTTCTAGTGATTCACGCTGATTATCATCTTCATAACGATTTTTGGTAGCCGCAAGCCATTCACGCTCAGAACCCCAGTAGATATCCTTTTCTGGATGCCAAATATCGGTACGCCCACCAGCGAAACCTAACGTCTTAAAGCCCATAGATTCATAAGCCATATTACCCGCTAGTATCATCAAATCTGCCCAAGAAAGTTTGTTACCATATTTTTTCTTGATTGGCCATAATAGACGACGTGCTTTGTCCAAATTGACATTGTCCGGCCAACTGTTTAATGGCGCAAAGCGTTGATTACCAGTGTTAGAACCACCGCGGCCGTCAGAGCGCCGATAAGTACCGGCAGAATGCCAAGCCATACGAATCATCAACCCACCATAATGACCCCAATCTGCTGGCCACCATGCCTGTGACTCAGTCATTAGATCTTTTAAATCTTGCTTGACGGCTTCTAAATCTAATTGCTTAAAGGCTTCTGCATAATCAAAGTCAGGATACATTGGATTGGTTTTGTGATCCTGCTGATGCAAGATATCTAAATTTAAGCTATTCGGCCACCAGTCGGTTGCTGCCGAGGCGTTCGTAGTATGCGCTTGGTGCATGACAGGACAGCCACCCATGCTTGGACGTTGTGGCTCGTGCGAAGTATCTACATTTTCACTATGAATGGTTGGTCCATGACCATCTCCTTTATCATAAGTGGTGTTACTTGCAGCATCTGATGTTGAGTTTGAGTTAGTCATCATGTGGCTCCTAGGCAGTAATCAGATCAATGGCAATCGAGGGTGTTATTTACTATTGTTTGCAAAAATTATCTGTCATCTCTAGCATATAGAATAATGATTGATTTAGGGAAGCAATTTATACAAACGCGTTGTTTTATAGAATAAATCGTATGTTAAATAATGTTTTAATTTATGAATATATAAAAGTAAGAATGTAGCAAGAAGTTCTGGTTATTAAAGCATTAATTATTAATAACTTATCAGGATAATGATTGGCTAATCACAAGAGAAAGGGGTTTATATAAAAGGGTTATGATGCAAAATGCGATATTTTCCTTATTTTTATACCCATTCTTAATATGAAAGTAAGCCCTAGTCTATAAGCTAGGTTTTATTAACCAGTAGAAACAACGGTTAATGCAAAAATATCGTTAGAATGTCTAGTCAAGGTCAGCGTTCTCAAGTACCATAATTCAATTTTGTTGTAATGGCTGTATTTGTGCAACGTTAAGCAATTTTTATCGATCCCGTTTATCAGTGCTATTTATCAGTATCAGTTACCGATAGATGATACTAATGATTGATAAAAATTGTGCGCGGTTGTGTTCTTTTTCTTAAGTGCTAGTGAGCGATTATGTCTGCTGTCAAATCTGTGCCACCCAATCAACCAGCTGTCAAAAAATCATGGGGAGAGGCTGCAAAGGCTTATTTAGACCCTCGTGTCATTATCATGTTGTTTTTGGGCTTTTCAGCGGGTATTCCTATACTGCTTATTTTTTCAAGTTTATCACTTTGGCTTAGAGAGGCAGGCATTGATCGTAGTGTTGTGACCATGTTTAGCTGGGCGGCACTGGGTTATTCGTTTAAATTTATTTGGGCGCCATTAATAGATGCGCTTCCTGTGCCATTTTTGACCAAATGGTTGGGTCGTCGTCGCAGTTGGATGGTGGTATCACAGCTGCTTATCATATTTGCTATCTTTTTGATGGCAAATGTTAATCCAGTTAGTGAAGACGTTTTAGTCTACATGGCAGGCGCTGCGGTTTTGCTTGGCTTTTCTTCTGCCACCCAAGATATCGTGATTGATGCTTACCGCATCGAGCTTGCGCCGCCATCGATGCAGTCCATTCTATCCTCTATTTATGTGTCGGGTTATCGTATCGGCATGATCGTTGCGGGTGCAGGCGCGTTATATTTGGCAGATTTTTTTGGCTCGAATGAGACTTTTTATAGTTATGAGGCATGGCGAAATACTTACTACATTATGGCAGGTGTCATGACTTTAGGGGTATTAACCACGTTTGCCAGCTATGAGCCAACGGCTGAAACGTTGCAAAGTAAAAAGCAAAAGGGCAATTTAAAAGTATTTCTTATTTACTCTGCTTTATTACTTATCCCAGGTCTGATTTTTGGCATTATTTATCTGATCAATATTTTGATTAATACAGTGTTCGATAGCACATTGGCGATGATACCGTTAATGGTCATGCCAGCGATTAAGTTTTATTTTTTGGCATTGGTCGCTTGCGCACCGTTGCTGCTGTTGTATTTCATCATCAATCAACCAAAAATTATTAATAAAGCGCCATTGGTTGCCGAAACTCGCGAAGACTACGTGAGATTAGTAGCATTGTTTGTGTTTTCAGTGATCGCGTTTATCGCCGCTTATATATTAATGGGACAAGTATTGCCAGAGTTCGAAGGGGCGTTTTCTAGCTTCTTTGTTGAAACATTGCATCTGCTGATAAGCTTGGGTGTAGCGATAGTAGCAGGTTATGCATTGGTACAAGTGGGGTTGGTGAAAAAAGAAGTAGCCATGGCAACTTGGGTCGAGCCGATCCTGGACTTTTTTAGACGCTATGGCACAAAGGCGTTATTACTATTGGCGCTCATTGGGCTATATCGTATCTCAGACATCGTGGCAGGCGTTATTTCCAACGTTTTTTATCAAGACATGGGCTTTAGTAAAACAGATATTGCCAATGCAGTGAAACTCGTCGGCGTGATTATGGCGATTGCAGGTGGGTTCTTAGGTGGGCTATTGGCACAGCGTTTCCGTATGATGCATGCCATGATGATTGGGGCAATTCTTGCGTGTGCGACCAATTTGTTGTTTGTACTACTAACTTACAACCCAGGCAGTTTGCCATTTATGTATGTTGCGGTCATATTTGATAACTTGGCAGCAGGGCTGGCGAGTGCCGTGTTTATTGCTTTCTTATCTGCTCTAACGTCTATTCGTTTTACGGCAGTGCAGTATGCGATTTTCTCTTCATTAATGACGCTCATTCCCAAAGTGATGGGTGGTTATTCAGGTGCTATCGTCGATAATATGGGCTATCCATTTTTCTTTATCTTTACTTTCGCTATTGGGATTCCGATTTTGGCATTGATTTATTTCGTTGATAAACATATCGTCATTGGTGATAACGATGATATTTATGGCGATGACAATAACGATGGAAGCAGTGATAAGTTGGCCAAGGCGAATCCAAACCTGACTGATACCAAAGAGCCACCACGCGCGTCAGAGTAGGCTAAGCGGTATTTTATTCTCATTGATTCATCATGTTTTTAAGAGTTAATTATGACAGCATCGACTATTCGTCAGATAAAGCAGCACATTCAGCAATTGACGAATGAGGCTGCAAATAGCAAGCTACCGTCATTTTGGCTCACCGATTGGCTATTATATGTCATCGATAAGCCTGCGATATTTTTAATAATGGATGAAGGTTACCAGCTAACAGACAGCGAGCTTTCGGAGTTCAATGCAGGTGTGGTGAAAATGCAGCAAGGAATCCCACTTGCGTATTTGACTGGTCAGCAAGAATTTTGGTCGCTGATATTTACTGTCAATGAGCACACTTTAATTCCGCGACCTGATACTGAGATACTGATTGAGCAAGTATTAACTTGGATAAAATCTCAGCCAAACAGTGTCAGCAGCCCAAAACGGTTATTGGATTTAGGGACGGGTTCAGGTTGTATTGCGATTAGTCTCGCTCACGAGTTAAATACGCAGCGTTCAGACAGTAAGGCCGAAAGCTGGCAAGTCGTTGCGGTGGATATGTCGCCAGAAGCGCTCAAGGTTGCTCAGCACAATGCAGTTATCAATGATGTTGCTGATATTGAGTTTATACAAAGCAGTTGGTATGACGAGCTGCCCAGTCATGGCGAGCTATTATTTGATGTGATTGTGTCCAACCCTCCTTATATCGATGAGGAAGATGAGCATTTAGCACGCCTTGTAGCCGAACCTATTAGTGCCTTAAGTGCCCCCAATCATGGGCTTGCCGATATAGAGAATATCGTAGGACAGGCACCGAAATACTTGCGTGTCGGTGGGCTACTGGCTATCGAACATGGTTTTGACCAAGGTGATGCCGTTCGCAAGTTGTTTGTAGATAGTGACTTTGAATCTGTGCGTACAGTACAAGATTATGGTGGTAATGATCGTGTTACGCTGGGTCAAATTAAGTCATCAGATTTTTGTTAGTAGACTTCTTTAATAATAGGTTATTGGTAATAAATATGGCGCACACATCAGATAAAGGGCAGTTGTTGGATGAAGAGCTGCTGCGTTATGCAAGGCAAATATTATTAGATGGTTGGGATATTGACGCTCAATTACGCTTAAAATCAGCTCGTGTGGTCATGATAGGGGCAGGCGGGCTTGGTTGTCCTGCTTCTGAGACGCTGGTGCGTGCAGGACTTGGGCACATTCATCTTATAGATGATGACGTCATTGAAGCCAGCAACTTGCAGCGCCAAACGCTGTTTTTACCTGAGGATATTGGTAAAACTAAGGCGCTAACAGCGGCGCACATGTTAGAGCGTATTAACCCTTTAATTACCGCTCGCGGTACAGTTGCAAGATTAAGCGAAGACAATGCTTATGAATTGCTCGATATGGCGACAGGCAAGCCTGACTTGCTTTTAGATTGCACCGACAATTTTGCTACGCGTGATGTCATCAATCGTATTAGCGTGCGCTATAAAATCCCGCTATTATCTGCCTCAGCGATTGGGATGCAAGGTCAGTTGGCGCTATTTGAGCCGCAACTAAACACTGGTTGTTATCACTGCGTGTTTGGTTCGGTAGTACTTGATGCGGCGGCTGATGAGCGTACGTGTGCCAACTCAGGTGTGCTAGCGAGTACCACTGCTATCATGGGTAATTTGCAAGCGAATGCTGCCCTGCAGTATTTGGGATTAACCAAAAATCCACTGACAAATAAGCTATTAATATGGGATGGTAGCCAGATGCAGCAACGGCTGATGGGCTATCGCCAAGATGCCGCGTGTCCTGTTTGCAGCAGTCATTAGTCATTGTTCATTAGTGGCGGTGTGACTTGTCATTATTTATAATCGCTTATTCTCAAAAACCTTCCTTATGACCATAGTTGTTTTTTATGAAAATTCATCGTCCGCATTTATTAAAGCATACCTTCAATGTCATGAACCGTGTTCGCCAAACAGCCAGCGTGGCAGGTTTATCTGCGCTGAGAGTGGCAAAAGGTGAAAAGCCTGATGCCACATTATTAAAAGAAACGTTTGAGCAGTTGGGCACGACTTATATCAAGATTGGTCAGTTTATCGCCAGTACGCCGTCACTGTTTCCACGCGAATATGTAAAAGCTTTTCAGAGCTGTTTGGATCAGACCACGCCACTGTCTTATGCTTATATCGAGCAGGTATTGAAAGAAGAGTTGGCGGTTGATGGCATGACGCTCGCTGATAAGTTCGCCCATATCGACTCAAAGCCACTAGCTTCAGCCTCTATTGCTCAAGTTCATGCGGCACGGTTGCATAATGGCGATGAAGTCGTATTAAAGGTACAAAAGCCTGACGTCGAGACTATTATGCAAACGGATTTGGGCGTATTGCATGGGGTGACTAAGTTACTTGAGATTCTGATGCCGTCGATGAAGTTTGCCAGTATTGCGCCGATTATCGATGAGATTCGCCTGCGCATGCTTGCCGAGACTGACTTTATCGCTGAGGCACAAAACATCCGCGATTTTCAGCAGTTCTTAGCCGTATCAGGCAATACACGCGTGGTAGCACCCAAAGTATATGAAGAGCTGACGACCAAGCGTGTACTAACCATGAGCCGCTTGTACGGTGTATCTATGGTCGATGAGTCGCTCATGCGTCAGTATTGTGCTGATCCTGCGCAAGTCATGGCGGATACCTTGAATACGTGGTTTGCCAGTCTCATGCTGTGCAACAGTTTTCATGCTGACCTGCATGCGGGAAATTTGATGCTATTAACCGATGGTCGTATTGGCTTTTTGGATTTTGGTATTGTCGGTAAGCTAAAAGCTGAGAGTTGGCGTGCGTGCATGGGTATGATGCAAGCCATGCAGGACAGTGACTATCAAGCGATGGCGCGCCATATGATTGATATGGAAATGACCCATGGTGGCAATAAAGTCGATGTAGTGGCGTTGGGTAATGATTTGCAGCGTATGATGAAGACTATTATGGCGGAGGACAAGTCCTTTACCAGTGGTGTGCCTTTTAATAGTAAAGAGCAAGCCGATGAGCTAAATAAAATGATGCTTGAGATTGTAGAAGTCGGTAAGCGCCATGGCATACATTTCCCACGTGACTTTGCTTTATTGACCAAGCAGATGCTCTATTTTGATCGCTTTATGCGTACGCTGGCACCTGATATGGATATGTTTAGTGATCAACGCGTACAAATGCTAGGACACACAGAAACAGATGTGACCATGCCGCCAACAGTAAACGTATCGTAGTTTTCGCTTGTATGTTTGATTATTAATCCGCCGCTGCTCTTGAATGCTCTAACACAAAGGATTGTGTGCTAATGGCCGCAAAAATGGCTCTGTCATGATGACTGCTCTCAAAAGCCGTGCTTTTGCTCATATTACCAATGAAGCTGCCATTGCCTGTATCGGTATGTACTGCATGGCAGTCGTCATGGGCTATGGACGTTTTTTGTTTACTGCCACCTTACCCGATATTATGGTGCAAGTGTCGATTTCAACGACGATTGCAGGCTGGCTTGCCTCTATCAATTACATCGGTTATTTTATCGGTGCCCTCATTGCCATGTTTGTGCCTCAGCGCTCGACGTGGCAAGCGCTGACACTGTGGGCGATTATAAGTGTCGTCACAACGATGCTACTTGTCGTACCTGATATGTCATTAACTCTATGGTATCTCATTCGTCTAATCGCAGGTATTGCAAGCGGTGTAGCGATGATTTTAAGCTCATCGTTTGTGATTCAAAGCTTAAGTCCTGAACGCCGCTCTGTACTGTCGGCAGTACACTACGCAGGTATTGGTGTGGGCATCAGTGCCTCTGCCATACTGACGTGGTGGTTGTTGATATTGGGCTATCATTTTGATGTCATTTGGTTGGTAGCAGGCTTTACAAGTTTACCTCTGGTATGGCTACTCTATGCCGTAAAACCAAGACAAGCACAGGGTTCCGTCTCGCTGCGGACTGATCCTAAACAGCACGTGTCAGTGCATCAAACCTATTTGAGCTTTAAGCGCGCTTTGTATGAGGCCATTGCTGGTCATCGTAAGGCTATTGCTTTGCTGTCAGCGAGCTATGTACTGGCAGGCTTTGGTTATATTACCTCTGCGACTTTTTTGCCAGTCATGGCAGCACAGCGCCTCACGACGCAGACGTATGCTGGATTGCTCATTTGGCTAGTCGTTGGTGTGTTTGCGATGTTATCAAATCCACTGTGGGGCGCACTTGCCAAGCGAATTGGTGAAATTAAAACGTTAATAGGCTTAACGATATTACAAGCATTTGGGATGTGCTTGCCCATATGGTTCGGCGGCGCTATTGGTTTGTACGGCAATGCTGCTATTTTAGGTTTGACCTTTGTGGGTATGGTATCGATGACGCTCACTTTGATTAAAAATATCAATCCTGCTTACTCAAATTTGCTGATAGGATTGGCAACTTTGGCTTATGCATTGGGTCAATTCTTGGGACCATTGGTGACGGTAGCATTGGCAGGGCAGGACGACAATTTCAATGCAGGGTTACTCGTTGCCGCCGCTGGATTGATGGTTGGATTGGTGCTGTTGCTATTGTTTCGTCGACAGCCACCGACTACCATTTAAACCACACTACGATTAAATATTTCTCGCAGCTCAAAACTGGTATGCACTTGAGCGACACCTTCGATACGATTGAGCCTATGTAATAAAAACTCCTCATAATGTGCCATATCGCGTACTCTTACCTTGATAAGGTAGTCTTCCGTACGACCCGTGACAATGCTACAGCTAATGACTTCATCAAAGCTCTGAATCTTACGCTCAAATTGCTCAAAGCGTTCAGCCGTATGGCGATCCATACTAATCGCGATAAAGACGGCGAGCGGGTAGCCAAGTTTTTGCGCATCCGTTTTGGTGTGATAACCCGTGATAATACCAGCATCTTCTAAGCGTTTAATACGGCGTGCACAAGGCGTGGCTGACAGGTTGACGCGTTCGGCAAGCTCGGTGATACTCATACGTGCCTGAGTTTGCAATACGCGCAAGAGCTGTCGATCGATCTCATCAATATCGGCTAAATGTGGACTATCCAGATGACTGTTTGGCATGATCTGTTGCTTTATTAGTGAATTCATCTAATTATACTGAGTAAATTGTACTTTTTCACTAAAATAGTGTCATATATTATAAAAGAAAGCTGATTTCTATTGCATAAACTCTGATATTATTATGGTATAAACATTGGTTATCTCGTATGATAAACATTGATCTAATCACCAGCCGTCCAGCTAAAAACATAAATTCCCATATCATCTAAGGATTGATTATGTCTGACCAAGCCAAACGCACTGTAGCCTCAACGACTGCAAAGATTACACCCAAAAATGCCGCTTTTGATTATAAAAAGTATCGTCCATTTGCTTTTGCGCCCTCGCTGTCAGATCGTACTTGGCCGAGCAAAACGATTGAAAAGTCACCAATTTGGGCAAGTGTGGATCTGCGTGATGGCAATCAAGCACTGATTGACCCGATGACGATCGAACAAAAAATGCGTTTTTTTAAAACGTTGGTTGAGGTTGGTTTTAAAGAAATTGAAATTGGCTTTCCATCAGCGGCGCAGGTTGAGTTTGATTTTGCTCGTAAACTTATCGAAGAAAATCACGTCCCAGACGATGTGACTTTGCAGGTATTGGTGCAGGCTCGTGAGCATTTGATTGCCCGTACGTTTGAGTCATTGAAAGGCGCGAAGCGTGCGATTGTCCATGTTTATAATTCAACGTGCCGTGTACAACGTGAAAAGGTCTACGGTAAAGACAAAGCTGAGATTAAAGAAATTGCCATCACTGGTGCCAAGCTATTACAGAAGTATGCGGCACAGTATCCTGAGACGGAATGGGTGTTCCAATATTCACCTGAGAGCTTTAGTCAAACAGAAACTGAATATGCCGTAGAAGTCTGTGATGCGGTTTGTGAAGTATGGCAACCACAACAAGGGCAGGAAGTTATTTTAAACTTGCCAGCGACGGTTGAAGCGTCTATGCCCAATGTTTTTGCCGACCAAGTCGAATATTTCTGCCGTCATCTTGCCCAGCGTGAGCATGTCGTTATTAGCTTGCATACGCATAATGACCGTGGCTGTGCGGTTGCAGCAGCAGAGCTTGGGGTATTAGCGGGCGCCGATCGTATCGAAGGTACGCTATTGGGTAACGGTGAGCGTACGGGTAATATGGATATCATGGTCATGGCGATGAACTTGTTTAGTCAAGGTATCGATCCAGAGCTTGATTTTAGTAACATGAGCGAAATTGTACAAGTGGTCAGCGAATGTAACAATTTGCCCTTACATCCGCGTCATCCATACGTCGGCGAATTGGTCTTTACGGCCTTTAGTGGCTCGCATCAAGATGCCATCAAAAAATCTCTCGATTATAACGAAAAGCATCAAAACGAGACGGATAACGTTTGGGATGTGGCTTACTTGCCAATTGATCCGGCGCATATCGGTCGTAGTTATCAGGATGTGGTACGTATCAATAGCCAGTCTGGTAAAGGCGGTGTGGCTTATATCTTGCAGCGCAACTATGGCTTTAATTTGCCGCGCTGGATGCAAATTGACTTCAGCGGCGTGGTACAGAAGCAAGCTGAATCAGCTGCTCGCGAATTGCAGAATGATGAAATCTTACAAACCTTTGAAGACACGTATCTACAGCAAGGCAGTTTTGAGCTATTAGATTATACGGTCAATAATAAAGGCGGTGAAGTCTACTTTACTGGTCAAGTACAAATGAATGGGGACATCATTAATATTGATGGCACTGGTAATGGTCCATTATCATCTTTTATAGACGGCCTTGCCCAGCACACTGGTAAATCGATACATGTCATCAACTACGCTGAGCATGCGATTAATCCGCAGCACAATAGCGGTGATGGCATCGATGATGATACCAATAATGACAACAAAACTAATGCAAATGCGGCGGCTTATATCCAACTAAATGTAGATGGTGAAGTTTATTCTGGCATTGGCACTTGTAGCAGTACTGTATCAGCGATGCTTAAAGGCGCATTATCAGCGTTTGCTCAAGCAGTTAGTACTGCCACTGCTTAATGTTTTTATGATCGTCTTAATAACTTGTAGCTATAACGCTGTCGCTTCTTGTCTTTGGCAAGTAAAGCGATGGCGTTATTTTTTGCATGAAAAACGACAGTCTATATGCAGAAAGTAGACATTTATGACTATCGCCTATCTTGCAGTTGGCTAAAGCATCACGACTAATAGCATAATGTTACTTGTGTTTTTGATGTCTAAGACTTACGCTAATGTACATAACTCATACTATTATATTATTATAAACAAAAGGTTAATTATGGAACCTATCTCACTTGCTTCATTTTCATTGGCTGCTATTTTGGCGTCATTGCCAGTAAATGGCGAAGTGGTCACTAAACCAACTATTACCACTCATATCAGCCCAGCTATCGCGGGACAATGGGAAATCGACTTGGACAGTAGTATCACGATGACCAAAGAAGCCAAAGCCAGACAAGCTGTAGCAAAAGAGCTGAACCAGACAAAAATTGATGAGCCAGAAGTGACTGCTGGCACAGAAGGCGGTGTCCTTGTGCAAAGTGAAAAGCGCGTCCTTAATATTAAGCCAAATACCAACAACCAGTTAAAGGTCTCTGCCAAAAAAGCAAATCAGTGTCGCGAGCTATATAATTTTGCGGCCGATAATGAGATGTGGGCAGTGAGTGGCAAAGAGTGGACATATGGTCGTTACCTAATCACGCACCGCGAAGAAGGGCTGCCCATTATTGCCCTAAAAACAGTCTATGACAACAATGAGGTAGATTGTTCAGGTAACCAAATCGACCAAACTGACGAAGCGTTGATTGCGTTTTTAAACCACGATGGCAACCAAATGCAGTGGTGTGCGGATCCTGATGGTAATGAATGCTTTATGAATTTTAATAGAGTGTTGCCGTAGTATTTTCTTTATTTATAAAACTTAAAACCATTTTTTCTAAAATAGAAACATAAAAAACCGCTATCTAAATAGGTAGCGATTTTTTATGTTTAACAAAAATCAAAGTAGGTTATACATCTGCCTTCTTTTTATTACCAGTTAAAAGCTCTCTTTCAAGGTAATGAATATTTTGTGCTTCGTGAATAAAATTGTCATCTGCTAAAATGACATCACGATGCAGTGGGATATTGGTCTTAATACCCTCAATCACCAATTCATCGAGTGCATGCAGCGTCTTAGAGACGGCTTGCTGGCGCGTTTGACCATGGCAAATAAGCTTGCCAATCAATGAGTCATAATAGCTTGGAATCTCGTAGCCCGGGTAGAGGTGCGAGTCAAAGCGTACACCAGCACCACTGGGGGCAAATAACTGGGTGACTGTACCAGGACAAGGCATAAAGGTCGCTGGATCTTCAGCATTGATGCGACATTCAATGGCATGGCCTTGAATTTCAATCTCGCTTTGACGATAAGACAAACCGTAGCCGGCTGCGATTTTTAGCTGCTCGACGACCACGTCGATGCCAGTAATCATCTCAGTTACCGGATGCTCAACTTGCACACGAGTATTCATCTCAATAAAAAAGTATTCATTATTTTCAAATAAAAACTCAAAAGTACCCGCACCGCGATATTTCACCAACTCACATGCTTTGACGCAAGCGTCTAAGATAGGCTGACGTACATCGTCAGGGATATCAGGCGCAGGGGCTTCCTCTAATACTTTTTGGTGGCGACGTTGCAATGAACAATCTCGATCGTATAAGTGAATGGCATTACCATTACCATCGCCAAGCACTTGTATCTCTACGTGGCGCGGATTTTGTAGGTAGCGTTCCATATACACGGTATCATCGCCAAACCACAGCTCAGCTTCTTGCTTAGCAGCTTGTACTTGACCAATGACTTCTTCGAAGCGCTCAACCACCCGCATACCGCGACCGCCGCCGCCAGAAGCGGCTTTAATCAATAACGGAAAGCCGATATGGCGTGCTTGCTCTTCAGCATTATGCAACGTTACCGCGCCCACTGAACCAGGGACGGTCGGTACGCCAGCTTTTTTCATCGCATTAATGGCAGAGACTTTATTGCCCATTAATCGAATATGATCAGCATTAGGACCAACGAAAGTGAGACCTGCTTCTTCGACGCGTTCAGCGAATTCAGCATTTTCAGCCAAAAAACCATAACCCGGATGGATAGCGTCGGCACCAGTGATTTCAGCTGCGGTTAAAATAGTATTGATATCAAGATAGCTTTGATTGGCATTGGGTTTGCCAATACAGATTGCCTCATCAACAAAGCGCAGGTGCATCAAGTTTGCATCAGCTGTGGAGTAGACACCGACGGTCTCTATGCCAAGGGCTTTGCAGGCTCGAACGATACGTAGGGCAATCTCACCTCTATTGGCGATGAGCAGTTTTTTTATCATGGGGTCATCCTTGTCGAAGCGGCGGTCATTGATAGAGTCGTTATTTTAGGCACCATTAAATCGAGCTACGATAAAGATAAAATAACTCAAGCTAAAATGCCAAATGATAACGAAATCTCTATCATAATGAGGTAAAGGTTGGTAAACAGTGTCGTTAAGCTCTATAGCGTATGACGGGTTGACCAAACTGTACCACTTCGGAATTATTGACTAAGATTTCGTCAACGACACCACTTTGCGTTGCCTCAAGAGGATTCATAATTTTCATGGCTTCGATGATGCCCAATGTGTCACCAGCTTGCACCTTTTGTCCGACCTTTACGAATGGCGGATCATTAGGGCTAGGGGCTGAGTAATAAACACCAACCATCGGTGATGTCTCAACGCTACCTGCTTTTACCGCTGGCTTTGCTTCAGCAGTGATAGGGGCAATGCCAGCAGCAGGTGCGGCCATCATGGTCGGTGCAGGCGCATCATAGTGACGAGTTAAGCTGATGTGTTCATCATCTGAGCTGATTTCTAAATTAACCAGTTCACTTTCTTCCATGAGGGCGATTAGGGTGCGTATTTTTTCAATATCCATAGTTTTAATTTTGCCTTCTACTAATTTCAAGAAATAGTGTAACTAAATATTGTGTAGGTAATTGCTAATGATACCTATATTCATGGCAATGAGCAATCGATGTACAGTTGTTAACTGAGTTTTTTTACATATTATGACGTAAGCATTTCTTACGAGTAAGAAATGCTTAATGATTTATCATAGTCTATGTGACCATGTAGCGCTAGTCATGGTTAGTAGATACTGCATTTACATCAGTATAGCTGATGCATTAACCCCACATCGTCGTCAGACGCTTTTGTTGATAGCGCAGGCGTAGGGTGAGTAGAATAGACGATAAGAATAAACCTGTGATTAATGCCATCCAAAACCCTTGTGCGCCTATATCGGTGAAGCGCACCAAATAAACACCGAGTGGCAATGCCACCAGCCAGTAACAGAACAACGTGACCCACATTGGTATCGTGGTGTCTTGCATGCCGCGCAATATACCAGCGACGTTGACTTGCCAACCATCGAACAGCTGATAACCAAGAGCAAAAATAAGTAAATGCATAGATTGCGTGATAACGGCTGGGTTATCAGAGAATGCGGCTGCCAATTGCGGCCTAAATAGCCAAATACCAATCATACACGTGAGTGCAATCAATACTGTCCAAATAAGACCAGTAGCTTGCACTTGACGTAACGCCATGAGGTTTTTTTCGCCAAAACGATTGGATACCATGATTGTCAGTGCCATAGCGACCGATATCGGAATCATAAACAGCTGGGAAGTCACCGCTAATGCCACCTGATGCGATGCGGTTGCTAGCTCACCTAATGGACTGATAACAAGAGCGCCCAAGCTGAACAAACTGGCTTCAAAAAAGATAGAGATACCAATCGGAATACCAAGTTTAAGGAGCTTTTTAATCTGTGCACGATTAGGACTGGCAAAGGCATAAAAGAAGCGCGTGCTGGCAAACTGCTGTCGCTTAGTAAAGCTGGTATAAGCCGCCAGTAATAAAACATTTATCCATAACACTATTGCCGTTGCGACCCCGCAGCCTGCGCCGCCCATTTCGGGCATACCAAACAGACCGTGGATAAAAATATAGTTAAGGGGAATATCGGCAAGTAGTCCGATAATACTAATTACTGTCACCGGCTCAGGTCGCCCAAGTGCTTCGCAATAACTGCGTAGTACCGCATAGACTGCCAGTGCGGGAAAACCAAACGACACGCCATGCAAATACTGCGTTGCTATCGGTTGGATGTTTTCAGGCACACCCATGATCCCAAGTACATTGGGTGCTAAATTAACGATGATAAAGCCCATAATACCAATGACACTAGCGGTCCATAAAGACTGCTGCGTGATATGCGGCACTTGATGGTGCTTATTTTGACCAATCGCCTCACCAATAAGAGGGGTGGTGGCGATTAAAATACCAGTGGCTAATAAAAACAGCGGCAGCCAAATACCAGAGCCAACGGCGACGGCCGCCAAATCAAGCGCGGAGACTTGACCTGCCATGATAGCATCGACCACACCAAGTGCTGCTTGGCAAAACTGAGTAATTAGAATAGGAAGCGCGAGCACGCCTAAGCGTAAGCTGTAGCTTTTAAAATCTCTAAAAGATAATGGGAAAACCATAGTGAGCAACTTTTTATTCTTTGCGGTAATTATGATAGATGAGCAAATATTGCCATCAACAAAACAATAGCGAGACGGTCATACCATGACCAAAAATTTGAGCAGAAAAGCAAATGAGAATGAGGACACGCCCTAAGCAAGTTTAACCAAGCCAATCCAGTTTTTTGGCTGGATGTAAAAGGGGGAGTCGTGCCGACGATAATACTCCGATAAATAATATGAGCAAGCCCATATAGACAGAGTATGCAAAAAAAGTCAGGCACAAAAATAAAAATAACCCGTCAATCCAAGCAGTGGATTGACAGGTCATAAATAAATAGAATGGTAAAGAAGCCACGCTATGATGTCAACGCTTTAAAAGCGTTGTATTGATCTTAAAAACTGACTATGAAAGGTAATCGATTCCATAAAATGTGCACTTGACGATAACCGTTCTAACTTATAGGCACATCAGCACATATTTATAGCGACTCAGGTAAATCTTGCACCACCGCTTGATAGCCAATCAAGGTATTATTGGCATCAAATGCTTGCACGACAATCACGTAATTGGTGGACATGGCTGGAATGACAGGGGCAAACTGTGTTTCAAGATTACTTAATATCACGTTCTGCACATAGCCGTTGGCACCAGACTCGGCTTTATTGACATCAATTTGGCTGACCAGTAAATACTTGGTATTGGCAGGATTTTGCCAAGTGACGGTCTTTTGACTGCCATTACCGATGATATCAAGAGTCATTTTGCCCAGACTATAATCAAGTTGGTACGTCTTAAAGTTAGAGCGATCGCTGATGGTGTAGGTGACGTTGCAATTTTTTTCGCTACTGGTTAGTTTTTTACCGCCAAGGCCATCCTGATACTCAAAGCTACCTCTCCAAGGTGATCCTGCTTCTTTTTCCTCAAAGCTCCCCGCAAAGGTGGTTAATAAGTTTGGTGTTTCTACGCCCAAATCATTGACATATTTAATGTCTAAAAACGCTAACGTATCGAGACTGCCTGTTATTTTACCCGCGATATAGTTGTCAACCTTGATGGCTGAGTTGATACCCAAAGTATTGTTTTCTTGGCAGGCTTGCTGCTGATAACTAACGCTACCATCGACGCTGCCAGCGCCATCTTTACTGATATCAAAGTAAACGGCACCGATATCGATATCGTCGCTGTCACCATCGTCAATCTCAATGAAGTGTCCGACATATAAACCGCCGCGACCGCCTTCTGGGGTTATTTTATCCAAGAAATTATCGAGTGATTCTTCTGGTAAAAATACCGACTCCAAAATCTCAGCCATGGACTTTTCATCATCGCTAAGCTTATCTTCGACTTCTTTATACTTCTCTTTGACCTTGTCTTCCACACGATCATATTCATCTTTCACCTGATCTTCTATTCGGTCATATTCCTCTTTGACCTTGTCCCCGTCACTGCCACAGGCGCTAAGGGTCAGACTGAACATGCTGACGATTAATACAGATAATAGTAGTTTGGGTGCGCTCATAAGCGGGTCCTGATAATGGGGATAAAGGTGTGATAAAGAAGGTCGAGAAATGAATTGTTGAGCATAAATCGCAAATATAGCAAATTTTTTGCAGGCAGCGTATCAATAAGTGTTCGTTGATAACACTAAAAACCTTACTCAATCGTTGCTATCTCACCACTGGTTGCTCAGATAGTAGGTTAAGTGTTTCTGCCATATACATAATGGTGTACCAGTGTTTGGGATCTAGTGGAATCACGGTAAGTTGCTCACAGCCTTTTCTCATTAATAATGAATCCTCAAGTGCGGGTAAAAATTTAAGGGCTGATAGTGGTAGAATATCAATAAATGCTTGCTTAAAAGTGACGTCTACCATATACCATCGTGGCTCATCTTCGGTGGCAATAGGATCGTAATGACGGTGCTCAGGATGGAACTGGCAAGGGTCAGGGTAGCCTGCTTTGCTTACCGTCATGATGCCAGCGACGCCAGACGGCTTAGCGCTAGAGTGATAAAAGAACACCTTGTCGCCGACCTGCATCTCGTCACGCATGAAGTTACGAGCGCGGTAATTGCGCACACCATCCCAACTGTCGGTCTCTAGGCGTTGCAAATCATCAATACCAAAAAACTTGGGGTTGGACTTCATTAACCAATAAGCCATATCTTTATCCTATTTATCATTATCAGCCATTCATTATTTGCAATATCACTGTATGCAATGTCATTTTATGCCATCATTCTTCACTATTTTGCCTATAAAAGTACAGGGTTAACATGCATGTTTGTGATTGGTTTTGTTATTGATCGGCTTTTCTTTAAGATAGCCTTTTTTTTAATCACATTAGCCGTTATCCTAGCGCTACTTTCTGCTAGTGACAGCAGTCATCCATTTATGTAACCTTTTTTATAGATACCTTCGTTTATGTCAAATATTAAATCTGACCATTTTTCTGATAATCTCAGCATCTCTAATAAGACTGCGAGTGGGATACAGGTAAGCGCCATTCCACTGGCGCTTTATATTCATATCCCGTGGTGTGTCAAAAAATGCCCTTATTGTGATTTTAATTCGCATGAGCTGCCGATGGATATGCAGCTATCTATGTATGACGAATATGTGGATGCGCTGCTGTCAGATGCCGCCATGCAGCAGTCGTTAACCCAAGCGCGTGAAATCAGTTCGATTTTTATCGGTGGTGGTACGCCTTCACTGCTACCCATTGTGCAATACCAGCGATTGTTTACTGGCTTACGCAACATTTTTAAGTTTGCTGATGGCATTGAAGTGACGATGGAAGCCAATCCGGGCACGCTTGAGCATGCGCCTTTTGCCCAATATTTAGAGGTGGGTATCAATCGTTTGTCGATAGGTGTACAAAGCTTTGCTGCTGATAAGCTCAAGACCCTTGGTCGCATACATGACCCTGCACAAGCATTGTCAGCGATTCGTGCGGCTCGCGAGGCTGGGTTTGAGCGAGTCAATGTCGATTTGATGCATGGGTTACCGCAGCAAACGATGAATGAGGCGCTGAACGATATCCAGATGGCGCATGATGCTGGGGCGACGCATATTTCTTGGTATCAATTAACGATTGAGCCCAATACTGTATTTTACCGTAGCCAGCCGATTTTGCCAGATGAGGATAACTTGGCAGATATTGAGCAGGCAGGTCAAGCGTTGTTGCAGCAGTTGGGCTACCGCAATTACGAAGTATCCGCGTGGGCAAGCGCGCCAGATAAAGCATGCCGTCACAATGTTAATTACTGGCAATTTGGTGACTACCTAGCGATTGGTGCGGGTGCACATGGTAAAGTAACGATTGCTCATGAAGCATCAGCATTAACAGAGAATGGCTTAAAGAATGACTTGCTAGCATATTCTGGTATTTATCGTTTTAGTAAATCACGATTGCCTAAAGATTATGTGGATTATCAAGATAACACTGACTCTTCTGTTAAACGAAACGCACCAAAAATGGTGGGTTGGCAGGAAATTGACAGTGAGGAGTTGGTGAGTGAGTTTATGCTGAACGCGCTACGTCTACATGATGGCGTCGCTTGGTCGATGTTTACCGCAAGGACAGGGCTGAGTTACGATGATATTGCTGTACAAGTGGCGCAATTGAGTACTCAGGGATTGCTGGTAGACAATACTGAGCGGCTACAGCCAACGCTATTGGGTCAACGTTATCTCAATCAGATATTGCGAGCCTTTTTATAATTAGAGATATTCATGGTGTCTTTAATGTCAGTCTTTACGATCGAAAAATAAAGTTATAAAAAAAGGCTTATCACATAAATGATAAGCCTTTCAAATACGCAAAAAAATCAATACTTAGATTTTATTTTGTACGTCTTGTGCGCCGCCAGTAACAGCTTCGCCAGCGCTTGATACGTCTTGGCCCAAACCTTTAAAAGTGTTGCAACCAGTTAGAACAAACATAGCAGTTAAAGATGCGATGATTAATTTTTTCATAATAGAATCCTCAAAAATGGGTCGTTATAAATAATAACAGTGATGCTAAGCATTAGGCTTGAGCCTCACTGAGGGGTTATTGGATAAGATAATAATTGATAAATACTATCTCGATATCCGTTAGAGACATCATAGTGAAAGTTAAAAACTGTGCAAAGTATCAAAATGTAATTATTGGCAGTAAACTGTAACTTTTAATTACCTTTTGCTCAGAAATTCAAATAATCATCATTTTAGTAGAGTCTGTCCACGTTATCTCGGATCGACGATAATACGCAGATTTGACGACTTAAGGAGTCGATATGACCACCCATATTGTGTTGGTAGCGCCAAAAATGCCTAGTAACACGGGCAATATTATTCGCTTATGTGCCAACACGGGCGCGCAGCTACACTTGGTCAGGCCATTAGGGTTTGAGCTTGATGATAAAAAGCTACGGCGTGCAGGTTTGGATTATCATGAATACGCGCACCTACAAGTACATGATGATTGGGCGGCAGCAAAACTGGCGCTACAGGCAGCGGATTGTCATATTGTTACAGCATTGACCACCAAACTGAGCAAGCCTTTTTATGACTATGACTTTGGTGGGCAACAGATGGCTGCCGAATCTGATCGTGCTTTGATGCCTGAGCAGATACCTAATGTCGCCTTAGTATTTGGCTCTGAAACAGCAGGTTTGGCAGATGATATTCGTGAAGATATCGGCGCTGATCACTGGCTGAGATTGCCTATGCTGGCTGATTCACGCAGTTTAAACTTATCGAATAGTGTGGCGATATGTCTGTATGAGGTATGGCGTCAGCAAGGCTTCACTGGTGATGAAGGTCGTAGTATCGGGTATGAGACGTTGACAGTGTACGACCCAAAATAGCCGTGCATTTTTTACTGATTGCAGGCGATGATCCAACATTCAGGTATTCATCGCCATTCATGATCCTTTATCAATCATATATCTTACAAACAGTTGGGTGGTTTGGGCAGACCGGCAAGGCGATTGACATGGCGGGCAACCAAGCCAGTGTTGAATAACTGCTGTAGTTTCTGATTGCTGATATCATGCTCTGGCAAGGTTTTCTGTAACCATTTAATCAGTGGGCGCGTGGCTGGTGCGTGATTAAACTGAGTAAAAAATGCCCGTACCTGTTGTAAAATTTGTAAATGCTCAGTTTCTAGATGCACCTCTAGAGTGTCGGCCAATTGCTGAGCGATATCAGGGGTCCAGATATTATGGTCACATAAATGACCGTCTTGATCCAATTTAACGTTGATTGCCGCTGTTATATCGTGATTGATCGTATTATCGTTATTCATAGGGCAATGGTCACTACTTTATCAAACCCCGCATTATTAGCATCGGTATTACTAGTACTGGTATTACTAACACTGGTACTCTGAGTTAGATTGACCCATTCTTCATCGGTTAACAGCCCACTCAACTTGGTCTCTAAATTGAGCTTCGCGCTGGTATTGGTACTTAGCTGCGCCACATCATCGGCTAAGGCATAAATATTTGCGATGCCTTGTATTTCACTGTCACTCAAATAGGCATCAAGCCAACTGATAAAAGCCACGGTGCTACCAAGCAAGAGAATACTGTCACCGGTGCGCCATGTCCGTGACATCTCATCGACACTGCGCCTGAGCATATCCATTGTGCTGTGTATTTGATATAAAGTTGCCATAACAGTGTCCGATTCGTTGCTAGATTTAGGATAAGGCGTGTCCTCATTTTCATCTCTATTTTTAAAATGAGGACACGTCCTAGTATTTAAAGTATTACAAATAAAATTGCGAGGCTAAAAGCGTAGTATTTGCTCAAAGTCTGATGAATTTACCACTTCAGGTATCAATGTCAATTGTGAAGCCAAATCAATAGGCAGCATACCCGTGACCCACCCGCTAAAGACATCGTCAGGTAGCCAAGCGGCTGGCATGTCATATAGCTCAAGCGACTGAATCATGCCATGCAAACGCGACGCAGGCTGCATCAACAAGCCAAAAACAGGCGCATCCAAATACAGCTGTACTTCATGACCAAAGGTCGCTAGCGTTAATGCAAGCGCACAGCCTTCATAACTCGCCATTTCAGTCGGCGTGAGCAGCTGAATTAATAATTTCATGGTTAATTCCTAATCTAATTGGTCGCTGACAATTATTATCATAAAATGTAATCTGTCTGCACGGCAAGTCATCAAAATTGCATCAAGCGGCAATCGCCTTGCATCATCATCGCCAGCTCACTCAGTCCGACCAGTGAAAAGCCAGTGGCAAGGTTGTCACCATTAAGTTGATGGCGTTTACTGTTATCCATGTCGCTAATGCCGCGACTGAGTGCAGTACTGACACAGACAGGCAGCGCTAACTGGAACTGCTCAGCGAGCGTTTGCCAATCTTTGGTCAAATTAATTTGATCCGCTGACTGCCAGCGTAAACCATTGGCCGTATGCGCCGCATCGCCATAAAAAAATACGTTTAAGGTGATATTATCTAAGGTGATATTATCATTGGTATCTTTACTATTGGCGGCATTTTTGAGATAAGCGCGTGCATAACGTAGCGCTAAATGGGCAAGTGGGTGGCTAGGATCAGCAGTAATCAGAAGCAATGGGGTCATGGTGGTCATAAGAGCTCTTTTCAATCATCTGCGCTAAAGTTGTTTATGCTACCATAAAGCGCTCAAAAGCAAATAGGGTCACTGTCATTAAACGTAGTTTTCTATTAAATACTGACATATTGCGTATCGTTAGTTGATGCTGTGACTGCTTCGTAAGAAAAAACGATAAACTTATGCGCTAAGTTCACGTAGTCTTATTACTCTATGCAAGGAGTTATGTTCCCTATGTCACCCGCTATGCCTTCATGTGCGACCCATGGTACAGATTGTCAGTATACAACCGAACAGCTGCAAATATTGCAGACGGCAAGCGAATTCGCTTATCAGATTTGGGAAAGTCGAACGGTTTCATGCCAAACGTTTTTACGTAGCTACCCGTTAGATCGAACCTTAACTCGGCAGCAAATCGATGATTTGATTCAAGATTATACGTTAGATGATAATTACCAACTTGCTGATGAAGTGAAGGTGATGAGTGGCCTGCGTCATCTACGTACACTGCTGATGATGCGCTGGATTTGGCAAGATGCCTTACAACTGATAGCACTTGAGCAATTGACCGACGAGCTGTCTGAGTTTGCAGATGGCTGTATCTCATTTGCCAAAGATTATACCTACCAGCATTTGATTAAACAGTACGGCGAACCAACGTTTGTCAATGCCAAAGGTAACGTGCAAATTGATGACATGGCGATTATGGCGATGGGCAAGCTTGGCGCTCATGAGCTGAACCTATCGAGTGATATAGACCTTATCTTTGTTCATCAGGCTCGCGGTGTAACCAGTGGTGATAAATCAAAAGGTACGCGCAGCATAGATAATAAGCGGTTTATGACAAGGGTTGGTCAAGGTATTATTAAATTATTGGATCAAAAGACGGCTGATGGCTTTGTCTTTCGGGTCGATATGCGTTTGCGCCCTTGGGGTGACGGTAGTGATTTGGCCATTCATCTATCCGCATTACAGAAGTACTTCTCTCAGCATGGACGTGCATGGGAGCGTTTTGCATGGCTGAAAGCACGAGTAGTCGGGCAGATAGAACAGCCGTTTTATGATGAGATACAAGCGCTCATTAAGCCTTTTGTTTTCCGTTATTACGTGGATTATAGTGCTTTTTCAGCGCTCAGGGAGATGAAATCGCTTATTCAAAACCAAGTCGCTCAGCGGGAGGATTTGGATAACATCAAGCTGGGTGCTGGTGGTATCAGAGACATTGAATTTATTGTGCAGGCCTTTCAGTTGATTTATGGTGGCAGGCATCCTCAATTACAGGTGAAATCTTGTTTACAAGCAATGCAGGTATTACATAAGCTTGAGTATCTAGAGAGGACTACTTATCAAGAGCTCCAAGCCGCGTATCGTTTTTTACGTCGGCTTGAACACGCCATTCAAGCGATTAATGATCAACAGACTCAGCGCCTGCCACATGATCCGCATTGGCAGTATAACTTGGCAGTTACCCTTGGGTTTGACGATTGGAACGCACTGTTAGATACCCTTAACCACCATCGAGACAATGTCAATGTTCCCTTTGAGCGTATGGTGACCGAACGTCAGGTACCGGATCATGAAGACACAGATATTGAGCCCGAACATCTTGATGAACAGATTGCACGATTGAATGATGTGTTAACGGCAGAAAACCGAGTGCTATTACAAGATTTTTGGCAGTCAAAGATGGTCGCTAACTTAAGCGATGAGGCTCGCGAGCGGTTGGATGACGCTTATCCTGTGATTATCCATGCGTTACTCGCTCATCAAGAGCAGCAGCAATTGGCCAATACCGCTTTGCCGCGTCTCATTACATTGCTCGAAGCGATTTGTCGTCGTTCTATCTATTTGGTGATGATTGCAGAAAATCCCAATGCGACGATTGAGCTGATACCCATGCTATCGGCCAGTCCTTGGATTGCCAAAGAGTTGGCACATTATCCTGTGCTTTTAGATACTTTTTTACAGCAGCGCTATCGCCACTTGCCGGACAAGCCAGAGTTGCGCGATATTTTGCGTCAACAGCTATTGCGCGTAGAGCCTAATGACGAAGAAGAGCTGCTCAGCGTATTAAGACTATTTAAGAAGAACCAAGTGTTGGCGGTTGCCGCTAGTGATGTATTGGCTGAGCGTCCGATTATGAAGGTGTCGGATTCTCTTACGTATATCGCAGCGGTGGTACTAGAAGCCGCATTAGAACGGGCTTTTGCAGAAATTGTCAAACGCTACGGCTATCCTATTGGTCAAGATGGCGATCCAGTGACCGAGGCAGACTGCGGTTTTGCCATCATTGGTTATGGCAAGCTTGGCGGGCTAGAGCTGTCGTATTCTTCAGATTTGGATTTGGTGTTTTTGCATAAGATAAAAGAGCAGAGTATGACTACGGGTGAAAAATCAGTCAGCGGTATGAAGTTTGCTGCCCGTTTGGTACAAAAGCTGATGAACTATCTCAATACCCAAACTCGAGATGGCCGCGCTTATGAGATTGATATGCGTCTGCGCCCCTCAGGTAATGCTGGTATGATGGTGGTGTCTTGTCACGCTTTTGAGACTTACCAGCTCGAAAAAGCTTGGGCATGGGAGCATCAAGCCTTGGTACGGGCACGAGCGATTTGCGGTGACAAGCGAGTGACGGCACGTTTTTGTGATATTCGCCGAGACGTATTGTCATTACCGCGCACGATAGAGCAGGTGCGTACAGAAGTTACTAGTATGCGTATTAAGATGCAAAAACATCTTGGCACCAATCAATGGCAACAACAAGCAGGTAAGTTTCATCTTAAACAAGATGCAGGCGGGATCATCGACATTGAGTTCTTAGCGCAATTTGCAGTATTGGCTTATTCGCATGAGCATCCAAGCCTGACCAAATGGAGCGACAACGTTCGTATTTTTGAAGAAGTGGCATCACTGGGTATTTGGGAGGAGCAAGTCTGCCAAGATTTGACGGATGCCTACCTCAGAATTCGTGCTGCTACTCATCAATTGGCACTATCAGAGCAATCGCTATTGGTGGATGAGTCACTGTGGAAAGAAACACGAGCATTAGTACAAGCGCAATGGCAACATTTGATGGGTGTTAATTTGGCAGATGACGATTCGCCCAATTCTTAAGAAGGTTTTTGCTTATAAATAATAGCCTGTGATACTCAAACTAAAAGATTTCATTTGCTAGCACCGCCAGTGATATAATCGGCGACACATTACGATAAAGCTGTCAGTTGTTGGTTATTTCTGAGTAAGGATAACACTATATTTTAGCAATAAAATTTGACGCTGCGGTGTTATCATATGATGTTGATAAATAAGATTAAACAAAACCTCTAGTCGAAGCATTTATACGTGCGTCGACTATACCTAAAAAAATAGCCGTTAGTGCTAACATAAGGATTATAAAATGAATATGGCAACACAAGATGGTAAGCTTTGGATGAATGGCACAATGATTGAGCAGCCAGATGCCAAAGTCCATGTGCTGACGCATAGCTTGCATTATGGCATGGCGGTGTTTGAAGGTGTGCGCGCGTACCAAACTGCGGATAATCGTACGGCTATTTTTCGCCTAAAAGAGCATACCGAGCGTCTGTTAGGCTCTGCAAAAATCTTTCAAATGAATGTACCGTTTGATGCAGCGACTCTGGAGCAAGCGCACAAAGATGTGGTCAAACAAAACAACTTGGCAGAAGCCTATATTCGTCCGCTCATTTGGGTCGGTGCTGAAAAGCTTGGTTTATCGTCACGTGATAACAGCATCAATGCAATGGTTGCTGCTTGGCATTGGGGCGCTTATCTGGGTGAAGAGGGTATCAAAAACGGTATCCGTGTAAAAACCTCGTCATTTACTCATCATATGACCAATGTGACCATGTGTAAGGCAAAAGCCTCGAGCAACTATCCAGTGTCCATCATGGCAAACCAAGAAGTCACTCGTAATGGCTATGACGAAGCTATCTTGATGGATCCGCAGGGTTACGTCTGCCAAGGTGCTGGCGAAAACTTATTCTTAGTCAAAGACGGTGTGCTGCATACGCCAGATTTAGCGGGCGGTGCACTTGACGGAATCACGCGTCGTACTATTATTCAATTTGCCGATGATCTAGGTATCAAAGTCGTTGAGCGCCGTATCACTCGTGATGAGTTTTATTTGGCAGATGAGATATTCATGACGGGTACGGCGGCTGAAGTGACGCCTATCCGTGAATATGATGATCGTACTATCGGTAATGGTGGACGTGGACCTTTGACTGAGCAGCTACAAACCTTATACTTTGATGTGGTGCATGGTCGCAATGAGCAGTATATGGATTGGTTAAGTTTTATTGATTAAGACTAATTCATGAGATAGTAGACTTTAATAGAAGACCCAAAACAACGTAGTTGTCTTGGGTCTTCTGCTGTATTTATAAATTGGTTGCGAATAAATAAAGATCACATTGATAACTATCATGGTCATAATTCTAATGCTTAGTAGAATAATAGCTAATTTTGGATTTTATTTTTTTTTCAATCTTTCGAACATTATGGCTATTAATCGTTTTGCTCATTGCCCTAAAAGGAATGAATAATTTTTCACCAATGCCATCAACCAATACAAACTCAGGAATACCTTGTCTGTGCTCGGTATACATAATGCCAGCAATATTAACTTCACCCAATACCACATGCAATTCACAACACTCATCAAAAAACTTATTTAACGCCTGTGCATGTGTGTCATTAAAAAGATTGGTATTAGAAAGCTCGTAAAGTGTCATGGTTGAGCCGCTAGGGTCTATGACCTTTTCCGTCACTAGGCCCAACCCTTTATCCGTTGCGATAAAGCCATATACGGTTTCCATTGGAAACGTAAATCGTTGCTGACCATAGTTGTTCTTACAAAGCTGTAAATATTGCAATATCTCTCTGCGAAACTGTTTGTATATGCCCTGAGAATGATGACCGCGCAAGTAATGCTGACCCTTTCTACCACCATTATATGTCGCATGCTCAGGCTTCATTATTTTGATAATCTTATCAGTATCAGATGGGTGCTCATATATATACTTCTGAGTGCCTGCATCTATTCTTTTTAGATTTTGAATTAAAATCATAATACATCTCAGTTAGTCATATAAAAAATTCAATGAATAGTCTAAGCAAAAGAAAAAGGTAATTTATATTATAGTGACAGTCCGCATTAGTAATAAAGCTGTATTTAAGTGTTTTTTAATAAGTATTCATAGTACGAATCAGGTCTGACTTGTTTAACATAAGACATTTTATGGATACCAGCTTGTGAGACTATGTTTTGATAATCGGCTTCAGCATAAGGGTTATGCAAAGTAGCAACTAGTAAATGAGGTTTAGTATCATCGATGATAGGGCATTGATACTGTGCAAGTTTGCCCTTAATGAGCGTGTCAAATAAGATTTGGAAGAAAAAATAATGAGGAATATATTCTTGCGTTTTCCAAAAGTTTAACATTAAATCCAAACACGTATGAATGACCGGATTTTTTTTGTGAGAAAAGATAACGCTATTCAGCAAGTTTACCTTGTGCTTACTATCCCAGTTAAAATAGTAGCTATTAAATTTATGCCATTGTTGTTTATTATGTGCGTCTGTGGTGCGCTGGTACATAAAAAAACCATTATCCTTTAACATATTAGGCAAAGGTTCGGTGAGATAGATAGTTGCATCTAACCAAACGCCGCCATAAACATCAAGTAATGCTAAGCGTAATAAATCTGCAAAAAATGCTGGTTTAAATCCTGAGAATGTTTTTTTATCCCAAACAAATTTAGGTATATCTAGATATTCATGAATATTACTGTCATCTAGCCGGATTATTTTATAGTCTGGACAGTGTTTGTCTATCGATTTGAAATATAATTTAACTGCTGCAGGCAACTGATTTTCATTAATGCCTTGACCCCAATACTGCCAAATTATTTTTTCATCATAAAATTCTTTTTTTGGCTGTAATGAAAAATATTCTAGCTTGTCACTGTAATATAGCTCAATAAAAGATGTCCAACACGTGGCTACTTGGTTTTGTTGCTCAAGATTGGCCTCTTTTTCGAACGCTTTGCGTTTGCTGTGTGGGGTGATTAAGTTATATAGATAACGATAAGGCTTTTTCTTTTTCTTTTTAAGCTGTTTATGGCTCTCACTATCAGAAAAAAAGTGAGGCGATATATTGCTTGAATCGAGTGTTGAGCTTTCTTCGACGTTTGCCATTTTTCTGTTCCCAGTCAGATTTTGTAATTTTGTCATTTGTTTCAGCTCTTAAATAAGCATGTCCGCCAAATCGATAATGTGTTTTATCCGAAAACATTATTTTTGAGCTTTTTTTCCAGTATTCGTGCTCTCCACGTGTGAAATAGGGTGGTAGAACTTTAATGTCTGTACGATCTAATGCAAATTTGTTCAATTGACTTTCATCATGCCATAGTGCAATAACGTTATTTTTTAAATTTAATTCTGTGTTTTGGTTGAGATTTTCGCACATCTGTAAATATGCATGAGATTTCCCACCATTCAACGCACCTGTGAAATAATATTTTCCTTTATGATAGGGAATATATGCTTGTGATTGAGGGTTACGATCATAAGTGTAGGCACGTTTATTGAGATGAAACATATGAGGCTGAACGCCAAGACTCAGCTCCTCATGGTGATCGAGAGGCAACAACTCATCTTCAGTGATATCAGAAAGAAACTCTGTATTGGCATTAAAGTAGAATATGAAGTCATATTTTTCAATAATAGACTTTGCCCCTAAAAAGAATTTAAAGCGCATCAATGTGCTATAAGGCCATCCTAAAGCCTCCTGTTTGATCATTGTGACATTCGGATAGTCAGTCTGCCTGCTGATTAATGCTAGGTTATCAGTAAATAAAACATAGTGTTTGTTACTATTGGGAAGTAAGTGTTTTTCAGCAGAGCAATAGAAGTAATCCCAAAAAACGGTATATCGACCAGTGGCAATATATAATATGGCTACAGATGGTTTGTTATCTTCCGTCATTACTTTCCCATTCCAAAATTATTATCATAATAAAATATTTAACGATAAAAAATACTATTTAAAAACTACTTCTGTCGCAAATATGGATTTCTTAAGTTTGATCGCAACCCTGTTAATTTCGCGCTTCGCTTTAAACATAGCAGGTTTTTTCTCTGACTTCATACGACCTTGACGATCTGTAATTAGGGCGCTTGGAAGCGAGGGATTGCCTTTATTTAACAGCATTTCTTGAATGCATAGAGCAGGGGTCATTTGATAGACGGGTTCAGCGTCATGTTTGATAAAATCGTCAAACATTAACTCATCAAGCGGTCGCAGTTTGTTTTTTGAGATATAGTCCAAATATACTTGCGCACCGCGTAACGACAAAATATAACCGGCGGTACCTAAATTTTTCCCCTTTAATTGGGCAATGCGCCGCCTACTTGAGACAATCTCAGAGGAGTTGGAGGACAAAAAAACTTTTTCGGAAAAGGCTTCTGTTTTAATAATATGCCAGTCAGGTTTTATCCAACTCGTGGTGGTTAATAGCGTTTCTGCATCTTCACCTAAATATATATCGTCTTCAAAAATGGCTAAATACGGTATATTTTGATCAATCATTTGTTGCCAAACGGAAGCATGACTCATAAAACATGCCAATTCGCCACCAGTCAAAGCGATGTTTTCTAAATTAATGGGCAAATTTTGAGCATAAGCATGAGCCAAATCTGGAGTTAACGCATCAAAGAACTCAAAATCTACTTTATGTTTGCCAAACTCTTCGTGTATATGCTTTCTGCGCTCTGCCGCAGATTCTAAACTTATTACGATATTCTTCATAAAATATAAACTACTTATTTAGGTATAAGTTGGCAACAGCTGTGGTTTTATTTTGCCACATTCTTTTCTGTTTTTTTATATTATAGGACAAGTCTCGATTTTCTTTGTCTTTGCGTTTTATGTTTTGCGAAGCCTCGGTTCCTAAGATATCGCTGTCAAGTCCCAAGGGCTTTACCAATGCAGGCCAAACCCCCAAACCTTTCCCATTGTCACTCAGCCATTGTTGGAAGAATATATCAACGGGCAT
The DNA here is from genome assembly GCF_904846525.1 of Psychrobacter sp. 1044. Classification (GTDB taxonomy): domain Bacteria; phylum Pseudomonadota; class Gammaproteobacteria; order Pseudomonadales; family Moraxellaceae; genus Psychrobacter. The sequence goes on along the minus strand of NZ_CAJHAZ010000002.1, from coordinate 191,944 downwards.
AGAGATGGGTTTGGCGGCTGCTATAAATGCTTCAGCACCCTTACGTGACCAAATGAGGCCAAGACCACGAATAGGGAAATAATAGGCGTGCCATAATGTATGTTTATCGAAGCTAACGATATCCCGAGCAAGCTTTTTCTTTTTTGCTGCAAGATTTATCAAGTACCAGTCCAACGTTGGATGAGCATATAAAAACGCTAGGGTTTCATTGACGATTGTCTTGAAGCTGGTAGACAAGGTCATATCATCTTCTAGTACAACCAAAAAGTCAGCATCCGTCTGCAAAAATTGTTCAGCGCAGTTGTAATGACTTAGATAGCAGCCGATTTCGGAGCTTAATAAGCCACGTCCTAGATTTTTTCTGGCTTGAAAATCATCATAATCTACAAAATCAGACAGCTCTTTGCCGCGACCATCATAGGCAGGTATCCTTTCAAATGGCCAGTCTATCTGCTCTAACTGCTGAGTTGCGCTCTCTAGACGCGTATCGCTTCCATCTAAATTAATCAAATATGTCAATGTCTTCATAGGTTGACTCTTCCTTGCTATATCTATTCTACGACTTATCGAGTTTTATGCTTGCTGTGATTCTGTTGGTTCTTCTAGATAATAGGCTCTGTACCAATTTACAAATTTCAAGATGCCATCTTCGATACTGGTTTCGGGTCTAAAGCCAATGTCGGCTGTTAGCTCGTCTATGTCGGCATAAGTCGCTGGGACGTCACCTGGCTGCATGGGCAACAAGTTTTCTTTTGCTTTTTTACCGCATGCACTTTCAATTGCGGTAATAAAGCGGCGCAGCGTTACGGGTTGGTTATTACCGATATTATAGATTTGGTAAGGCGCTATCGCTGTGGTCGCAAAAGATTGTTGTGGTTCTGGAATTTTATCAATAATACGAGTGATGCCTTCGACAATATCATCAATGTAGGTGAAATCACGTTGCATCTCACCATTGTTATAGACATCTATCTGCTCGCCTACCAGTATTTTTTTGGTGAATGAAAAGTAGGCCATATCAGGGCGACCATAAGGGCCATAGACCGTAAAAAAGCGTAACCCTGTCGTGGGGATATTGTATAAATGACTATAAGTATGTGCCATTAATTCGTTAGATTTTTTGGTCGCAGCATATAAGCTAATGGGATAATCTACACGATCTCCAGTGCTAAAAGGCTGCTTGATATTCATACCGTATACAGAGCTAGAGCTGGCGTATACCAAATGTTTTACCTGAGTCTGTCGACAGCCTTCAAGCACGTTCAGAAATCCTACTACATTGGAGTCAATGTATTCATGTGGCTTTTCGATAGAATAGCGCACGCCCGCTTGTGCGCCGAGATTAATCACGATATCAAAGCCATGTTCAGTAAACAAACTGGCCATGGCTTCGCGATCAGCTAGATCTAAGGTGATAAAACTAAAAGTATCTTCGTTTGATTGTTCGTTTAGGATTTTGAGACGGTCTTTTTTTAATGCGACCTCATAATACGAGTTTAGGTTGTCAATACCGACAATAAAGCAATCTTTGCCCAGCAATGCTTTAATTAAATGAAAGCCAATAAAACCTGCAGCACCAGTCACTAAAATTTTCATTAATCGCTCCCAAATAAATCTCTAGTAAACACTTTATGCGACACATCTTGGATGTCTGCAGATAAGCGGTTCGCCACGATAATATCGCTCATGGCTTTGAATGCGTCCAAATCCTTAATGACTTTTGAGTTAAAAAATTCCTCTTCTTTTAACACGGGTTCATAGACAACCACTTCGATACCTTTTGCTTTGATACGCTTCATAATGCCTTGAATAGCAGACGCTCTGAAATTGTCCGAACCGCTTTTCATGACTAGTCGATGGATACCGACGACCTTTGGTTGTTTTTCAATGATTTTATCAGCAATAAAATCTTTACGAGTGCTATTAGAATCAACGATGGCTCTGATAAGGTTGCTCGGGACGTCATCATAATTTGCCAATAGCTGTTTGGTGTCTTTAGGCAAGCAATAGCCACCATAGCCAAACGATGGATTGTTGTAATGATTGCCGATACGCGGGTCTAATCCTACGCCTTCAATAATTTGCTTGGTATCTAACCCAAAAGTCTGGGCATACGTATCCAGCTCATTAAAATAGGCAACACGCATTGCTAGATAGGTATTGGAAAATAATTTAATAGCTTCCGCTTCAGTAGATTCAGTAAATAGCTGAGGAACGTCTTTCTTTATTGCACCTTCCAAGAGCAAATCTGCAAATTGTCTCGCACGTTCCGACTGCTCACCGACGATAATTCTCGAAGGGTAAAGATTGTCATATAGCGCTTTGCCTTCACGTAAAAATTCAGGTGAAAAAATGATGTTATCTGTCAAAAATCGTTTTCTAATGTCATTGGTATAGCCGACGGGCACTGTTGATTTTATAACGATTAGCGCATTTTTATTAACACTCAGCACCTCTTCAATGACGCTTTCAACACTTTGGGTATTAAAATAGTTGGTCTTTGAGTCGTAATCCGTAGGGGTAGCAACAATAACAAAGTCTGCGTCTTTGTAAGCTGCTTTGGCATCTAAAGTGGCTGTGAAATCGACGGGTTTGTTGAGTAAAAAATCTTCAATATCTGGATCTTCAATAGGAGATTGTTTGGCATTCAACATCTCGACTCTTTCTGCTATGACATCGACAGCGATTACTTTATTGTGCTGGGCAAGTAACATAGCATTGGATAAGCCGACATAGCCTGTACCTACTACTGTTATTTTCATAAAAATTCCAAGGTTATATTTTTATTATTATAAGATTGATTCTATTTAGTGAGATTTAGCAATAACGATGATGGCAGATGCTGTGAAAACTTCTGAATCATCGCCTCGGTAATATTGCTATGGGAGTCAGAGTCCAGCAAGTCTAAGCTTTGTATGCAGCCATATTTGATAGATTGTTTTTGCAAACCTGCTAAAAAATCCTCAACACCATTTTCATTTTTTAGATAGTTGATCGCTAAGGGCGGCTTTAGACAAGCTTTTCCTTGTTGAATCTTTAAGTGATTCATTAAGGTAATGGGATTTACCTGAGCCACATCTCTAAATTTATATTGAATTTGCTCAATCAATAGCTGAGGGTTATGCAAAAGATAGTTTTTTAAAATATTCTTATCGACAATATGGGGGTAGTGGTGCACTTCAAAAAACTGATTCATCCCCAAGATTTTAGCGCTGAGCATTTGGGCAATTGTATGTTTGGGTTGAACTTTTTTGCCTGATAATTTTTGTAGAGATTTTCGATATTGGAGTTTGGCTTGTAGAAGGGTGTTTTTTCGCCAATGACCATGAATGATAATAGTGTCGTCATCTAAAAAATCTGTAATAACAGCAGGTTGGTTGAAGAAAAAATCATCATTCATGTATATGAAATAATCAGACAGGCCTGAGATATTCCATAGCATGCTTTCAATAGATCGTGTGTTAAAAGTAGGCAAAAACTGCTCATAGCCCGCAAAGAGGTCTTTATGATCGATGATACGTATTTTGTCTTTTGCACAAATATTTTGTTCAGAAAATGCTTCAATCAGTGCTGGTTGCTGCTGGTCGGTGACGATATAGATATGTCGACAGAAAGGTACGTATTTTATGATGGAAGCAATATTGTAATATATTTCATCGTTACTGGCGAAACGTGTTGAGCTGATAGCATCAGATGCCGCGCTGGTTGTTTTCTGATAACGCGCTCTTTTTTGCTTAAGCAGTGGCTCATCACCATCTACCCAAGCAATCACAATATCTATTTGCTTTTCATCATCTGCTTTCATGGTATTTCCTATGGGTTTATCGCCAATAATCTTTTAGCCAAGGGCTTGGCTTAACATGACGATACCACTTGCCGCCGCTACCATTGATGGCATCTGGCGGATTAATCTCACCGTGAAAGATGACAATCTTTGCGCCATCCGGCAGAGTAGGCGCACGCACAAAGTTAAAGGGAATAGGGGCGATGCATTGGTACTTGAAGCTTACACACCACGTTTTATTCCAATACTCTAAATGATGATGCTCACGTAAATAGTTAGACAGATAAGCCTGCTCATGGCGCACTTGGGTACGAATGGTGGCAAAGTTACGCTCAAAGTTTGCGAGTAAATCAGGGTAGGTGTTCATGCCAATATTGAAACGATAAACAGAGCTATTACCAATCATTCGCCACGGTTTTTTCCAATCACGGATAATCACCACGCTGTCTTTGTGCTGAGCTTGATAGGTAAAAAAGGCATCTATGTTATCAACAATAACAATATCGATATCTAAAAATAAAGCCACACCTTTAAGACCATATAGTTCAGGTTTGAAAGTCGTGAGTTTTTTCCAACCACGCTCAGGTCCAGCAGGCAAATCCATCTCTGGAATAGGATGGCAAGTCACAGCAGGGTCGATACCGCTGCTATCATCAGTGAGGCAGATCATTTGGAAGTCTAAGGTCAAATGGCGACTGACCATATTATAAAGACGGTTGACGTACTCAGCGCCGTATTTGTCACCCCATTTCATACAGATAACATAACGCTGCTCAGCAGTGCTGCTGCGTGCATGCGTGTGGTCTGTCGATGAGGTATTGGTTACGTCAGTTGCCATAATGCACTCATATTAATATAAATAAAAAATATTTAAGGCGTGTTCTCATTTTTAACATGGTGATAAAAATGAGATAAATTGCCGTCAAATGAAAAAATAGCGCAGACAATATTGAGCTATTGACTGACTATTTGACGCTGTTTGGCAAAATTTAGCCATCTTTAATCCATTTATAGGACGATCGATTGAAATGAGAACACGCCTTAGTAACGTTTAAAGGTACAAAAGTCAGCCAATACTATCACAGCTAGGATTCACGATATCTCTAAACGTTTGGCTAATTGTAAGGTCATTGTTCATTATTCATTGCCGGCGCGTGTGGTTGTATCATGAACGTTTTGATCAGCCCGCTTGTTGTCAAGAATGAATTTGGCTAAAGTTTCTTCATCAACGTTGTAAGGATTCCCTAATGTGGGAATGTGTTTGAAACGTCGATAGCCCCACATATAGTGACTGCATTTTTCTTCAATCATCTGTTGCATGGCTTGGTTAAGTGCATAAGCGGCGGTCTCGGCATGACGATCATAAAGTGCTGGATCATCTAGCTTATAACAATAGATGTCAAATCCACGACCATCGTCACGGCGAATACAAGATAAGCCGACCAACGCACATCTGGTTTTACTAGCAAGTTTAGAAGCAAGCGTACTGGTTAGCGTTTTAATACCAAAAAAGGGCACAACCACGCCGCCCGAAGGGTCGGGAACATGATCGGGTAAGACGATACTAAAGCCACCTTGTTTGAGTGTTTTAAATATGGCCTTGACACCGCTACCATCGGTTGGCACTAAGGTTGCATTAAGCCTTGAACGCCCTTGTAGCACAAAGTTGTTGGTGATGTCACCTTTAACAGGTTTGTACATAATGGTTGGGGAACCAAATTGATTGAGCCAAGCGTTCATCATCTCCCATGTACCGAGATGCGGCACGATAGCGAGCATGCCGTTGGCACTCGCAAGTCCTTCTAATAAAATGTCTTTATCATGAACGTCGCGAATCTGAGCGATACTCCACTCAGGTGGCATGGCCCAGCTTTTGATCGATTCAATACTGGTCAAACACTGGTGATAAATAATCTCTTTGGTTAATACTTGTTTTTGCACATCAGTCAGCTTAGGCGCAATTAACGCCATATTGATACTGACTGTACGCATGATACTTACACTGGGTATCTTGATAATTACCCACGCAACAAAACGTGCCAGTATCTGCAAGACAGACAATGGCACGATTTTAAAAATATGATACGGATTCATAACCATTCACACAGTGATGAATCACGTAATAAGTACTGAAAAAAATATCCGAACATCGTTAGACCATTTATTGCGCAGGTTTGTTGGTATCAGCCTGTGCTTTTTCGCGCACACGGATACCAAGATCACGTAGCTGCTTGCTATCGACTTCAGCAGGTGCTTGGGTTAATGGGCACTCAGCAGTTTTGGTTTTTGGGAAAGCGATAACATCACGGATAGAGTCTGCGCCTACCATGAGCATAATCAGACGATCCAAACCAAAGGCCAAGCCACCATGTGGAGGCGCACCGAATTTTAGGGCGTCAAGTAAGAAGCCAAACTTGTCTTGAGCTTCTTGCTCGCCGATACCTAAAGCATCAAGTACCGCTTGCTGCATATCAAAGGTATTGATACGTAAGCTACCACCGCCAACTTCTGTACCGTTCAATACCATATCATAAGCGATAGAAAGGGCAGATTCTGGGTTGTTTTTCAATTCATCAACAGAACCTTTAGGTTTAGTAAACGGGTGATGCATTGACGTCCAACGACCATCGTCCGTTTGCTCAAACATTGGGAAATCAGTGACCCAAAGTGGCGCCCACTGACAAGTAGTCATCTCAAGGTCTAGACCAATTTTTTGACGTAGTGCGCCGATTGCGTCATTGACGACACTGGCTTTATCCGCACCAAAGAAAATAATATCGTTGCTTTCTGCACCAGTACGCTCAATCAAGCTGACCAATACGTCATCGGTCATATTTTTGATGATAGGAGACTGAAGACCAGATTCTTGGTCAACGCCATTGTTGATATTGCTCGCATCGTTGACTTTGATATACGCCAAACCACGTGCACCATAAATGCTAACGAATTTGGTATAAGCATCGATTTGCTTACGGCTTAATGACGCGCCACCAGGGATGCGTAGCGCAGCAACACGACCTTTAGGATCGTTAGCAGGACCGGCAAATACTTTAAAATCAACGTCTTTCATTAAATCAGCAACGTCGATGAGTTTTAATGGAATACGTAAGTCAGGCTTGTCTGAGGCATAGTCACGCATTGCTTCAGCGTAAGTCATGCGTGGGAATTGCTCAAACTCAACATCCATCATGGTTTTGAATAAATGCTTAATCAAACCTTCGTTGATGTTCATGATTTCTTCTTCATTTAAGAAAGAAGTCTCAATATCCACTTGGGTAAATTCAGGCTGACGGTCAGCACGTAAGTCTTCGTCACGGAAACATTTAGCGATTTGATAATAACGATCAAAACCTGACACCATCAGCAACTGTTTGAATAACTGTGGTGATTGTGGCAAGGCGAAAAAGTTACCTGGGCGTGTGCGTGATGGCACAAGATAATCACGCGCGCCTTCTGGCGTTGCACGAGTCAAGATAGGGGTCTCAACGTCTAAGAAACCATGGTCATCTAAGTAACGACGAATGGCTGACGTGGCTTTAGCACGGAAAACCATACGCTCTTGCATTTGCGGACGGCGCATATCAAGATAGCGATATTTTAAACGCAAGTCTTCTGATACCGTGGTTTTTTCATCATTTAGTGGGAAAGGCGGTGTTTCAGATTTTGCCAATACTTCAATTTCTTTGCCCAACAGCTCAATCTGACCACTGGTCATATTATTATTTTCAGTACCCGCGTAGCGTTGACGTACGCGACCAGTGATTTTTAGCACATATTCAGGACGTACCGCATCAGCAGTTGCAAAGGCTTCTGGCGTATCAGGGTCAACGACGACCTGCAAGATACCAGCGCGGTCACGCATGTCTAAAAAAATCACCCCACCGTGATCGCGACGACGATGTACCCAGCCTACGATACTGATGGTTTGATCGATGAAGCTTTCGGTTACGGCTCCGCAATATTCGTCTCGATATTCGCTATGCGTCATAGTGCTTTGCGTCATAATATAATTATCCAGTTGTCAGCCCAATTCGAAATACAATAATGCAGCCATTGCTGTACGATTCAAGCTATCCGCTAAAAACGCACAAACACCGCGATTAAGACAAATGGTCATCACGTTGGCTACAGAAAATTTGGTGTAAACGCATATTATGCCTAATCTGCCCTTGTTATACAACCAGTGGCGTCCAATCAAAGCGTAGGAAAGTATCAGTAATGGGCGTATTTATTCAGTAACATTTGCATTGGGTTAAATATTGTCATATTGCTTGAAAATATGAGCCACTGTGCACATATCAGGCTCACTTATAAAATCTTATTAAAATTATTCTAATCATGTAAGGAATGCTACTTATGCTTTTTCACCCTGCTAAGAACCCTGTTGAGCTACAAGTTGTTCATCTAAATAAAAGCCAAGAACAACGCCGTGAAGACTTAATGGAGGCAACTCAAGGTAAAGCCGCGCTTAAGCAATTCAAAAAAGTAATGGCTAAAAAAGCCAAGCAAGCATTGAAGGCAAAAAGCAAAAATAAGAAAAAAAACAGTGATAATAAATCACAAGTTTTCGTTCTCGACTTTGATGGTGATATCAAAGCCACGGCAGTCAAGCATTTACGCGAAGAAATCAGCACATTAATCAGCAGCGCAAATAAAGGCGATGAAGTCGTGGTACGTCTTGAATCAGGCGGCGGGTTGGTTCATGGTTATGGTTTGGCAGCAGCGCAATTGGCACGTCTAAAAGAGGCTGGTTTAAAACTAACAGTCTGTGTCGATAAAGTCGCGGCCAGTGGTGGTTATATGATGGCTTGTGTGGCGGATAATGTAGTGGCTGCGCCATTTGCTATTATTGGCTCAATCGGTGTGGTATCACAGTTGCCAAACTTTCATAAATGGCTAAAAAATCATGACGTCGATTATGAGATGTTTACCGCTGGTGACTATAAACGTACTGTCACTATGTTTGGTGAAAATGACGCTGACGACCGTGCCAAATACCAAGAAGAGCTGGAGCAAACGCACGAATTGTTCAAACATTTCGTGAACACCTATCGTCCAGCATTAGATGTTGCGAAAGTCGCAACAGGCGAGCATTGGTATGGTGAAGATGCGCTAAAACTGAATTTAATTGACAGTCTGCAAACCTCAGACAGCTATATTTTAGAGCGTATGGAAGACAATGAAGTCTATGCGCTGCATTCACGTCAAAAGCCAACGCTGGCCGAAAAGTTGGGATTGTCACAAGCGGCAGAAGCCACCGTGAATATGGCGATTGACAAGCTGCCAGATGTATTGGCACGTTTTGATTTTAATAGCCGTTTAAATATCCTAAAGTAGTTTTCAATTTTTCACTTTAAATAAATGCATTGTTTGTATTTTGTAAAAGGCGTGTCCTAGCGGGTCGCGCCTTTTTGCTGTTTATTCATAAATGCTGTGTTATAAATGTGGCATACAGAACAGAGTATACGCACGTACACTATAAAATTAGCATTGGGCTTTTTATAAAAGCTTTATGTGAACGTGATGAAAATCATTAACCATCAGCAAGGAAAAGGATGCCAGCTATGTCTGAAAACACATTGATGTTTACCGCCACCGAACATGGTCAAGCCATGCATGCCAAAGTCAAAGCATTTATCGAAACCCATATTGAGCCGATAGAAGCACAGTTTTGGGCGGATTGTCATGCGCAAAACCCAGACGGCAATTGGAAAAATTGGCAATGGCCAGAAAAATACGAGAGTTTGCGTAAACAAGCACGCGAAGCCGGTCTATGGAATTTATTTTTGCCAGATGACACGCTAGGGGCAGGGCTGTCGGTGACCGATTATGCACCGATTGCCGAGCTCACTGGTCGCAGTTTATTAGCGCCTTATGTATTTAACTGTAATGCCCCTGATAGCGGCAATATGGAGCTTTTATGGCGCTATGGTTCTGAGGAGCAGCAAGACAAATGGCTAACGCCAATCTTAGAAGGTAGAACGCGTTCGGTATTTTGTATGACTGAGCCTGATGTCGCCTCCAGTGATGCGACCAATATGCAAGCGACAGCTGTGGTTGATGGCGATGAGATTATTATCAATGGCAGTAAATGGTGGTCATCGGGTCTTGGCGACCCTGCGGTCGATATTTTGATTGTGATGGCGTACACGCCTGATGAGAATAAAGACCGTCATCATCAACATTCGATGGTATTGGTCCCAGCAAAGACAGCGGGTGTCAACATCGAGCGTATGCTCAAAGTCTTTGGCGATTATGATGCGCCGCACGGCCATGGTGAAGTCAGCTTTGATAATGTACGTGTGCCCGTCAGTCACTTTATCGGTGGTGCAGGTATGGGCTTTGAGATTGCGCAAGGTCGCCTAGGACCAGGTCGTATTCACCATTGCATGCGCTGTATTGGCGCTGCCGAAAAGTCGCTAGAGCTGGCTGTTAAGCGCGGTATGGAACGTACCGCTTTTGGTAAGCCATTATTACAACTGGGTGGTAATTTTGAGCGTATCGCTGAGGCGCGTATTAAGATTGACCAAGCGCGTTTATTGACACTATATGCAGCGCAAAAAATGGATGCGCAAGGCACAAAAGCAGCATTGACTGAAATCTCTGCTATTAAAGTGGTTGCACCAACCGTGCTACAAGAAGTGGTCGATATGGCGATTCAGATTCATGGTGGCATGGGCGTTTGCCAAGATACGATGTTGCCTGCTTTCTTTGCGCAAGCACGAGCGCTGCGCTTAGCTGATGGTCCTGATGAAGTGCATAAAACGATGATTGCTAAATTAGAATTAAAGCGTCAGGGTTTTAGCCGTTCCTCAAAGCCTGTGAAAGCCTAATTTTCATTTGCAATAATCGTATAGAAACTGGTTTAAATGAGCATTTGCTTGAATTGATTTCTCATTGAAATTCACTATTACACCGTTAATAGTGAATTTTCAGCCCTATACTCACTGATAAAACATAATTGAGCACACGATAAGGAATGTCATATGGCAACTGCTAATCAAAGCAAAACTACCATTAAAGAAGTAGCTAATAAAATCTTAGATAAAGGCGGCGAGGTTCGTGAGGGCGAAGAGCTTGATGCCAAAGCGGTCAGCTCATGGCTACGTGATCAGGGTGTGGATATAAAAGGCGAACCTACCGTTACTCAATTTTCAGGTGGCGCATCAAACTGGACCTATCGTTTGCAATATGAAGGCGAAGGTAAAAGCCAAGACTTAATTTTACGCCGTCCACCAAAAGGCACCAAAGCAAAATCAGCACACGACATGGTGCGCGAATATACGGTTCAAAAATCCTTAAAAGATGCTTATCCTTATGTACCTAAAATGGTCGCGCTATGTACGGATGAGTCCGTCATCGGTGCTGACTTTTATGTCATGGAGCGTATGGAAGGTATCATTCCTCGTGCCAATTTGCCAAAAGGTATCGATTTAAATGAAGAGCAAACGCGTGCATTATGTACCAATGTTATTGATGCTTTGATTGAATTGCATCAAGTCGATTATAAAGCGCATCCTGATTTGGTCAATCTTGGACGCGGTGAAGGTTATTGCGAGCGTCAAGTAACTGGCTGGGACAAGCGTTATGTCAAAGCCAAAACGCCCAACGTCCCAAGTTTTGCCTTAGTACGTCAATGGCTCGGTAAGCATACGCCTGCTGACAGTAAGACTTGTCTCATTCATAACGATTGGCGCTTTGATAATGTGATTTTGGATGCAGCAGGTCCGACCAAGGTGATCGGCGTACTCGACTGGGAAATGGCGACCTTGGGCGATCCTTTGATGGATTTGGGCAGCGCATTGGCGTATTGGATTGAAGAAGATGACAACATCATTATGCAGCAGTCACGCCGTCAGCCCACCCATTTAAAAGGCATGATGACTCGCGATGAGGTGGTTGCTTATTATCTTGAGCAGACAGGTCTAGAGATAGACAACTGGACGTTTTATGAAGTGTTTGGGTTATTCCGTCTAGCGGGTATCGTTCAGCAGATTTATTATCGCTACTATCATAAACAAACGACCAATCCAGCCTTTAAAAATTTCTGGATTATTGTACACGTATTACATGCCAAATGTCTGAAGTTGATTGCTCAATATGAAGGTGAGATTTTATTTACTAGCCGAGTACAGCCGCATCTACAGGATATGGGTGTTGATGCTGCGATGATTGAGCAGTTGCCAAGTCCTATGCAGGCTGTTATCAAAGGTATCTTACCAAAAAGCTATTTTGGACAAAGCGCACCTAAAGCTGAAGAGTAAGTAGGTTAAAAATTGAAAATCTAGGGCATGTCCTCAATTCAATAGAGCATTCTCTAAATGGGCTAAAAATGGCTGGATTTTGCCAAACTGCGTCAAATAGCTTATGAATATCTCGATATTATTTGCGCTATTTTCCTTGTTTGGCGGCAATTTATCTCATTTTTTTCATCATTTTAAAATGAGGACACGCCCTAATACGTTTAAAAATTATAAGAGTGCGATTAATAAGGCAATATTTTATGACAACCATACTTTTGGCCCGTCATGGTCAAGCGTCATTTGGACAAGAGAATTACGATCAACTGTCAGAGCTGGGTGGCAAGCAAGCGCAGATGCTAGGTCAGCATTACGCGACGACTCAGCGTCGAATTGATGCGATTTTTACTGGTAGTTTGGTTAGGCAGCAAGACTCTGCACATCATTTTTGGCAGCGTTATCAGTCATTTGTTGATAGCGATAGCAATATCTCTAGTAAGCCTGCGATCGATATAAGTGCGCCGGATAGCTATGTACTGCCACAATTTGATGAATTTAATCATAAAGACGTGTTTATAAAGTCTAATTCTGCTTTCATGAGTAAAGGTGCTATTGCGGCTGAAATTGCGCAAGCAGAAGCGCCATCTATGCGTTTAGCGGAGTTGTTTGATTCTGCGATGCAGCGCTGGCATGCAGGTGACAATGACAGTGATTATATTGAGAGCTGGTCACAATTTAATGAGCGGGCAAAACAAGCGCTTGAGCAAGTGCGTTTGCAAGTGGCTAATCTGAATTTAGAGTGTGATAGTACGGTGCTGGTATTTACTTCGGGCGGCATTATTGCGGCTATTACCGCGCAGTTATTACAACAAGGCAGTCAAACTGCGTATCAAATTAATAAAAGCTTGGTTAATACGGGCGTGACGTCTATTACTTTAAAAGCGCAGAGTACACGGCTATTGTCTTTAAATGAATACAGTCACTTATTTGCTGATGGTAAACGCTTCGTGACGTGGCGATAACATAGCATGTGATGGTGGTAAGACATCAAGGTCATAATTAAGCAATGACTAAGTCGTGATTAACATCAGGATAAAATGATCACTCTAAACACGTAGCCGATTTTTATGTTATTAAAATCGGCTATGATAATTGTTGAGTACTTTTTGTGTATTTTTATGACAGACAAGCCGCACTTATCAATTTGCGATATTATAGACTGTCAACTTCATATAATATGGATGTAAACAGGACGTTCTATGCAAAATAAATTGATCAATTTAGTCACCAAAAGCGCCAAACAAAGTAAAAATCAGCTATTTAGCGCAATTCAGCCCGCACGATACCTAAAAGGTTTAAATAAGCAGCAGATTGGTCGTGGTAAAACAGTATTAATCACGGGTGCCAGCTCAGGACTGGGCGAAGGCATGGCAAGATTGTTTGCTAAGCTTGGCTATAATTTGGCGATTTGCGCGCGTCGTACCGACCGTCTAGAAAGTCTACAATCAGAGTTAGTGGCAGCGTATCCTGATATTCGTGTTGAATATCGAGCATTAGATGTCAGCGACTATGATGCCATATTCGATGTATTTGATGCGTTCGCAACTGACTTTGGTCATATCGATCGTGTGGTGGTCAATGCGGGCGTCGGGGATAGTCGCCGTATTGGTAAAGGGCGATTCGATACCAACCGCCGCACCGTTGAGATTAACTTTGTCTCTGCGCTCGCGCAATGTGAAGCGGCGATGAATATTTTCCGCACACAAAACAGCGGTCATCTGGTGGTGATATCAAGCATGTCAGCAATGCGTGGACTGCCTAAGCATTTGACCGCTTATGGCGCAAGTAAGGCGGGTCTGGCTCATCTGGCAGAAGGCATTCGTGCTGATATGTTATTAACCAAATTGCCCATTAAAGTCTCGACCATTTATCCGGGTTATATCCGTACTGAAATTAATGAAAATGCCAAACCACTACCGTTTGAAGTGGATGCAGATACGGGCACCAAATCCATCGTTGCAGCGATTGAAGCTGGAGTCGATGAAGCTTGTGTACCAAGTCTACCGTGGTCTATTGTCGGTCAAGCAATGAAGCATTTACCATTGCAAGTGGTCAATAAAGTCAATTAATAACTATTTGACTTCATTGCTTTGGTATCAACAGCAATGAAGTCAAAAAGAAGACAATAAAAAACCCTCAACCTTAATGCTGAGGGTTTTTTATTGTCTTCTTTTTAAAAATCTAAAATCTATGCACTACAGGGTTTGGGGATTATCCGACATATGCTTTTCACGTAGCTTTTGACGCAATATTTTACCCACATTACTCTTTGGCAACTCACTGACAAATTCGATATGACGCGGGCATTTATAGCCAGTCATATTGTCCAATGCAAATTCTTTAATGACGTCCTTGGTGACATTGTTATCGGCAGGAACGATATAAATTTTGACTGCTTCGCCTTGGTGCTCATCAGGAATACCGATCACTGCGCAATCAATGATGCCTTTATAATCTAGCATGACTGACTCGATTTCATTTGGGAAGACGTTAAAGCCTGAAACCAAAATCATATCTTTTTTGCGATCAAGTAAAGTGATATAGCCCTGTTCATCCATACTGATGATATCGCCAGTACGGAAGTAACCATCGCTAGTAAAGTCATTGCTATTGTCTTTATTAAAATAGCCTGAGGTAATGTTTGGGCCTTTAATACACATCTCGCCAGCTTGATGTAAGCCGACACGATTACCTTCATCATCAACGACAATAATATCTACGCTAGGGACTGGTATACCAATCGTACCGTTAAACTTGCGATCAGTGATGACGTTAGCGGTACCAGCTGCAACCCCTTCAGTCATCCCCCAACCTTCGACCATCGGGCAACCAGTGACTTCTAACCAGCGAGCCGCTGTTTGTTCAGTTGCTGCCATACCACCTGCTTGTGAGATGCGTAGCGAGCTAAAGTCCAAGTCTTTAAAGGTTGGTTGGTCAAGTAAGCCTTTAAACAAAGTATTCACTGCTGGCAATATATGGAACGGCTGTTTTGATAGCGTTTTAACAAAGCCCGGCATATCGCGTGGGTTAGGAATCAAGATAAAGGTGTAACCTGAGCGCATGCCTAACAGGGTCAGCATAAAGGCAAAAATATGATAAAGCGGTAACGCCATCACCATATTGATATAGACCTCATTAATATCTGAGGTGATAGGGCGGTACCAAGCTTCTGACTGCATCGCAGCGGCGACAACGTTACGCTGAGTCAAAACAGCGCCTTTCGACAAACCAGTCGTTCCACCGGTATATTGCAAAATTGCTTTTTGTTGCAGTGTGGTTTTTGGTGCTTGGATAGGCAAGTTTTTGCCTTTCTTCAGCACATCAGGAAACTTGGTCACATCGTATTTAGGGTCATTCAGGTTATATTTAGGCACTAAGCGTTTGACCTGACGGATAACCGTATTGACCAAAATACCCTTTAGCCCCATCATATCGCCCATTTTCGAGAGGACAATACGCTTGATGTCGGTTTCTTCAATGACTTGTTCAAGTGCTTGAGCAAAGTTATCAACCACAAAAATAACCTGAGCGCCAGAATCATTTAATTGATGGCGTAATTCACGACCGGTATATAGTGGGTTAACTGGGGTACACACATAACCCGCTCGCAAAATACCAATCATCGTTGGCAGATATTGCGGCACGTTTGGCATCATGAGTGCGACCACACTGCCTTTAGGAATGCCTTGCGCTTGTAACCATGCGGCAACGGCAAGTGAGGCTTTATCCACATCACCATAAGTATGAGTGACCCCCATACAAATAGTCATAGGATGCATACGAAAACGATTGAAACATTCCTCATACAGCTCTATGAGGCTCTCATATTGATCAGGATTAATGGTCTTGGGTACGTTTTCTGGATATTGCGCCAGCCAAGGCTTATCTACTGTCATACTTAGCGTCCTTAAATGTTGTGATACGTTAAGGTTATATAAAAGAGTAGTCACATCCTTGTCAACAATATAAATCATCGCCTTGAGAGCAATGGATTGTCGCGTGCTATCGATCCACAGACTGCTAAAATACGGTGACCTCTATATAAATTATTTAACTACAAGCTCATTTCGCTATAAAAAGCAGTGCTCTAAATACAGTAAACAGCTGGTTACTATTATCCTTACTAAGAAAGCACCACTTGCTCATAAACTGATCTGAATTGAACGACTATCGACTCACACTAATAAAAAATAGCGTGACTTATTTTGGCAACACATTAACATAACTACAATTGATATTGTTATTTTTATACAAGAACTTGATAGTTTATAATTAAGTTTGATAAAGCAAAAAATATATGTTGTAACAGCATAGAGGATAAGCGGTTAGCAACAAGGTGCGAACGGTATTTTCCTTGGAAATTTGTGAATCAATATACCAATCATCTGTTTTGTAAAAAAATTATTACGTGAAAGCGTTAACATTGTAGTTACAAAGCAATTATTTTCTGTATAAGAATTATAGATTCACATAAAAAAAGCGCTCTACATATGATGTAAAACGCTTTTGATAATGATTTCTTTATTTACAATTGTGGGTTGTCCGACATATGCTTTTCACGCAGTTTTTGACGTAATACTTTACCCACATTACTCTTTGGCAACTCACTGACAAATTCGATATGACGCGGGCATTTATAGCCAGTCATATTGTCCAATGCAAATTCTTTAATGACGTCCTTGGTGACATTGTTATCGGCAGGAACGATATAAATTTTGACTGCTTCACCTTGATGCTCATCGGGAATGCCGATCACCGCACAATCAATAATACCATCACAATCTAGCATCACTGATTCAACCTCATTTGGGAAGACATTAAAGCCTGAAACCAAAATCATGTCTTTTTTACGGTCTAATAATCTAAAGTATCCTTTTTCATCCATGCTGACGATATCGCCAGTGCGAAAGTAGCCATCTGCCGTAAAGTCATCACTACTGTCTCTGTTAAGATAACCTGAGGTTACGTTAGGACCTTTTACACACATCTCACCAGCTTCGTTGACACCAACGCGCTTGCCTTCATCATCGATGACAATGACATCGACACTAGGAACAGGGACACCAATCGTACCGTTGAACTTGCGATCAGTGATGACGTTAGCGGTACCTACAGCGACCCCTTCTGTCATACCCCAACCTTCAATCATGGCGCAACCAGTGACTTCTAACCAGCGAGCAGCTGTCTGCTCAGTTGCTGCCATACCACCTGCTTGTGAGATACGTAATGAGCTAAAGTCTAACTCTTTAAAGTTTGGATGATCAAGTAAGCCTTTAAACAAGGTATTCACCGCTGGCAATATATGGAAAGGCTGTTTTGACAGCGTTTTAATAAATCCTGGTATATCACGTGGATTAGGTATCAAGATAAAAGTGTAGCCTGAGCGCATGCCGAGTAGACTGAGCATAAAGGCAAAAATATGATAGAGCGGTAGCGCCATCACCATATTGATATAGACCTCATTAATCTCTGACGTAATCGGTTTGGTCCATGCTTCTGATTGCATCGCCGCGGCGACGATATTACGCTGCGTTAAGATGGCCCCTTTAGATAGTCCTGTTGTGCCACCTGTATACTGTAAAAATGCTTTTTGATCTAATTGCATTTTTGGTTTGTGGAACGGCAGGCTTTTGCCTTTCTTCAGCACATCAGGAAACTTGGTCACTTCGTGTTTAGGGTCATTTAACTTGTACTTAGGCACTAAGCGTTTGACCTGACGAATGATGGTATTCACTAAGATACCTTTTAAGCCCATCATATCGCCCATTTTTGATAGGACAATACGCTTAATATTGGTCTCATCAATGACTTGTTCGAGCGCTTGAGCAAAGTTATCAACCACAAAAATAACCTGAGCGCCAGAATCATTTAATTGATGGCGTAATTCACGACCAGTGTAAAGTGGGTTAACTGGGGTACACACATAACCCGCTCGCAAAATACCAATCATCGTTGGCAGATATTGCGGCACGTTTGGCATCATGAGTGCAACCACACTGCCTTGAGGCAGCCCCTGCGCCTGCAACCATGCAGCAACGGCAATCGAAGCTTTATCAACATCATCGTAGGTATGGGTCACGCCCATACAGATACTCATAGGGTGCAGACGAAAGCGCTCAAAGCATTCTTCGTACAGCTCCATGATGCTGCTATATCTATCGGGGTTGATAGTTTTTGGTACACCATTAGGATAATGGGCAAGCCAAGGTTTATTCGGCGTCATAGTCAGCGTCCTTGAAGTTTAAAATAGGGTGAATTCTCTCGTAAAGCAGTCATATCCGTGTCAATAAAACACATCAGCGCTGACGTAAACCGTTTGCCGCTGAGCGTGATAATATCCTTATCTATTGACTGGCTGCTAGGTTTTATTATTATAGTACAAAACGACTTAATCATTATTAAAGGATAATGACGTCAATTGAACGAACAGATCGCTTAATTGTAAAAGCATTTTTGCTCTTAAATAAGCTCTACCTGTTATCTAACACTAAGGTATCAGAAAATAACGATACATTTAAGCAATACAGTAGCATGAATGTCATCAAATACTATACTAGTATGAAATACTGAGCAGTGCATAAATAAAGCTGAAAAATATGATTTTTATGGAATTTCACGTGATTAGATAGATGCGCTGTTTGTCACTTAAGATACGCTATTCGTCACTTAATAAGTATAGAAATTAATGAGTTAAGCAAGAAAATTATCATAGCCAACATCAATATATCAACTAGAGATTTGTCAGCACTCCAACTGAATGCAGTTATGCTCAATTATTGAGGTAATATCAGCTGCTTGTTTTTATTAAAAAAGCGTCGATAAATGAGTAAAGCGCTGATTGTACAGCCGAGCGTACTGCTCACACATATCAAAAACATAGTGACTATCTGATAGCGAATCGCTTGAGTGGGGTCAGCGCCAGCCAATATTTGACCCGTCATCATTCCGGGCAAGCTAACGATACCGACGACTAGCATAGAGTTCAGCGTTGGAGTCATGCCATTGACAATGGCGGCGCGTATTGGTTCATGCACTGCTTCAAATGGGCGAGCAGATAGGCTGAGCATCATCTCTATACGTCCTTGCTGCTCATGAAAGGATTCAATCAACTGGTTGCTGGTCAATGAGATAGCGGTGAGCGAATTGCCCAATATTAGCCCCAATATAGGAATAACGAATTGCGGTGTGTACCAAGGCTGTACCTTTAAAATAATCATGATGGCTATCGCAGTGACTAATATAGCCGAAGCGCTTACTGCCAGCAAAGTGTCATTTAACAAACCTTTATAGCTACGTTTGACGCGATTTTTGGCAGCAGCGCCTGCAATCAAGGTCATGATGGTCAAAATTAACAGGACTTCATACCATTGTTCACGAGCGAAAATCCATGCCAATATTAAACCGATAAAACTAAGCTGGAGCACCGTGCGGATAGCCGCGATTAACAGCGTTTTGGTCAGCTGTAAGCGTAGCCGCCAAGAGATAATAAGAACGATGATAATTAAGCTGCTGGCAAGGGCAATATCACTGTAAGTTAAAAATACTTGTATATCATCTGTACCGCTCATAGTGGCTCATTATATAAACTGACGAATATAAGATAGACGTTAATGCGAATTTGTTAAGAAAAGTCATCTTAAAGAGTGACATGACAGTCTTAACTCAACGTTAGAATATCTCAGTTAATACCCCTGCTTGCATCTGCCAATGCTGATCGGCTAATGGCATGATGTCTTGTGTATCGTGAGTTACCCACAGTAATGTACGCTGCTTATCTGCCTGTAACCAGTTCATGAGTAGATTGACGAGCTGGGCTGATGTGTCACTGTCTAGGGCCGCGGTAGGCTCATCTAGTAACAACACCCGTGGGTTCAATTGTAAGAGACGTAACGTGTTGACCAGTTGCCGCTCGCCGCCCGATAGATGATAGATTTCTTGCTGTAAAAAGTCAGCGCTGCGTTGCAATTGCTCAAGCTGTGCGATATGCCAGTCGATATCAAAGTCAAGGTGCTGATGCGCTTGTAGCTGATAAGGCATTTGCAAGTTCTCAAGTACACTGCCTTCTAATAATTGTGGGTGCTGTGCGAGTAGGGCAACATTCATGCGCCACTGTATCGGTGCAGTATCATGGATACTATAGTAAGCACTGCTGGTTGATCCGTCATCACGGCGCAAATACACATTGCCGCTACTCATGGGCAATAGCCCAGCCAATACCCGTAATAATACCGATTTACCACTACCAGAAGCGCCTGTTAACACAGTTACTTGACCTGCTAACAGCTTGCCTGTGGCGCCATCGATTAATAATCTTTGACGAGCCGGTATGATTGGCTGAGAGACAGGGTTTGGTCTTAGTTTGCCGATCCATCTTTGACAAATGGTAGATAGCGCAGATGTTGTGGCTTCTGTGGCCTCCATATTTTTGTCATTAATATTTTTATCGCCAACCTTATTCTCATTATAGGCAGGTATGCTGGCTGTACGTTTACTGTGTACCTGAATATTCTCTAATATCAGTATCGGTTTGTTATTATGGAGATGCATAAGTCATTATCGCTAATTATTCAGCCACTAAGTATCCAATCATTAAGTATCTAACCATTAAGTATCTAACCATTAAGTATCTAACTACTAATTATCCAACCACTAAGCATTCAACTGCTCGTGGATCGCTTGCTCAATGGCATCGCGTAAATGCTTTGGAACACGAATAGGGCGCATGGGCGTGGCACTAGCAACCGCAGTATCTGCCTTACTATTGGATAGCGGTTTGGTTTTGACTTGGTTTTGCACACAAGCAATGACAATTTTGCCACTACTTAATAAGCTGCTAGCATTAGCATTGCTATTAGCATAATCAGAAGAAAGGCTGTCTGGGCTGTTACGATAAATACTCTGGTAAAAGATAATGCTGGCAGGTTTTAACTCGACTTTATCGATGCGCACACTGATGACTTCATCTAACAAAATAGCTCTTTTGTATTGCAAGTCTGCTTGACTGACAACAAAATGCTGGATTTCTCCATCGTCAGTCTGCAAAAAATACCCGTTTAAATTCAGTTCCCCAAACCAATCACGGCGGCAGTTTTCAAAAAACACCAAATGATTGGCATGGTAGACTATACCGCCTGCATCAGTATGGTTAATATAGACATTATAATTTTTGGTAAACAATGGCGTATATTCGCCGTCTACACTTGCCACTGTGTTTGTATTTTTGCTGTTATTTTTTATCATAAAGATGCTCGGTCATTGTTTTAATAAATATTGTTCGATGTTCATGATTCGATGGCCAAAATTTGATAGTAGCCATATTAACCACAACTACTCTAGCTTAAGATATCAGGGCGCGCAACAGTTAGGTCGGTCGACGTCTGTTATGATAGTGGATTATGCACTTTCATAGCCCATTTCTTTATATTAGCACCGTATTTTCATCAATTAGTATAGGATAATTTATGACCCGTTTTGTCAGTTTTAATATCAATGGTATTCGCGCTCGTCAACATCAGCTTGAGGCCGTGCGAGAAGTGATCGATCCTGATGTGATGGGTCTACAGGAAACCAAAGTACATGATGAGCAATTCCCCCTAGAAAACATAGAGAGTCTGGGCTATCACGTAGAGTACTTTGGTCAAAAAGCCCATTATGGCGTGGCATTACTATCCAAGGTTGCACCTATATTTGTGCAAAAGGGTTTTCCTGGTGAAGATGCTGAGGCACAGAAACGCTTTATCCATGCCCGTTATGATTTTGACGATCGTGAAATTGATGTGCTTAATGGCTATTTTCCACAAGGCGAAAGCCAAGATCATCCGACCAAATTCCCGATGAAGCGCGCTTATTATGCAGATTTAATGGCGTATATCGATACCCTAAAAGCAGAAGGTCGCTCGCTCATAATCATGGGTGATATGAATATTGCCCCAGAAGATACTGATATTGGCATTGGCGACGTCAATGCTAAGCGCTGGTTGAAAAATAGAAAGACCTCGTTTTTACCAGAAGAACGCGAGTGGTATGCGGCGCTGATGTCACGCGAGCTGACAGATACCTATCGCTTACATTATCCAGAGAGCACAGAGCTATATAGCTGGTTTGATTATCGCAGCCGTGGGTTCAATGATGAGCCGAAACGTGGCTTGCGTATCGATCATATTTTGTGCAGCTCGGATCTTGTTGAGGCCTGTGTTGATGCTGGTATTAGTTATGAGCTACGGGCGATGGAAAAACCGTCTGATCATGCGCCAATTTGGTCGGCATTTGATTTAAAAAAACGGTAGTATTTATATAGGTCGTGTTTGATACTTCAGCAGCAGTAGCCTCATGGTTGAAGGCTCAACGCGCCTCAGTATTTATCGCATCAACCGTTATAAATAATGATAAAAATTTCACAATAAGGATTAAACCATGGCAGTCGGAAATGTTACAGTACCTGATATTATTTATCCTATCGAAGGAATCAAGCTAAGCGCCACTGCCGCAGGCGTACGCTATAAAGACCGAGATGATTTAGTACTGATTGAGATCGCTGATACCGCGACCACTGCGGTTGTGACCACCAAAAACACCTTTTGTGCAGCGCCTGTAAGGGTATTGCGCGAGCATTTTGCCAAGATGAGTCCGCGTTATTTGGTCACTAACACAGGTAATGCTAATGCTGGGACGGGTGCTGATGGCAAACGTCGCGCCGTTGATATCTGTGCCTCTCTGGCGAGTAAGGCTGGCGTGGATAGTAATGCAATATTGCCATTCTCGACCGGTGTCATTGGCGAGCCATTAAATAGCGATGCGATCATCGCGGGCTTAGATAATGCACTTGCCAATTTGGGGGCTGACAATTGGCTTGCCGCGGCGAATGGTATTCGCACCACAGATACGATTCCGAAGCTCGCTAGCCAAAAAATCGACGTGGCGGGTAGCAGCTATCATATTACCGGCATGTCAAAAGGCTCAGGCATGATACGCCCTAACATGGCAACCATGCTAGGTTATGTGGCAACTGACGCCAATATTGCTGCTGACCTATTACGAGAAATGCTAAGTGCCATTAATGAGCAGTCTTTTAACCGCATCACTGTCGATGGCGACACTTCAACCAATGATTGCTGTGTGTTGATAGCCACGGGTGCTGCCAGCTCAGATATCATTGATAGTCCAGAACATCCGCATTATCAGGCTATATTTTCGGCTTTGACCGAGGTGTTTGTCCGTCTGGCGCAATTAATCGTACGTGATGGCGAGGGTGCTACCAAGTTTATGACCGTCAACGTCACTGGTGGCAAGACCACGCAAGAGTGCTGCGATGTGGCATATGCGGTCGCGCATTCACCGTTGGTCAAAACCGCGTTCTTCGCTAGCGATGCCAACTGGGGTCGTATCTTAGCGGCGGTTGGTTATGCTGGTATCGAAGACTTGGATACGGAACAAGTGGATGTCTATCTCGATGAAGTCATGATTTGCCAGAATGGTGGCGTCGCGCCTAGCTATACAGAAGAAGCGGGCAAAGCAGTCATGAGTCGTCCCGAGATTACCATTCATATCGATCTTGCTCGCGGTGATTCCAGCGACACCGTTTATACTTGTGATTTGTCCTATGACTACGTCAAAATTAATGCGGATTATCGTAGTTAAGGGTTATCACTGTCAGCTAAGTAAAATACTGTTTAATGAATAACTGAGCCAGAGTGACTATTACTCTGGCTTTTTGATGTGTAAATTTTGCTCAGTATCAATTTACTTTACTATTCAATACGCGCGATTAACAACAGTTGCAAAAGCTGACGTTACTTTACAAAGCAGTTATAGAGCAGAAGACGAGTTGCGCTCTATACTGACCTCAGTAAACAAACAATAGACGACATTATTGAGACGTAATAGGTTTATTCGGTAAAGCTAAATCAGGTGAATACTCTTGCTTGGCTCAATATCGACAGTAGTATTACACCCATCGCAAAAATTGACTGATATTTTTAAAATATATTTACCAGCATGATGTGTCCAAAACAATAATCTCAAACCATCAATAATGTATTTATAACCATTAACTGAGGATTTAATAATGAAAAAATTAGTACTTGCAGCAGTAATGACCGCCTTTGCCCTGTCAGGTTGCTCTACCATGGGTATGGATAACGAACGTACGATGGTTGTCGATGGGCAACCTATGAATGTTAAAGTGGTTAACATTCCAAGTTTTAAAATAGAAGTAGCACCACTGAAAGCCGTCTGTGAGCTGTCAACAGCTGAGGGTACTAAGGTTGAAGCAGAATGCTTACAGTATCGTCAGACTTATCAGAAAAACTACACACCTTTAAACGGCAATATTCAGGGCTTTACTTATGAGCCAAACTATCGTTATGTTCTAGATGTTCGCCAAGAAGTCATGATGGATGAAAATACTAACATGGCTAAGCCAGTTTGGATTCTAAACGAAGTGGTTTCAAAAACAGCTGAGTAATGAATCATTGAGTATGTCTAGTTAACGAGCATATTTAACCAGAATAAAAAAGACCTCTAATTCTATATTAGGGGTCTTTTTTTATTTCAGAAAATACTTGGGAGTGTGATGTCAGGATAAGCTATATTAAACAATCGTTATGTTAGCACTGACTATATTTTACACTGACGCCATGAGTGGCAGTAGGGATGCGATTGTCTGCATAAACGGCAAGACCGCCTCGTGAGGTTTCTTTGTATTTATCTAGCATATCCGCACCAGTGACTTTCATGGTTTCAATCACTTTATCTAAAGAGACAAAGTGCTGTCCGTTACCACGGCAAGCAAGTCGCGCCGCATTGACAGCTTTGACGGCGCCCATGGCATTGCGCTCGATACAAGGCACTTGCACTAGACCGCCAACAGGGTCGCATGTCAGACCTAAGTTATGCTCAATACCAATTTCAGCCGCATTAAGGCATTTAGCTGGATCACCGCCTAAGATTTCTGCCAATGCAGAAGCTGCCATGGCACAAGCAGAACCAACTTCACCTTGGCAACCAACTTCAGCGCCAGAGATGGAGGCATTTTGTTTGATTAAGCTGCCAATAGCGGTCGCATTTAACAAAAACTTGCGTGCACCATCTTGGCTATAGCTTGATAAAAAGTCGCGATAGTAATGCATGACCGCAGGAATAATACCTGCTGCACCGTTGGTGGGGGCAGTGACGACATTTCCGCCATTGGCATTTTCTTCATTGACCGCCAAGGCATATAAATCAATCCAGTCCATGGCAGCGAGTTTGTCATTTTTGGTAATGGGTTGGTTTTTCTCGGCGCACAGCTGTAGATGTAATGCTTGGGCACGGCGTTTCACATCCAAGCCACCAGGTAATATGCCACTGTTTTGACAGCCTCGCGTCACGCAGTCCTGCATTGACTCCCAAATAGAGTCTAAATAAGTAAAAACTTCTGATTGATTGCGGTAATGACATTCATTTGCCAATACCAATTCACTAACGCTTAAGTGGTGTTGACGACATTGCTCCAGCAATTCTGCGGCGCTATTAAAGGGGTAAGGAATGGCGTCAATGGTCGGCGTGGCGTTATCTTCATCCGGATTGGTGGCATCTTCTTCATTGATAACAAAGCCGCCACCTACCGAATAATAGGTTTGTTGATAATGACTGCCGTCGGTCAATAATGCACGGATAGTCAAGGCATTAGGATGGTAGGGTAAAACGGTTTCGTCATACCAATGAATATCGCGCTCTGTCTCAAAGGCAATAACATGCGTGCCTGCTATATTGAGCTGTTTGTCTGAAAAAATCGGTGACAAATATTGACTGGTCAAACGGGTATCGATCGTACTAGGAGCATGCCCAAGCAGCCCTAACAATATAGCAGTATCGGTTGCATGCCCTTTGCCTGTGGCTGCCAAAGAGCCATAAAGCTCAATTTCAACACCTGTAATAGCCGTCAGCTCTGTTTGCTTAGTTAATGAGCCCAAAAAAAGATTGGCGGCGACCATGGGTCCTACCGTGTGTGAGCTTGATGGGCCAATACCAATTTTAAATAAATCAAAAACACTAATCATAATAACTTACCAAGTTTTTTAAGTGCACTAACATGTTGTATAGCTGCTTTAGGCACTTTCATTGAGAATATAACAGGAAGCTCTCGCTTATAGCACCGACAAAGGTGTAGAGGAAGCACCGCCCATGGAAGTATTAACGCAAAAGAGGAAAAATGGTGATTGAATAATAACTTTTATTTGTTTTGAAACTCCGCTATCATGCTCGGAGCTAATGGCTATGTAACATCCTGTAAGTTGATTGTCGCGGCAGAGTACACTGAGTCATAAGCGACCATAACCATTTTTTAGTTAAACATATCCGACCACATACATCTACCAAAACATGGTCATCATACCAAATAATACTTTTGGTTTGCCATATTGCAACATAAATGAATGAGTCAGAGCGACATATTATAAATGAAAAGATGCGGATTTTACTCGTTATCGTAATTTCTAGCCACATATTCTTGCCGATTGATGCTCTGATTTAACTCAATTTTTATTTTTCATTTACTGTTGTCTATTATTTTAGCCCAGTTTACATAGGACAAGCGTGTATGCCCTCTCAAAAAGACCCTTCCTCGCCTTTAGAAAACAGCGCTCAAGCACCATCTGCTGAACATGGATTAGAGGCTGCGGCGATCAGTCCTCCGTACAATCCAGACTTTGAAAATGGACGCTGGTTTCCGACATGGCGTCCGTATCAAGGCGATTTAGATCGTGATCCGGTCGGTATCAATGAATATTTGCCACCGTCAAAAAGCCTGCTATTAGGTGTACAGCATACTTTTGCGATGTTTGGTGCGACTGTGCTTGCGCCGCTGTTAATGGGCTTTGATCCCAACTTAGCCATTTTGATGTCAGGTATCTGTACGGTGATGTTCTTTCTGATCACTGGTGGGCGCATGCCGAGCTATTTGGGCTCAAGTTTTGCTTTCATTGGTCCTGTTATCGCTGTGACAGCTTATGCAGGCGCAGGGTTCAATGGTAATTTGAATGTCGCTTTGGGCGGCATCATGGCTTGCGGTATCATTTATGCGTTAATTGGGCTGCTGGTGATGAAAACGGGTACTGGCTGGATTGAGCGTTTGATGCCGCCTATCGTTACTGGTGCTATTGTGATGATTATTGGTCTTAATTTAGCGCCAGTGACCATTCAAGGGGTGTCTGCCAATCAGTTTGATGCTTGGATGGCTACCTTGACCGTATTACTCATCAGTGGTGTGGCTGTTTTTACACGCGGTATGCTGCGTCGTCTGTTATTATTGGTTGGTTTAATATTATCCTATTTTGCCTATTTTATCATGACCAACGTCATGGGTTTTGGCGCAGCGATTGACTTTAGTAGTGTGGCAGCTGCTTCGTGGTTTGGCTTACCTAGTATCCATACGCCTCGCTTTGAGATGAGTGCTATTATTCTGATTGCGCCTGTGGCCTTTATTTTAGTGGCTGAAAACTTAGGGCATTTTAAGGCTGTCGAAGGTATGACCAAAGCTCGTGTAACGCCTTATATGGGTCGAGCATTTTTTGCTGATGGTTTGGCAACCACTTTTTCAGCAGGGTTTGGCGGTACTGGTGTGACGACTTATGCTGAAAACATCGGTGTGATGGCGGTGACTAAGGTATATAGCACAACAATATTTGTCGTGGCAGGTGTGGTTGCTATTTTATTGGGACTATCACCAAAATTTGGTGCCATCATTCAGACGATACCAGCCGCTTTATTGGGCGGTGCGTCCATTGTGGTGTTTGGTTTGATTGCTATTGCAGGTGTCAAAATTTGGATAGACAGTCGTATCGACTTTAGTAAAAACAGTAACCTAATTATCGCGGCCGTGACCGTTATTATGGGTACGGGTAACTTTAGTTTGCATTTAGGCGGCTTTGATTTGGGCGGTATCGGTACGGCGACTTTGGCAGCGATTGTCTTAAATGCGTTATTTAACCAAGGATCTGAAGCGAAGGCCACTCATCAATCATTGGCTAAGTAATCAGCTTTTATGATGCTGAGGTTTTATACCTATCAGTTAATGACGGTAACAGCGTATATCATTCCATAAAAAGCGCCCATGCTATAGGTAGCATGGGCGCTTTTTATGGAGTGGCAGCAAGTGCACGATAAAAATGCAGAATAAAAGCTACTTGTAGTCTCGCTTATAAAATTTTGAGAAAAACCGATAACGTCGTAGGGCGCGCGGCTTAGGTTTCAGTGAACCCAAATAGATTGCAAACATGGTCAACAGAGCACCGCTCCACTGTAAGCTATTAATCGGTTTGTCCAGCCAGCTATAATCAATGACCAATGCAGCAATGGGTTCTGATAATAATAATAATCCAGTTAACGCCAAAGACAGCTTAGGAATGGAATAGGCAATTAGTCCCCACGCCA
The DNA here is from genome assembly GCF_904846525.1 of Psychrobacter sp. 1044. Classification (GTDB taxonomy): domain Bacteria; phylum Pseudomonadota; class Gammaproteobacteria; order Pseudomonadales; family Moraxellaceae; genus Psychrobacter. Next base: position 163,450 of record NZ_CAJHAZ010000002.1, on the reverse strand, counting down.
AGCACTGCATCACCGTGCCGTAGATGAGCACCCAGCCAATCTCAGACCAAGTGTTTGGCAAAATATGACCCCTATCAAACACAAACATAGGAATAATCATCGCCAATACACCACCGATACTAATCAGCTGCATCAGCATAAATATGGGTGTGGGTTCAGTATCATGGGTCTTACGGATAAAAGTCATTGATGCCGCTAGCATTGCCCCTGAGACGATACCAGTGATGAACCCCCAAGTGGCGGCGCTGTTATGCGCAAACTCAGGACTGCCTATCATGGCCACACCAAACATGGCTAAAAATAAACTGATGAGCTGCAATATAGATTGGCGTTCGTTAAAATATAAAAACCCAATGGCGGCTAAAAAGAAAATCTGTAGGCTATTCAATAAAGTTGAGATGCCAGGGCCGACCGCATAAATACTCTCGTGCCAGAGCGCCAGATCTAAGCCTAAAAAGACACCTGATAATAAACCATAAAAGATAGCGCGCCTTGAGCGGGGTAGACGCTGTCCCATGATTTTGGCCAATACAGCGAATACGACACCTGAAATAGCCAAGCGCCAAAATGCCATTGCCCAACTGCCAATATCAACGTGAGCGACAATCAAACTACCCAGACCAAAGATAATACAACCAATGACCAACCCAGTAGAGGCAGAGCGTGAAGAAGCAATCGCCATATAATGTCCTTATATCCATATTATTATTTTATCTTACTGTATCAACGATGACGCCAATGAATACTGACGCTAACACAAGCCGTATTGTCTAGGTTTTGACGCTAAAATGAAATGGTCAAACCATCATTTATGCTTATTGTTTGATTTATTATTGCTGTATCAGGTTTTATCTCTGTATATGCTAGGTATAAAATCAATGATGACCTTAAGCTTCTCTCATATAAGAAAATCTCTATAACAATACGAATATATGGTGGAGACATCCTTACAGGAACGATATTGGCGTGGATATCACTATTTGTTAATCTAGTGGTTTATAATCACTGTAGTGGCACAATAAAACAGGATATTTCTTATTAGTCTTTACCTCAAGTACTTCAATATCATTAGCCTAGGTTCATCTATGTTGCGACGTTCATTATCCCTACAACAACGACCATTGATATCTGGTTTTGCTATCGCCATCTTTGCTATTACGCTATTTATGGTGCCAAGCGTACAAGCGGCCAGTTGCAAAATTCCAAAAAGTTATTATAAAAACGTGGCTTGTACGGCAAATAGCGGCTATTTTTTGGCGACAAAAGATTTCGGCGCGCCTGTTGCTCTGATTAATAGTAAGGGCAAAAGCGTCGTTGATTTATCACGTTATCAAAAAGTTGATGCCAGTAAGATATCGGCAGGTTTACTTCCTGTACTGCGCAACGGTCATGTCGGTTATCTTAATATGCAAGGTCGTGAAGTAGTGCCTGCGATGTATGATGTGCTTAAAGAAGGACAGGGTTGGGCGCGTCCCGTCTCTAACGGGCGTATCGTGGTAAAGCAGGATGGTAAATATGGGGTCATTACTACTAGTAATAAAACCATCGTGCCATTTTCGTCCGCGATTAGTGACATTGATGATTACCAAAATGGTGTCGCCCGTGTACGTAAAAATCAAGCAATCAGTTGGATTGATGAAAACGGTAAAACGACCAGTGACCCAAATGGTAGTAACAACGAGCAATCCACGACGCCACGAGCACCTGCCAGCGCTAATGGCAATGCATCCTCATCCAACCAGACACTTCCCAATCGTTTTACGATGCTACAACCGCGTCAGCAAGATGGCAAATGGGGGTTTATCGATGATAATAATGTGACCATGATTACCTATTCTTTTGACGAGGTGCGTCCCTTTGCCGAAAGCTTGGCTGGCGTACGCATCGATGAAAACTGGGGCTTTGTTAATCTTGGTGGCGAGTTGGTGATTCCTTTTCGCTTTGCCAATAGCGGTGTGTCGGCTGGTGATCTTTATCAAGGCAAACCCGCCTTTACCTTTACTGGTGGTAAAGCGTGGATTGGCAATCTAAAAAACGGCAATAAAATGTGTATCGATAAAGAGGGCACAGGAGTGGGCTGTGATTAAGCTGCGTGTTCAAACCTAAAGACCTACATGACCTAGGTAAAATATCCAGCATAAAAAAGAGCGTAAAACCTATGAATCAATAGTAGGATTTACGCTCTTTTTTATGGATTGTGTGACAACTAAAACTATTCATCTAATAAATGATTGCTGATTAAATCGACCATATAAGGTTGATAGTATTCAGGAATATCATGCGCCATGCCTTCGATTAAATGAAACTTGGCATTCGGAATGGTCTTGGCAACCACACGACCTTGTGAGGCGGGGAGTAGTCCATCTGCGCTACCATGCAGTACGATAGTCGGTGCTTTGACTTGCTTGCTAAACCGGCTGATAGAGCCTGATGCCAAGATAGCATTGAGCTGTTGTACCGTGCCGAGCGGATGAAAGTTGCGCTGATAACGCAATTTGGCAATTTCACGCACCATACGTACGTTGACATGCCCAGGCGTACCGACTGTCTTCATAAACCACACGCTATGGCGCACGATATCGCGCTCAGAATGACTTTCAGGGCGGTTGATCAGGGTATATAGCTGCTTAGGTTTCGGTGGTTTTAAAAATGCACGGTTGGTCGTGGTAAACATCAACGCCATACGCTGCACTAAACTTGGATAACGTGCCGCTACGATTTGCGCAATCATGCCGCCCATCGAAGCGCCAATCAGATGGGTTTTGCCCAACTGCAATGCTTTAATCAAACGAACAGTATCTTCTGCCATATCCGTTAAATTATAAGCAACTTGCGTACCTTTATTGGACAACCCGGTTTGCAGGCGCATCATCATTTTTAGCTGACTGATACGCGGTAGTCCATCAATCTGCACTTTAGAAGACAGACCAATATCACGATTATCAAAACGAATGACAAAAAACCCGGCATCAATAAGGCGCTTGATAAAATTATCTGGCCAAAATATCATCTGTGAGCCAAGTCCCATAATCATGAGCAGTGGTGGATTATTAGGATTGCCACCTGCCTCAACACACAGCTCAATGCCATCGCCGATATCAATCATTGATTGATACAGATGCTTGCTAAGGTCAGAGTCTCGCCATTGGTGCGCGCCAAACTTTTGCCACTCAGGAGTAGGGTAGCCACCTAAGTCTTGTTGTAGTGTTGCCGATGGTTTGATGTCATTCGATGTTGTCATGAAGTGTCCTAATTAGAGGGTCGTCTATTACAGCTCAAGCATCTCAAAATCAAGCTTGCCCACACCGCACTCTGGGCAGGTCCAATCATCAGGGATGTCATCCCACTTGGTGCCTGGGGCAATCCCTTCTTCGGGACAGCCGAGTGCTTCATCATATATCCAGCCGCAGACGATACATTCATAACGTTTCATAAATAGTCCTATCGAGCATTATCAGTGTTTATAATCCGTGTTACAGGGTGTTTTTAACGTTCATATTTACAATCACAGCCGCTAGATGAGACTGTAAAAGCGCACATAGTTTAGCATATAACCGTGATTTTCGTCGTTAAGTTTACACTTGTATATTGAGATTGATTGGTTTTTATCAAGGGGTTTAGGTCTTCTGTCTGTCAGTAAGCACCTGTACGCTTACGCGCTCAACTGCGATATTTCTATCAATTATGTTATAATAAGCGCCGCTAAATTCACAGTATTAGCCATCATTTATTGTTGATAGATTATTATCTAAATTACATTATCTAAGTCATATAAGCTAAGGGTTACCATGAGCATAAATGCTGCCGCTACATCTAAAAATGTCGAAAATGAGTCGTCTAATAAGCTCAATACGGATCATCCCTTTTGGCAAGTGATTCGCACAGTACCAGACTTCCCGAAAGTCGGCATTGATTTTTATGATATTACGCCGTTACTGCGCAGTCATATTAATGAGGTGATAGATGCATTGCTCGCCGCACTGCCTGAAGGGGTGATGGATGAGGTAGATTGTCTAGGGGCAGTTGAAGCGCGTGGTTTTGTCTTTGCAAGTTTGCTTGCAGGTCGATTGGGCAAAGGGATGATTTTGCTACGTAAACCCGGTAAACTGCCACCGCCCGTTGCCAATAAAGCGTATGCTCTAGAATATGGTAAGGACACGCTTGAGATGCAAAACAATCTACCGCCTGAGCGCGTGCTATTGGTCGATGATATTTTAGCCACAGGCGGCACTTTAACCACCGCTTATGAGTTGTGTAAATCGGCAGATCATACTGTAGTGGGGGCGTTAGTATTGCTAGATTTGGTTGATTTGCATGGCGAATTTCCAGTGCCTGTCTATACGGTCTTAAAGGCTTAAAACTGGCAACGCTTAGTGAATAGCGTGAAATGAAGCAATCAAAAAAGCGCGCTGAATGAGTTTAGCGCGCTTTTTTGATTGCCTGTATTTGCTTTGTCTTAACGTACGTTACTTGTCTTGCTGGTAAGGTAAGTTTTACACGCCTGTTCTATTAGCATGCGACTAATCGTTTTTGGCTTGGTTATCTTAAAATCTTTGGTGGTTAATATGGGTTTTTCTGATTGCCAAGATTCTAATACCTTGTTATTGGCATCATAGTTAACGTAAGCGCGTCTATAGTAACTGGCGTCTTTGCAAGAGATGAGCAATTGCTGATCGCTATGATGAATCGCTTTTTCTTTACCTTCCTTATCTACTTTCGTTTCATCTTTTTGTGCAGGGTATGTTCTGCGGATAGATACGGTGATGTTTTCGACACTTTTTTCGTCTATGATATTGATGTCGGAGCTTTCAATAGAGTCCAAGTCTAAGCTAAAAATTGATCCAGTAGGACTTTCTGATATTTTTGACCAGTTCACTGCATGCGTGCTGACTGCTAGAACACCACCCACTAATAACACTGATAGCCGTTTCATAATCAAGCCTTGCTTCTTGTTGTGAGAAGTGAGCCATGATAGCCAACTTACTATTAGCAGGCAAATTTCTTTTATGACCTGCGACTGAGGTTTGTGAAGTGCTGATCATACTCATCACCGTTTATAACGCTCGACGCTCATATCAATGACGCATCGCTGCTAACATCTGAGCAAGCTCATCACGAGCACCAATAAAGCCATCGATACCTTTTGGTAATAAATCTTGTGTAACCGTGTCTTGCTGATAGGCGCTACTATACTCCTCTCGCGTTAGACTCACGCGTTTCATGTCAGCCACATCTAATGACATGCTAGGTGACAGTTGCTGTATCACCTCAGTATCCATCGCTGCCAGCGCGTCGATAAGGTCAGGCGCGATGGTCAATAGATCACACCCTGCTAGCGCCAATATCTGTTCAGTCGAGCGGAAGCTTGCGCCCATCACTTGCGTATTATAGTTATGCTGCTTGTAGTATTGATAAATGCGCTTTACAGACTGCACGCCCATATCATCAGAAGCGGGCACGTTTTGACGATTTTGTTGGCGTTTTTGCCAGTCTAAAATACGACCAACGAAAGGCGATATCAATGTCACGCCTGCATCCGCACAGGCAATTGCTTGATGCTGTCCAAATAACAACGTTAAATTGCAGTGAATATTTTGGGTTTCAAGATAGCGTGCTGCCTCAATACCTTGCCATGTCGCGGCCATCTTAATTAATACGCGCTCTGAGTTAACCCCTGCTTTTTGGTAAGCTTCCATAAATGCTAGGGCTTTATCAATCGTCGCTTGAGTGTCATAAGACAAACGAGCATCCACTTCGGTAGAGACGCGGCCTTGGATAAGCTCTAAAATATCACAGCCAACCTGAATGGTTAGCGCGTCAATCACTGCATCTATATTGCCATTATGACGACTCATGGTTTCTGACAGCATGCCTTGGTTGTCAGGATGGAGGAGTGCTTTAGTAATGAGGCTTGGATTGGTGGTCGCATCGATAGGTTTTAAGCGCGCAATGGCGGCAAGGTCGCCAGTATCAGCGACAATGGTGGTCATGGTACGAAGCTGTTGTAATGCGCTCATCATATATCCTTTTTGATCAAAAACAGATTGTGTTCAGTTACGTGGCGATTTTCTACTTTATAGTGCTATTTGCTATCAGTTTTAGACTGTAACATAGTTTTGAGTGGATGTTCCTTCATAGTTTTGCCGTACATCGCTGCCATATTGCCTCTGTTTGCCAATATTGACGAATTTACGCGCATTTACACATGGGCACTGTCGATAGTTTTTGTTATAGTAGAGCGGGTCAGCGATCTGGCTGCTACATTTGCATGCTGGTGTGTGACTAACATGCGGCAATAGTAGACGACAACGCTAGCAGTACAGGGTGCTTTTGAGAGGCTGCTTGCTATTTAGTGTGATTCCTATCGAATATCACTGCTAGTATGCTTGACACCCCTGACCGTCATTGAGTGCTGATTCAATAATGAGATGATTGGTTGTCGATAATTAGCAATACTTAATGCCTTCAAAGTTAAAAAGCAGTACCTAATAGTAAAAAAACTCAGTAATAATTTTAGAAAAAGGATAGGCGGTAATGAGTGAGCAGTCATCAGAGCAAAATATGGATAAGCTAAATCAAGCCATCGCAGGGGCTAACGATACTGCAACTGAAAAAGCGTTTTTGGACGATATTCGCCAAAGTATTGATACAGTAGACTGCGAAATCCAGACATTGATTAATAACCGTGCCAAGTTGGCTCAGCAAGTGGCCGCAGTAAAGAAACAACACATTGTCAATAACCCGACTGCCGACAATAGTAATCCTATTTTTTATCGCCCTGAGCGTGAAGCGCAAGTGCTAAAAGCGGTGATGGAACGCAACACAGGTCCGATCGCTGATGACAAAATGGCGCGGTTGTTCCGTGAAATCATGTCGGTCTGCCTTGACTTAGAGGCACCGCAGCGCATTGCTTTCTTGGGACCAGTAGGTACTTTTACTCATGCTGCTGCGCTCAAACATTTCGGTAAAGCCGCTGATACCGTACCAATGACCACCATCACTGATGTATTCCGTGAAGTTGAAGCAGGCACAGCGATGTATGGTGTGGTGCCAGTCGAAAACTCGTCTGAGGGTGTGGTCAACCATACGTTAGATGGCTTTTTGTCTTCTACCTTAAAGATAATTGGAGAAGTTGAGCTGCCGATTCATCAGAATTTCTTGGTCGCTGAGCATACCAAACTTGATGGTTTAAGCCGTATTTACTCGCATCAGCAGTCACTAGCGCAGTGTCGTCATTGGCTCGATGTCAATTATCCTAATGTCGAGCGCGTGGCGGTATCGAGCAACGGCGAAGCGGCCCGCCGCTTGAAAAATGAATGGCATTCAGCGGCAATTGCAGGTGATGTGGCTGCTGCTGAATATGGCTTGCATAAGCTATATTCAAATATCGAAGACAACCCGAGCAATACCACGCGATTCCTTATCATCGGTCATGAAGCGATTGCGCCATCAGGTCAGGATAAAACGTCTATCGTCGTATCAGCACATGACAAAGCGGGCGCATTGATCGAGATTTTGAAGCCTTTGTCTTATCATGGCGTGTCGATGACCAGTATCGAAACCCGTCCTGAGCGTCCGAATAAGTGGGCATACGTATTCTTCATCGACATGAATGGTCATATTGACGAGCCAAACGTCAGCGCTGCTATCGCTGATATCCGTCCATTGGTAAAAGATGTGCGCGTTCTAGGTTCTTATCCAAAAGCAGTGCTATAGTCCCTCTACTGTAAAAGAGTCATGGCGTTTACCTCGCGTAAAGCATCACATAATCATCTGCACTCGGTTGCCTTGGTTCCCCTTGACTCGCTTTGAAATTGAACCAACGATATAACGCCGAATGGGTCACATCACTTGCCAAAATCATATCTAAGGATAAATCATGCCGTCATCTCATTCAGTAGAGTCAAATTTATCACCGCTTGTACCTGCCTATGATAGTATTTTAGAGCTGGTGCCTTATCAAACGGGCAAGCCGATTGAAGAGTTGACGCGTGAGTATGGCGTCTCAGATGTGGTAAAACTTGCCAGTAATGAAAACCCAAGAGGCTGCTCACCGCACGTCACGCTAGCGATTACTGAGCAATTGGGTCAGTTGGCACGTTATCCTGATGGCAACGGTTACTATCTAAAACAAGCACTGGCTGACTTCAATGATGTCAGTGTCGAGCAGATTACTTTGGGCAATGGCTCTGATGATTTGCTTGATATTTTAGCGCGTAGTTTTGCTGGTGCTGACGATGCTATCGTTTACAGTCAATATGCTTTTATCGTTTATCCGATGTTGGCTAAAATACAAGGGGCGACAGGTATAGAAGTGCCTGCCCATCGCTTTGGTCATGATCTAAAAGCGATGAGTCAAGCGGTTCAAGACAACCCCAATACTAAAATAGTCTTTATCGCCAATCCTAATAATCCAACTGGCACGCAGCTTGAACCTCAAGAGTTACGAGCATTTATGGCTAGTATACCAAGCTCGGTATTGGTGGTATTAGATGAGGCGTATATTGAATATAGCCCTGAGAGTAATAATCGGGCGTTGTTAGATGAATTTGATAATGTCGTCATCGTGCGCACTTTTTCCAAAGCTTATGGACTGGCGGGTTTACGTGTCGGTTATGCGCTTAGCTCAGTGGCTGTTGCGGACTTACTCAACCGAATCCGTCAACCATTTAACGTGAGTAGAGTGGCTTTAGCTGCTGCGGCTGCAGCACTTGCTGACTCAGACTTTATTGAAAAAACTCGTCTGATGAATGATGAGCAAATGCGCTGGTTAGAAAAGCAGTTTGACGCGTTAGGGTTGGGTTTCATTAAGTCGCATTCCAACTTTATTATGGTGGAAATAGCCGTTGAGATGGAAGACATCACCGCTGCTTCTATTCATCAAGCATTGCTAGAGCAGGGTGTTATCGTCCGTCCATTAGAGGGCTATGGCTTACCTCATTGGCTGCGTATCACAGTAGGGGTGGCAGAAGAAAATATGCGCCTGATTGATACACTGCGCTCAATCTTGACTGATAATTGATCAGAAGTATGTTAGGTCGTTTTGGATAAGTAAATAATTTATTAATCATTTTTATGACACTAGCGTTGGCTTGTTTTAGTCATTCTGACGCTAGTTTGTTTAACGAGAAAAGCCGTGAGTCGCCAGCAAAAAAATATAAGCAATCAAAACATAAGCAATCAAAACAATAATATGCAGTGTATGAATACTCAGCCGCCGTTATTTAAACAAATTTGTGTGATTGGTCTAGGGCTTATCGGTGCGAGCCTTGCCCAAGCCATTAAAGACAATGGTTTGAGTGAGCGCTTGGTGGCGGTTGATAGACATGTACCAAGCATCGACGAAGCCATTCAGCACGGCTTATTAGACGCTGGTAGTGCTGTCTTAAGTGAAGTAGTGTTTGGTAGTGATTTGATTGTTATCGCCGTACCAGTACAAGCGGTGCAAGCCGTATTTATTGATATCAAAGCAGCGATGGATAATGGACAACTTGCCACTGACTGCATCATTACTGATGTTTGTAGCACCAAGGTCAATATAATTGACGCTGCCAAAGCCGTCTTTGGCTCATTGCCTATAGGTCTTGTTCCAGCGCATCCGATTGCGGGTGCTGAGAATTCAGGATATCATGCCAGACGCGCGACATTGTTTGTTAATCATAGTGTCATTATTTGTGAGCTACCTACTACAAGCAATGTAGCGATTACCAAGCTGCGGCAGTTATGGGAAGCGGTGGGTGCAAACGTTATGTCAATGGATGCGGAACACCACGATCGTATATTGGCGCACACCAGTCATTTGCCACATTTGCTCGCGTTTAATTTGGTTGAGCAATTGGCGAGCCATGATGATAATTTAGATATGTTTCGCTATGCAGCGGGCGGCTTTCGTGACTTTAGCCGCATCGCTGCCAGTGATCCTAAAATGTGGCACGATATATTTTTTGCCAACGAAAGCGCGATTGTTAGCGCCCTTGATGAGTATGGCGTTTACCTACAGACCATGCGCCAGCTTATCATCGATAAAGATTCAACCGCCCTGATGGGACTTTTGGGCCGCGCGCAAGCCGCACGGCGACATTTTGGCCATATGTTAGCCAGCACCCCTTATACGGATACTTCTGCCATGTCAGCTTCTTATAATATTACTCCTAGCAATACTGTATTGGGCACTATTGCCATTCCTGGTGACAAGTCTATCTCGCATCGCAGCATTATGCTGGGCAGCCTTGCGACAGGCGTGACCAATGTCACTGGATTTTTGGAAGGGGAAGATGCGCTTGCCACCTTGCAAGCATTCCGTGATATGGGCGTGACCATTGAAGGGCCAGACAATGGCAAATTGACCATCCATGGCGTGGGTATGAACGGTCTGAAACCGAGTAAAACACCATTGTATATGGGCAACTCAGGTACTAGCATGCGCCTGCTGGCTGGTATTTTAGCGGCGCAATCATTTGACAGCGTGTTGACAGGTGATACCAGCCTGAACAAGCGCCCAATGGAGCGTGTGGCCGCACCTTTACGCGAGATGGGTGCAGTCATTCAAAGTACGGGTCATAGTGGTACGGCACCACTTAGTATCACTGGTCGAGCGACTATCGGTAAGCCATTACAAGGCATCGATTATGAGATGCCTGTGGCTTCTGCGCAGATTAAATCTTGCTTATTGTTGGCTGGACTTTGGGCAGAAGGCACCACAACCGTTACCCAACCGGAAGTCAGTCGAGACCATACCGAGCGTATGCTTTCAGCTTTTGGTTATCCCGTAATGGTTGATGGCAATCGTATCAGTGTAACCGGTGGCGGGCAACTCACAGGTGGTGATATCGCTGTCCCTGCTGATATATCCTCTGCGGCATTTTTTATGGTCGCTGCTGCGATCAGCCAAAATAGCGAGCTTACCTTGACGCAAGTAGGTATTAATCCGACACGCACGGGCATTATCGATATCTTAAAATTAATGCAAGCAGATATCAGCTTAAGTAATGAGACACATGTCGGCGGCGAGCCAGTCGCTGATATCACTATTCGTAGCTCAAGCCTAAAAGGTATTGAAATCCCAGAGCATTTAGTGCCATTAGCGATTGACGAATTTCCAGTATTGTTCATTGCTGCCAGCTGTGCGCAAGGTCGTACGGTGTTGACTGGTGCCAAAGAGCTGCGCGTAAAAGAGTCTGATCGTATTGCAGTCATGGCAGAAGGATTACAAACACTGGGTATTGATTGTACAGTGACGGAAGATGGGCTAATCATCGAAGGTAAAGGCATCGAAGGTAAAGGCATCGAAGGTAAAGGCATTGAAGGCGAAGGCATTGAAGGCGAAGGCATTGAAGGCGAAGGCATTGAAGGCGAAGGCATTGAAGGCGAAGGCATTGAAGGTCAAAATAGCAATGTCAATAATAGCCAGCCTGTCTTTGGTGGCGGTCATATTACCTCGCACCATGATCATCGCATTGCCATGAGTTTTGCAATTGCCAGCTTACGTGCATCCAAGCAAATTACTATTGAAGGTGTTGAAACCGTTAATACCAGTTTCCCAGGATTTGCAGAGCTTGCCAATCACATTGGAATGTCTATTAAAGTTGATAATGCCACGGTTTAATACCACAAACTATATTAACTTGCTGAATAGTATTATTGGCTTTTGCAACACTGAGCTTTAAAGTGCTGACTTGTAAAATGCTGGCTACAGCATTCAATAAAGTCTAAAAAGTTGCTTATCAGCCTTGATGTAAATGTTGTTTTTAAAGTTGTTATCGTTAGCAATGTGTTGATGCCTATATTGGCATGAGCGCATTGCTTTTTAACTTGTATCCTATCTGTAGTGACCCTGCGCTTTTGCCATTGAATTGATATAAAAATTAATATGGGGCAAGAGTGCGCTTTGCTCTAAAAAGTTGTACTGTACTATGACCACCCAAAACGTCATCAAAAAACCAGTTACGCCCATTAAAACAACCAGACGTGGCATCATCACCGCCCTCATTGCCTTTTTTATCTGGGGTGGGTTTCCATTATATTTTAAACAATTGGCCGCCTACGATGCGACCGAAATTATCGGTCACCGTATTATTTGGACGTTTGCTTGCTTGCTTATCGTGTTGGTAGTCACCAAGCGCTGGCAATGGATCGATACCTTAAAGAAAAATCCGAGATGGATCGCGTTCTCATTTATATCGGGTTTGATTATTGCCACCAACTGGCTCACTTATGTATGGGCCGTCAATCACGACCGCATTCTCGAAGCCAGTTTGGGGTATTTTATCGGACCATTGGTGGGCGTTGCGCTATCGATGATTTTATTCAAAGAGCGCTTACGTACGCTGCAATGGGTTGCCATCGGTTTCGCCTTATTATCCGTGGTCATTCAAGTAGTTATGATTGGTAGCTTGCCATGGATATCACTGATTTTAGCCTTTAGTTTTAGTACTTATGGCACCATTCAACGGCAGACGCCTTTGACGGCAGTCGATGCTATGTTTGTCGAAACAACGATGTTGGTGCCGATTTGCTTATGGTGGTTCTGGCAAGCGGATGTGGTCAGCAGTCAATTGAGTTTTTGGTTTAGTCCCAATATTTGGCTACTAATGATCGCAGGGCCGATTACCTTGATACCGCTGTTATTGTTTAATAAATCTACCAAGCTCGTTGCTTATAGCATTTTAAGTTTTATGAATTATTTGACGCCGACCTTTATCTTCTTCTTAGCGGTGTTCTATTATAACGAGCCATTTGATTTACAGCGTCTTGCAGTGTTTGGTCTGATTTGGTTTGGTCTGTTATTATTCAGCATTGACTTATGGCGTCATCGCCCTAGTAAAGCGCTAAAAGCTGCGCGTTTGCGTGAAGAGGCGTTGCAGAAAACCAATTAAAAAACCTGAGTTCAAAATCTAATTAAAATTTAGCAAACAAGGATGAAAGCATGTTTCATACCGAATCTGATATAGTATTCGTTAAAGGCTTAACAGTGGAAGCCGTCATCGGTGTTTACGCGTGGGAGCGCGCAATCACGCAGCCGCTGCTGATTGATATAGCACTTGAAACAGATATCAGCTGTGCGGCTATCTCAGATGATGTCAATGATGCGCTGAATTATAAAGCGGTTTGCGATGATGTGAGCGCGTGGTGCCAAGCGATTAAAGCGCAGTTGCTAGAGCATTTAGCGGGGCAAATTGCTGATAAGTTGCTTGCCAAATATAGCTGTCATAAAATCACTTTAAGCATTGCTAAGCCCACTGCTATAAAGCAAGCCGATGCGGTTGGGGTGCAGATCACGCGTTATGCAACGGTCATTGAAAATAAGCCAGTTGTAAGCAAGGACGATGATGCATAATATGCATAAAAATTTGGCTGATTTGAGTCTTGAAACGCTAAAAAAGCAGACGCCTGAACAGTTGCAAACGCAGTCTGTGACGGCAGTATTATTGGCTTTAGGCAGTAATTATCAAGCTGAGCATTATCTGCCGCTTGTCCGAAAAGATCTAGCGGCGCTAGGGGAAATACAGTTATCTACTGCATTTGAAAATCCTGACTTTACATCGACCGAAGCGCAACCAAAGCCCGATTATACCAATCAGTGCGTTTATTTGCGTTTGGTAGAGCCAATGACACTGAAACAGTTACAGCAGGTTTTTAAAGATCTTGAAGGTGACTGTCATAGACAGCGTCTAACAGAAGCTCAGACGCCAATAAAAAAAGTTACGATGGATATCGATATTCTATTGATAGAAACCTTTATCAATAAAAATAGCCTAAGCAGTAATAAAGACTTTGAAGAATATAATTGGATTGTAATGGCAGATCGTTACCCATTCAAAGCGCATGAAAGAGCAGGGGTAGAGGAGTTGATTAAAGTTCATTTCTTAAAAGGTCACATGAAGCAGCCAAGATGCTATTCTAAATAAGTAGAAGTTATTGAAGACACGCCCTAGTGTTTTTCTTAAAACCTCTCAAAATAAAAGCTGAGCAAAATGCCCAGCCTATATCACATTTAAAAATTTTAACTATTACGCCTACTGTGCGGTCAAACCACCATCAACGACAAACTCTGAACCCGTCGAGTAGCTTGAGTCATCTGACGCTAAGAATAACACCATGCTGCTGACTTCTTCGGGCTGTGCCACACGTCTCATCGGAATAGTTTTGGCAAATGCTTCAACCGCATCTTTGGTATCACCTTGCATAATCATCGGTGTGGCGATGACGCCTGGATGAATAGAGTTCACGCGAATGCCATGAGGGGCACACTCTAATGCTGCCGCTTTGGTCATACCGCGTACCGCAAATTTAGAATCGGTATAGCCGATAGCGCCGCCAACCAAGCCATTAATTGATGAAATATTGATGATAGAACCTTGTTTGGCGGCTTTCATCGTTGGAATGACTGCTTTCATGCCTAAAAAGACCGATACTTGGTTAATCTCTAGAATCTTGCGATAATCTTCTACTGACGTATCTAAAATAGATTTGTGCGTAGTGATACCTGCATTATTGACCAGTACATCAATTCGACCAAATTTTTCCTGTGTTTCTTTAGCGACTTGCGCCCAATCGTCTTCATTAGTGACATCATGCTTAATGAATAAAGCGCTATCGCCAAGCTCTTTTGCTAATGCGTCGCCTTTATCAGCATTGATGTCGGTCAAGACCACTTTAGCGCCTTCTTGCATACACAAACGTGCATGAGTCTCGCCCATGCCTTGAGCGGCACCTGTGATAATAATCACTTTGTCTTGTAAACGAGCCATAAGTTTTCCTATTTTTTTTAGTTATGAATAATGAAAGAGTATAGGACAGAATCGCTAAATACTCCTTAGTGATTATGAAACCAAAAGTCAATACTTGATGTTTTTAAAAGATAGTTTTAAACATAGCTTTGAATAATGCTTTTGGCTGACTTTTTTGAATAATGTAGTGAGGAAATGATGTACAACGACATATTAAATTTCTGTTTTGATGAGGCAGGTAGTGAGAAGTTTTTTGAGAAAGATATAGCGTTTGATCAATTATTAATAGAGCGGTACAGCGATATACTTGAGCAAGCCGCCGCCGTAGAATTTTATACATGGCGAAGCAGCATAAAAGGGTGTTTAGCAGAAATTATTATATTGGATCAATTTTCGCGCAACATTTACCGTGATACGCCAGCGGCTTTTGCCCAAGATACGATGAGTCTCGCGCTCGCGCAAGAGGCGGTGGCTGCCGGTGCATTAGAGGCACTTGAAACGATGGATGAACGTAAGTTTTTATTGATGCCTTATATGCACAGCGAATCAAAACTGATTCATCAGCAAGCAGAGAAGCTATTTAAGCAATATAGCAATGCAGACACTATCGATGCTGAGCTGAAACATAAAGTGATTATCGATCGTTTTGGTCGTTATCCGCATTGTAATGATATTTTGGGACGGGTTTCAAGTAGTGAAGAAATAGAGTTTTTGACGCAGCCTGACTCATCTTTTTTATAAATATTGTCTATTAAATAGCTAGTCAGTAAAGCGTTATTTATCAATTGGTTAAAATAGAAAAAGAGGCTGTTTAGCCTCTTTTCATTCAGTATAGACGACAGCTAGCAGATTACTTCTGCTCAGTGCCTATCTCATCCATATCAGCACGACCAATCACATCGATATCCTCTAAGCATAATTTATCATATTCTTTTTTACAAAAGTCAGGATCGATTTTGCACATCGCTGCTTGTAATTGATCTAAGCGATTTTCTGATTGTTGAATATGCTCTAGCATTTTAGCAAAAGCTTCAGCCACAGGATCTTGTGAGGTTGGATCGATACCATAAGCTTGAAAAGCAGTTTCGCGTACTGAGCGGTTGGTGGCTTTTTCATCTATTGATTTTTTATCTATGCCATTATCTGTAGAAGCAGCTTGCGCTACTTTTTCTTGCTGGTTGGCATCATCGACTTTTTTGACAATTGGATTGCCCTTTTCATCATGATGGTCTGATATCATCCGAGCTGCGCTGCCGACCATAGTCGCACCTGCTGGTACTGCCTTTACTACGACGGCATTTGAGCCAATTTTGGCGCCTTTACCGACAGTAAATGGCCCCAATACTTTAGCACCAGCACCAACGATAACCCCATCTTCTAAAGTAGGGTGGCGCTTGCCATTGTTCCATGACACACCGCCAAGCGTGACCCCGTGATAAAGGGTCACATCATTGCCAATCTCTGCCGTTTCGCCAATGACAATGCCCATACCATGGTCAATAAAAAACCGTCGACCGATTTTGGCAGCAGGGTGTATCTCAATACCTGTGATGATGCGTGAGCCATAAGAAATTACTCGCGCCGCCAGCTTTTGCTCGTTTTGCCACAGATAATGGGCACCGCGATGTAGGACGAGCGCGTGGATGCCAGGATAAGTCAAGATGACTTCCAGACTATTACGCGCAGCAGGATCACGGTTAAATACCGCATCGATATCTTCTTTTAGGTCTTTTTTGATGCGTGAAAGTGATTTGAATAAGGCAGTTGGCAATGACATAAATTGTCCTATCATATTTTTGATTACAATCTATTTAGTTATAGCAGCTTTGCAGCACAAAATATAGCGATGAGCGATAAATAAAAACAGACGACTGACAGATAAAATGCCAGTCATTGACAATTTATCTACAGGCAATTATTTATGATTTAGCTATCACTGACAACATATTTTAGCAGTTCAACAACTTGCTCTGGCGTTTGCGCCCATGCCATTGCCGCCGCATCGACTTCTTTTAGCGGATGGATAATATCTTCAGCATGAAGGGTAATGTACGGCTTGCTTAAAGCCGCGCAGTAGCCGGCATCGAAGGCAGCGTTCCACTGCTTATATTTATCACCAAAACGAATGATAGCAATATCGCATTTTTGAATCATGTTTTTGGTGCGAATCGCATTTACCTTTGATGACTGATGGTCGCGCCAGAAGCCATTGTCATTTTTACCGAGTACGTCACCGGCGGCATCACTGGCTTCATGTTCAGTGACTGCTGAGGTAAAGGTAATGTCTAAACCTTGGTCTTTCGCGCCTTGCATGATTTTTTGTCGCCAGTCGGTGTGTATTTCTCCGGACAAATAAACGTTCCAATTCATCATCAATTCCTTTTTATTATTGAATCCTATCATTTTTAAAATCATAGGATTTGTAAATGCTACGGCTGCTAATGCAATAGCAACTCAACGCCTGAAAATTTGCATATTAAAAGCTTTAGTCTTTTGCAAGTTTGGCAATCAAAGCACTGAGTAGCTGATACTCTTTTTGATCAAGCTGTAGGCGTGAGCCCAGTCGTGACAGCCGCGATGGTAATGACTTCAAGTTTTCGCTATCGGCTAAACCTCGTTGAGCCATCAGTTCAGTGGTGCGATGGGTCAGCTGTTGCAATTGCTGCTGGGTAATGGCGGGTTCATCCCATTGCTGACGTAAATGTACATCGAGCATTGGCTGAGTAGTAGTACTCAAAGCAGTATCTAAACTATCCGCTGTCTGAGTGTGTGATTGCGCGTAAGCAAAAATAAAGCTAGCGATTACTTGCACGGCTGACGCGACATTGAGTACAGGATAAGCAGGGTTGGCATCGATTTGGATATGATAATCGGCATAAGCCAACTCTTCATTGGTCAATCCACGATCTTCACGCCCAAATAGGATAGCGATATTTGGTTTACTAGCAGTAACAGCCGACAGGGTATTAGCGTTGCTATCGTCTTTGCTCGACGCCGACTGTTTATCGATAAAATCAAACATAATCTTAGCAGCTTGCGTGGGTGTCACGACAGGGCGGGGCAAATGCCGACTGCGACTGCTGGCAGCAAATACCAACTGGCAATCCGCAATAGCAGATTCTAAAGTAGGTGCAATCAAGGCTGATGATAGCAGCTCGCTGCCACCTGCTGCATGAGACACACTGGTTTCATCAATTGGTAGCTTAGGATCGACAACCGTCAAACGAGACAAACCCATTGTGTGCATGGCGCGCGCTGCTGAGCCAATATTGGCAGGCAAAGTGGTATTAACCATGACAACTTGCACACAAGACAAATAGTCGCTCACCGTATGATTGACAGTAGATGCTGCTAATATAGGGGTAGAATCATTACTCATTACAACCCCAGTCTTAGATTGATTTCTTGTTCTGCGCGTTGCAATGCGACGGCGATATTTTCAATCAGTGCCGCTTGCTCGCTGATAAGACGCTCGCGGCAGCGCTCTTGTAACTGGCTGCTCAAGTTCGTTAATTGGGTCGTGCCCAAGTTGGCGCTGGCTCCTTTTAGCGCATGAGCAACTTCAAAACCATTGGCATTGTCATTTTCTTGCTGAGCGACTCGCAGCGCACTTATTCGCTGCTGACTATCAGTGATATACACTTGTATCAAATCAGCAAAGTCTTCTTCTAACAAATCACGCATATCTTCAAATTGCTCATGATTAATGATTTCTTCAGCTTGGTGAGCCATATTTTTATTTGGGGTTTCATCCATGGTTTTATGTCCAATTCTAAAAGTTAAAACGGTAAAGGGTTTGTAATAAATACGTCAATGTTCTTCAGGTATTAGGGCGTGTCCTCAATTCAATCAATTACTCTCTAAATGGGCTAAACATGGCTAAATTTTGTTAAACATCGTCAAATAGCTTATCAATATCTCGATATTAACGTCGCTATCTTCCTTGTTTGACGGCAATTTATCTCATTTTCATCACCATTTTTAAAATGAGGATACGCCCTAGCTATAATGGAAATGCAAATTGTCTTCACTAACCATATTCTTTAATTGCTGTAAG
This sequence comes from Psychrobacter sp. 1044, assembly GCF_904846525.1. Taxonomy (GTDB): domain Bacteria; phylum Pseudomonadota; class Gammaproteobacteria; order Pseudomonadales; family Moraxellaceae; genus Psychrobacter. The sequence continues at coordinate 144,664 of NZ_CAJHAZ010000002.1, read as the reverse complement.
TTATCATCGTTGGGGTAGATGCGCCAGTGCTCAGATAGCCCTACGTTAGCGATGCCAAATTTCTCATAAATGCTCAGTCCCAGTGGCAGACAATTATCATTAATGGAGGTGTCAGTATTGCTCAAAGCATTATTGGCATAACTTTGATTAGCACTATTTTGATTCATGTCATTTTCTAGCGCCAATAAATCATTGCCATTTTCATCATATAAACTTCCGCCCATCGCAGCATCGTAGCCACTATTGCCATTAAAGTTGCCACTTTGCTCGTCTTGCTCGTTGTCATGAGACAGTTTTGGTGCCGGAATAATGCTGGCTTGTGCAGACTTGAGTAACGGTTGCAGTCGCGTCAGCAGATTGATGTCGCTGCCATGAATTTTAATACTGATTTTTTTCATCCATCTTAGGCGCGCATCGACCATGCTCATGGCACTATCAAGACGGGCAAATAAACGCCCATCACGCTCACGAATGCTGCCTTTGATGATGACGACTTCATCAATTTTCAACTGTTCTTTGACACGATTGAAACGCTCGGCATAGCAGCTTACTTCCAGCCTTGAAGTGCCGTCATCTAAGATAATGACATTGCGATTACCAAAGTTGGCAATATCAATAATCAATCCGGCGAAATAACAGCTACCGTTATAGCCCGTGTCAGTCAGTTTATCGAGACGAGTGCCTGAGGTATAGCGTTTTAACTCATCCAAGTATTCATTGATTGGATGACCCGTCAAATACAATCCTAACGTGTTCTTTTCTGCTTTTAAACGATGTTTATCACCCCAAATCAGCTCTGGCGTCATAACCAGTGGCGGCGCGGCGACGACACCATCCATTTCACCAAACAAATCCATCATGCCGATTTCACGGTTCTGACGGTCTTGTTCAGCAGCTTGTACGGCACTTGGCAGCTGGCTCATTAATGCGCCGCGAATCTCGTATGCTTCATCGGCTGGTAAATCTGGTCGTAGGGTGGCTGCAAAGTCATCAAAACAACCAGCGTTTATCAGTCCCTCTAAAGTGCGTTTATTAACCTTTTTGATATCAACGCGGCGACAAAAATCATATAGGTCTTTAAACGGTCCTTCACGGCGGCGTGCATCAACGATAGACTCGACCGCGCCTTCACCAACGCCTTTAATCGCACCCAAGCCATAAATGATATTGGTTGGGGTATCGGCAACGAAATGCCATTCACTGCGATTTACCGATGGATTAACCACGGTCAAATCAAAGTTTTCACGGCAATCATTGATAAAGAACACCACGTTGTCAGTGTTGTTCATATCTGATGTGAGTACAGCTGCCATAAACTCAGCAGGATAGTATTGCTTTAGATACGCGGTCTGATAAGCGAGTACACCATAAGCAGCCGAATGCGAGCGGTTAAAGCCGTAACCGGCAAACTTCTCCATCAAATCAAACACACCGCCTGACGTTGCTTCATCAATACCTTGCTCTGTTGCACCAGTAATAAAGATATCGCGCTGCTTAGCCATTTCTTCAGGTTTCTTTTTACCCATGGCACGGCGAAGCATATCTGCGCCGCCCAAGCTGTAGCCTGCCATGACCTGCGAGATTTGCATGACCTGTTCTTGATAGACAATAACGCCATTGGTATTTTCTAAAATCGGCTCAAGATTGGGATGATCATAAATGACTTCCTCACGACCATGTTTGCGGTCGATATACATCTCTACCATGCCAGCGTCCAGCGGGCCTGGGCGATAAAGCGCACACATGGCGATCACATCTTCGATATTGGTCGGTTGTAATTTCGCCAGATACTTTTTCATGCCCATACTTTCTAGCTGAAAAACGGCAGTGGTCTTGGCATCTTGCAAGAGCTTGTAGGCTTTTTTATCATCTAATGGTAGGTCTTCTAACACCAACGCATCTTTGCCTTCTTTTGCACGGCGCAGGTTGATATTTCTAACAGCGGCATCAATCACGGTCAAGTTACGTAGACCCAAAAAGTCAAATTTTACTAGCCCAACGGCTTCAACGTCATCTTTATCAAATTGGCTGACACGGTGACCTTCATCATCACAATAAATCGCGCTAAAATCTGTGATTCTGTGCGGCGCAATCAATACGCCACCAGCATGTTTACCCACGTTCCGGCAAATACCTTCGAGCTTAATTGCCATCTCCCACACTTCAGTGGCATCTTCATAATCCATATTGTCAGGATTGGAGATTAAGTCTTTGAGCTGCGGCTCTTGCTCAAGCGCTTGACTGAGGGTGATACCCGGTGTTTTGGGAATAAGTTTCGACATTTTGCTGGCAAGGAAATAGGATTTACTTTGTGCACGTGCGACGTCACGCACCACCGCTTTTGCTGCCATCGTACCAAAGGTAATGATTTGCGAGACTGCTTCACGACCATAGGTTTGTGCTACATAATCAATAACGCGGTCGCGACCTTCGATACAGAAGTCAATATCGAAATCGGGCATGGACACACGCTCGGGATTCAAAAAGCGCTCAAATAATAAGTCGTAATGAATAGGGTCGAGGTCGGTAATATTGAGCGAATAAGCAACGAGTGAGCCTGCACCAGAACCACGACCAGGACCGACTGGTACGCCATTGGCTTTTGCCCAACGGATAAAGTCCATGACGATGAGGAAGTAACCAGGAAAGCCCATTGAAAGAATAACCTTTAGTTCATACTCTAAGCGGTCATCATATCTTTGGCGAAACTCGCTCCAATTATCGCTACGTTTCTCGATTGGGAATAGTTTATCTAGTCGATTATTCAGACCCCGTATTGATTCTGCACGGAAAAACGATTCAATCGTCTCACCTTCGGGCACAGGAAAGTCAGGTAATACGTTGATACCAAGCGTCAACGTCACATTACAACGGCTTGCTAAGCGCAAAGTATTGTTGATAACCTGCGGAATATCAGCAAATAACTGCTGCATTTGCGCTTGGGTTTTAAGATATTGTGCATCGGAATAAGTTTGCGGGCGATTTTGGTCGGCAAGTACGTAAGAGCCAGCGATACAAACCCGCGCTTCGTGAGCATCGAAATCATCCTGCTCTAAGAAACGTACGTCATTATGAGCAATGATAGGAATATGATGCTTAGCACCAGAGTGAATAGCCGCTTTAATAAAGGCGTCTTCACCTGAGCGATTGGTACGCTTAATCGCAAAATATAAACGGTCAGCAAATTGCGCCTGCCATTCTATTAGCAGCTCATCGGCTTTTTCTGGCATCGAGCCAACCAGTGCCTGACCGACATCTGATTTTTCAGTAAATAAGACAATCACGCCTGCCGCATGCGCTAAAATATGACTGCGCTTAACGACTGGCACACCATGATTGGCATCGTCGGCGCGCCCTTCGGTAAAGCCAAGCGATACGATACGAGTGATGTTTTGATAGCCCTCGTTGTCCATCGCGAGTAGGGTGAGCCGTGTGTCTTCATTTTCCATGATGACTTCACTGCCGATAATGGGCTTGATACCCGCACCTAGGCAGGCACGATAAAACTTCACCGTGGCATACAGATTGGACAAATCGGTCAATGCCAGCGCGCGCTGATGGTCAGCCGCCGCAGCTTTCACTAGCGGCTTAATACGCACGATAGAATCAGTGATTGAATATTCGCTGTGGATGCCAAGGTGTACAAATGCCATAGGAGACTCTTACTAGTACGATCAAAAGCAATAAGCTATCGATAAAATAAAGGATGTTTATCCGTCATTTATATTGATGTTCAAAGGTAAATAAGACCTCGATAGCCATGTTGATACGTTTTAAATGGGGTCGTCAATAATAGCATTATTTGCCGTAGACAGCCACTGATTCAAAGCTATTAGGCTAAGTAATCAGGTTGGAAGTATTCATCAGATATGTGCTATTTCAATTTCACTAAAAGACCTCAGCGATCTTATTTCAGTGTAATAGACAAGATATAGGCAAGATTTTTTGCTAGGGAAAGCATTATTTTTCTATCAAAAAACCGCTGACATTCTTAACGATGAAAGCGGTTATTTATGAAATGTTTAGAAAGAGATATTAATCTGTTTAGAGGTGAATACTTTTTAGAAACTTGGATTATAATCCAAACCATTTACCTTCAACCCAGACTGGATTATCGGCGTTACCCTCTCTATTCATCCATTTATCACCTTGCCAATAACCGATTAGGGAGTCGCCTTCTTTGCATTGTTTTGCATAATATATTGAAGTTTCATAGTCATAGCATTTTTTGGTATCTTTGTCGGGTGGGCAAAAGCCATCCTGCATATCACAATTGGGTGCTTGCCCAGGTAGATAGGCTCTACCTTCTTTACAGACATAGTCTACCGTGCCATGAGGTAGGTTGTTGTAATCCCAAAAGTAATCGCCGTCAGAACCCAAAGGACTGTTTGTTACACAGTCTAATGCCCAGCCACCTTTACTATTCAAAATGTATTTATCAGGTTTTGAGTTGTTAATCCCTGCTATATTATCTATACAGCCTGTTAATAGTACTGCGGTGAGTCCGCTGGCGATGAGGTATGATTTTTTCATGATAATTTCCTTATCCATGATAGAAGGTACGTTCTTAACTAGCTATCGGCTGGTACACGAGGTACACCATTTCTGCAGTCAAATCTTTTAGTACCCACAGGCAAGTCATATTTTTTCCAATAGCGACGCAGCTGCGGCGTGGTCAGCTCGTTTCCTTGACAGTCCTTTGGTAATAAGGGTGTGCTCCCGTCACAGATAAAATACAGTGTGCCTTTAGGCAAGTTGTTGTCTTCCCAGTATCCTTTTGCCGATCTTTCGGGCAGTGGCGAAAAAAGCAGTCTGTCTGTTGCTGGATTGATCTCTGTGGTACATCTTCCTACTGCATTGCCAGAGTCAGTTTCTAAATAGTCTTGTTCATACATAAACCGCGCACCCAAATCGATACAGGCAGTGAGGCCTAATATACTGGTCAATATTAGTGTGAGTTTGATTGTCTGCATAATACCCTCTAGTTTATGATTAATACCCAACCACCGCCGCATCGACGATACGCGGATCAGACGAGCCGTAGATACCATTTGGCGTAATCATAATCGACTGAGTCGAGCCCATGGCAGATTTTGGACTGACCGTATGACCCATTGACTCAAGCTTTTTAACCGTATCAATATTCAGTGCTTTTTCGACCCGAATCTCATCAGGCAGCCATTGGTCATGGATACGCGGTGCGTGAGTGGCCTCAGCGATATTCATATCATGATCGATGACATTCGAGATTATTTGGGTGACAGTGGTAATGATGCGGCTACCACCAGGGCTACCCGTGACGATATATGGTTTACTATCTTTAAAGACCAGTGTCGGACTCATAGAAGATAATGGGCGTTTATTGGCTTCAACGGCATTTGCTTCACCGCCCAATAATCCATAACCATTTGGCACACCCGGTTTGGCAGAAAAATCGTCCATCTCATTATTGAGCAATATCCCCGTACCTTCAGCGACAAGACCTGTGCCATAAGAAAAGTTTAGCGTATAAGTATTGGCTATGGCATTGCCATTTTTATCTACAATGGAGAAATGCGTGGTCTGATCGCTTTCATAGGGTAGAGGGTTGTTGGCTTTGATGGTAGACGCTGGTGTGGCTTTGTCTAGATTGATTAAGGTGCGCAGTTTATCCGCATAAGCCTGAGAAGCTAAACCGCTAGCAGGCACATCGATAAAGTCAGAATCACCTAAATACTCTGAGCGATCCGCATAAGCGAGCTGCATCGCTTCGGCCATTAAATGAATGGTTTGCGCACTGTTTTGACCGTAGTCTTTTAGCGGATAACCTTCCAAAATGTTTAAGATTTGCACAATATGAATACCACCAGAAGACGGCGGTGGCATCGAGACAATCTCATAACCACGATAATCGCCTTTGACGGGCACGCGAGCGATGGCTTCATAGTTGACTAAATCTTGTAAGCTCATGCTACCACCAGCCTCATTGACCGCTTTGACCAACTTACTTGCGGTTTCTCCTTTATAGAATCCATCCGCCCCTTTTGCGGCAATGAGCTTAAGCGATTTTGCCAATTCAGGCTGTTTTAAACGCTCACCGGGTTGATAGGCGCTGCCATCAGGTTTAAAAAATATCTTTTTCGTGCTTGGCCATTTTTGCATGCGATCGCTTAATGCTGTGAGTGACTCAGACAGACCTGCTGTGACTTCTATACCGTCCTCAGCCAGTGCAATCGCTGGTGCCATCACTTGTCCGCGGCTCATGGTGCCATGATCTTCTAATGCTTTAAGTAATCCTGCGACCGTTCCCGGTACACCAACTGCTAGACCGTGATAACGAGACAAGTCGCTGACCGCATTGCCATCCTCATCGAGATACATATCACGCGAGGCGCTACTCGGTGCTTTTTCACGGTAATCGAGTGCCACCGTTTTGCCTTGCTTGGCATCATAAATCATCATAAATCCACCACCGCCAATGTTACCTGCGCGCGGCAAAGTTACTGCTAAGGCAAAGCCAACGGCGACGCCAGCATCAACCGCATTACCACCGTCTTTTAAAATCTTGAGTCCAATATCAGAGGCGAGGGCTTCTTGGGTGGCGACCATACCGTTCTTTGCCCAAACAGGGTGGTGAATCGCATCTTCAGAATAGATGGCTTGATCGGTCTTGGCATTGTTAATCGTGGAAGTGAGGGCATTGATTTTGGCTCTTGTCACACGCTGAGTTTCAGATATTACAGTAGGATTATCAGCCATAATCGCGAGATTGATGGCGCTAGTGTTAATCGATGTTGGGTTGATAGTAGTTGATTGATTGGTTGTCGGCTCAAGCGCGTGAGCAGACAGTGATACTAAAAATGTGCTACTGATTAACAAAATAGCCGCTTTAATATTTGCTCTACCTTGAGGATTATTGTCAGCAGTGCGTATGTTGTTTTTTGATATAGAGGTTGGCATTGTAAAGTCCTTTTTACTTGGGCGAGAAAGCAGTAGTGAGAAAGTTATTTTGTATAAAAAAATCTAAGTATTTTCTTAATAAATAGGTTCTAATATTACTAAATTGTAACGCATTGTGATATAAATAACGGTACTAATGTACACTAATTATAGACTGGCTATTTATACAAAGAGATTACTATGTCATCAAATCATATTAATAATCATAATCGACAGCGCTACTCTGAGATGACGAGTCATCATTCGTCTATCAATAATAACGATCATGTATATCAGGTAGGTAAATTGACGTCTATCGCCTTGCTGGTTGGCACTACGTCTATGGCTCTTTTGGGCTGTCAATCAAGCCCAGCGGTATCGTCGACTGCGGCATCAAAAAGTATGATTGATTTTAGTACCGCTGATAGCGCGCAGAGCCAAGCACAAGGACGCGCATTTAATGCTAGCCTTACTGCCAAATCTGAGCGTTATCAGCAATTATTTTACCAAGAAAAATATCCCAATACGGACAATCAAGCCAAATCACATTTACTGGCAGCTATTCGTCAGCATCTGGCAACAGAACACGTAGCAGTCGCGCAAGCCAATTATCAAGCGGTACCTTTTATTGATCCAGACAGCATTGATGCAGGCTCTAGTAGCTTGCTTAGAACAATTATAGAAGCCTATGTTTATAAGCCTGACGGTGACTATGATGAAAGTGATTATGAGGACAGGCAAACTGAGGCTATGGCAGAGTTAGCAGCGGTAAGTGCAGAGTCGAATAAATGCAATGATAATGAGGACGATGACGCTTATGAAGTCTGTGTTGTAGAGGATGTTAACTATGACGAAAACGGTTATAGTCGCAGTGACTATCAATCAGAGAGTTACGGCGAAGGGAACTATGACACCGATGATTATGAATCAGACAGTGCTTTTTCAAAGTTATCAAAATTAAACCCAAAAAGCATGATAGAGCAGTATGAAGCCATACAAATGGCTAAGCAACAATCAGAGGCTGTAGAAGGTAGCCAATCAGCAACATCTACGGGCGTCATTGGTCAAATGCTGAGTATGTTCCATCGCACGCCGGAACAGATAGCTGCGTCAAATGCTTATCAATATCAAAATTTAACGTTCAATAGTGTCAGTCAGTACAAACCCAAACAGCGACAACTGCAAAGCGTCTATAGCTATGACTATGTGACGCCGACGATTAGCTCATCCATCCAGATACCGTTAGCGTTCGATTTTAATAACAGCCGTATCACGGTAGACCCATCGGCAATCATGCCTATTGTGGCGCTTGTTAATCCTGAAAACACCCCTTTACCTAATCAAATGACCTCACATACCGTTAGTTTTGGGTTGCCTGAGAGTATTACTGCGCAGCTGCCGCCAGCAGTGCTTTATGATGCCGCCATCACTGCCATACAGAGCAGCATGGCAGAGCTTGCGCCTGAGCACTTTAGTGCTGTAGATATTCATAATGATGCATTTGCCAAAGAAGTCGGGGCGAGCCAAGCGGTAAAAGTCTATTTTGGCAGCAAGCAAAGCGGTGAGATGATCGGAAAAACTCTAAAATACATGACAAAATCGCTACAGGATTATGTCGATGCCAATCCACAGAAATATCCTGATGGCGCTATGCTAAAAACTGCGCTTGCGAAAGTGCAGCTATACAATAAAGGCTACCAAAGTGCGGATGTGGGTGCGCTATTGCAGCTTATTGAGGCCATCGGTCCGATCTCTTTTAATCAGATAAATTACTATTATTTAGACCGCTCAGATCGCCTGCTTGCTAAGCAGCAGCGGGTAAATATCGGTGGCGATTTGATGGGTTCGACAACCAGCGTGCTGAATCAAGTACGCTATGATAAAAGCAGTTTTAATAAACATGCACTAACGCCTTTGTTGACCGAGTCTTTTGGCCCAAATGCTAAAGCTGCTATCGATGGCAATGCATGGATGGCAGAGCAACGCCAACAAAAAGAAAGACTGCAAGCGGCACGTTATGCCCGCTATGACTATAGTGGGAGCAGTGATGATGACTATAGTAGCGATTATGCAGATGGTGATAGCGGCTATGAGGCAGCAGAATATGACAGTGCTGATAGTCAAGATGACACTGATATCGAAGACGATGCCGCAGATGATGCTGACAACAGGGTAGACGGTCAATAACGCTATCTTGTCATATTCAAGCACATATTCAATAAGGAAAAAAAATGAAAAAATCACATCAAATCATTGCAAGTCGTCTTTCGTCAGCGAGCCTTGCATCAGTTCTTAATGGCAATCGCCTATTTGCTGGTGCATTAGTCACAGGGGCATTGTTATTAACGGGCTGCCAATCTACCAGTCTTGACCAATCTAATGCTGCGACTGCTAAGCAAACGCCAGTGGTAGCCAAAACAGCATTGGCGACTGCGTTACAGAAACAGCGCCGCCAGTCCTTTAGCTATCATAGCAATCTGGAGATCAGTAACGAGCAGCAGTTTAGCGATATAAATATGGAAATAGATGCCAAAGCGCCAGTCGCCTCAGTTTATATCGATGAATACTGCGAAGACACACACGATCAAGCGTATGCCACCTTAATTACCCAAGCAGAAACGCAAAATAAAGATATTTTGGTGGCAGATTATGATGCTCAGCGAACGGTGCTCAAAGACCGCTATCTTGAGTGTACGGATGCCTATGAGGCATGGGTAGAGAGTAAATATGATAGTGAAATCAATGTGCCAGCGTTTTACCAACAGTTATTTGACAATTACGACGACCGATCGACAGCGCAAGATATCAAAAAAGCAAAGTTGCTAGATGCTTATGTGCTAAAGCCGCTGTCTATCAATGCACAAGGCGTCTATCAGCCAATGGCTGGCAAGGCGACGATGCTGGCGAGCGTGCAGTATCAAGCGCGTAATCATCAAAGCAGCATGAATCAGCCGATTTATCTGGATTTGAAAAACGGTAATATTTATCTATGGGCAGATAATTTTGCGATGTTTAATTCAGAACTGTTAGACGATAAGCTCGGCACAAAGTGGCGCAACAAATGGTTAAAGCTAGCCATTGATGATGGCACCTTACCTAAAGGCTTTGGTAGCGAGTTGATAAAAAGCCACTTTGCCGCGTTAGATGCCACATTTGATGCCGCACCTACTAGCCAGTTTGATTATGTCGCCCCTAATACGCTAGCCTCGCTCTCTCCCAAGTTACCCGCGCATCAGCTACCAGCAATGCTAGCAAGCAACCAAGTCATTCGCCGTGTACAAAGTGCTGAGAGTTATGAGCAGTTTTATCAAGATTATATGCGCATCGTTTACGAGCGGATGAGTCAGCGATATCCAGAACTGGTCAAAGAAAGCGCGGCTGACGAGGTAGGCAACACAGATGCTGATAAATTTACCAGTAAAGCGTTAGTGCAGCAAATGTTGGCAATGATAAAAAGTGGCATGGATAGTGGCAGTGAGACAATAGAGGAAACAATGGCAGAGGCAAAAGAAAAGACGGCAGAAAGTGCAATGCTAGCAAATGCAGAGACGCAAGAGTTGTATGGATTTGATAAGCGTGGTCAGCTCAAATGGCAGCATATGCGCAGTGAGCTTCCGAGCGAAACCGCCGCTAGTAAGAACATGGTCATAGATGTTTTGCAGCAGTATTCCGCTATAAGCGCCAAAAACATGGTATTTCCCAATTTACCAAACGATGTACAAGTGCCTAATGCCAGTAATAGTATTGATATGCGCGAGTATGGTAGCGAATTAATGCAGTACTATCGTGATGGCAATGGTACTGCAATGGGTAAAATGATGTTTGGTGTCATGCCAATGGTTGAAGAGAAGTTTGGAGCGATTGAATAAACAAAACTAAATCAGACTAAATCTATGACATTGAGGACGAGCTAGTGAATTTTGTGACCATTGACGTTGAAACTGCAAACAGCGACGTAGGGTCTATTTGTCAAATAGGCTTGGCTAAATATTTGAACGGTAAGTTAATTGATACCTACTGTAAGTTAGTATGTCCTCAGACGTCTTTTAGTCGTCAAAATATAGAAGTGCATGGTATTACCAGTAGTATGGTAAAAGATGCGCCGTCTATGTATGACATTTACGGGCAAATATTAAAATTTATCGGTGAAAATGTTGTCGTTAGCTATACTGACTTTGATCAAAGGGCGTTGACAAAAAGTCTAGAGCTTCACAAATTACCAATACCAGAGTTACAGTGGGTCGATGCCACGATATTGGTACGTAAGACGTGTCAGCGCTTTTCGGTTAAAGGTTATAATCTGGCGAATGTTTGTAGAGAATGGAATTATCGGTTTAACCATCATGACGCGCTAGAAGATGCCAAAGCATGTGGCTTTATAATCGTAACCATTCTTAGAGAAAATGGTTTATCAATTCATGATTGGGTAGAAGATAGTCAATACAGTCGTAATTATCCTCAGCAACCAAGCGCAAATAATAGAAGTTACCCCAGTCATATCACAAAAGTTGGAAATGAGTCAGGACAATATGCAGGACTCAATATCTGCTTTACAGGCAATCTTAGTATCAGTCGAGCAGATATTGCTGAGATAGCAGCCAAAAATGGTTTTAATGTCAAAGCGGGTGCTTCGAAGACATTAGATTATCTTGTGGTTGGTGTTCAAGATTTAACGTTGCTTGCTGGTCATGAAAAAAGTAGTAAGCATCGAAAAGTGGAAGAGCTGATTCAGAGTGGTTTAGATATCAAAATTCTTGAAGAGCGCGCCTTTTTACAGTTAATTAAAATATCAAAGTAATGTGAGCCTCAACATTAAAACTAAAAAGCGCACCGTTTATACGATGCGCTTTTTTATGTGTTCATAATCAGTCTTATAGGACAGTCAGCATGAATGCGAAACAGCCTATTAATGACGAATTACATGCCTTGATGTGGTTTGCCATGCCTTTTACCGTGCTCTGAGCCTTTATGACCTTTCGCCATTTTTTCAGCTTTTAATGTAGCGAGTTTTGCGCGTTGCTCAGCAGTCAATACTTGAGAGATAGCATGTTGAGTCTGTACTCGCTCAATGAAGCGCTGCTTGGTTTTAGCCGCTTGCTGATCAGCTAAGCGATTAACTGCGGCTGTATTTAGAGTGCTACTATTAGTTAATGCTTGCATTTGTTGCTGCATTTGCGCCCGTTCTGCTTTGTTTTTTGTACGGTCAGCTTTACGATCGCCGTGTTGTGCTTGCATGATGGCTTTGATTTGCGCTTGTTGCGTTGCTGTTAGATCTAGCTGCGACATTGGACCTCTCATGCCGCCTTTGTTCATGGCTTTTTTCATGCCATCTTTATGCTGCATTTTACTGGTCGTTGGTGTGGTATCAGTGGTTGCATTAACACTGGTACAAGCCGTTACGGTGAAAATGCTAGACATTGCTAAGACTGAGCCCATTAATAATTTTTTCATCATCGTTACCTTAATTTATGGTGCATACGTTATTGGTTGCGAAAAAGTCAGTTTTTATCTGATTAGCTTATGAATGCTAAGTGTCCCGGATAGCCACTATCCATCACAGCTTGTTATCAGTATTTGTCGCGATAGACGCTATATTACGACAGTTAAAGGTTACGAACATTTATGAAGTATTAAGAAAGGTAACGTTTATAGCGAATCGATAAGCAATTGACTGATAATATGGCTCATAAAGCGATTTAACGCTTAAGGAGAAAGATGTGCCACACATACTACTAGGTGATGATGACGAAGAATTGACCCAATTGTTACAAGAATACTTGCACAATCATGGGGTGACATGCGACTGCGTTCACGATGGTGAGGCTGTCATACAGAAACTCAAAACCGCAAGCAATAATGTGCTTAATGGCGCTGCTGCTTATGATTTGCTGGTGCTAGATATTATGATGCCAAAAATAGATGGATTGAGTGTCTTGCGTCAATTACCCAATATCAGTGATATCCCTGTCATTATGCTGACCGCAAAAGGGGAGGAGATTGATCGTATCATTGGGCTTGAACTTGGTGCTGATGATTATATTACCAAACCCTGCAATCCTAGAGAGCTGCTGGCACGTATCAATGCCGTCATCAAACGCACTAGCGCAGCGACATCAGAGCATACGCCGTTACCAGAGAGCCGTTTGCATCTGAATCAAAACCAGCGGCTTTGTCAGATAGATGGCATAGAACTACAAGTGACGGGGACAGAGTTTGATTTGTTGGTTGCGCTACTGAAACAAAAAGGTGAGGTGGTGAGCAAAGCGTGGCTGTCAGAGCATGTTTTACAACGTGAATTACAGCCGTTCGACCGTAGCCTTGATGTGCATGTCTCACGACTCCGCAAAAAACTCCAACCTTTTCATGATGAGCCTATCAAGGCGGTTCGTGGTAAAGGTTATCAGCTGGTATTGTAATGATGGACTCATCGATGAACGCTTCCAAGAAAGCTATTAACCATAAAATGCTTAAGCAAACACCAAAGTTTAAAGTGCGAATCACACTATTTTGGCGTTTGTTTCTAAGTCTATTATTAACAATTATAATCACCTCTATTTTATCGATCATGGTGGAGCGTTGGCTGGTCGAAAAAGCACTAACGGCTCGCATGAACGTACAAACTGATAGTTTATTGATTAAGCGTCAAGAAATGGTTCAGGCATTAAGAGCGGGTGATTTAAGTACAGTTAAGCAAATGTATCGTCAGGACCGTCAACTCATGAATCAGATAAGTGTTTACGATGAAGAAGGGGCGATTATATTTCCGCGTTATCGCAATAGAGATGAGCGTAGGCAAAAAGGTATGCAGGGTAGTCGGCGTGAAGTAGGGCAACTATCAATGCAATCATCAATGCAACCAATGGCAGCTCAGCCCAATGTGGACAATAACAGGGTTAATAGTCACGATGATAATAATAAAATGTCGAATGATAAGTCGTCATTCTTAAACCATATTCTGCAACCGATGATGCCAAATAGCGCTACGCTAGCTGATTTCGACAGTCGCCCTGAGCTGGCTGATGTGACGGTCGTCTTACCAGATGAGCAGTCTGTCATTATACAATTACGTCCGCATTTGCGTTTTGCTGATGTTATGGCGCTGCAACGTGGCAATTTTCCCATACGTTTGCTATTTATTCTCGTTTTTAGCGTCTTGGTTTGTATTTGGCTGAGCCGTACAATGACTCAGCGTATTCGCCGTGTACAAAATACCGTACACCGTCTGATTGATGGCGATTATCAGACCCACCCAGACCTATCAAAAATGGGAGATGATGAGCTTGGTTTACTCGCAAAAGACGTGGCTAAATTATCAAAACGGTTGGCTGAGAGTGAGCTAGCACGCAAACAGATGCTCAGTGATATCTCGCACGAGCTACGATCGCCACTGGCACGTCTAGACGTTGCGACTGAGCTGACTCGCGACTTTGCACCGAATGCCAGTCGTTATCTCGACCGTATCGATAAAGAGTCGGCGCGGATGAATGAGTTGATTGAGCAAATCATTCATATTCAATCTCTACAAATGCAGCAATATACCATCGACAATATAGAAAACGAAGCGGTTGATATTTCTGACATCATCAGTGAGATTGGACAAGACGTTTGCTTTGAGTTTCAGCATAAAAATGTGCGTTGGCAATGGCAGCCGAGTCACACACCCATGACAGATTCTTTATCAACGGCTCACTCAGCCACTCCTTGGACAGTACTTGGCAATCAAGAACAGCTGCATAGTGCGCTTGAAAATGTCATTCGTAATGCTTTTATGCATACGGCCTCTGATTCAACAGTCATTGCTGACATTAAAAAAGTGGAGATGGAAGGCAATAAGCCTGCACTTCAAATCAGCATCACAGACGAGGGTGGTGGCATCGCGGATAAGGACTTGGCGCGTATTTTTCAGCCCTTTGTACGGCTTGACTCGGCTCGCCATCGTGAAACGGGGGGTTATGGTTTGGGGCTGGCAATCGTTCATGCCGTGGTAATGGCACACAAGGGTCAGATTCATGTCTATAATCGCCAAGATGATATCCAAGGGCTGGTGATGCAAATAACATTGCCTGTTAACTCTGAAGGGGACTAAGAGCAGCATAAAGTGGCGAACACGCGCTTAAAACATCTCTAAAGTGTGTGTATAAGCGTGTGTTTTATTAAGTTTCAAAGCGGATTATTTCAAAAAAGTGGGAGCATTCAATATAAGCAAGGAGCAAAAAACATCTATATATTCATTTTTTGTTATATAATTGGATGAACGGTAATAAATGCCCGATGAGCGGCATTGTCTCTCTCTATATATTCGGTAATACTAATATATAGAGAGAGCGATTAGGGCTTTTCAAGATAAAAAGTGTTAGTTGTTGGTTAACAAGATAAATGATGAACAAAAAATATTTACTCATTGCCAGCCGATAACGTGTTTTATTTTGTGATATCGACTCTCTGCAAGATGGATATTATCTCTGATTTTTAAATCTGACCAGTCTGTAAGGGAGTGCACACTATGAACCGCATCTATAAAGTAATATGGAATGAAGCCTTGAGCTGTTTTACCGCAGTTGGTGAATATGCAAAGGGGCGCGGCAAATCTTCCAAATCTAGCGTGAGCGCAAACGCGACCATCAATACGACTTCTAATCTTTCTTCTACCCAATTTTTCCGACTATCCACGATCGCCATAGGGATGCTGGCGGCTGGATTTACAATGTCACCGCAAGCTTTTGCGCAAGTGAATGTCGGCGGTGGTACGGGATCTGGTACGGCAATTTCTTCTTGTAATACAAACAGTACTGAAGCGAATGCTGAAGGCAGCTATTCGGTTGCCATTGGCTGTGAAGCGGACGCTGGGCAAAACTTCAATCTGGTCGATAGAGGCAATCCGTCATTTACTTGGACGGGTGGTTCACAAAACAACTCTGGTAGTACCGCCATTGGCACTGGGACAGAAGCCGGCGACGTCGCTACTGCTCTAGGCACTCAAGCAAAAGCCATTGGTCGGTCATCTGTGGCAATTGGGGCGGCAGCGTATTCTAATGGGAATACCTCGTTAGCGCTTGGACGTCAATCGGCAGCGACTGCTGACTTTGCTCAGGCTATTGGTAACGTCTCCTCAGCAACGGGTCAAGGCTCTCTTGCTGTTGGTCATTCAGCACTTGCCTCAGGCAAACGTGGTATTGCGATTGGTTCAACTGATTTTGAAAATGCAGGTACAGTGGCTGATCAAGCAAATGTAGGTTATAGAGCGGATGGACAGACTCAAGCAGTTGGCAGTGATACGATTGCCTTTGGTAGTAATGCAAAAGCGACTGCTGATAACAGCCTTGCTTTTGGTGTCGGCTCTCGATCTAACGCAGTAAATGGCATCGCATTAGGTTCAAACTCTATTGCAAATCGTGCTGGTGGTGCCAGTGGTTTTGTGCCAGTAGGAGCAGATAGCTCAGTCATCCAAGCAACGGATAGCGTTACGCTTGGCGCGGTCTCTGTAGGAACAGGAGCAGCGGGTGGCAACCGTCAGATTGTAAACGTCGCAGCAGGTAGTAGTGACAGTGATGCTGTCAATGTGGCTCAGCTAACGGGGCTGTCGAATACTGTCGCTAATAATAAAACCAAGTATTATAGCGTGGACTCAGCTGCTGTCGGTAATGCTAATAACGACGGAGCGACAGGTTATAACGCCATGGCGCTGGGCGGAAATGCAAAAGCCACTGGTAGCCAAACCATTGCGATTGGCAGCTCAGAATTTGGGCAACAGACGATGGCAAGTGGTGAGCAATCGATTGCTATCGGTGCTAACGTCGTGTCTAGAGGGGCATCCTCGATCGCGATAGGCGGTGATGATCTAGATTTTGCATCGAGAACCAATATCGATGGTAGTCCATTGTCACCACTAAATAGTGGCACAGTTAACGATGTTTTCAAATCCTACGTAGGTAAAGATTTGGTAGAAACCAATCAGTACGATGTCAATACCGAAGCTGGAGGTGCTGCGTCGATAGCCATTGGTGCAAAATCGTTGTCTAAAGGTGATCTGTCTACAGCCGTTGGTGTTCATTCCAATACCTCGGGAACGGCTTCTTCAGCGTTCGGTGTTGGTGCATCAGCGAGCAAAGATGGTTCAGTCTCTTTAGGTGCAGGCTCAACAACAGCAAAAAGTGCAAGCTCTGAAAAGACGATGACAGTTGGTGGCGTGGTATATGATATCGCCGGTAATGTCATTGATGATAAGGGTATGCTACGAGAGGGTGCGCAAGTATCCGTGGGCGTAGTAGGATCTGAGCGTCAGATCAAAAACGTCGCTGGTGGAGCTGTCACTGTGGCTAGTACAGATGCCGTGAATGGTAGTCAATTGTATGCGACCAATGAAGCGGTCGGAAATAATACCACGACTATTAACAAAGGATTTGCGCTAAAAGCTGCTGATGGTAATACAGTACAGAAACCATTGGGACAAGCCGTTGAGGTGGTTGGCTCTAACAGCAACATCGACACCCGAGTAAAAAATGGCAAAATCGAAGTTGAGCTCAATGACAATCTAAACCTAGGTACAACAGGCAGCGTTAGCACAGGTAACTTATTAAACGGTACAACGGTCAATGGTCTAGGTATTGTCACTGGCGGCGTGCTTACTGGCGTCACTACCGTTAGTGGTGCAGGTGTCACGGTAACGGGTGGAAGCATATTTAACCCTACCAATGCCACGTTAACCAGCAATGGTCTGACCATTTTAAATGGTCCAAGCATCACCAAAAGCGGGGTCAATGCGGGTAATAAGAAGGTCGTCAATGTTTCTAATGGTACGGTCAGTCTAAATAGCAAAGACGCCATCAATGGTGGTCAGTTATTTAATACCAACCAACAAGTCACGACCAATACTAGCAACATCTCAACCAATACCACCAATATTGGCACCAACACTGACAATATTGCTAAAGGCATCAAGTTTAATGTGAATGATGCAAGTAGCGGCGGCACTCTCAAAAAAACCTTTGCCTTGGGTGAAGAAATTAAGTTTGATACGGACAGCAATTTGACCACTACTGGCTTATCAACGGGCGATGGAATTGCTCTCGGTCTGTCTCCAACTTTAACGGGCCTCACTAGTGCAGATTTTGGTGGTGTTAGTATCTCTACTACTGGTATCAATGCCAACGACACCCAGATCAAGGGAGTAAAAAGCGGTGGTGATACAGTAACCAATGCGGCGAATATTGGTGATGTACAGATGGCAGCCGCAGGAGCGAGAACCAAAGTAGTTAAAGGTACGAATGTTGCCAGTGTTGACTTTTCAACCGATAGCGATACTGGACAGGATGTCTATACTGTCAATGCCAATGGCGCCAGTGTTTCTACTGCAGATGCTAATGCACTAACAGTTAGCACTAGTGTCAAAGATCCTGATACCAATATCACCGACTATCAAGTTGATCTAAGCGAAGGTAGTAAGGCAAGCTTGGTAAAAGCCGATAGTGCGATGCAAACGGTAGTGACACAAATCAATGGTGCTGATGTCAAGACTTTGGATAAAGACAATAATACAGCCAACTTTATTACTGGTGACAATATTGTCTTGACCGCTGACAATGGCGGTATCAAAGTTGCTACTGCTGCCGACTTAGTCTCAACCAGCTTGACCACAGGAAATACAGTCGTCAACGCTGATGGTGTCACATTTATGGGTGGGACTAATCAAACGGTCAGACTCAGTAATAGTGGGCTAGACAATGGTGGCAATCAAATTACCAATGTCGCTAACGGTACAATAGCCAGCGATGCCGTAAACTTTGGTCAACTACAAGCCACGACCACGACCATCGATAAAGGTTTTGATTTCGATGGTGACACGGGTACTACCGTTAATCGTCAGCTTGGTGACAAGCTGACAATCAAAGGTGGCGCGACCGTGGCAAGTGACTTGTCAAATGGCAACAACATTGGCGTCGTTGCTGACGGTACCAGCACATTGACCGTGAAACTTGCGAAAGATTTAACTGGTCTTAACAGCGCAAACTTTGGTAGCGGTGTCAGCATCTCAGCCAATGGTCTAAACAATGGTGGCAATAAAATTACTAACGTTGCAGAAGCGACCACAGGTAAGGATGCGGTAAACTTCGACCAATTGTCAGCAACCAATAGTCTCGTGGCTAAAGGCATCAAAATCGGTGATGGCAATAGTGCCAACGACCAGCAGTTTGCTTTAGGTGATACCATCAACGTCACTGGTGATAGCAACATTACGACGATGGCCTCAGCAACGGGTGTTCAGGTGAAACTGAATAACCAGTTGAATTTAGGCAATGAGGGTAGCATGCAGATTGGTAATAGCATTATGAATAGTAATGGCTTTACCTTTACCGATAATGGTCCGGGTAGAACGGTTAGACTGAGCAGTAGTGGTCTTGACAATGGTTTTAACAGAATCACCAATGTAGCTGCTGGTATTGCAGATACAGATGCGGCGACTGTCGGACAGTTGAATGCCACGACGTTTGCCCTTGATCAAGGTTGGGGACTAACGGCTCAGGGTGATGTTGCCACTATGATCAAACAAGGCAGCGCCATCGATCTGAACAGCACAGATGGTAATATTAAAGTATCTAGATCAGCGGACAATAATGTTAGCCCTGACCTACGTGCTGCTGCACCATTGGCAGGCGTCAATGACATTAGCTTCGATTTAAATCCAGACCTGAATTTAGATAGCGTAACGACGGGTGATACCATTATGAATAATAATGGGCTGACTATTACAGGTGGACCTAGTGTCACCAAAGCGGGTATCAATGCTGCCGACACTAAGATTACAAACGTTGTGAATGGCGATGTCTCTGAAGGTAGCAAAGATGCCATCAATGGTGGTCAGCTCTATGCACAAGGCAGTGGCATCAGTAGTATCATTGGCGGTGAGACAGTCTACAATCCTGTAGATGGTACCTTTACCAATAGTAATATTGGTGGTACTGGTCAAAATAGTATCGACGGTGCGATTGCTTCTATTAAGCAAGGAGAAGTCGTTATCAATGAAAACATCCAAGCCAACACCACCAATATCCAAACCAATACCACGAATATTGCCACGAATAAAACAAACATCGACACCAATACGACCAATATCAAAGTGAACAAGGATAAAATAGATGCGGGTCTCAATTTTGGTGCTGATAGCGGTGCTACCATCAACAAACCAGTAGGCGATGGCAGTGTCCTCACCTTCACAGGTGGTAATAACATCACCACAACAGCAGCAGGCAGTAGTATTAAGTTTGATCTAAACGGTAATATTAATATCGATAGCGTCAAAACTGGCAATACGACAATCAATAATAATGGTGTCAGCATTGTCGGTGGTCCTAGTATGACTGCAAGCGGTATCAACGCCGCTGGTAACAAGATCACTGATGTGGCTGATGGCATGGCTCCCAGAGATGCTGTGAATATGGGTCAGTTAGATGCTGTTAGTCAAAGACTTGGCAACAACATGAATGAGCTAGGTTATAAAATTGGTGAAGTCGAAGACGATGCAAATGCTGGTATTTCAGCCGCCATGGCAATGTCTTCACTACCGCAAGCTTACATCGCTGGTAAATCCTTAATCGGTGGCGGTATAGGAACGTACAATGGGGAAAGTGCAGTTGCTATTGGCTTCTCGAAGTTATCCAATGATGGTCGTTGGGTCATGAAGGTAAACGGCACCGCTGATACCCAAGGTAATGCTGGCGGCTCGATTGGTGCAGGCTTCCATTTTGATTAAAGCAATCAAGCCTACTATCAAGTAAAGTGATTTGTTAGTTATAAAAATTAGTCATGAAAAAGCAAGGCATCAGATGTCTTGCTTTTTTGCGACATGAGCATGAAGACGTTTTCAACGTGATGATTTGGTAATCACTATTTGGTAATTACTATTTGATTTTTAACAATGATTTGTTTTTCTTTGGCTCAATAGCCAAGCGATAACAAGCCCTCATTCTATGAAGGCCTATTTATTTTTACAAAAGCAATTCTATACTCTGAACATGGCTGCATTTGGGGTCAATCCGACATAAGCCATGCCAGCTTGTTCCATCCAATGTGGCTGCACGATACCATGTTGTAAAATAGCATGAATGTCTCGATGCGCTCTTTCTATTCTATGTTTTTTATATAGCGAGACCGTACCAGCGACCGCATAAATCTCCGATACCATGGCTCTGGCTTCTCTCGCTGCCTCACAGGCTGCTGCCCACACATCAGCCAGCTGTATATCGGTAAAGACATTCTGTTGCTGCTGTGCCTCGTTCCATAATACCTCGACACTATTGTGTAATTGTGCGCGCCTAGATGCTAAGAGTGTTTTGCTTTTAGCGATAGTCGCTTGTACTGCTGCACGATCACGCAAATCTGGGCTTTTACCGGGCGTTACTTTCTCAAGGCAAATTTGGATTAACTCATCTGTCGCTGCTTTTAAGACACCTAGTGCCATTGCTGCACAGCCAGCGGCATTAATACAACCGATTGGTAGGCGGCTATACGCATTATCGATGGCGACAGGGCTTTCAAAATCGACCGCATAACGCTCCTGTACAAACGCGTCTTTGATGACGATGTCGTGACTGCCTGTACCATTTAGTCCACCAACATGCCAAGTATCAATCACTTCCACATCTTTTTTTGGAATAAAGAACAGCTTTAGATTTGCACCCGGTCCAAGGGTCGTAGGCGAGCCTTCGGATATTACCAAGCAGCGCAGCACAAACCAGTCTGCCAACTCACAACCTGATACTAATGTCCATTGACCTGAGATCATATATCCTTCAGCGGTTTGTTTAGCAATCCCTTCAGGGCGTGCTGAGTTGGCATAGACATGAGAGGGGTCACTATATATCTCCTTCATGCTAGGCTCGTCTAAAAATCGTCCAAATGTGCAGGCCAAATGATTGTTCCAAACGATCCAAGCAACTGAGGCTTCAGCACTGGCTAGCGTCTCATAAACCTTTAACGTTTCCACAGGATTGCCTTGCCATCCTCCCAACGATTTTGGCAGTCCCATCCTAAATAGCGACAACTCTGACAGTTTTTTGACCACTATCGGTGCAATTTTTCTACAGGTTTCTGTTTCTTCTCTAGCCGATAGGGCTAAATCATAAATATCTTGAGCGGCATGGGATGGTAGAGAGTCTTTGTTATTTGATAAAGGTGTATAACTCATAATATCCAACCTTATTTTAATGTATAAAACAGTATGTTTATCTAAAATTCATTCTAAATTTGAGATATAACAACGCCTATACCAAGAATAGCCAACAGTTGACTGCTATACAACCAATAATTTGAATATATTAAATATTATATTGAGATAAAAAGTGGAAGTGATGATTCGATGAAATATTGAATGCTGTATTTGGCTTAAGAGTATCGATGCTTTGTCTATTTTCAGGCAGTCATTCGCTTTGATTGCTTTGTCTGAGCCCTGAGCTCTGAGCCCAGCAATTATAAGGGCGTTTTGTTATTAAATTCTCTAATCATTTAATTTTCTAGTCATTTAATAGTAAAACACCCTTACTGAAAGCACTCTGTTTGATTGTTCATTGAGACTTGGGCGCATCAGGCTGCATGCTAGGATCAGCGTCAGAAAAGGCCTTGAGCGTACGGCAATGCGTGTCAATTTCGACGATATTGGGATAGGCACTTAAATCCACGTTAAAACGTCGCGCCGAAGAGACCTGAGGAATCAAATAGCAATCTGCAAAAGTAGGGCTGTCACCGTAGCAAAATTTTCCACGGCTTTTGTCTTTTGCTAGTATTTTTTCTAACGCCGCAAAGCCCTCACTCATCCAACGGTTGCACCACGCCATGACTTTTTCTTCGTCTACCGCCAGCTCATTGCGTAGATATTGTAAGATACGGCGGTTATTAATGGGATGAATGTCACAACCAATCATAGCGCTAATGGCGCGTACTTGCATACGTCCAGCCGCGTCTTTAGGTAATAGCGGGTTTTTAGGATGGACTTCTTCTAACCATTCTAAGATGGCTGGGCTTTGATATAGTAATAAATCATCGGTCTGTAAAACAGGCACCAATCCTTGTGGGTTGAGTGATTTAAACGCATCTGCTAACTGCTCATCTTTTGCTAAATTGACCGAAATATAGTCATAATCTAAGCCTTTGAGATTCATCGCGATACGAGTACGATACGAGGTGCTGCTGCGAAAGTAGCCATAAAGTGTCATCATTGTGAATTCCTTTTATTATGGTAGGTTGTGAATGAGATAAGCAGTTATAATTAATAATACGAAATGTATGTTATACAATTAAAGAACTCTTATGACGTTACCTCTTCATTTCAGTTTTTCATGAATATATTAGATTAATATGCCAAGTAAATTACTCATTGAGCAAAACATGCCAGCAGCTGAAAACCCTTTAGAAAATCCAGTGACAACCAATAAAAGTCAAAGTGGCGTCCAGTCACTGGAGATTGGATTGTCGGTATTAGACGTTCTTATTGATCATAACGAGCCGATGATGCTAAAAGATATTGCGCAAGTGATGCAAATGCATCCAGCAAAGTGTCACCGCTATTTGGTCAGTCTTATACGTAAAAACTATGCGCGTAAGCTTGATGATGGTCGCTACGGGCTAGGCGATAGTGTTAACACATTGGCAGCATTGGGGCACGCTGGATTTAGTCAAAACAATATTTTAGAGCGGCTGACGCACATCGCTAATGAAATCAAAGACACCCTGAATTGCGGTGTGCAGATTGCCAAATGGTTTAGCGAAGGTCCTATTATTATTCAGTCCGTTGAACCAGATAGCCCGATTAGTATTATCACTCGTATCGGTTCACGTATGCCGCTGACGACATCGGCGACGGGGCAATTATTTGCCAGTTATCAGCCAGATGCCGTCATTCAGCCATTGGTCACAGCTGAATGGCAGACAGACAATGAAGCAATAATCACAGAAAAATGGCAGAATTTCAGTCACTTGCAAGCCAAGATTCGTACCCAAGGCTATGCGACAGTGACGGGTGATATGCTGATGGGGATTAATGCCATTACGATTCCTGTCATATTGCCGCAGCTTGCTAATAGCGCTGTTAATCTATCTGCTGTTAGTGGCAAAACTGCTAGCAAAGAACTACCACTAGAATACGCCATCACTATCATCGGAACGACAGAGCAATTGCCCATGAGTGAGCAACACAACGTGGTTGAGCAAATACTAGCAATCGCGCAGCGTTATCAAATTGCGTAGCTGGTTTTTTTACTATATAAGTTTTAATCATATAAACTGACCGACTATCGCGTAAAGGAATTTTTGTCCGAATATCATTTAATGATATTCATCCTTTAGACCATACAGGCGCTACTTGCTGATTTAGCTTTTTCGTACACGTTGTCAGCGTCTAGACCACTGGCATTCACTTCATCTAGATAGTGCTGCGAGCCTTCCATTAATGGCCCCTTCCAGTCTGGGTCATTGAGTGGGTCAGGAATATCGATCATGATATCGCCTTTTTCTTTAGCGGCAGCCATTGCTTTGGCATTACTGACGTCAAATACTTTGGAGACACGTGCTGCCATCTCCGCCCCTGAATTGTCATCAATTACTTTCTTGAGATCATCGGGCAAATTGTCGTATTTCTCTTTATTCATACTGATAACAAAAGTAGAGTTATAAAAAGGAATGTTGGTGTGCGTATTGATTAACTCATCAAGACGAAATGCTTGAATGGGCTGCCAAGTAAAGCTAAGTCCGTCAATGACACCGCGTTGAAGGGAAGTATAAGTATCACTGGCAGGCATGCCAACGGGCGCCGCGCCAGTCGCTTCGATAATGTGGCTGGCAACGGCAGAAGGTTGGCGAATACGTAAGCCTTTCATATCGGCTGGCGTGCGAATAGGCTTATCAACCGTATGAAGGGCGCCTTGTCCTGTTCCGATGAGCGCGAGCAGGTGAGTATCTTCGTACTCATTTTTAATGACACCATCATCATACAGCTTATGAAGTATGCAGCTCTGCTGCTGTGCGGTATTGGTGATACCTGGCAGCTCTACAATCTGCGTTAAAGGAAACCGTCCTGCTGTATATCCTTGTGCTTGCATACCGATATCAACGATGCCTTTCGCGGTAGCGTCATAGGTAGCGCCCGGTTTGCTAAGAGTAGCAGAAGGGTATATCTCAATCTTTAAGCGGCCTTTTGATTCTTCTTCAATTTTCTTTGCCCATGGCTGCAATGCTTCGGTGTTTATGTTGTCATTGGCAGTCATAAAGTGCGAGAATCGCAACGTCGTCACTTCACCTGCATCTGTAGATGTGCTGACCGCTTGATCGTTATTGGAGCAGCCAGTCATCGCAATCGAGGCAGCTAAGAGTATTCCTAAAGGGGTTTTTATTTTCATCATTGAATCCTTTCATGATGGTTAGATATTGTTCGCTACCTAGGGCGTATCATCAATTAGTATATTGATACATTTAATGGTCTTAAAATGATGGCACGCCCTAATTAATCATATAAAAAGAGATAGCGAACACAATAACAGGTCAATCACTCACCGACAGGCGCGACTTCTCTTGCTTCAGCCAGTTCCTCTGCATGTAAAAACTGGGTATGAGCTGGTGCGCGTTTGGTACGTGACCATTCTTCTAACATCTCATACTTCATGGCTTCAGTAATCATCGAGACTTTTTCTTCTGAGGTAATATCATCGTAGGTGAGTTCCATACGATGGCCGTTAGGATCAAAGAAATAGATAGAATGGAAGATACCGTGATTGGTCACGCCGACCACATCAATACCATTTTCTTCTAAATGCTTTTTTGCTGCCATTAAGGCATCACGGTCTTTTACCTTCATGGCTAAGTGTTGCACCCAATTTGGGGTATTCGGATCAAAACCCATTTCAGGCTGATTGGGCACTTCAAAAAACGCCAATACGTTGCCATTACCTGCGTCTAAAAAAACATGCATATAAGGATCAAAGGCTTTGGTCGAAGGTACGTGGTCTTCAGCGAATGCAAGGATGAAATCCATGTTTAGGTATTTTTGATACCATTCAACGGTTTCTTTAGCGTCTTTGCAGCGATAAGCCACATGATGGATTTTTTCAATTTTAAAGCTCATATCAAACTCCTTTTGATAGGGAATGCAGTGAGTAATAGGCTGCCAGTACCAATTGACTATAGGTCGATGGTTGCTTGGCAGCTCAAAACGACTGTGCTCACATTTTTTCTAGACTATTTGTCAAAATCAAAGTTAAGCGCGGGCAGTACTTTGCCGCGTACTTCACCAAACCCGACACGAATGCCGTCTTTTTCGCTATAGCCTTTCATGATTACTGTGTCGCCATCTTCAATAAAATTGCGGGTCTCGCCGCCTTTTAAAGTGACAGGTTTGGTCGCATTCCAAGCAATCTCTAGCATTGAGCCATAAGAATCTGGCGTTGGTCCTGAAATCGTACCTGAGCCCATCATATCGCCAACTTCTACTTTACAGCCAGTGATGGTGTGATGCGTGAGCTGCTGCGCCATTGACCAATACATGTGCTTGAAGTTGGTCTCACAAACCACAGTGGCGCTATCTGAGTTTTCAGGCAATAACTCAACTGATAGATGGATGTCATAGCTATTATTGCTGTCTTTTTCGTTTAGATATGCCAATGGTTTTGGCTCTTGAATCGGGCATGCTGTTTTAAAAGGTGCCAACGCATCCATAGTCACAATCCAAGGCGAGACTTCAGAAGCAAAGGTCTTTGCATTAAATGGACCTAAAGGCACATATTCCCATTTTTGAATGTCACGGGCTGACCAGTCGTTGAGCAAGACCATGCCAAAAATATGCTCAAAGGCATTGTCTACTGCAATTGGTTGACCAATGCTATTACCTTTACCAACCACAAAAGCAGTCTCAAGTTCAAAATCTAAACGCTTACAGGCTGAGAAAATAGGGCGGTCGTCAGCGTTTGGTTTTAATTGACCAGAGGGGCGTATCACCTCAGTGCCACTGACGATGACGGTGCTGGCGCGTCCATTATAGCCGACGGGCATTTCAGTCCAGTTAGGTAGTAGGGCGTTGTTTGGATCACGAAACATAGTACCGACGTTGGTGGCGTGCTCTTTAGACGAATAGAAATCGGTAAAACCTGGGACGTGAACAGGCAGATGCATGGTGACGTTTGCTTGATTAAATAGCGCTTTTTTCTGCAAGTCTTGATTATCACGCAAGGCGTCGCTGGCACTAGATAGGAGGGTTTGGATGGTTGAGCGTGCTTGAGTCCAGTTGTCTCGACCTGAGTCAATAAAAGCGTTTAGCGTTGGTTGATCAAAATATGGACCGCCCTCTAAGCTCAGTAAACCTTCTGCTTCGAGCACAGCCAAATCCAATACGTACTCACCGATAGCCACACCAGCGCGGCGCTTGTTATTACCAGCAGCGTCTTTGGCATCACTAAAAATACCATAAGGTAGGTTATGAATGGAGAAGTCAGAATCAGCGGCGATATCGATAAAGGATGTGAGGGTATTGTCAATCTTTGACATAGGGTGCTCCTTGCTAAAGCATATAATGAATTACGTTATAATTAACTACTTACGCATAATGTAATTTATCAAAGTGGAGATTGCAAGGATTTTTGTGCAGTGTTTTCTTAAAATAGACGTGATACTAGGGACGTTGATGTTATTTGGTAAAATAAATAGGAAAAACGTAGGACATAAAAAAAAGGCTGAGCAGTCGCTCAACCTTTTTGTGAATCGCTATTACTGACTACCGCACCGTTTTAATGCGTGCTCACTCAGTCTTTTAAGACGTCTGCCATGGCATTGGCGACATAGTCGATGTTACTGGTGTTCAGTCCAGCCACACACATACGTGAGTTGGAAACCATGTAAATGCCAAACTCGCTTTGTAAGCGTTCGACTTGCTCAGGCGTCAGACCAGTAAAGCTAAACATGCCATTTTGACGGGTAATATAGTCAAAGTTGCGGTTCGGGATTTTGGCTTCTAACACTGATTTTAGCTGTAAACGCATGGCTTTGATACGGTCGCGCATCGCATAAACTTCGCCAACCCATTGCTTATGTAGTGCTTCGTCGTTCATAACGATATCGACCACACGACCACCATGTGATGGCGGGCTTGAGTAAATACGGCGTACGGTAGCATTTAGCTGACCGAAGACGCGCTCTGTCTCGTCAACCGTTGGACAAACAACTGATAGACCGCCGACACGCTCACCATATAGCGATAAGTTTTTAGAGAATGAGTTGCTGACAAACAATGGCAAGCCCATATCGACAGCTTTACGAATCGCATAAGCATCGCTGTCCATGTCTTCGCCAAAGCCTTGGTAGGCAATATCCATAAATGGAATCAGTTCGCGCGCTTGAACGACGTTCAGTACGGTATCCCATTGCTCACGGGTCAAATCTAGACCTGTTGGATTGTGGCAACAAGGATGCAGCAAGATCACATCATTTTTGTTCAACGTCTCAAAAAACGCAATCATTTCATCGAACTTGATGCTGCTGTTGGCTTTGTCGTAGTACGGGTATTTACCCACTTCGACGTCAGAGCCTTCAAAAATAGCAATGTGGTTGCCCCATGTTGGGTCACTCACATAGCATTTAGATTGTGGGAACCATTCATGGATGAACTCAGCGCCGACTTTTAACGCACCAGAACCGCCGATCGTAGCGATAGTGGCGACCAAACCGTCTTTTAAAATCTGCGCGTCTTTACCGAACAGTAATTCCTGACAGCCTTTACGATGTCCTGGCAAGCCTGCCATCGGCAGATATGGACGCGGCGCAATAGGATCGGCAATGCGTTCTTCGGCTGTTTTTACACAGTCAAGTACGGGCAATACACCATTTTCATCATAATAAATACCAATGCCTAAATTGACCTTTTTAGGATTGTTATCTGCTGTATATTTTTCCATCAGCCCTAGAATTGGATCACCAGCGTAATAGTCGATACGTTCAAACATGTTGTTTCCTTATGAAATATAAATCAAGCCGCCAAAAATCATAGAGCAAATTGACGGTTAACTCAATATGAGATTCAATTATCTTGCATAATTAATAAAATAGTTGGTTGAAACCATTGTGTTTCAAGGCTTTTTAAGCACCGATGATCTCTGTATCAGCGATACTTAAGTATGCTGTAAGTCATTAAAATGACTGGAAAAATAGCTCTGCAAGAAGTCTTTGAAAGCAATGGTAGCAGGCGATAACGCACGAGAAGCACGCTGATAGATAAAAAACTGCCGCATTTTAACGGGTTGTGCCAGCGGCCTCATTTGTAAACCATTGGCGCTAACCCAGTCGATGACTTCGGGCATATAGGGCAAACATAAGGTAATGCCGAAGCCTTGACGGGTCATCTCAAGCGCGGTGGACATAAAATTGACCTTGTAACGCGCCTGTTGAATATGACTGGCGATCTGGTCGTCCAATTCGGCTGTCACTTGTTCAATGAAAGGGCCTTGCAGCGTGATGAGCGGAATGTCTAATAAATCCTGCCACGTTATTTCATGTTTTTGTGCCAGCGCATGGTTGTCAGGCATCACCACACAAAATGGCAGCTGATATAACAAATCAGCATTGATGTCGTCCTCAGCCTCCATAAATCCAAGCTCAGTACCGACACCCAAATCTACTTCAATGTCCTGAATATGTCTGAGTAAGTTTTCTGCCGAACAATCTAATAACGATACGCCAATCTCGGGGTGTTGTTTGGAAAACTGGGCGATGACCGCTGGCATAGAGGAGGCTGCAAACTGCGAAACAGCGAGTCGTACTTGACCTTGCGCCAAGCTCGTTAAGCTGCTTGCCTCATTTTCAAACAGCTGCATCTCATTCAAGATACGCCGTGCTTGCGGCAATAAATGCCGTCCTACTACCGACAACGACAGCTGGCGGGTAGTACGGTCGAACAGCACAATACCGAGGCTGGACTCTAGCTCTTTAATCAAGCCGCTAACGGCAGATTGGGTCAAATGCATCTGATCGCTGGCACGGGTAAAACTGCCATTGTCAGCGACTTGGATGAAAGCGGTTAATTGGCGAATGCTGATATTCATAAGTAAACCTGATAAATAAATCATAAAAAACAATTAGTCTTATAAATAAACCTAATCTAATATAAATACATCGTCAATAAGAATTATTGATTGAAGACATTTTTTATTGCATTTTTACCACCAATTGAAATTAAGGATGATTACAATGGCAGATTTATTTGACAACCCAATGAACCTGAATGGGTTTGATTTTGTTGAATTCGCCTCACCTCAACCGGATGCGGTCGACGCATTGTTCAAACAGCTTGGCTTTGCCCATGTCGCCAACCATCGCTCAAAAGATGTGGCGCTATACCGTCAAGGTGATATCAATCTTATTCTAAATCGTGAACCAAAAAGCGAAGCGAGTTATTTCGTTGAAGAGCATGGTGCTGGTGCTTGTAGCATGGGCTTTCGTGTGCAGAATTCCAAAAAAGCTTATGAGCGTGCCATCGAAATGGGCGCGCAGCCAGTAGACGTGCCCACTGGTGTAATGGAGCTGCGCTTGCCTGCTATCAAAGGTATCGGTGGCTCACTGATTTATCTTATTGATCGTTATAAAGATGGTGAGTCTATTTATGACGTCGATTTCGAGTTTTTTGCTGATGTAGACCGTCGTCCTGTCGGGCATGGTTTTAAAGTTATCGACCATTTAACCCATAACGTCTACCGTGGTCGTATGGCCTATTGGGCAAACTTTTATGAGCGCATCTTTAACTTCCGCGAAATCCGCTTTTTTGACATCAAAGGTGAATATACGGGTTTGACCAGTAAAGCCATGACAGCGCCTGATGGCAAAATCCGTATTCCATTGAACGAAGAGTCAAAGCAGGGCGGCGGTCAAATTGAAGAATACTTGATGCATTTCAACGGTGAAGGTATTCAGCATATTGCTTTAGCCAGCGATGATTTGTTTGCCAGCATCGATAAATTAAAAGCAGCGGGTATCCCGCTCATGACCGCTCCAACTGCGACTTACTACGAAATGCTGAGTGAGCGTCTACCAAATCATGGCGAAAATGTCTCTGAGCTACAGATGCGCGGTATCTTGTTAGATGGCACCACTGAAGGCGGCACACCGCGTCTGCTACTACAAATTTTCTCTGAAACTATTTTAGGTAGCCCTGTTTTCTTCGAGTTTATCCAGCGTAAAGGTGATTACGAAGATGGCTTTGGCGAAGGTAACTTCAAAGCCCTATTTGAATCCATCGAGCGCGATCAAGTGCGTCGTGGCACGGTTGGTCAGCCAGAAACTGAAACACCGTAAGCGCCTCTACCTTTAGGGAAAAATCCATAAAATAAACGGGCAGGGCAAAAGGAGTTTGTCTTGTCCCTAATAACCACTGCGCTCTGTAATACCATGTGTTCAATGCGATGACTGAGCTATGGTTCAGTCATGATTGAAAACGACTAGCAAAAATTCAGAGCGGTAATGGCAATAAAAGGAATACAGGCATGGAACGCCTACCACATACGAATTCTGTTAATAAAGCTATCGGTGCCAACAGCGTTGCTTGCAAAACGCTAGGCACTGATGCTGCCAGTCACGATGATTCTGCTGATAAAAAGCAGGATTCTATGCCTAAAAAACAACCTTACGTGTCGCATCAGCCAGATAGCCATGGTCATATTCACTATAGTGATGATGAAAATGGTATGTGGCAGGCATTGCTTGAGCGTCAAGCCGAGCAAATACCTAACCGTGCCTGCCCAGCCTATCTAGACGGTTTAAAAAAACTGAATTTGCCCGCTACGCGTATTCCGCAATTGCATGGTATCGATGAGGTATTGCAAGCCACGACTGGTTGGCAAACTGCCGCTGTCCCTGCATTAATCAGTTTTGGTAAGTTTTTTAAATTGCTTGCCAATAAATCCTTTCCGGTGGCAACTTTTATCCGTCGATTTGATGATATGGACTATATCGAAGAGCCTGATATTTTTCATGAAATCGTTGGACATTGTCCGCTTTTGACCCATCCTGCCTTTGCGACGTTCAATGAAACTTATGGCAAGCTGGGTCTTAATGCCACTAAAGAAGAACGGTGGTTTTTGGCACGGCTCTATTGGTTTACCATCGAGTTTGGCTTGGTGGGACAAAATCAGAGCAGTCGCCGAATCTATGGCGGTGGCATTTTAAGCTCACCGTCTGAGACGGTTTATGCACTCAATGCTGGTTCTGAGCAGCAATCAGAACCTCAGCATCAACCGCAAAATCAACCAGAGCACCGCGCGTTTGATTTGCTTGATGTACTCCGTACTCCTTATCGTATCGATCATATCCAGCCGATTTATTATGTCATTGATGATTTGGATACATTATTTGATATTGTTAATAGCGATATCATGGGAATGGTCAAACAAGCCATGTCACTAGGATTGTTCGAGCCTAGTTATGCAGTAAAAAACGCCTAATGCATGGTTAAGACAAACGGCATCATTTGAATGATGTAGTCGTAAATGACAGCGTCAACATGGACGTAACTGTATTAAACGTAACAGTATTAAAAAAATGAATAGTTAACATAAAAGGACATTATAATGACGACATTATCACAAGCCAGCTGTGAGGCCTGCCGCATTGGCGCGCCAACGGTCAGCGACATCGAAACACAAGAGCTATTACAGCAAATTCCAGATTGGTCATTGATCGAGGTTGATGGCATTAAGCAATTACAACGTCAATATAAATTCAAAAACTTCGTCAAGGCGATGGAGTTTGCCAACCAATTAGCAGACATCGCCGAAGCAGAAGGGCATCATCCTGGCATATTGGTAGAGTGGGGCAAGGTGACGGTTACGTGGTGGTCACACAGCATTAAAGGTCTGCATCGCAATGATTTTGTCATGGCAGCTAAGACCGATAGTCTGCTGGATCAATAATGAGGGTAGCAATCGCTATTGCAACTCATTAAACTTGTCCGACTCAAAGCCAACCCTAACGCCAGATTTGACTGGCAAGCTAAGGATGTGTGATGCCTCCAAAAATATTAACCCAAATTTCACCTCAACTGGCATTTATGATTTCTGCCATTGTCATCGCTATTATGGGCGTTACCATGATAGGTTTTGGCTGGGTACCGCATTTATCATTGATACTCGCTATTTGTGTCTTGCTGGGCATTGGTCTGTTTAAAGGCTTGACCTTTGATGACATGCAAGCGCAAATGGCATCGGGTGTCATGCGTGGTATCGGTGCGATCTATCTATTCTTCTTTATTGGTTTGATGGTCGCCGCTTTAATGATGTCTGGTGCTATTCCAACGCTGATGTATTTTGGTTTTCAGTTGATTTCACCAGAGTATTATTACATTTCAGCCTTTGTATTGACCTCTATTATTGGTATTGCCTTGGGCAGTAGTTTGACCACCGCGGCGACATTGGGCGTGGCTTTTATTGGTATGAGTAATGCCTTTGATGCCAACGTGGCGATTGCGGCTGGTGCTGTGGTCTCAGGGGCGTTTTTCGGTGATAAAATGTCGCCGTTATCAGACACCTGTACCATTGCTTCATCGGTGGTGGGTATTGATTTGTTTGAGCATATTCGCAATATGATGTATACCACGGTACCAGCGTGGATACTCACGGTCATTATTTTTTGGTTTTTTTCTGGGCAGACCGCAGGCTCTGACTTGAGTCAAGTAACCGTATTGCAAGGTCAGTTAATTGAAAGTGGTTTGGTACATGGTTATGCGGTATTGCCATTTGTGGTACTGGTTGGGTTGGCGGTTTTTCGTGTCAATGCCATTTATACGATTATCTGTACCATTGTGGCAGCATTGATTATTACTTATTTGCACAGCTCGCCGAGCTTTGGACAATTAGGCGGCTATTTATTTGCAGGCTATGCACCAGCTGAATCGTTAGAGCTGGGTGAAGTCGGTGGTATGCTATCGCGCGGCGGTGTGCAAAGTATGTTCTTTACTCAAGCGATTGTGATATTGGCACTCAGTCTCGGTGGCTTGCTCACAGCATTGGGTATTTTGCCAGCACTGTTATCAGGGATTAAAGACACCTTAACCACATCAGGACGCGCCATATTTGCCGCTGCCATGTCTGCTCTGAGTATTAACGTACTTATTGGCGAGCAGTATTTGAGTATTTTATTATCTGGTACTGCCTTTCGTCCAACGTTTGAGCGTTTGAATTTACATCCTAAAAATCTGTCTCGTACCATTGAAGATGCAGGTACGGTCATCAATCCTCTAGTGCCTTGGAGTGTGTGCGGCGTGTTTATCAGCCAAGCATTAGGCGTGCCCGTGCTTGATTATCTGCCTTATGCGTTCTTTTGTTATTTATCGCTGTTACTAACGATATTGTTTGGTTTTACGGGAATTACCATCAGCAGACTCAAGAGTCAGTAACCTGAAAAACTTTTGTCTCTAAATTCTGCATTAAAACGCTAGGGCTTGTGTCTTCTAAGACAACATAACAAGCCCTAGTTTTTATTTATACCTTTGCAATCATTTGAGACAAGCTGATAGGTGTTGAGTACGATATACCAGATTTGCAGCTCGCTAAGTTGAGTAGTAGGCGCTGTACATGGGATTAAAAACGTTTGTTCAAGAGATTGAGCAGACGTTTTTTTGTGTCTTTCAATAATACTTGTACAGCCATTGCTTCGACATAGATAGTCGTTACTGACGTCGGTATTCGACAGCTCTTCGGTGGTTAAAGAAATAAAAGCGACTAAAAACCCAATCAGCTTATCTCAACTCATCGAAGTGTTCTTCATTGAGTTGAATAATGGTTTGTGCGAGTTCAAAAATGATAAAGGGGATAAAGAATTATGCTTGTATTTAAGGGTTACTTGTCACAGATAAAAAAATGGGTCGTATATATACTTCCAAGCAACAGCGAACGGGAATAAAAAGAATGGTATTTTAAGTTAATGATAATTGTTTTTATTATCGTTTACGAGTAAAATCGGTTTTTATTGGCTTTCCAATATAAACACAACGATTTAAATTAATGATGAGTACCGATATGTTACGTGCAAACCAATTGACCATCAGTCGCCAAGGAAATACCTTACTAGACAATGTAAGCTGTGAGATTGATAGCAACCAATTGGTCGCTTTGGTTGGACATAATGGTTCAGGAAAATCGACTTTAATCAAAGCGTTGGCAGGCGAGATGATGAGTAATGGCGGTAGCATCAGCTTGGATGATCGCCGTATCAGTGATTACAGTAGCAAAGCGCTGGCGCGACAAATGGCATATTTGCCACAGCAACTACCAGAAGCCGCTGGGTTTTCGGTACGTGAGCTGGTCATGCTAGGACGTTATCCGCATCAAAAATGGCTGCAAAAGCCCAACCAAATGGACAAAGATAAAGTAATAGAAGCCATGCGCATCACCCAAACAGAGGCGTTCGCTGACCGCATTACGGCCACGCTTTCAGGTGGCGAGCGCGCTCGCGTTTGGCTTGCTATGTGTCTGGCACAAAACACCAGATATTTATTACTTGATGAGCCATTAGCCGCGCTTGATATGCACTATCAGCTTGAAGTTATCCAACTTATACGTCGTTTGGTGGATGAGCAGGGCTTGAGTGTGGTTATTATTTTGCATGATATTAATTTGGCCGCGCAGTATGCGGATCGAGTTATCGCCTTAAAAAACGGACGTATTTGCCATAACGGTGATATCGGCAGCACCATGCAACCGACAGTATTGCACAAGATTTTTAACGTCGATATGCAGCTGCTTAGTCATCCTATAACGGGGCAGCCAGTCGCTGTTGCCTAGTAGGGCATATTATCAATCTGAACGAAAATGAATAAGTAGGCTAAAAATGGTTAAATTTTTATGACCGTTTTTAAAATGAGGGCATGCCCTAGTACTTGCCTCAATCTTTTTCATTTCTTATTTTCTCTTATTCGCGCAAAAGATAGGCCGCTATGTTTCCTGCTCTTTATAAATATTTGTTCTCTTTAATAGCCATAAAACCTTTTATAAAAGCTGGCTCAAATCTCACTATCAGTAAATATAAGTGTTTGCCGCTTATAGCAAGCTTAACACTGACCACCGTGCTGACTGCCTGTCACCAACCAATAACGGCGCAAAAAGACGCTCGAGTGGGCAATGCAGATAACGCTGACATCAATATAGTCTCACCTGATTGGGGCAATGCGGCAACCTTGACCGCTATGGGTTACCCCCCGATAGCGACGGGTGATGTGAGGGTGTGGGACAGATGGGTAGGTACGCCTGAATTGCCAACCTCAATCATTGATTTGGGCATTCGCTATCAGCCTAATGCGGAATTGGTTGCCCAATTGCCTGTCGATCTGGTCGTCGATAACTTTTTTTATGAGCATGCCCGCAATCTCTATGGAGATGTGCCCTCTGAGTCGGTCATGTTCGCCGCTAAAGGCGATACCGCAACTTGGGCAGATTATACTGAGCCAACTCGTCAGTTGGGACAGCTAATTGATGAACCAGCCTTGGCTGAAAGCTATATTAAAAAAAGTCAGACAGATATCAAACTGGCAAGTGAGCGTCTGCAGCAGCGCTACCCAAAAGTGAAGAAATTTGCCGTTGTGCAGTTTGCTGATGCTAATAACATGCGCATGTATGTCAAAAACAGTTTGTTTCAGCCCGTGCTAAAGCAGATGGGCAAAGAGCTGGATGTATTAGGCAAAGGCAATCAATGGGGGTTTGTCCCCATTCGAATGGGCGACTTGGCTCAATTGGATAATGAGACCTGCCTATTAATCATCGACCCTTTAAGCCCGATAACCCGAGCTGAGATTAAAGACAGTTTGGTTTGGCAGCGTCTAGGCTATGGCGATGAGCGCTGCGTGGGTGAGCTGCCGCCCATATGGATTTATGGTGGCATGTCGTCACTGGTCGGCTTAGCAAATAATTTATCAATAGTGACATTAAAAGGTGGGGCAGCATCATGACTATTAATACTGCCGCACAGACTCATCACTCTCATACCAATAATACTACTGATTATGTCAAGCCTATGACTTCACTTGCAGCGTCTCAGTCGCCCATATTGAAAACACCATCAGAGCAACCCTCCAAGCTCATGCAAAAACCTCCCAATCCAGCACCAAACCCACCTCGGCAACCACCTTCGGTATTTGCAGATACATGGCGCATCTGGGCAGTAATGATTATCCTTGTAGTATTGTCAGTATGGAGCACATGGTTATTAATCAATCAGGAGTGGACACGCTCACTCAGTGATTTGTTTATTCCAAGCTCGCAATTGGATATTATCAGTCTTACGACGCAGCTGCATATAGTGGCGACCAGCATAGTGGCGCTATTGGCAGGGGGTCTGCTTGGGGTTGTCAGTATTTTGCTACAGCAATTGGTCAAAAATCCATTAGCGTCAGACACCACATTGGGCGTCGGTGTTGGTGCACAATTGGCCATGCTCATTGTGACCTTGTTTTTACCAAGTTTAGCGATTTATGGCGGACTTTATGTGG
Source organism: Psychrobacter sp. 1044 (assembly GCF_904846525.1). Taxonomy (GTDB): domain Bacteria; phylum Pseudomonadota; class Gammaproteobacteria; order Pseudomonadales; family Moraxellaceae; genus Psychrobacter. The sequence goes on along the minus strand of NZ_CAJHAZ010000002.1, from coordinate 107,253 downwards.
CCTTTGTCGGCGCGCTGATTAGCATGGGACTGGTCTTTGTATTGTCAGCACCCAGTCGTTTTAATCCGCTCATTTTAATATTGGCAGGCTTAGTGGTAAACATTCTACTTGCCGCCGTTGCCAATGTTTTGGTGTTGTTTTTTGCTGAACGTAGTAATGGTATGCTGTCGTGGGCGGCGGGATTTTTGGCACAGAATAGCTGGCATACCAGTACGATGCTAGCGATAACGGCCGTCGCGATGGCGGTTGTCTGTCTACCCTTGTTAAAACCATTAACCTTGATGAGTCTCGATGACTCACAAGCCAAGCGCTTGGGCGTGCCGATTAACGGTATTCGTGCATTGGTAGTGCTTATTGTGGCGGTTGTTACCGCTTTAGTGGTTAGCGAAGTTGGCTTAATTGGTTTTATCGGTCTTGGCGCTGCCAGTCTGGTCAATGCGTTGGGGGTTGCTTCTATTAGCAAACGTCTGCTTGCAGCCTTTGTCTTAGGGGCGCTGCTTTTATGGCTGACTAGCAATGTTGCTTTATTACTCGAACCCATACTAAATATGCAAATTCCAGCAGGGGCGATGACGGGTATTCTCGGTGCACCACTGATTATTTGGCTGATTTTGCGTCAGCGCCGCGAGCGGATAGAAACAGTGACTCCAATGCTAACGGGCAAGCATGCACCTGTGGCATGGTGGCGCTGGGGTATTGGCGTGGTAATGATAATTATGCTTGCCTGTGTTTTTGTCCAAGACGTCAGTGGTTGGGGACTAAGTACCGATTGGGCGATCACCCAGCAGTATCGGCTACCGCGCAGTTTGAGCGCTGCGGCAACGGGTCTGATGTTGGCCATCGCTGGTGTATTATTGCAAACGCTCACCCGCAACCCGATGGCAAGTCCAGAAGTATTGGGTGTGAGCTCGGGCGCGGCGCTTGGGGTTATCTTAGGGTTTTTACTGCTACCAAGCTTAGGGATATCTGCCGGAGCTGGTACTTTATTAATCTCAGGATTATCAGGAGCGATGGCTGTATTATTGCTGGTTATTTGGCTGGCACGCAAGGTAAGCTCTGGCTATCTATTACTGGTCGGTATCGGTATTGCCGCAATGATGGATGGGGTGATGCACATGGTCAAGCTGTCTGGCGATCCACGCCTAGAAGCGATGCTTAGCTGGCTATCGGGAACGACTTATAGCGCTCAGCCTAGCACCGTGTGGTATCTTATCGGCATTGCCCTCATTTTATTTGCCCTCAGCTTATTGCTTATCAAACCCTTAAGAGTGCTTGGTTTGGGTACAGGGGTGGCTCGTAATTTGGGGGTGGCAGTGACACCAGTGACACTCGCGTTATTGGTGTTGGTGGCGGCGCTAAGTACTGCCAGTACGCTTGCGGTTGGGCCATTGAGCTTTATTGGTCTAATGGTGCCACATTTGGCGACGTCACTCGGTGCGGTAAGGCTTGAGCGCCAATTGCCATTAGCGGCTTTGTTAGGCGCAGGGGTGATGATAATAGCAGACTGGATTGGGCGTTATATCATTTTCCCTTATGAGCTGCCTGCAGGCACGATTGCGGCTATCATTGGCGGCGCGTACTTTTTATGGCTGATTCGTAAAGTGCCAGTCGCAGTAAGTGGATAGTTTTTATGGTATGTATTCATAAATGATAAATAACCGTAATCCGTTATTAATACATACCGTCCAGCGCTTAAATAGCGCTATATCTTAAAATCACCAATGTTCGTGATATTCAGTAAGTCATTTGACATTACTTTGAAGGGGTTTTAAACTTTTTTATTCAAGCTCTTTTTTAATAAATGATCGAATATAAACGGACCAAGGGGTAAAAAAGATCCGAGTACCCCTGCTGGCATCGCCCAAAGCGGCATTTTGATTTTGGTGGTGGCTGCCAACAGCATTAAAATATACGCGATGAACAATCCGCCATGAGCCATCCCTATGTAGGTGACCGCTTCTGCAATACCCATCATGTACTTTAGCGGCATGGCGATGCAAAGTAATAATAAAAAGGACGTACCTTCTAAATAACCCATGATCGTAAGAATCTTTAATACAGAGTTCTGATCTTTTGTGAGATTAGGTGTTTCTGTGATAGTTGTCTGAGCCTGCGACACTATATCTTCCTTTTGTTTATAATAAATAAGGTAAGGGTTTTCCAATGCCGCTATGATACTGGCTTTGTTCAATGCTTTGAAGTATTAATTTTACCAACCCTTAATAGAGATCAGTAACGAAACTAAATGACTCTTGATGTCAGTAACTCTAAGGCTACTGATCTCGTTTTAACTGTGAAAAAAAATATGACTGCTTACTCCCTTTCTTGTCTTTACTCTTTTCGTCGCTGTCCTTATGCCATGCGCGCGCGTCTTGGCCTGTTGTTTGCCGAGTTGCCAGTAGAGCTACGGGAGATCACCTTAAAAAACAAACCTGCCAAAATGCTAGCGATTAGCCCAAAAGGCACCGTGCCAGTTTTACAGCTCGCTGATGGTGTTGTGATTGAAGAGAGTCGGGAAATAATGGAGTGGGCGCTTGAACAGCAAGACCCACAAGAGCTGATGAACATTAAGACTTTGCATCAAGGTAATACGTTAATTGAGCAAAACGATCAGGAGTTTAAGCATTGGCTAGATCGCTATAAATATGCTGACCGTCATCTTGAAATGACCCAAACAGAATATCGGCAAAAAGGTGAAGCATTTCTACAGATTTTAGAAGCACTGCTTACTAAAAATACTTATTTGCTAGGAGACAGTGTGACCATTGCCGATATCGGTATTATGCCATTTGTCCGCCAATTTGCTCATGTAGATCGCGACGTTTTTTACAGTTCGCCTTATCCGAAGCTGCAAATATGGCTAAAAAACTGGCTAGCGCATCCATTATTTATACAAGCCATGACCAAGTTTCAACCTTGGCAAGATGGCGATGAGCCAGTGATTTTCCCTTCTTAGTAAAAGTAGCTCATTCATTTCTTTGTAAATATTTCATCAATCTATTTTAGATATGTCTAGCAAGAATCCACACGTCATTAAACAATCTCTAATAGTGAAGGAGCTGTTTACCCTCACTATCTTGATAGACCTTAACAGTACTATTCTCAAAATAAATATCAATCTATGGCGGTTTGATAGCCGCTTTTCATAACCTTTGTATCAAAAGGGTTGAATGCTATTGTGTACACTTGTACTCTTAGGTTAGAATGAACATAAGTGTATCATTATATAAATATTCTTGAGTGAGCTCAATTACGAATTGATTGGCATGGTTGTTAAAGTAACTTTTATACGAGTGTGAATATAAGAGTGCGCAAACAACGAATCCACATGCTAATTATAGTGACGCCGATGGCTTTGCTTTTTATACGCGATAACCACTTAATTCCCCCTAATCCCAACATTTACGAAGGACTGTTTGAAATGTTAAAAAGTGCCATTAAAGAGACTGAATTAGAAAAAGTCGACATCATGTTAGTAAAAAATATTTTAGAGATTGGTATTCAAGATGATTATGCTGACAAGATAGCAGCTGATTATATCGAGACGTTAGCCCGCGCAAAAAGTGATAAAAACAGTCTCTTATATAAATCATCTAAGGTAAAAGAGTGCTATAGACAGTCGGAACTGCATAAATCTATCAACCGTATTATTTATAAGATCGAGCCTTTAAGGGTTGCTATTATGCGTGAAGGCCTAGCATTGCAGCAGGCAGTGGTTGAAGGCAATAAAGAGATAGCTGATGAGATTATTAAGGTTGTCGTTAGAATGAAGCTAGAAAAAAGTAAGCTTGAAAAAAATCTTAGCGCACTTATGGGTAACGTAAAAAAGCTTCAGCTAGCTAGCTAATAAAATAACAACAAAACAAGGCCATGCTTGAAAGTGGCGTCACCCTTTTTGAGCTACGTAGCCAAGCTGCGTCTGGTGCACCCGCTGACCATCTAGGAGCGTTCATATCGTCAAAAGCCAGTCTTCACGCAAAAACCTTTGCGGCAGATGGAAAGCGCATTTTTATTGGCTCGTTCAATTTTGACCCCCGTTCGGCTGCTCTCAATACTGAAATGGGTTTAATGATCAACAGTGAACAGATGGCACAGAAACTGCACAAAGCATTTGACGAGGGTATGGTTGGCCTTACTTGGCGAGTAGAGCAGCGTAATGGAAGGCTCGTCTAGATCGATGAGCGTCTCGGAGCCTGGATAAAGTGCCTTGCGTAATATTATCTTGACGATAGTAGGGTGGCTACCAGTTGAGTGGCTTTTGTAGCTATAGAGAACAGTGCTATATATGATGAACAGTACTATATATGATCATGAGCTATAATATCCAATATCTGACACATTTATTCAGTAATGTGATAAATATAAAAAATTGGCTAATGCTATGCCTGTCATAGTGCTTGGAATGTTTTTACGTTCTTTTAATTAAAAAAAGCAGTAGTACTACAATTATTAATCATTCATTATTTTTACTATTTTTTAAGATGATTTGTTAGCGTCTCTATCCTGCTTGTTTTTAATCGTTTATGCTCAGGTACTTTACAAATACTCACTAAGATATCTAAAAAATAATTAAGGAAAATTTATGCATATCACTGCTAATTTCGATGCTGGTAATATTGAGGTTATTAATTTAGAAGATAAAAAAAATATCCAATTGGCTATTCGTTCGGACGTCGGTGGCGAGTTTTTTCAGTGGTTTAATTTTCGCTTGACAGGTCAGGTTGGTGAGCAATATGTGCTCAATATTATGAATGCAGGGGATGCAGCATTCCCTGCAGGGTGGGAGAATTACCAAGCGGTGGCATCGTACGATCGCGACTATTGGTTTCGTCTGCCAACTTCTTATAAAGATGGTAAACTAACCATAACGGCAGAGTTGGAATGTGAAACCATTCAAATTGCTTTTTTTGCCCCTTACAGTGATGAGCGTCATCAAGATTTATTAGCAGCGGTGCAAATGCATCCATTAGTGACGTTAGAGCATTTGGGAGAAACCCTTGATAAGCGCGATTTAACCTTAGTCAAAATTAGTGATGGCGCTAGCAATAGCGATGCGCCTAAACGCAATATTTGGATTACGGCACGTCAACATCCCGGTGAGACGATGGCCGAATGGTTGGTCGATGGTCTACTGCACAGCCTGTTAGATGGTGATAATGCCACGGGTAAATTATTATTAGATAAAGCTAACTTTTACATCGTGCCCAATATGAACCCAGATGGCAGCGTGAGAGGTCATTTGCGTACTAACGCAGTTGGGACTAACCTAAACCGTGCTTGGTCAAATCCAAGTTTGGAAACCAGCCCAGAAGTCTTTCATGTCATTAATAAAATGGAAGAGACGGGTGTTGACTTGTTTTATGATGTGCACGGTGATGAAGAAATACCTTTTGTGTTCCTTGCTGGCTCGCAGGGTACACCAAATTATAGTGACCGCCTCGCACGTCTACGCGATAGATTCTCAGAAGTGTTAAAGATCGCCAGTGCTGACTTTCAGACGGAAGAAGGCTATGACGTAGATGCACCGGGTACTGCGAACATGACGCTTGCGACTCACTGGGTTGCCGAACGTTTTGACTGCCTTGCCAATACCTTGGAGATGCCATTTATAGACAACAATAATGTCCCCGATGCGGATACGGGTTGGTCACCAGAGCGCTCTATGAAATTAGGGGAAGCCTCATTAGTGGCTATGTTGGCAGTCGTGGATGATTTACGTGAGTGAATCATTTAGGTGGATTGTTTGGGTTATGAAATAAGTCTATGCACTCAAGGGTTACTTGTTCAACATTCTCTATGCCACTCCAAATCTTCTTAGATACGCCCTCAGATTTATCTGCTACCAGACTTTGCGAGTGCCAGAACGGCACTTGCAATCCTACCAGACACGCTCACTCTTACCGATACAACAGTCGTTGTACTAACTGTGTAGTAAGCATTTGGGTGGGTGAATCTTACTCATAACGCTATTTTCCCATAAAACTATCCCAGATTATTTTGCTTATCTAAGACAGCCCTGAAGATTAAATATCCTTTAATATAAATATACAGGTATGTTAGCTTTGTGCTTTAATAAATGACAGTTGTCATTTATGAGCATGGTTAATGTAAGTGACATAGATAGCCTTGATTTTATCAACGAGTAGTTTTTGGACTTATGGAGCGAGCTATGAATAAAGTATTTAAAAAGATTTGGAGTCAATCACTAGGTTGTATAGTGGTGGTATCTGAAAATACTAAGAGCGCTGGTAAGACCAGTGGCATGACTGGCACTATCGCCCAGATAGCTCGCTCAAATGACTATAAGATGTTGACTGTGAAAGGGCTTGCCTTCAGTATCGCAGCGATCAGTGGCTCTACAGTGTGGGCAGGTGTGGTATGCGTAACTGATCCTGTCTCTGGAGGAAGTACAGCAACAGGTGTAATTGCACTAGCCTGTGGAATAAATAATGCAGCAGACGGTCTCAATAGCAGTGCTTTAGGTATTGATAATGAAGCATTGAGTGAAGCTACTGCGCTAGGCTATGCAAATAAAGCAAAGGGCAGTTATAGCAGCGCAACAGGTATTTCTAATGAGTCTTCGGGTATTTATAGCAGTGCGGTTGGTTATACTAATGCAGCATCAGGTGATTATAGTAGTGCGTTAGGCGCTAATAATGAAGCATCAGTTAAGTACAGTAGTGCCGTTGGTTATAACAATACCGCATCGCGTATCAATAGCAGTGCGGTAGGCTCTAATAATATCGCATCAGAGGGTTATAGTAGTGCATTTGGTTATAACAACACGGCATCGAACATAAATAGCAGTGCAATTGGCTATAAAAACACCGCCTCGAATGTAAATAGCAGTGCCGTCGGTTATAATAATACAGCATCAGGTGAGGACAGTAGTGCCGTCGGTTTTGAAAATACATCAGAGGGTGGCTACAGTGTTGCAGTTGGTTATCAGAATACCGCATCAGGTACAGACAGCAGCGTGTTTGGCAGTAATAGCCAAGCAATTGCGACAGGCGCAACCGCCATCGGTAGTTTCTCCATTGCAGATGAAAGAGATACGATTTCAGTTGGTAGCAAGGGTTTCGAAAAACGTATCACTAATGTGGCAGATGCGACAAATGATACAGATGCGGTAAATAAACGATATACCGACGACAAAGCAACCGAGACCTTAACTGCCTCCAAAGGCTATACTGATGGTAAAGCAACTGAGACTTTAACCGCCTCCAAAGGTTACACCGATGGCAAAGCAACCGAGACTTTGACTGCATCAAAAGGTTATACCGATGGTAAAGCAACTGAGACTTTAACTGCCTCCAAAGGTTACACCGATGGTAAAGCAACTGAGACTTTAACTGCCTCCAAAGGCTATACCGACGGCAAAGCAACTGAGACTTTGACCGCATCAAAAGGTTACACCGACGGCAAAGCGACCGAGACTTTGACTGCCTCCAAAGGTTACACCGACGGCAAAGCAACCGAGACTTTAACCGCATCAAAAGGTTACACCGACGACAAAGCAACCGAGACTTTAACCGCATCAAAAGGTTACACCGACGACAAAGCAACCGAGACTTTGACTGCCTCCAAAGGTTACACCGATGGTAAAGCGACTGAGACTTTGACTGCCTCCAAAGGTTACACCGAAGACAAAGCAACCGAGACTTTGACTGCCTCCAAAGGCTACACCGATGGTAAAGCGACTGAGACTTTGACAGCCTCTAAAGGCTACACCGATGGTAAAGCGACTGAAACTTTAACCGCATCAAAAGGTTACACTGATGGTAAAGCGACTGAAACTCTAGCATTGTCACAAAGTTATACGAATGATCAGGTATTGAGCGTTAAACAGGACATTGCTGCACAGCATAAATACCTAAGCATCAATGGTGGTACGTCTGCAGAAGCGATTGCTAGTGGAGACAACGCAATGGCTTTAGGCGCTAACGCGGCGGCGCAGGGCAAGCAATCTATTGCAATGGGAGATGGTGCCCAAGCAATCGGCGAGCAAGCTATCAGCATTGGCACTGGTAATAAAGTGACTGGAGATCATTCAGGTGCGATTGGCGATCCAAGTACGGTCAGTGGTAATAACAGCTATAGTATGGGCAATAATAATACCGTGTCTGGCGACAATACTTTTGTGCTCGGCAATAATATCAATACTACGGCAAAAAACGCCGTGGTACTCGGTAATGACTCTAGCTCTAGCCGTGAAAACACAGTGTCGGTTGGTTCGGATATTAACCAGCGTCAGATTATCAATGTTGCTAATGGTACCGCTAATAATGACGCAGTCAATGTCAGTCAGTTACAAGACGCAAAAACAAGCGCTATCGAAACCTCGAACACTTATACTGATACTAAATTTAATGCTCTAAATGACTCTATTCACAATTATCTGCAAGACAATGGACAGCGCTTTAGGGAAATTGATGATCGTTTTGATCGTCAAGGTGCGATGAGTGCTGCGATGTTAAACATGGCAACCAGCACGTCAGGTCTACAAGGTAAGAACCGTATAGGCGTGGGCGCAGGTTTTCAGGGTTCTGAGCAAGCGGTTTCCTTAGGATATCAGCGTGTCATTAATCCCAATACCAGCTTTAGTCTCGGTGGTGCTTTCACAAAAGATGAGAACTCTGGTGGCATGGGTATGGGCTTTAGCTGGTAAGCATTAAGTAAACCAAAAGCCAGAAAAAGGACATTAATTTGTCCTTTTTTTCTGATGACCATTTCATACTTATTATCTAAAGCTTCTTATAGCCCAAACCTTTTTGAATGCTAATCCTGCTGTGAGCTAAGCGGTCGCTTGAGCGGCCTTATTTCTTTAAGAGTTTCTTTAAGAGCTGTCATAAGATCAGGGGCATAAGGCAATGTCACAAGGCAATTTATATAGTGTCACCTGCGTGCATTACACTTCAGCTTACTACCGTGTTAAATAACTCTGTGTATAAATTAACAAAGTTACCCTAACAGCACACCGCATAAACCGAAAACAGCTATAACACGTTGAATAATCAAACTGTCTTGCAGGTGAGTGTTTAGATAAGTGGCAAATCCTTTGCCGATAGTATATAGACCTAGCATGGCAACAATCATACCCGTAAAGAAGCCAGCGGTATTACTGTTTGCAGGCACTTCGATTGCATGAGCAGCACCGTGGAACATAGCAAGCGCACCAAAGCCAATGATTAAGAATTTATACACAGTTTTGACGGACATCTCGTGGCTTTGATTCAATGTCACATTAAAGTAGCGGCTCATAAGTGCCATGGTCAGTAGTACGATAGAGAGTAGAATACCGTATTCAATAAACAGGCTATTCAAGCTCACACTTAAACTCAGTACAAATCCTGTTACTAGACCAATTAACAGTGCTACAAAGCCTTTTTTAAAGCTGTGCATTTGAGTAAATAGCATGCCCATGCCCAGCGCTAACATCAGATGGTCGAACCCAGTCAAAGGGTGCAATATACCAGACAATATTGAAAGGCTAAATGAGCCATCTGCTGCCATCAAGCCATGCCCAGGGTGAGCAAATGCGAGTGTTGGTAGTAATGATAACAGTGCTAAGCCACTGATTATGGTGGTTTTTTGGAAGAGGTTCTTGCGTGTCATCGTTTTGGCTGTGTCTGTTGTCATGATAAATCCTTAATAAATAAACAAATCGATATAAAAACTGACTGATAATCCACTGATCCATCAGCGGTTTGTAGAGCACTTATTGATACCATCACCTAAGGCATTCTACGCCATACTTAACATGCCTTTATCTAAGATAAAAGTAACAATGTCATCAAGACCTTCGCCTGTTTTCATGTTGCTGAATACCACAGGCTTATCACCGCGCATTTTTTTGGCATCATGCGCCATCACCTCAAGTGACGCGCCTACGAAAGGGGCAAGGTCGGTTTTATTGATAATGAGTAAGTCCGATTTCATGATACCAGGGCCGCCTTTACGAGGGATTTTATCGCCTGCAGACACGTCAATGACATATAGTGTCAAGTCGGACAATTCAGGGCTAAAAGTTGCTGCCAAATTATCACCACCAGACTCGATGATAATGAGCTCAAGACCTGCAAATTGCTGCTGTAATTCGGCGATGGCAGATAGGTTAATTGAGGCATCTTCACGAATGGCAGTATGCGGGCAGCCACCGGTTTCAACACCGCGAATGCGCTCAGCTGGCATCGCCTCATTGCGGGTTAAAAACTCAGAGTCTTCTTTGGTATAAATATCATTAGTTACCACGGCCATATTGATGTCATCCCGCAGGCGTTGACATAGTCTCAGCGTCAACGCCGTTTTTCCTGAGCCTACAGGGCCACCAATGCCTAAACGTAGCGGAGAGAGCGTCGTTTCTAAATTTTTGTTTTCGACTTTGGGTGTTAGTGCCATAAATAAAGTTCCTTGATGAGAGTTGTGTTTATTAGCGATTAAGAGCGAAATAGGCGGCTGTATTGCCTTTCATGCTGACAAGACAGTATGGCTAAATTTGGTAGGTTGGCGGACATATGTAGCTGTTGATAGAGAAGATTTCGCTTAAATGTTGTTATATCAGAGCAATCAGTCATTAACGCCATATGTTGAACGTGCGAAAATTTTTGCTGGACGTTAGCAGCCAGTGGCTGTATTTGCTGACTTAATAACTGTTGCAGCTGCCAAATGATGCGCTGTCCTGCCATTTGTCCAAGCGGTACGGTCTTAACCGCAGCCAGCACCATGTTTTCAATTTGACCAAAGGCATAGGTGGTCATGGCTTGTACAGGCTTAAGTTGCCAGTGCGAGCTGATATGGGCAAACAGTGGCAAAAACCCATGAGCGAGTAAGCTATCAGGCACATTAAGCTCAAGAACATTATCTAGCCATGCGGATAAAGACAGCGCCAATTGACTTGACTCATAGACGAACTCTTTGGTTTCGCGGCTAGCGTGATAATCGGCACCTAAAGCATCAGTCAGCGCCACATCATTAATCATAATTGCCTCTATCATCAGCGCCAGTAGCGGTAGCTCATAACGACACAATGCCAGCTCCAAATAGTCACTCATAAACGCTAAACCACTGCTTTCGTCGTGAATGAGCCCTGACTCGATAGCAGGCTCTATGCCTTGCGAGTAGGTATAACTGCCAATAGGTAGGTTGCTTGACGCCAGCATGAGCAAACGTCCAGTTACCTCTGTATTATTCAGATCATTTATACCTTGTGCGGTACTGGCAGGATGCTGGGAGTGCGTGGCGTGATTAGTCATGAGTATGCTCATGATTACGGCTACGGCTACGGCTACGGCTACGGCTATGGCTATGGCTGTGAGCGTCAGAGTGATTGTGCTGATGGTTACCGCTATGTTCATGACTGTGACTGTGATCACGATTGTGGCTATGAGAGTGAGAATGTCCGCCGTGCTCACCTTTATACGCACCCGTTTCTGGCTCAAATGGCGCTTGTACGGCTTGGGTATGTAGGCCAAGTTGATTTAACATCGCTTCTAAAACATGATCAGGCTCAAAGTACAGTGCATTAGGTGTCAGCATTAAAGGAACATGGCGGTTGCCTAAATGGTAAGCGCCTTTCATAAGGTCAAAGCCATTATCAGCGGTTACTTCTATCAAAGCTTGCTTAGCAGCTATTATTTGTATCAAGTTGCCTTGATGGTCTGCCAGCACACTGCCATTCTTAATGGTTTCCGTACGTGGCAAATCGACACCAATGGTATCTTGGTGCTGTGTTTCTGCTTTAAAACGGCTACGCTGACGGGTATCGAAATCTAAATATAAAAAGTTTTCTGCCTGTTTTTGCCTATCAATAATTGCTTGTTGTTCAGCGCTAAGGGTTGATAGATCAAGACGTTGCGTATAAATGTTCATAATTATGTTTATAGTCCGTTAAAGTAGATGGTTGACAGCTGATGGTAGATTATCAGCACGACAATAAAAAGTAGCTAGAATAAAAAATAGCGCTGTGCCATCGGTAGATAGTCGGCAGGCTCACAGGTCAACAGCTCACCATCGGCGTACACTTCATAGGTTTCTGGGTTAACCTCCATCTTAGGACAGTAGCTATTAAACTTCATGTCTTGTTTACGTACCTTACGAATGTTGTGTACCGCTTTAATGACCTTTTCTAGTCCTAATTGCCTATCAACACCCTTATCAATAGCCGCACTTGACATAAAGGTGATGCAAGTCTGCGCTACTGTCTTGGGGAAGCTACCAAACAGACTGCGATAGTGCACAGGCTGCGGGGTTGAAATGGAAGCATTGAGGTCACCCATGGACGCTGCCGCAATCAAGCCGCCTTTAATAATAAGGTCGGGCTTTACGCCAAAAAATGCCGGCGACCATAAAATTAAATCCGCCCATTTATCTACTTCAATGGATCCCACTTCGTCACTAATGCCATGAGTGATGGCAGGGTTGATGGTGTATTTTGCGAGGTAGCGTTTGATACGAAAATTATCATTGCTGCTATCAGAGTCCGTAGGACTGAGCATGATATTTTCTAATGCTTGCTCAGTTTTAGCTGATTGATCAGGAGCCAGATGACCACGTTGGGCTTTCATTTTATCAGCCGTTTGCCACGTGCGAATAATGACTTCTCCCACGCGTCCCATCGCTTGCGAATCACTACTCATCATGGAGATGGCACCCATGTCTTGTAAAATATCTTCGGCGGCAATGGTTTCTTTACGAATACGACTTTCTGCAAAAGCGACATCTTCAGCAATGGCTGGGCTTAAATGGTGACAAACCATGAGCATGTCGAGATGCTCGTCAATGGTATTAATGGTGAAAGGGCGCGTCGGGTTGGTTGATGAGGGTAAAACATTGGTTTCGCCAATAGCTTTTAAGATATCTGGGGCATGACCGCCGCCAGCGCCTTCGGTATGGAAGGTGTGAATACAGCGGTCTTTAAACGCGCCTAGAGTGCTATCTAAATAGCCGCTTTCATTTAACGTATCAGTATGAATCGCCACTTGCACATCATATTCTTCAGCCACGCTAAGGCAGTTATCAATGGCTTTGGGCGTGGAGCCCCAGTCTTCATGAAGCTTAAGCCCGATAGCACCCGCTTCAATCTGCTCTACAATGGGGGCAGATAAACTGACGTTGCCTTTACCCAAGAATCCGATGTTCATCGGAATAGCATCAGTGGCTTTTAGCATGCTGTGAATATGATAAGCACCAGGCGTACAAGTGGTGGCAAGAGTACCTTCAGCAGGTCCCGTACCACCGCCTAACATCGTGGTTACACCAGACATCAATGCCGTCTCACACTGCTGCGGTGCAATGAAGTGAATATGGCTATCGATCCCACCAGCAGTTAATATTTTACCTTCTCCTGCGATAATTTCGGTAGCAGCGCCAATAGGTAACGTCACATTAGGCTGAATATCAGGGTTGCCAGCTTTACCAATGCCACTGATACGACCCTCTTTGATAGCGACATCTGCCTTATAGATACCGCTGTAGTCCACAATCAAAGCATTGGTAATAATAGTATCGGCAACTTGCTCACCTATTAGCTGTGATTGACCCATACCATCGCGGATTACCTTGCCGCCACCAAATTTAACCTCTTCACCAATGCTGATGCTATCAGTATGTTGGTCACTGTGACTGGTCAAGTCATATTCAACCTCAAGCCATAAATTCGTATCGGCTAAGCGTACCTTATCTCCTGAGGTAGGGCCAAAATGTTCAGCATAAATACGTCGGTCAATGCGTTTTTTCGAGGTATTTTGAGAGATTTTAGGGTCTACAACGCCCATAACCTTGCCTGAAAAACCATAGATGTGTTGTTTACCGGCGATAGCGACTAACTCAACTTTTCGTGCTTGTCCTGGCTCAAAGCGTACCGCAGTACCAGATAAAATATTGAGTCGATAGCCAAGCGTCGACTCTCGATCAAAGCTCAGTGCTGCATTTACCTCAAAGAAGTGATAGTGAGAACCGATTTGAATAGGGCGGTCGCCAGTATTGATTACCGTTATGGTTTGAACATATCGACCAGCATTCAAAGCCATATCGCCTGTTTTAATATTATATTCGCCTGCTTTTATCGTCATTTTTATTATCCTTAATCGTCTTACGGCAATGGCTCTCGTTCAATATCGTTTTATCCGGCTCTATAGCAAGCAAGCTATACGATGGGGTTATGTACCGTCACCAGCTTAGTGCCATCAGGGAAAGTGGCTTCAACTTGGACATCATGTATCATCTCTGAGATGCCTTCCATGACGTCATCGGCAGAGAGATAAGTGGCTCCTTCACTCATCAGTTGAGCCACGGTTTTGCCATCACGCGCGCCTTCCATCAGTAGCATGCTGACATAAGCGATAGACTCAGGATAATTAAGCTTGACGCCACGATTTTTACGACGTTCTGCCACCATGCCTGCGGTAAATAGCAAGAGCTTATCTTTTTCTGTAGGATTTAACTGCATAAAACTTCCTTAATAATTATTGTCTTTTAAAGGTTATAATTCGTTTTTAATCTTTATAAAGTAAATAGGCTAAGTAGAGTCATTCTGGTTTGATTCAGCATTGTTTAGGAATGAGATTAAGTGGGAACACATGATATTAAGTGTCCCAAATCCTTGGTCGATGAGGCTCAAGCGCGTACCATCTAGACCTGATAAGCTCGCGAATTTGGTAAAAAGCTTCAAAGCAAGCACGCACATCTGCCCCTAAATAACGGCAATTGATACCTTGAAAATTATGAGTACAGTGAATGGGGAGTGACTGCTGATCAATGAGGCTGCGTAGCTCGGTAATAGTGGCATCTAAATACTGACCAAGCTTGAGCGGATTATTCTGTAGTTCTGGCGCAATAATCTCTGTGCTAGGTATTGCCCAAAAAGAGCCATGCACATGTTGATTGTTCAGTCCTAATGGTGAGGTAAACCAGCGCGTATTTGCTGGCTGGGAGGTGCATTCACTGACCAATAAACTGCCCTCACGCCATATCTCTAAGCGGTTGGCATAATGACCATTAGCAAACGTCTCTTGATACGCTTGACGTCCGAACACAGCAATATCCCAAGTCAACAAACTTGCTGTTTTAGCTAAATAAAAGCGGTTGTTCGCATTAGAGTTGGAATAATCGTAATAGATGCTTTCTTGGGGTAGCCATTCTAGGACAGCGTGGTCATCGAGGCGGGCGTCGATATGCTGTTCTGCGCTGACAACATCATTAAAACAGTCGTTAGAAGTGTTGCTGTTTGCCGATTGAGTGCCGTTGTTAAATTTTGATGAGTCGCTAGGTCTAGAGGAACGCAACGATTTGCGTTGCCCGTACCATTTACCGGCTCCAGGGGTGGTAATCACCGCATGGCTATTAGAGTGTAGGTTAAATTCCAATGTTAAGCGGTCATCATCAGCAATACCAGCAGGAGGATACAATACATAAATATGGCAAATCCCTGCTTGGCTGTTATCAGTACTGTCAGGCTCAGGATACAGCGCGCGCTGCACCATGAGTGCGCCAGTATGGGCACGATGATACAGCCGAGTTTTTGCAGCATTAGAGGCGCAGTCGAAATGGAGCTGTAGTGAGGATTGCCAAGTCAAAATTGCGTTCCCTTTTAGAAAGTGTCCTTTTAGATTGCCACCAATTCTTGAATATTGTTTTTTGCCATGTCAATTCCAGCCCCCTGAGCTACGACTTGTCCTCTAGAAAGCACGGTATAGTTATCGGCAAGCTCTTCTGCAAACTCATAAAACTGCTCGACCAGTACAATAGCCATTTCACCTTGATAACCTAAATCCCTAATGACCCGCCCGATGTCCTTGATGATAGAGGGCTGAATGCCTTCAGTCGGCTCATCAAGTACTAGTACTCGAGGCTCTGATGCAAGCGCACGAGCAATAGCAAGTTGCTGCTGCTGACCGCCAGATAAATCGCCACCGCGGCGATGCTTCATTTCGTCCAGCACTGGAAATATATCATATAAGTTTCTGGGTACTTTACTTGCTTTACGTTGAGAGAATTTCGCCATGCCAATCAGAATGTTTTCTTCAACGGTCAAAGTAGAAAATATATCGCGTCCTTGCGGTACATAAGCGAGTCCTGCGCGCACACGCTGCTCAGGCGTCATCTGACTAATGTCCTTACCGTCTAATAAAATCTCACCTGATTTTATTGGTAGGATGCCCATCAAACATTTAAGCAAGGTGGTTTTACCGACGCCATTACGACCCAGTACCACGCTACATTCTCCTACCGGGGCGGCGAGGGTGACATCACGTAAGATGTGACTGCCACCGTAATATTGATTTATGGCATTGATTTCTAACATATAAGCACCTCTGTTTTTTAGGTCTATTTTTAAGTGTTACTATTTGTTATCGACCTGAGCTTATTACCGACCCAAATAGGTCTCAATGACGGCTTCGTTGTTCTGTACTTCACTCAACGTCCCTTCAGCCAAAATAGCGCCATTTGCCAAAACCGTTACTTTCTCACTTATTACATCAATAAAGGTCATGTCATGCTCAACCACGATTAAAGTATGATTCTTTTTAAGGCGTAGACATAACTCAGCGGTATGTTCAGTTTCGGCATCTGTCATGCCTGCTACTGGTTCATCAAGTAAGATAAGTTTTGGTCTTTGCATCAGTAACATTCCAATCTCTAGCCACTGTTTTTGACCATGAGACAATAGTCCTGCTGGCTTGTTAATCAGCTCTTTTAGGCGTATTTGATCAAGCGTTGAGTCAAGGGTATCTTGGATTTCTGCATCAATACGAGTAAGCCAGCTTTTTGACACTCGCTTATCCTTTGGCGCGGCCAGCATTAAGTTATCGAGTACGGTAAATTTCTCAAACACGGTAGGTTTTTGAAACTTACGGCCAATGCCTGCTTCCGCTATTTCTTCGGTAGATAGTTTGGCTAAATTATGTACTTGACCGAAAAATGCGCTGCCTGTGGTCGGGCGCGTTTTACCCGTAATAACATCCATTAAAGTCGTCTTACCTGCACCATTAGGACCAATGATGCAGCGCAGCTCGCCTGCCTCAATGTATAAAGACAAATCATTGAGTGCACGGAATGAGTCAAACCATACGCTAACGTCTTCTAAATATAGCGCAATACCATGTCTCATATCTGGCCCTGATTTGGGGACAGGATGCGCCAAGCCTCCGCTATCTCCGTAATCTTCAGTCAGAGTAGTGACTGGTCGGGTAGGCGTGTTTTCTGCGACCGTTATGTTATTTGTATTGTCAAAACTTCCCATTGGCTTATGTATACTAGGATCATTTTTATTTTTAATAAGCGCATCGTTAGCCGTTTTTTGGGAAGCAGCATTATTACATATTATTGACATTATTCTTTTTCCTTCTTAAAACGATCGAGTACACCAATGATGCCGTTAGGGAGAAATATAGTAACCACTACAAAAAATCCGCCTAGAATAAGCAACCAGAACTCTGGGTAGGCGACGGTAAAATAGGTTTTAATCACATTGACTGTACCAGCACCTACAATGGCACCGATTAATGAACCTCTGCCTCCAGCAGCCACCCAGACTGCCATCTCGATAGAGTTGATGGGGTTCATCTCGCCTGGGTTAATGATACCAACTTGCGGTACATATAGAGCACCAGCGATACCAGCAATGACTGCAGACAACACCCAAGCTGAAAGCTTGTACCAAAGCGTGCGATAGCCTAAATACTGCAAACGATTTTCACTATCACGGATGGCACCAAGCACACGCCCATAAGGCTGGCTCATCAGATAGCGTAGTCCAAGATAGGACAGTAGCAGCGCCAAAGCAGTCGTAAAACACAGCACAACCCTCGTTGAAGAAGCAGTGATGTCATAACCTAATAGCGTGGTAAAGCCTGTGAAACCATTATTACCACCAAAGCCTGTTTCGTTACGGAAAAACAGTAAAGCTGCCGCATAGGTCATGGCCTGAGTAATAATCGAAAAATAAACCCCTTTAATCTTTGAGCGAAATGCAAAATAACCAAAGATAAAAGCGACCAGACCAGGAACTAGCACCACTAGAGCCATCGCCCACCAGAAATGTTGAGTGCCTGCCCAGTACCACGGCAATTCGGTCCAACTCAAAAAACGCATAAAATCTGGCAAGCCCGTGCCAGCAGTTTCACGCGTCAAGTACATACCAAAAGCATAACCTCCTAGCGCAAAATAAAGACCATGACCTAAGCTTAGGATGCCTGCATAGCCCCATACCAAGTCTAAAGCCAGGGCTACCATGGCGAGTGCCATTATTTTACCAATCAAAGTTATCCAATAAGCAGACAGGTGAAAACTAGAAGTTTCAGGTAGTAAATGGAGCCAAGGCAATATCAGTAGCACTAAAAAACACAAACCAATCAAAATGGCATTACGTGGGGAATCAGATAATAATTGAGTCAAACGCATGAGGTTCTCCTTAATCCACAAAACGGCCTTTGAGGGCGAATAAACCTTGTGGACGTTTTTGAATAAACAAAATCACAAGAACCAGTAACACAATCTTAGCCATCACAGCACCAATGCCAATTTCAAGCACCGTACCACTGACACCAAGACCTAAAGATGCCAATACCGCGCCCCATACTTGCCCAACACCGCCAACCACGACGACTAAGAACGCATCAATAATATAAGTTTGACCTAAGTCGGGTCCGACATTGCCTACTTGCGCCAAAGCACAGCCAGCGAGACCTGCGAGGCCTGAGCCAAGTCCAAAAGCCAACATATCGATGCGAGCAGATGAGATACCAACTGCACGTGCCATTTGCCGATTTTGAGTCACAGCGCGCACAAATAGCCCGAAACGAGTCTTGTTCAGTAAGTACACTAGTAGCATAAGAATAATGACGGTAAAGCCGATAATAGCGATACGGTTGAAGGGAAGCACAAGGCTCGAGGAGACTTGATAGGCACCGCTCAACCAGTCGACATTGCTGACTTCGACGTTTTGCGCGCCAAATATCATCCGAACCAACTGCATAAGAATCAGACTGACACCGAAGGTTGCCAGTAAGGTTTCAAGCTCACGACCGTAAAGCGGGCGAATAATGATTCGTTCAATAATCATGCCGATAATGGCACTGACTAAGAAAGCGACGGGTATAGCAGCAACCAGATACCATCCAGTCATACTAGGAAAATATGCTTGAAAGAGATTTTGCACCATATAAGTGGCGTAAGCACCAATCATAATGAGCTCACCATGAGCCATATTGATGACCCCAAGCAGACCAAAGGTAATGGCAAGCCCTAATGCCGCGAGTAGTAAGATACTTGCCGTACTAAGCCCCGTGAACAGATGACCTATCCAAGTACTGATGGTAATGCGCTGCTCAATACTATCCTCAGCGTCTAACAGCGCAGATTTGAGCACAGGATCGATATCATCTGCCGCCAATGCTTTTTTAACATCCACTAATACTTGTGGGCTATCGCTATCAGCAAGCACGGTAAGCGCGGCAATTTGGGTAGTGACGTCGCCATCTCTAAAATCAATTCTTGCTTGTAAAGTACTCAACGCTGTTTTGACGTCGTCGTCTTCCTCATTAGTGGCAGCAGTACTTATGAGTGCTGGATCTAGCTGTTCGATATTGTCCGCTAAGATGGCAACTGCTTGCACACGTTGCGTAGGATCGTCTGACTCAAGCTTAACCTTGGCTTGTCCAAAGACTAAGGCTGAGCGTAGCGTATTGGTCAAAGTCACTTGCGCCAAGTCGCTAGGCCACTCGGTGGTCAGCTGCTTAGCAGGATAAGTAAATAGCTCATCTTCGCTGTTAAGTAGGTAGGTTTGCCCGCCATTGCCTTGGTATAGCTCATCGTTTTTTATAAGCTCAACTAAAGTATCCAAACTCTCCACTGACCCCGGCCACTGATTGAGCATGGTTTGGCGCTTGGTGAAGTCAGCAGCAACGAACTGCTCGATAGCATCCCCTTTACTTATCGCAAGATCAGCTGATGTCGTTACAGACTGCTTGTTCTGAGCAAGTAAAGTGCCGTCTTGAGCAAGTAAGGTCTCTTCACTTACAGCATTGGATGTCGCTGCCACAGTATTAGTCGATAGTTTCTCGCCATGGCTGTGTACTACTGGCGTCTCGTGAGCATGAGCAGCTGATGTGATAGCAATGAGGAGGAGTAAAGATAATAAGGCGATTATAAAAGTCTTGTTAAAATAATTGGCTGGCGCGTCACTTTTATAATAGGAAGGGTAATGTGACATGATGGTTCCTTTTTTGCAGTCAACACTCCTTTAACCTCTACTAAAAACTGTTTTATCAGTAGAGGAGCTAAAGGGTTGCTGGTATTGATACCATTAAGGGGCTAAGGATTACGGTTTAAGTGACCACAACCTTATTTAGGAATGTACTGACTCCATGGCTCAGCACGAATGACTTTTGGCGTTTTGCTGATCACATCGAACTGACCATCGGCACGGATTTGACCGATCATGACAGGCTTCCATAAGTGATGGTTTTCCTCATCCATTTTCAATGTATACCCTGATGGCGCGTCAAAAGTCTGACCTCCCATACTGATACGCACTTTATCGACATTAGTAGTACCAGCTTTTTCGACTGCTTGTTTCCACATATTGATACCCACGTAGGTGGCTTCCATAGGATCATTTGTCACGACCTTGTCAGCATTGGGTAGCTTATGATCCAGCGCATATTTCTTATACTTTTTAGTGAAATCGCTGTTGACAGGGTTTTTAACCGACATAAAGTAGTTCCATGACGCCAAATGCCCTTGCAATAAGCTGGTATCGATACCGCGAAGCTCCTCTTCTCCTACTGAGAATGCCATGACTGGGATATCAGAGGCTTTAATACCTTGGTTGGCAAGCTCACGATAAAAGGGTACGTTTGAATCCCCATTAATGGTAGAGATAACCGCCGTCTTTTTACCGGTAGAGAAGCTTTTAATATTGCCAACGATGGTCTGATAGTTGCTAAAACCGAAGGGGGTGTACTCTTCCATGATGTCTGTTTCAGCGACGTCTTTAGATTTTAAGAAAGCCCGCAGTATCTGGTTAGTAGTCCGAGGATAAACATAATCTGTTCCAAGTAAAACGAAGCGTTCTGCACTACCGCCCTCTGGACTCATCAAATATTCAACGGCAGGAATGGCTTGTTGGTTCGGTGCAGCACCAGTGTAGAAAATGTTTTCTGACTGCTCTTGACCCTCGTACTGAACAGGGTAGAACATCAAACCATTTAACTCTTCAACGACAGGCAGCACTGACTTACGTGACACCGATGTCCAACCCCCAAAGATTACATCAACTTTATCTTGGGTTAACAGCTGACGTGCTTTTTCAGCGAATAACGGCCAATCAGAAGCGGGATCTACGACGATGGGCTCTAGCTGCTTACCCAACACACCGCCATTGGCATTAATTTCATCAATGGTCATGAGCGCCGTATCTTTTAATGAGGTTTCAGAGATGGCCATCGTTCCAGATAAAGAATGCAAGATACCAACTTTGATGGTGTCACCATCTGCCACAGAGGTAGCAGCCGTCTCAGAGGTGTCCGTTTTTGTGGCTGTAGAATTGGTTTCTGCACTGGTTTCCGCAGGTTTTTGACAACCTATAAGACTTAAGCTGCCGACAACGGCTACTGCTAGCAGAGACAAACGTGATGTCAATTTTGAGTCGATACGATGGTTTGTATTGATAGGAGTAGCAGTGATAAGCGTTGGCAATAAAGACATATATTTCTCCAGAAAGATAAAGTAGCAGCCTGGTAGGCCGAGTGAACGAGCCATTCCTAACTATGATTAATACTTCAATATCTATGCCAATATAAAATACGAGACAAATGCACCAATATCGGTCTTTATCAGGAGCTAGGGCACTTCTTTGCACCATAATTGGTTTTTATGATTTTCTATGCACCATTTATGTCTGGTTAAGAAATGCTAAAGTGGTATAAAAAATGACGACATCAGAAGCGATGTTTTTTTGAGTTCAGAAAGTGTGAACAGAAGGAAATTAAGAAGCAAACGTACTAAATGATATTAACGCAACTAAAGATAGGTTTTTTTAGCTAAAGCACGTTAGCCATTACGCTTGGTAGCTAGCTTGGGATGAAGTCTGACATTTAGTTTTTATAATAGGGTGCTGATCTATGCTGAAGAAACCGTAAATTTACCCTGCGTAAGTAAAATATTTATTCGCTTATTTGTATCAGTACCAGTAAAATGCGAGACTGTTTTCTACACGAGTTTATGAGTAACCAATGATACGTTTAACTGAAATTAAATTGCCGTTAAATCATGCACCTGAAGAGTTAACAACAGCAATAACCACAAAACTTAAAATTTCTGCTGAGAAAATGGCGTCATTTGTGATGTTTAAACGTGGTTATGATGCTCGTAATAAAAGAAATATCCAATTAATTTATACGCTAGACATCACACTGACCGATTCGGATTTGACCAATGATTTACTGGTTCAATTTGAGTCAGATAACCATGTCAAAGCAACACCAGACACCAGCTACAAATATGTAGGTGAGGCGCCAGATAATTTAACTGAGCGTCCTGTTGTTATTGGTTTTGGACCTTGTGGTTTGTTAGCAGCACTGACCCTTGCCCAAATGGGTTTTAAACCTATTATCATTGAACGTGGTAATGAAGTCAGACAACGCACCAAAGACACCTTTGGCTTTTGGCGTCAGCGTAAATTAAACACTGAATCAAACGTACAATTCGGTGAAGGCGGAGCGGGTACTTTTTCTGACGGCAAACTATATAGCCAAGTGAAAGATCCCAATCATTATGGCCGTAAAGTCATGACCGAGTTTGTTAAAGCCGGCGCACCAGATGAGATTTTATTTGTCAGTAAACCGCACATAGGTACTTATAAGTTAGTGACCATGGTAGAAAAAATGCGTGCCGAGATCATAGCGCTTGGTGGGGAAGTTCGTTTTGCGACTCGTGTAGATGACTTGCATATCACTGACTCAAAAGTAACAGGCGTGACCCTTAATACTGGCGAAACCTTAAAAACCAGCCATGTTGTTCTTGCTGTTGGTCATAGCGCGCGCGATACCTTCCAAATGATCCATGATAAAGGCGTGTATGTTGAAGCAAAACCTTTTTCAATTGGCTTTAGGATTGAACATAAACAGTCAACCATAGACCAAGCACGCTTTGGTGACAATGCTGGGAACGAAATACTTGGCGCTGCGGATTACAAACTGGTTCATCATTGCAAAAATGGTCGTTCTGTTTATAGCTTCTGCATGTGTCCAGGTGGAACGGTGGTTGCCGCCGCATCAGAAGAAGGCCGTGTTGTCACTAACGGCATGAGTCAATATTCAAGGAACGAGCGTAACGCCAACAGTGCTATTGTGGTAGGTATTGACCCAGAGCGAGATTATCCAAACCATCCTCTTGCTGGTATCGAACTACAAAGACAACTAGAAACCTTAGCGTTTGAGTTAGGCGGCAAAGACTACAGTGCACCAGCGCAAACCATTGGTGATTTCTTAAAAGGTAAACCAAACTCAGAATTGGGCGATGTAAAACCCTCGTACACACCGGGCATTACCTTAACTGACTTAAGCAAAGCGTTACCTGACTTTGCCGTGGATGCCATACGTGAAGCCATTCCAGCGTTTAATAAGAAAATCCAAGGATTTTCATCTGATGATGGGTTACTCACTGGCGTAGAAACCAGAACCTCGTCACCAATCAGCATTAAACGTAATAAAGAATTCCAAAGCATTAACACCGAAGGCTTATTCCCTGCAGGCGAAGGCGCTGGCTACGCAGGTGGCATATTGTCAGCAGGGATTGATGGTATTAAAGTGGCAGAAGCCGTGGCAAAATCGATGTTGAACATAGAGTAAGAGCGGCTCTAAACGGTAAGCAAATCCTAATATTAAAACGCTTACCTAGATAAAAGCATGCGAGCGAAAAAGCCTTTCAAGCTATGAAATATAAAGCTTGAAAGGCTTTTTTGTGTTTTGACGGTATGCTGTATGAAAATACATCGTCAGTTATGCAATGTTATGATGCGATAAGACATCAAAAAACCCCACAGCGTAAGGCTTATGGGGGTGTTTGTTGGATTAAGATAGTGTTTGATGGTGCGCCTACAGGGACTCGAACTGTAAACGTAAAATATTGATTTATATGATTTTATTTATTGTTATAATTGGCGATACCGTCATGGATACCGCCATTCGTTGAATTGGCTCAGTAATTTATACCAGTTCGAATCCCGCTTTTGGATTCTAACACGGTTACGCTTCATCTTTCTCGTAATCATTTAGCTTTTCAACTATGTCGTCAATTTTGACTTTAAGCCACTTGTTGGGCCGACCTTCCAAATCAGGCTCAGGCAAGAAACCCTCTCTTATTTTAGCTTTTAGAGCTGTGTCGCTCTTAAAGCAAAATATTTGCTTGATATCGCTGGTTGTGTAGTAAATGCCTGTCATGGTTTTTTCTCCTCATCTATGTCAACAGAGAGATAAAAGTGATCTGACTCAGTGTTGATATTGTAATAGTCTTCTTTACAGTGCTCGCAGTATTCGCATTCGCAAGTGTTTCTATCTTCAGTCCAAAACGCAGAATTGACTGAGGTTTGATTGAAGCCAAAAGCAATGTACCGATCTTTGTTTTGCTCTATTATTTCTGCTTGCTCTTTGAGCGTTGTATCGCAATTGGCATCGGCATCGAACGTTTTGTATGCACTTACAACCTTATCAACATCTTTGGATTCAAAGAGCTGATAGTCAAATGTTGATTTGAGTACAATTCGTTCGCTATCCGTCAGTCTTTCATCCCTTGCTAAATCCCATATTGCTTGAGTATCTTTTTCGGTATTAAATACTGACATCAGTCTGGAATAACTATGATTAGCATCAATAGACGATGGCAGCAATCCCAAATACTTCTCTTCTAAGGCTGTCCAAACAGCCATAGCGCCACGCCATGCGTTTTGTGTTTCACCAATAAACTCTGCATAACCATCAGCTTTAAAGCCGTATATTTCAGTTGTACTCACAATCATTCTCCTTATCTAGCTTCATACCCATCACAACAAACGAACGCTCACCGTCATTGGCATACATAAAGTTTTCACCATCATCAGCGGTATAGGTATGCAAGATAGTTTCACCTTTGGTTGACATACCAAACAGTGCTTCTAGTACATATATGCGCTGAAATCTATTACTACCGTCTTTCGGCATTAACTGACCATAAAAACCATTTTGTACGTAAAAGTCCGATGCAGTTACTTCACTAGCTGGATTAAATGCTTTTCTTGCTTGGTTAATCATGACTAGTTGCGGCTTAAATCCATCGGGTATTTCAACATCAGCTTCAACTGGAGGTATGGTGTTGTTATCCAAGCTTCTTGCAATCTCATAACGACAATAGACACCATCATGTAGCTTGCAAGGTGCAGCATGCAGACGGTGACCGTCTGTAGCGTAAGCATTGCCGTTGGCGACGTGGATGTACTCTAAGTGAGGACCCTCACTGCAACCATCTTTTAAAGCCAAGTCTAGCCAGTTAAAATCACTTTCTTTGATAAACTTATCCATGCTTACTCTCCAACTCTTGGCCACACCTAGCACACACGCTTGGCAATCCCAAATCAATTTCTAGCAGCTCAGCGGCTAGGGCGGTCATTTCTTCTTCTGTGCGTGTTGTCATAGTATTTATCCTTTATCATTTATATTTTGCACACTGCACTGGTAGTTATCAGCGATGCATAGCGACTTACCGTATCTAGCAACAATGCCTTCGATTGCTGAAACCCAGTAACCAGCCTTGTCTAAGATTGGACGACGCTCAAAGTAAGCAACGGTGCCAGCCTTATCGATTGCTCGCCACGCCATGTCTAAATATTCCCAACGCACCTCTTTAATAGATTTTGGTACTTGGATGCCACCTCTTGACAATGGCGGCTCTAAAAAAATATCTGGCTGAACACTACTAAACCGAGCATCAAAGTATTGAATCAAGTCTTCAGGGTCGGCGTTTAAGTCTACTGGCTCAACTAAGAGATGCTTTGTACCGTTTAGCATCAGCAAGTTGTCTTCGATAGCAAAGCGCTGTGCGTTTTTACACTTGATACGGCCTGATTTGGTCACATCATCGAATACAGCATACATTCGCACTGTATTAATGCCATTGGACGACTCTCGTGCTACTGAGCTGTTATTTAGTCTCAACATACGCTGATCCTTAATGGTTGGTCTGAGCGATGATTTGCCCAGACCGTTTATATGATTATGTTAAAGCTGACCGTCATAGAATGGTGCGAACGGAATATCATCATCTACTGGACCAGGTGGCGTGCTTGATTGCTTCTGATTATTCGCTTGCACGTTGTTGGGTGCGTTATTATGCTGCTGCCCACCGCCTTGTTGCTTTGTAGAGCCTTGGTTACTCATGTTGTTTTGAAAACCTTGCTGATTATTTTGCTGCGCTGGTTTGCTGTAACTGCCTTGCTGATTGTTATCACCAGCACCGTCAAGCATTTGCATTTGATGAGCTCTTATCTCGGTCACATAGCGGTCAGTGCCATCGTCAGCCTGATACTTGCGAGTCTTTAGCTGACCTTCGATATATACCTTCGACCCTTTGCGAAGATACTGTGCTGCAACTTCACTAAGGCGATTAAATAGAGAGATACGGTGCCACTCAGTAGATTCGCGTTTCTCACCAGACTGTTTGTCGGTCCATTGTTCAGAAGTTGCAACCGATATATTCGTCACACTGCCGCCACCATCGAATTGGCGGTGCTCAGGATCAGCGCCTAAATTGCCAATAATTAAGACTTTATTAACTCCACGCATACAGCGCTCCTTTTATGGCTTACGCCGTTTGTTGTTGGTTTTGATGTACAGGTTGGCTTGGCGGTTGCTGTGTTGCTTGCCAATCAATAAGACCTATCAATTTATCTGACACCAAGTCGTAATTTTTAGCAGGTATTTTGGATATATCTGGGTAAGCAGCTTTTACCTTAGCTAAGGCACCTTTATGCGTTATTTTTAAAATCATATTACCTATGGTGTTTATCTGCTCAGGGTTTAATAGCGCTTCCTCAACACCATCCATAAGCCACGTCATTAGCGCCTCGCCAATACCTTCATCGAGCACCAAGTGTTCACGACCTCTGAAAACATGGGTGCGATCCTTGCTGACTGACGCACCATTAGTTTCATGATCGATATCAATTACAGTAGTAAACTCAAACTCAATGCCGTCGCGCATTTCTGTTTTCATGCCAAGCTTAACTACTTTTTTACGGCCGTTAACTTCAATCTGAGCTGTCTCTGTTTTAGCTCGCATGGTGGTTATAACATGAACATCGCTTTGGATAAGGCATTGAATAAGCGCATCATATCTTGGTGTAACCTTGCTCCAAGCGGCCCATGAATTACCTTTAAAAGTTTTCTCTGCAACCTTATCTACTTCTGCTTTACAGAATGTCCAAACATGGCTAAGACTGTCAATAATTACGATATCAAAGCCTTCTCGAGCAGCATCATTCATTGCTCTGATATAACTCTCAGGACTATGATCGCTTAAATTAATTGAGGAAAAATCAAACTCACTGGAATAAAGGCTAGATGAATCATTTTCTGTATCAATCACTGCAATCTTACCGCCCATACCTTTTGCTATGCGTAGAGCGCTATAAGTTTTACCACAACCTGATACACCAGCAAGTGCAAGCCGTAGCTTCGCCTTCTTACGTTCTGCTTTAGTGAAACGTGCCATTAGATGCTTCCTCCTAACTTGCCGCTACCTGAGAGCTTGCCACTGTAAATCGCGTCAAGCTCTGCATCGGTTGGATCAAAAAATATGATAGATTTTTGACCATGGTTGTAATTTGGCACTGGCTTAGAAGTTAGGTCACTTGCGCGTATTGGTACAAGTGACTGAGTGCCAAGCTTTGCGAGTATCGCCATCGCTGCTCTGTGTCTGAGATTATTCATCGCTACCTCCCAGCCCAAACAAGTAGTTAACCTTGTCATTTGCTTGCTTGACCGCTTCGCGTGCTCTCTTTGCACCAGCGATCAAAGTGTCGATGTCTAATTCCTCCAAATTATTCTCCAAGCGAGAAACCTCATATTCAAGATGATGAATTTCGTTTTTGAGATCGTCGCAACTACCACAATCCTTATCATCGACATGAACAATGCCGTCATGAATTGGCAGTGCGTCTAGTCGGTCTGCAAGAGTGTGAGCCAAGCTGCCGTCGTCACAATCAAGATCTTCATCGATAAGCTCTGCATCGGTCATTGTTTTAAAGCTAATTCTGGTATTCATGCTCGACTCCTTTGCAGTTCGCGGTGGTCGTAACGAGACTTACCAAACTCTTTACGCGCATTTTGATTGTCTGCCCAAGAACCACCACCGATTGGTCTGCTGTTCCTAACACGCTCATATCTTTCTTTAGCAACATCAAACTGCTTTTGCAGACGTTTTGCTAAGTAGGGATCATCGGCTAAGTTAAGTCTAAGAATGCGAAGTGAGTCTCCAATTAAGCGGTACTCGATTACATTTTGACTATTACCTAAAAGAGAAATAGTGTCTTTAGATTCAAAGATTTTGTCGCCGACTTTTAACTTATGCTTGCCACTCTTATCAGCAATAGAGACAACTGCATCAGTCCACATTCCGAACAGCTTTCCGTCTCTGCCTTCAGAAACGTCTTTAGTGAAGAGGTGAGCATATGACGATACAAACCTACGCATCGAACTTGTCAGCTGCTTGGCTAGGGCATCATTGACAGTGGCAGTCTGCCAGCGGCTATCGATGAACTCATGGACATTACTGCGATCAAGTTCTACTTCAAATGGAGCAGTGCGTTTAACTTTGCAGGCGTAGAATGCATAGTTGTCATCTGCATCCGATGTAATCACCTGGGCACCAAACGTACCATCTGGATATTTGCGTACTGAGTTAAGGTTTAACTTGATATGTAAGTTCATGGGTTGCCTCCAGCAGCGTATAAGCGCATTTCAGCGAGTTTTTGATTGGCGTGAGCGTTCTGCTTTCTGAACTCTATAAGCTCAGGACTATCGATTGAGTTGATGCGCGGCTCAAGCGTTGATGTCGCTACGTCTTGCTCAGCCTGCGTAACTAGAAAGCTATTGCAGCCAGTGATGTTGCCAACCATGACGATAGACATACCTACCGCCAGTCCTGCGGCGATATGTGCGCCGCCTGACTTTATTTGGTTGAGTAGTGCGAAATGTTGTGCCATAATCCTTTCACTCCTTGAGAGTTAAAAGCCCTGTCTCTTTGGTCGGATATCAGGGCTTTTTATTGTCTGAAATTTGGTATCGCTTGCATCGTTTGCGTTGTTTGTTGCGATGTATATAAAGTAACTTAACTTACCTTTTATGTCAAGAAGGAAAGTAAGAAAACTTACCTATAATTTATCAGACATAAAAAAACCGCCACTAGGGCGGTTTAGTAATACATAAGTTTTTAATCTCTATAACCTCGCACAGTGCATCGGCAGCCCTCTATAGGCTCAAAAAAGTGCTTATCAAATGCGCGATCTAAGTCGCCATTCAAGATATTAAAACCCTTACCACTAATATCTAAACAAGGTTGAGTAGCTAAATCATATTCAATGACATCAAACTGACCTTGTTTAAAATAGCTGTCATTCTTTAGCTTACTAAGCGCATCAATTCTATATTTCATCAGAGCAAACCAAGATTTATAATATTTTTCATTATCCCATCTATTATTATCAATCTTACAGAACTTACCTGCTTCTATCTTATACTGCTCATCTACCAACTTATAAACATCGCTGAATTCTTGCGGCTTAAGCTTTTCTTCAAGATCATATAGAAACTGCAAAACATCTACATTGGCAAACTTAAAGTGTACTGGGCCTGAAGCTAGTTTGTTGCCAGACACAGTGCCAAAGCGATCTTCTAATCTGTGCTTTTGCTCATCGTTAAAAGTAGCTTGGTACCACCTTTGTAGTCCGAAGAACTCGATTAAGCCACCATTGATATTTTGCTCAATAGCAAAGGTTTCTGCGGGTGGTAATTCGGGCGGTAGTGTAGGCGCATGCTCAACAACCGGTTTGGGAGCAGACTGCGATTTCCAAGCGTTTAATTCGTGCATTAGGTTTTCATAATCTGCTCTATCGTTCTGCATAGGTACTTGCTGCCGCTGCATCGCTTGTTGCGCGGCGGGTGAGTGTAGGGGCATGATGGATGGGCTACCACACTGTCCACACCTTTTGTTTTTTCCACGCCAAATCTCATAGATTATGCCTGGTATGATGTAGAAAAATATCAATATAACAGTAATTATTACACTACCTGAAGGTTTGGGGGTAGTTACCGAGTTGCAGTTACTGCAGTACACTTGTTGTGCCATATCATCAATCGCTTAAATTTGTAAATCAATATTTTACTCGACTTTAACCGATTAGTAGCTATTCGGCAACTATCTAAAACCGCTATTTTAGCTGAAATCATTTATCTCTAAACACAAAAAAACCCGCGCAATGGCGGGTTAGATTTATTGTTTATTTAAACTTATAAATATTATAATTCAAATTTAAATCGATATTTATGAATGTATCTGAAAAGTGTAGAATATAAGATTAATTAAATACAAGGTTTCGAAATGAGCGCTAAATTAGTAGGCAGTAGTTTAACTAGAATAATGTTAGAGCGTGGCGATAAACATATTTGGTGTGCTGTTAGTAATGATAGTGAAGAGCATGCTATGACTGTTATTGATAAATTTGACTATTCCTTACTGGTATATATTACGTCTTTTCATGATGGCGAATTTCTCTGCAAAGATGGTGGTTCATGGCGATTCGCTATTCCAGTTAGAAAGATCGAGTTAACCCCAAAAGAGGTTGGCTTATAGAGAATAGAGCTACTACCACTTTGAATCACAGAGTTTTCACTGGTTCATAATAACCTAACTAAATTTCATAGTTATATTGACGTGAGTGAATATAGTTATGCTAATATGCAGCATAGAGTAGATATTAGAGAGGTTTAGTGTGGATATAATGCTCAAAGGTAGTGAATTGACTCGTTCAATGTTGGACGCAGGTCATCAAGAGATATGGTGTGCAGTAGACGATAGTTCTGATCAAGAGGCTATGTCCAATTTAGCTAACAATGATTTTACAGCTCGTATCGAGTCTTTTGAAAATGGCATGTTTTATTGTACAGGTGGTATGGCTTGGTCATGTGCAGTACCAATTAAGATACGAGCATTGACACATGCTGAGGCAGGATTTTAGATAATAAACATAAGTAAGATAGTTATTGCTGATGATAGAGGGTAGTGCTATATTCTGAACTTACGTCATCTAACCCTAAGGTTGCTTATGAAAACTTGGTCAGCGCTTCTTATCTCTATGTTTATGATGGCGCCAGTCGTACAGGCGAATGCTCAGAACTATCCTTGCTCTAAAAGCATGGGTGGTGTATCGCATTGCAAAGATGGTAAGTTTGTTTGTAAGAATGGCAAGATTAGCCAGTCTAAGAAGGTTTGTACTAATTAGGCTTTGGTAGTCTGATAGACAATAAAAAACCCACTAATCTAGTGGGTTTTTTATTGGTTGATAGCTAATAAAAGTCTTTATAGATATGGGAAAGATCTGTTGTCGAGAATTTATACCTTTTTAATTGAAAAATTATACCTTTTTAGTTGAATTAAGATTGATGTTGATGTAGTATTGTCAAATCTCGGAAGCTTACAACTCTGAGGTAAAACATCTGAAGGAGACATATTATGGCAGTTACGAATTTCGGCAGAGCCGTTCGTAAGGCTCGCCAAGAAACGAACGATACCCTTACGACGATGTCAAAGGGTTTAAATAAATCAGTTGCGTTTCTAAGCGCTATTGAAACAGGTCGTACCAAAATACCATTAGATCTTATACCTAAGATCGAAAACTTTTTTAATAAGAAAGGGTATGTGTTTGACGAAGACCTAAAAGTCGTTGCAAGCGTTGCAAACGAAAATATTCCCATTGATGGGTTGTCTTATCAATACCAAATGATGGTAGCAGGATTTGCTAACTCTAATTTCAATAGAGAGGATTTAGATAAGATTTGTAGTTTACTTGATGAAATAAAGAAGGCAAAGGAGGTTCTGAATGACAGAACAGATTTATGATAGGCACTTAAGAGGGCATAGGGTTGCTATGTGCACTCCAGTAGAGATTGAGCAGACTGTAAAAAGTATTATAGGTATATTTGGTATCAACAAATCAATTCTCAGAAGCATGGATTTATTCATTGAAGATATGTGGAATAAATACAGGATAAATATTGAGATTGTAAGTGATAATGATTGGCTTGATGTTGCGAATGCGCTATGTGATCCTGCTAGGGTCACAATAGCAATGCCCGAAAAGCTATATAAAAGAATAGTAAAGAAGCGAAGAAATAAAAATGACTGGAAAGCCTTACATATTTTTTTTCATGAGCTAGGCCATCTACTACTAGGTCATAAGCCAGTTTTACATTACTCGGAAACTTTGGCTACAAAGCATGAGGATAGCGAATGGCAGGCAGACTATTTTGCTGACATTATATTACAAGCACTTGGTCAGCAACAGTATAAACAGCTTAGTTTATTCTAAATATAAAAATGACTTGGAAAGCTACCAACTAACCAAGCCATTTAAAGTTTTGTACTGTAAAACCAAGGCAGTGCAGAAGCCTTAAGAAGAGATACAGGTATAACGTCAGAAACTATATTTTATCAATTTTTAAGGTCATTAA
Source organism: Psychrobacter sp. 1044 (assembly GCF_904846525.1). Taxonomy (GTDB): domain Bacteria; phylum Pseudomonadota; class Gammaproteobacteria; order Pseudomonadales; family Moraxellaceae; genus Psychrobacter. The sequence continues at coordinate 74,497 of NZ_CAJHAZ010000002.1, read as the reverse complement.
CAATCCTTGGTTACAATTTGCCAGGAGAATGATCTAATGGCTAAGAAAAAAATCAACAATAAACCTGCCCCAAAAGGCATGAGATGGGTATGTTGTCGCTTCCGCAAGGTACGTGGCAATTCAGGTAAAAAGCTAGATGCTCACGAGTATGGTTATGAAGCATGGTGCTTTTTAGTACCCAGTGGTGGTCCATAGTCGTCAGTAGATTGTGTTTATTTTTATAAAGTTTAAAAAACAAGTCTCCGCAAGGGAGGCTTTTTTCACTAACGATCTTCAATCACCTTACCACACGCCTTCAACCCAACCTCTCTAGCCTCACTCAAGTCAGCACCTTTCTTAATGCTATACGGTACGTTTGGTGTCAGACCTGCTTGCTTTAGAGACTCTGCAGCCGCCTTATTCAGCGGAGTGCCAATAGAAGACTCATCAATATAGCCTGCAGGTTCAAAATACACCTCAATGCCAAAATCAGGGTAATAAACACAGGATATTTCACCTGATGTCGTAAATGGGTAGGGGTCATCATGATCAGCGAACCAGAACATTTCATGCACCATAACATAGCCAGAAACAAACTTATCTCTTTCGTCTTGGACAGGAGTGCACGCAGCTAACGATAAGACAGCTATGCTAATTAACCACCTGGGCAAATTGATTCGCATGGTACTCCGTCCTTGTCTCGGTCTAGTCGAGTGTTACCACACTTAAGCGCTTGCTTAGCTTGTTCACAATTAGCCATTTGGCCACAAGTGCTAGGCAGACCTTTGCATTGCGAACCACCAGAACCTTTGACAAATAGTGGATGGTCAATCTCGACAGATTCCTTCAGAACAGAATTACCTTGAAATGGGTTGTCTACCGTCGTGACTCCAGCGTTGGACGACATTGCGAACACAGATAGCGCCGCGGCTAGTATTAGTTTATGCATAATCACATCCTTGTATTGGTTATTCGAAATCTAATGCCTCACGATACACGCACCAACCCAATGGTAGCGCGTCGACTGGCGTAGCGTGTTTTAAGAAGTGGCAGATCCAGTAGTATTCGTATGGTTTCATGACTTTCTCAATACTTGATTGCGCTGTACTGCTACGCCACAAATTGAAAAAGGTGTGAAACGACTATCGATAATCGGATAGTTTTCATTCGATGGTATTAGCTGTGAATACTCTTCACCTGTATTTTCATCGAAACCGCGTGGACGCCATTTTTTGAAAGTAACCTTCTTCTCACCTTTTCGTAAAGCAATTACATAATCAGCAGGATTTGGCTGCATATCAGGATCAATAAGCACGAGCTCTCCTGATTTAAAATCAGGCTCCATACTATCGCCCTCGAGTAATATCCAGTAGACATTATCGCCAGCATCACCTATGACAGGTTCAAACTCGTCAGATATAGCCTCATCATGATATTCGCAAAATTCACCTGCTTGAACATAGTTTAAAACTGGCGCTCGTCTAACTGACTTTTCTTGTATTTTTTTAAAGTTATCGCCATCACCAGTGCCGTCAGTCAAGTATTCAACGCTGCATTTAAAATAATCAGATAATAATTGTAGATATTCTAATTTTGGCGCATTTTCATCATCTTCCCAGTTCTTAATTGCTGTTTTTGACACGCCTATTTTGGCACCCAACGCTTCACGAGACATCTTCTTATCTTTTCTAAGTTTTAACACTCTCTGACCTAAAGTTTCCATAAATCCTCCTGTAATGCAAGTAAGTTATCTTACCACTTGATAAGGTAAGTTTTCTGTGCTTTAATAGGTAACTTAACTTACTTTATTAATAAAAAAGGTAACTATTATGACTAAGGATGAGGCGCTTCAAGTTGCCGACGGATCTGTCAATGAGTTAGCTCGCATGCTTGGCATTAGACATTCTGCCGTATCGCAGTGGAGCGATGAAAAAATCCCAGAGCTTCGCGAATATCAGATTAAAGAAATTATCGATAAGCGCGAAGCTGAACAACAACCAGAGGAAGCTTAACCATGTGCCATAAGCCGATACATGCATTATCAGATGAACACCGTGAGAAAGCACGCGAAGCGCATCATCTGATTTCTCAACGATTCTCAACCGTTTCTCAAACCAAGGTATGCAACGAGACAGGCGCTAATAAAGACAAGGTTAATCGCATGGTAAATAACGACCTAGATTTGGTCGCAAGCATGTTGACGGTATTGGGACTAAAGGTGGTGCCGCAGGATTACATTTACTGCGACCCTGAAATCGTCGATGCCACTGCCGTATTTTTTCAACACGCAGCAAGCTCCCCTGATTTTATGCGTCGTCTGCTATCAGGGCACTCATTGCCGAAAGGTGTGTTGTGATTATTGTTGGTCCTATGATCGATTGGACCACTACAGATTATCTACTGCACATAAAACGCAGGCAATAAAAAACCCTAATCAGGTGCAACTGATTAGGGCTTCCAACAAAGTGAAACTAGAAATTGGAGTATATAACCATGCAAAACATTATGCAAGTAAGCGAAATCGATAAAACCATGTCTAGTCGTGAAATAGCCAAGCTAGCAGATAAGCAGCATGGTCATGTTGTTCGAGATATTGAGCTGCTTAATGAAACTTTGGCTCAGGAGTCACTATCCATAATTGGAGAGTCGTTTTTTACAGCAGATAACGGCCAGACGTATAGAGAGTTCCTACTCACCAAAGAACAGACGATTGACCTTATGACTGGGTATAGCAGAAACTTGCGCGTTCGTATAAATCGTCGTTGGGCTGAGTTAGAACAGCAAGTATCGCAGCCAGTCGTTGCATTACCACAAGATTATATATCAGCCCTTAAAGCACTGGTAACGAGTGAAGAGGCAAAAGAGCATGCCAACTCTCAAATTCAGTTGTTACAGCCAAAAGCTGCTGCACTAGACACGCTCAGTCACGCTAAAGGCTCACTTGGCATACGTGAGACAGCAAAAGCCGTTGGTATACCGGAACGAGAGTTTGTAAGGCGTTGTCTAGATAAAAGCAAGCCCATGTCGTCACGATTCCTGTATCGAGACGATAACGGCAAGCTAAACGCACATGCTCACCGTATTAAGCAAGGCTTTATGACTCAGAAGATAGGCAATTATGCAGATAAGGATGGTTATGATTTTGCGACTGTCCAAGTTAAGTTTACCGCGGCAGGCGTGGCGCATATCGCAAAGTTGATGCAAAACAAGCCATCTGGTCAGTTGAGGGTTGTGTGATGGCTGTCATTGGTAGTAAGCCAAGGTTACATAGAGTTATCACGGACAAAGACTTTCAACAGTCGGCCGCAAAAGGCTTGTCTACTGGCTTTACCACGTTGGTGAAACATGGCACTTATCCACGCTCAGGAATGGATCATCCAAACTTAGCAATAGGTGACCGTTTAGAGTTTATTTTAAGCAAGAAGGGTTTAAGGCTGCTTGGTATTCAGCCAGCGTTTGAGGTCAAATAAATAGGCTTGCAACGTGATAGAGATAGCGACCAGTGGGTATGGGCTATTGAGTTTAGGAAATTGGAGCTAAAGCAATGACAATGCATATTTTTAATGTAGATGATGCAGTCGAACATGGCGTGGAAAAAGCGGTCATATTGCAGAATATGCGCTTCTGGCTAGATAAAAACAAAGCTAATGGCACCAACTTGCATGACGGTTATTACTGGACGTACAACAGTGCAGAAGCCTTCTTTAAACTGTTTCCTTACCTCAAGTCAGCAAAAATAATCCAACGACTACTAAAAAGCATGGTAGCAGAAGGTTTATTACTGGCTGGCAACTACAACAAGAAGGGTTATGACCGCACAAAGTGGTACTCAATGCCTGAATATTGCGCTGAAAGCCTTGATACAAGCCATTGTTCAAAAATGACCATTGCATTGGACAAAAACGACCAATGCAATGGTCAAAAATGTCCAATGGATTGTTCAGAAATGTCCAATGCATTAGTCAAAAATGACCAACCAATACCAGATGTAAACACAGATAGTAATCCAGATGTAAACACAAATGTAAACACAGATATTGGTGCTAAAAAGAAACCATCAAAAAAAACCGTTAAAAAGCTCACTGATTATCCTAATGATTTTAAACCTACTGAAAACCAAGTAGCTAAGATGAATGAGTACGGAATCAACATACCTTTATTTTTAGATACATTCGAAAGTGGAACAAAAGCGAAAGGTATTCAATACAAGTGCTGGACTAGCGCATTCACTACTTGGATAAATAACGAAATTAAATTTCGTAAGCTTGTACCAGTCTCAGAGAAGCCTTTCAGTATTGATGACGAGGATTGGAATAATCCAAACGCACCAGCTAGATACCAACAACCTGATGCTTACCATCCTAGTCACCAGATAGATAGACCAATGATTGATACAAGACCAACAGCACCAGTTGTAGATAACTGGCACTGGAAAGAGCCGCTACCAGGCATGAGCGTAGCCCAAACTACGGAATATCTAAAAGCCAATAAGCGCAAAGGTGAGAACACAAACAAAGCTTATCAGAGACTGCTTGTTGAATTGCAGGAGGGGGTATGAGTATTAACTATTTGGTAATAGTGCTGATGGTTACCTACTTTCTTTGCTCATTGCTCATTGCTTTTAGCTTATCCAATAGGGCGTATGACTCACAACAGACGTAAGGGATATGTTTTTAGGGTCAAGTGGTATCACAAGGCAGCAAGTACCTATGTTTTGGCGTTACCGGTATTTCTAATCTTAGTTTATCTCATTGGCGAGTGGCTATGAAAACCACAAAAGGGTACAGCGTCGCAGGTCTGCAAACTGCCTATCACCCCAAAGAGAATGTATTTCGAGGCTGGTCGGGACGGGTAAGAGTAGTTGCTGGGGATCCGTTCCATGACGAATACGCCAAGTGGGACGATTTCGGAAACGCCAAAGATCACGAATATGGTGATATTAATTTAAAGGATGATAAGTGATGAACAAGAACATACAAGCACTAGGTCGCATGAAGACGGGAAAGATGAATAACACTGAAAAAGCCTATGGCCAGCATTTGGAGATGCAGCGACGAGCAGGTGAAATCTCTTATTACTCTTTCGACGGCATCAACCTACGGTTAGCAGACAATACGTTCTACAAACCAGACTTCTTGGTTATGCGCTCAGACGGTCAGCTAGAGATACATGAAGTGAAAGGCCAGTGGACTGACGACGCGCTTGTGAAGATTAAAGTCGCTGCTGACAAGTTCCCTTTCAAGTTTATTGCAATCATGAAGCAGACCAAAAGGAATGGCGGTGGTTGGGATGTTCGAGACTTTTAACGTATAGAAAAGTATAGGTGCTAGCTAGGATTAGCAAATTGCTGACAATGATGTCAATTCACATGATTACTGATAAATTGAGGTTGAGGATAGATGGATAAAATACTGAGTCAACGATTTGCTACAAGTCCACGCTTAGAATTGCAGCATGGCGATTGGCTAAAGCAGGGTATGGGTGCCAAGACGGTTAAATTTGATATTGGTCAGGGTGGTTTGCCTCCTGAAGTAAATTGGGAGGATAAAGCTGCTGCTATTGGGTTGATCAAGAGCAAAACAGGCAAGGCTCTAGCTTCACTCTTAGTATGGGGTGACAATGAGCTGTATGACTGGTCAGAGTCGTTTAATGACGTGGTTAATCACTTAGCAGCTAACATGATTAAGTATTGCTTAGAGGACGATAGAGGCGCACCCAAATCTAAATATACGCTTAATGAGTTAGCGTATAAGATGGCGCGTATGACACTACATTTTGAGTTATATAATTTGTGGTCGCTGTATTCAGTTGAAGGCCGCTTACTCTTTAGCGGTATCGATATGTCAGCGAGCTCATACAGTCAGATATGGTCCAAGTATCAAGAGAGGATGCTGCATGATATTGACTACCTAATGAGCTTTATTAATCAAGATGTGGATCACTATAGATATGAGTTAAATGATTAATGACTATGGAATAATAAAAACATGACTATAGTTGACTATAACTATGTTAAAGTAATGTTTTTTTATGTTAAGGAATTGTCTGTGAAAAAAGTACCTATTTTAATTGCTGGTTTACTGGTCCTGATAGCTGGCTATCTATATGCATCACCTTATTTAGCATTAAATGGTATAAAAAACGCAGTTCAAGAACAAGATGCCGAAAAGCTTTCTAGTTACGTTGATTTCCCAAGTGTAAAGCAAGGAGTTAAAGACCAATTCAAAGCCAAGGTTGCTAAAGAGATGGTCATTGAAGATAATAACAATGGTTTTGAAGCGCTAGGCTCAATGTTTGCTACAGCAATGATAGATCCGCTAGTTGATGGTCTCATTACGCCAGAAGGAATAGCAGCTCTGATGGCAGAGAAAAAGGATCAGAATTCTACAGAAGCTAATACACAAGAAGAATCAAACGAATCTGATGATTTAGTATATGAAACTGGTTACGATTCCTTCAGCGACTTCCATGTTAACCTTGGTAACCCGGAAGTTGATAAAACTATAAAGGTTATGTTGCATCGTGATGGATTAAGCTGGAAAATAGTTGATATAGACTTTCCCTTAGATGATTTCTAGTGACCAAGTATTGCCAATCTTTCCAAGATAGTTTTAATACTTGACCCTTGCCGACAGTTGATGCTATATTTCTCACACTGGCGATTGTAAGTGAAGCCAACCCGATTCAGGCGTTTAGTTAATACTAACCGCCTTTTTTATTGCCTAAGATTTGCCCGATGCCGGAATACCGATATCGGGCTTTTTTATGTCCAAAATTTAGCGATGGAATGCTATGTGCGAACTAACCAACCAACAGGCTTATGATTATTATCATGAGGTAAAGGAGTCGTGCGCTAAGTATTATTGGTACGAATTTTTGAAGAGTCGAGCTGATAGAGGTATGGAAGGTGCGCAGGACTTTGTAGATAAGATTGAGCTTTGTGAAGAGAGATAAGTGTTCATGGATAGGTTGACAGAACAGTATATTAAAATGGCGTAAGTATCTGATTATGATCATATTATATTTAATATTTAATCAGTTGATCTATGAAAAATTATAGGGTAGGATGCAGTTATCTTGAATTATCTTATAAATATCACTTAACTGAATAGGCTGGTTGGCATAATATGGACATTACTATTAACGTAAAAAAATATGTAACACTGGTACCGATAGTAATCGGATTATTGTTGTTCTTTACTCATAACATTGGTATTTATGGGTTTGTAGCAAGCGGCCTTATTACAATGCTTTTAGTTTTGACGCTTTTAACAAGTGATTATCAAAAGAAAAGCCTTAGCTTTCTACCAATTCTTATCGGAATCATACTGTTAATAGCATATCTCGTATGGTTTATTGCCAGTCAAGGTGATAAGTTTATTTTTTAAACGTTTTTTCTGGACCAACAAGCTGCCGAATAGGCGGCTTTTTTTTATATCTGAAATTTGGTACCGACGTTCATAGTGTTACCACAAACACTTTTGCCTCCCTTGATCGGACGAGGCATTTTTTTTAAGACTGGCAGTGAGACACACTGTCGCTAATCGCAGAGGTTTGTATGTAGTGAAGCATAGGTTTTGACATGCGCCTAAATTCAAGAAACCACGTACTGCCTACCAGATTTAGCCACTGGTAGCACATGCCATAGAGAAAACTGCTAGCAGATGACGACTGCGACATACGATGAGTTATCAATCACCATATTATTTGCATGTGATGAGGATGCGATTTGATAACACTGCTTGGCTCACTTCGGTGAGCTTTTTTTATGCACGCTGATTGGAGGTGAGCATGGCAAAAGCTAGAACGCTCACCACAAAACAGCGTTTGTTTGTCGATGAATACATTATTGACCTGAACGGTACGCAAGCCGCTATCCGTGCAGGTTACAGTAAGAAAACAGCCCAAGAACAGGCAAGTCGCCTGTTATCAAATGTTATGGTTGAAAACGCAATTAACGAAGCTATAGCAGATAGACGTAGGCGGCTTAGAATTGACGCTGACACGGTTCTATTCCAGTGGTGGCAGATTGCTAATGCTGACCCAAACGAGCTGACACAGCTTAGACGGTTTAACTGTCGCTATTGCTGGGGCGATGACCACGAGTATCAGTGGACGCCAAAACAGTATGAGCGTGCATGCATGGACGCACAAAAAGACGAACAACCTGAACCATATAATTTAGGTGGTTCGTTTTATGAGCGTAAACGACCGCCGCATCCTGATTGCCCTGAATGTGGCGGCGATGGTACGGAAGATATTTATTTTGCTGATACTACACAGCTCAGCCCACAGGCAAAACTACTCTATCAAGGTGTTGAGCAAACTAAGTTTGGGCTAAAAATTAACATGGCTGATCAGATGAAAGCGCTGGATAACGTGGCAAGGCATTTGGGTATGTTTAAGGATACTGTAAATCATGTGTCGGAAGATGGCTCGATGTCACCCGTATTTAATATTGTAGGAGTATCGCCCGATGACACAAGCGCATCAGGTGACAGTACCGAATAAGTTACTACCAGCCTTTAGCAATCTATCTCAGGCCATTTACGACATTATTGTGTGGAAAGGTGGGCGAGGTGCTGCTAAGTCACAAGCATTGGCGGCTATCGGCATATTAGAGAGCTACATTGATGACGGTGTGATTTTATGCTGTCGTGAGATACAAAAATCGGTAAGCGATAGTATTTATTCAATGCTGGTAAGTTACATTGAGGACAAAGGGTTAGGCAAAGATTTTAAGATACTTAACACTTCGATAACCAATATCAGAACTGGCGCAGAGTTTATCTTTGCAGGTCTCAAATCAAACATCACTAGCATTAAATCAATCAACAAACTACGTGTTGTCTTGGTCGATGAGGCTGAGAACGTATCGCAAAACAGTTGGGACATCTTACTACCAACACCTCGTTATGGTGCTGTACGTATCTATGTTGTATTTAACCCTCGTTTTGAGGACGACCCAACGTATCAAGAGTTTGTAGCTAAGACTGATCCGCGCAAGCTAGTTATTGATATTCAGTACACAGACAACCCATGGTTCCCGCCTTCTCTTGAGCGACAGCGTCAACGTGATGCTAAAGGCGACGCTGGGCGTTATGCATGGATATGGAAAGGTAAGTTTTTACAAATTACCGATGCGAGTATCTACGGTAAAAAAATTGTATCAAGGGCGTTTGAGGTTGATGAGAGTTATGGTGAACCGCTTATTGGCGTCGATTGGGGTTTTAGTAATGACCCTAACGCCGTGATGGAAAACTACATTAAAGGTAATACATTGTACATACGCAATGCGGCCGACAAGGTAGGGCTTGAGCTTGATGATACCGCTGAATGGCTGGTTAAGCATGTGCCAGTTATTAAGAAATACACGAGCCGAGCAGACAGTGCAAGACCGGAAACAATTAGCAAGGTTAGAAAAGATAAAGATAATCCAGTGCCGCTGATCAAAGCGTGCAAGAAGTGGTCAGGTAGTGTCATTGAGGGTATTGCTTACATACAGTCATTTGATGAAATCGTAATACATCCTGACGCTGATGCTTGTCGCGCTGAATTGACTGCTTATAGCTTCAAAAAAGATAAGTTTGACGAGATTACATCTGTGCCGCAAGACGAAGATGACCATTACTCAGATGCTCTACGTTATGCGCTTGAACCGTTAATCCAAAACAAACCTAATAAACGACATAGAGCCACTGCTGGCAAACGGACGTACAGATGAATGATATAACTGAAAAACCGCGTTACCGTGTTGTCGCTGGTGGCGCTTTAAGTCAAGAGCAGGTGACAGACTTACGAGGCAAGACCTTCTACCGTCACCTGATCCGTACTGACACTGACGAGATACTTAAGAAAGCGGGTATCAGTCGTCATGCGTTAAAGACATTGCTTACTGACCCAGACATTGACCAAGCGATTGATAGACGCGAAGAAGAGTTGGGCGGTGCTGAGTATACGATTACACCAAGTGAGGGTGTTGTTGCTAGTTTTATCTATGAGCAACTAGACCTGCATCTTGAGACGATATTGCAAGGCTCGTTGCTTAGCAAGTGGTACGGCTATGATGTGATTGAAATGCTATGGGGTAAAGATAGTAATGGGCGTAATGCAGTTACTTCAATGATGTCAAAACCTATCCAATGGTTTGAGCCGTTATCTGGGGGTGAGCTCCAATGGTTCCCAAACGATGGTAGTCAGCCAATTATGATTAGTAATCAAAAAGACTTCTACTATCGCTATCTATATCAGCAGCACAAGCCAACGTATCTAAACCCCAAAGGCAAGTCCTTACTTAGCCGTGTTTACTGGCTGCATTATTTTAAAACTAATGGCTGGCGCTTTTGGTCTAAGTTCTTAGAGCGTTTTGGTTCGCCATTGCTTATTGGTAAGACCGATGCAACCAGTGATGATGACGCGCAAGGATTTGCCAATGCATTACTCAAGGCGCACAACTCAGGCGTGGTCACTATCGGCATTGATGAGGATGTGACCGCTGTAACAGCTGGCAGTAATGGCGAGGCGTTTGTTAGCTACGATTCAGTTGTTAAACAGAGTATCACTACTTACTTGCTAGGTCAGACGCTTACCAGTGGCACAGATAAAGGCGGTACTTACGGTCAGGGTGTTGTACACCAAGAGCAGCAAGAGATTATCTTTAGCAGCGACCGTAAGCATGCACTTAAAGCCGTTCAACGCTTCATAGATGTGATCTGTGTTGCTAATGGTTTTGAAGCTCCTGAGTTCAACTGGGTGGCTAAAAAATTCATCAATCAAGAGCAGTTAGACGCTGACAAGAAAGCACATGACATGGGCGTTCGCTTTACCAAGTCATACTTTGTTGATGAGCATGGCTATAACGAGCAGCACATTGCTCACATGGATTATGGCGATGGCCAAGGCGCTATTAAGTTACCAACGTCAGCACAAGCTAATCGTTATGCATCAATGGCTAGCAAAACATGGCTGCCATTTAAAGCGGCTGACAGTGACAGCGAATTTACGCCCGAACAAATGGAGCTTGAAGCAGTCGCAGATGATGCACTAAATGCAAGCGTACAGCCGTTTGATACTAATGCGGTGCTATCGCTTGTCGCAAATATTGAAGGCGATACCGACAAAGAAAAGGTAGATAATTTGCGTGAAGCATTGTTTAACATGGTCGGTGAGAGCTTAGCTGACAGTGGATTTACTCAGCTAGTTAATACCGCTATACAGGTCGCTGATGTCCATGGTTTTGCTGATGAATCGAGTGAGGTTTGATGTTATATTAACTCTATCAAAACAAGGAGTTAATAATGGAAGTTACAAAGCTAGTTAATGATATAAAAAGCGATCTACAAGCGGTTGAAATGGCAGGAAAAACCCCTGCTTTGATACGGTTGCACCCTTTATATCACAGGACTTTTAGAAGGTTTAATCCTGATGGATATCAAAGACAGGCTTCGGCTGACGATTCTGCGACATTCCTTGGAGTTCCAATTCAAGAAGATGCAAACCAAAAATATTTTGAAGTTTTCATAGAATAGCGGTTAAAGCGTTTTAAGTAAGTACAAGAGCCCCTCAGTCGAGCAGGGCTTTTTTAATGTGCAAAATAAAGTGAGCAACTAATGGCAACGACAACAGCAGGATTTGACGTACAGTTTATCGAAGCCATTGCTTACGCTTTAAATCGTAACGTGGTTTTGCCTGATAACTACTATAACGTGATGACACCGATACAGCGCCAACAAGCGGTATCTATCGCAGGGCTTGCACAGACTGAGCAGATTAAGCATGTTATGGGCTTGGTTAATGAACAATTGGTTGATGGCGGTACGTTTGCGGACTTTCAGAACGCTGTTAAGAAGGGCGATATTGATATTAATCTACCAAGGCATCGGCTGGACAATATCTTTCGCACAAATATTCAAGGCGCTTATGGTCGTGGTCGTTGGTACCAGCAGCAACAGAATAAAGATGAACGACCTTATCTGATGCGCGACGGTATCAACGATATTAGACAGCGCCCAGCGCATAAGATACTTGATCAAGTCGTTAGGCATATTGACGATCCATTTTGGCAAAAGCACTATGCTCCTTCGGGATATCGCTGCCGGTGCGTGTGTCGCTCGCTCACCAAGTCGCAAGCTGAGGCTAAAGGTATAACCGTCGATGACGACTTGCCAGATGTGACAAACGATAAAGGCTGGATAGGCGGTACACCTGCACAGTACACGGGCAACATGAACAAACTGGTCAACGACAAAATAGCCGAGCTTGCTATTACGTACTACAAGCAGTCGGGCGCGATATTAGAGGCAAGGCAACGTATTGAAGCGGCTATCACGGTTATGTTGGCACAGCCAGTACCTGAGCTTGCTGCGATGATTGACGAGGCTAAAAGGTTGATAGAGGAAGAGGCATGATTATCGTTATGTACTTTGTTGGATTGCTAACAGGACTAGGTATTTGGTTTATCGCTCATTGGGTCAGAAGCGAACCACATATCAAGGTTAAATATAGTGATTGGAATGGTCCCGTACCGATAAGTAGACGAGCACCGCCTAAGCCAAAGCACCCGCATAAATAAAGGTGATGCCATGAAGTTAATCTTGCTGCTACTTGCTGAACGCTTACTTCGATATATGGACAACAAAATAAAGGCTAGTGATGAATTGTCTAGCGAAAACGATAACGAGCCGCCTTAATTGAGCGGCTTTTTAATGGGTGATGGTAATGATTTTAACAATTGATACGACTGCGCTAGACGCTGATACAAGCGAATCATACGCGGCTTGGCGCGGTGATAATGTTGAAGTACAACTTGACGGTAAGCCGCTTAAAGATTGTATGTATTGCAACGTAGATAAGGGTATTGCTATCTGTGTAAAACGAAATTTGTTAGGTCACGTCATTATCGTTGCCGATGATATCGTTCACGAAATGCGAGTTGGTGCGGTCACAGTAAAGCCCGTACCTCCAGGCGTTGAATAAAGGTAAAAACATGAACTTACAAGCAAAGATTAAGCGCGATATTCGCAATCATACAGCCATGGCTTGTTACGATTTGGACGAGCAACTTGCGGCTATTGATTTTAAGGCCTTATCACGCTATGAGGGCGACGACAGCGAAGCTTATTACACAGTTGAAAATGGCGTAGCGGCTATCGATGTGCGTGGTTTGCTAGTACCTGAGACATCAGGTGACTATCGCTCATGGGGTGTCACTGGTTATGCAAACCTAGCGGACTACATACAGCAAGCCAATGATGACCCCACCGTGACCAGCATTGTCTTGGACGTTGATAGCGGTGGCGGTTATATCAAAGGTATTGATATTGCGACGGAAGCCATTTATCAGTCCTCTAAAACTGTTGAGACATTTATTAGTGGTGATATGTACTCGGCTGCTTACTGGCTAGGTGCTAGCACAAATAAAATTACAGCCGAAAGCAAGCTGAATGGCGTTGGTAGTATCGGCGTTTTTGTCGTTCATAGCGAAGAAAGCAAATGGCTTGAACGCATGGGCGAGAAGATAACCATGATCCGCAGTGGCAGATGGAAAGGTGCTTACAACTCATTTACGCCTTTGAGCGAAGAAGAGATAGAGCGCCTACAACAAGGTATTGATGAGTCGGCTAGCGTCTTTTTCAACCATGTAGCAGCACAGCGAAATATTGACGTCAAAACCATACAAAGCTGGGAAGGCGACGACTTCACTTCTGCCAAAGCCAAAGAATTAGGTCTGATTGATGTGATTGCGGATAGCATTGCAGCCTCAAGCAGTACCGCACAGAGCAACAATAACCCCGAGGAGTACGACTTGAACGAGTTAGAAAAGGCGCAAGCCAAAATCGCAGAGCTGGAGAAATCCGAAGCTCAAGCCAAGCAAGAAGCAGTGGATGCTAAAGCTGCTGCGCTTGCTGCACAAAATAAGTTAGCAGAATCGCAAGCATCAACACGCCAAGCCGCTATCGATAAGTTAGCCGCTGATACTGGTCGCACGTTTACTGAAGACCAGGTGACTGCGTTTAAGGCGATGGATGAGGCACAGTTTGCTGTTGCTGAATTTATGGCAAAGCCGGTCGAATCTAAGGTGTCGCCATTACCTGAAGGCTTGGATAAAGCCCAAGCAACCAATGGCCGAGAAAGTGGCGAAAGTCAAATCATGGCAGCAGTAGCAGCCGCAAAAGCACAAGGAGCTAAATAATGGTTGATTTCACTTACAAAACCGAGCAACCGTTACCAGTCGATGTGACGCCTATTACCGATAGTGTCGTACCTACAGCCGCTACAGCATATAAGCGCGGTGACCTACTTGTTATCGCTGCTGGCACAAACGTAGCGACTCACAGTGACGCATCAACGGGTGCGCAAGCTGATTGGCATGTTATCTGTTTAGCTGACGTTACCGCTGAGCAAGCAACTGCCAAGATTGCCGCCGTTGTTGAAATGCCTGTTTATGTTGCAGGTAAGTTTGATGTAGCACAGGTCAAACTAAACGGTGTGGCACTCACTCCAACTCAAAAGCTAGCGGCGCGTGCATACGCTAATCGCTCAACTAAAATCACGCTAAGCGTTATTAAATAGGACAATAATTTATGGCTACTTTTGTATTTGAAGATGCGCAGATTGAAACCGCATCATTTGAGGAGCTGGGCGCGGTCTATGACCACAGCAAGCCAGTTGATACCTTTTTTCGTGACCGCTACTTTGGCAACCCGATTTACCTAAATGGCGAAGATAAAGTACCAGTGGGCGATATTAAAACCTACATTCCGCTAGCGCCTGCTGTACTGCCAACAGCGCAAGGCCGTGTCATTAGAGACAAAGTTGAGCTAAACGTCAGTTATATCCCAGCCCCTTACTTTAAGCCTGCTGTAGTGGTTGAGCCGCTAAGCAAGATTGACGCTAAGATGCAAAAGCTGTTGCAGAATATGCGCGTCATTGCTACCAATGCTGCTGGTGTGCCACCTACCATGCAAGACGAGTGGGAAATGGCAGCCGCCAATGCTTATTGGTTAATCCGCCAATCATTAGCAGCGCGTGTCACTATGATGTGCCGCGATGCTTTACTGTACGGCAAGGTTGTTGTTGAAGGTGATGATAATGCTGGTGTAACCGTTGATTTTCGTCGTCATGATGACTTAAGTTTTAGTCCACTAATTGCGTGGGACCAAGTGGGCGCAACGCCTTATCAAGATATCCGCAAAATAGTTAAAAACCTAGTTAAGCATGGCAAGCGCCGCCCAGTTGACGCTCAAATGTCTAGCCGCGTATTTGACGCGATGACTAATGACAAAGAATTTAACGAAAAATTTACCGCATCAAAAGACACGAATGCAACTCGCGTGTTTGATGGCGGCTTTGGTGGTGAAACCGATGCAACATTGCGTGGTACTGTGGACGGTATCAACTTTTGGACGTATGACGCTGAGTTTGAAAAAGAAGATGGTACGAGCGAGCTTATGGTGCCAGAAGATGGTTTTTGGTTAATCTCAGAGCTTGCCAATCCGCTTTACTACTGCATGATTAAACATCGCAAAAACCCTGCTAAATTAGCAATGGAATTGATGCCGTATCATGTATTCAGTGATGATGCATCTGTCGATAAGTTTATTGCCGACTCAAGCCCACTACCAGTCACCATCAATAAAAACGGTGCCTGTGGTGGTACTGGTTTTATCACTCTTTAACAAACCCCTAACCTAATTGCCCTGCCTAATCAGTAGGGCTTTTTTTGGAGCAAATTATGTCTAAATTAAAAATGTATGTCGCATTACAAGCCATTGGCCAATTCAACACTGGCGATAAAATCCCAGCCATCACTGATGATGAGCTAAAAGCAGCTATTAAAGATGGCAAAACCATCGAAGGCTTACCTGAAGACCGCGCTAAATTCTTACTTGAAAAAGGCGCTATTGAAGAAATCGAAAGTGATGATGCCAGCAACACCGATGAAGATGACACCGGTGAAGTGGTAAAGCTCGACAAACTTACCAAGGCTGAGCTAACAGCGTTACTTGATGAAGAAGGTATCGAGTACAACGAATCAGACACCAAAGCCGAGCTAATCGCACTATTTTCAAAGGACTGATTATGTACGCGACTCGTGATGATTTAGTCGGACGCTTTGGCGATATGGCAGTAGGTCAGCTTGAGTCGATGCACGATAATGGTCTGCTTGCTACGACCAATGCGCTGTCTGATGCTACCGAAAAGATGAACAGTTACTTATCCATACGCTATAAAACGCCGCTGAATAAGACTGAGCATTTGAAACTGGTTTGCTGCAATATCGCAAGATACCTGCTGTACATGAATGATGCTACAGGTGAGCCAGAAGACCGCTACAAAGAAGCCATTACTTGGTTAAAGGACGTTAGTGCAGGTCGTGCCAACGTTACGTTTGCTGAGCCACTATCACCTGCTGAGCAGCAAAGCACGTACATCAAACCTGCCGTACCAATTGGTGACAGTTACCGTGGTCAGGTGTTCGGTGACGACGTGTTTGACAAGATGCCAAGCATTAAGTGAGGTGAGTTATGTTTGATGCCAACCTGTCAGGTGGTGACGAGATAATCAGGCGGTTAGGTGGTTTGTATTTTGACAGTGAAAAAATACAGAAGTTTAGCCGGTTGGTTGGCGCTGAAATGGTCAATCAAACTGAGGAACGCTTTTACAATCAGCATGATCTACAGCGTCAACCGTGGTTGCCCTCTCTAAGAGCTATTGAGCAAAAAGGTAAGACGCTGCGTGATACTGGTCGCTTAATGGGTTCGTTAACCTATGTGCCACTACCTGATGGTGTCAAGTGGGGCACAAACGTGGTGTATGCAAAAGCGATGCATTACGGACTACCTTATCGCAATGTCACGCCTAGACCTTATATGGGTATGAATGAGAACGACCGCGCATCAGTGCTTAACATCATCAATCGAATTATGGACGTAGACTTATGAGTAATTATTTTGCAGTGGGTCTTGGCTTGATCGAACACCTGGAGGCGAAAGCTGACGAGTGGGGTGTTAAGGATGTTGGTGTAGCTGCAACAATCAATCAAATCAAAAAGAACACGACACCTGCCTTGTATGTAGTGAATACCGTCAACAGTCCAGTAGCTAATGGGTCGATAGACAGTCAGGACATACAGCAATGGACGGTAGTAGTGGCTGTCAGCAATCAAGCATCACAAACCGACTTTAAAGCGCTTATGCAGTCATCAGGCGAGCTTATCAGTCAGGTTATTAATTATGTGCAAGGTTATCAGTTAGATGACTATCACGATCCATTGGAACGTACCAGTACGTCAGGACGTATTGAATACTTTTCGACTATTGCGCTAATACCATTCACTTTTCAAACTAAATTCCAGCCATAGGAGATATGCAACATGGCAGATAAACAACAATCTCACGCATTTATCGGTAACGGTAAAGTGTATTTTACGCCCGTCAAAAGTGGCGTAGAGGGCAAACCCTTTTGGGTTGGTGTAGCAAATGCCGCCTCTTTTGGTCACTCAGTAGAGGACGAAAAAGAGCTAATTGAATACCACTCTGGTAAAAATCAAGTATGGGACAAAGATGATGGCAGAAAAGCTACTACATTTAGCTTAACGCTTAATGAGCGTCGTCCAGAAGCAATGCAAGCAGCGCTACAAGCTACTGTGAGCGAAGTCGCTACTGGTACAGCAACGGGTGAAGAACACGCTGTTTCAGAAGTAGGTGACATCATCTTCCTGAAGCATAAAAATGTGACTGAAATCACATCGTTTACAGACAGCACTACCGTCACCGCGCTTGCTTTGGTCGAAGGCATTGACTACACGATTGATAAAAAGTACGGCACCATCGAGCTACTAGAAAAGCAAACACTTAAGTCGCCGCTAATCGTGACTTATAGTTACGGCACCGCAACGGTTATGAAGCCGATGACTGACGATGTTGATTATTATCGAATCCGTGTTGATGGTCTAAACAAAGTTGGTCAAAAAGATAAGCAAGTGGTCACAGCTTATCGTGCCAAGCTATCACCTGCTGATACGCTCGATCTAATCAGTGATGAATTTAGCGAAATGACGCTTGAAGCTGACTTGTTATATGACGAAGCAGAAGAAGCAACTTACGAGATTGTGAAGTTGTAATTTGTAGGTCTATGTGATTTTATATAGGCCTATTTTTATTTAATTAAGTCATTGCGCGTCGATGGCTTACTCAAATAAAAAGGACTGATTATGCGTACTAATGCACAAACCAAGCTGACGAATACAGCCACAGGCGCGGTTATTGTCTTATCTGATAGCTTATATCCCGAAGGTGAGCACGACTGGTCGGTCATTGTATCAAACAATAAGTACGCGTTAGATGGCACGTTAATAATCCAACAATCAGAACGCAAAGCTGGCAGACCGTACACCATGCAAGCCCCTGATGGTCATGGCGTACTATCAAGAGCAACGATTAATGCGCTCAAATCTGAGCGTGACAAGCTAGGCGCGACCTTTTGGCTAGATTATCTAGCAGATGGAGTTGTAAAGCGCGTGAAGGTCATATTTGATACGACACAAGAGGCGATTAGTGCAACACCTATCAAGGGTAGCACAAGCCCAAAACTGACCGATTATTACAACGTAACGCTTAGGTTTTTAGAGATACCGAGCGTGTGAAGTGGTATAATTGGCTATAACTTACAAGGAGTTGTGGCTATGAGTGATAATCTGAAAGCGCATGGCAAAGCTATTCAGGATAGCGTGAAAAATATCTCGGAGGCCGCAAAGCGTGACCCTGTTTTAAAGTCGTGCAGTCCTGAAATGATGAAACTGCGTTACGGTGTTATGGATTATGGTAGTGATATGCCAAAGCCACTACCACTGCCTTATGAGCGAATACACAAGACGACTAGGTGGTTGGTATGAGTGACAATAAAATACAAGTCTCTATTAATGGCGATAACATAGAGATAAGAGATGATACTTATCAATACGTGTCTATACCGATTGACCAATGGCAAGAGATAAAAGATGCCGTTGATGCTAAATTGCACGGTAAATACCATCATTTACGTGAAATAATCAAGAATACAGACCCCATAAAACTAGATTAAAACCCAACAAGCAAAAACACAACCCACCCTAACACGGTGGGTTTTTTAATGCCTAAAATTTGACGGATGACAACAATGCCCATTACTCAAAACGATTTAGAGATACTAAAGTCTGAAATCATGGCTGATACGCCTGATGGTGGCGGATTACCAACGGGCATTGCCGTCATTGACGGGGTATCAAATAACTTATTTCCCGATGTGTCGGATATTGACCGTCTTATCGGTCGTGTGCGTCTGCGTAAAGTATCGCTTGCAGTTAAGACCGCTAATGCTGATCTATTGCAAGCACCGCGTATGCTATTCACTGAATTGCCAGAGAACCCAAACATAAGCGTGTTTGCATTTAAAGCAAGCAGCTTTGCGGATAGACGAGTTGATGCTCAAAACAAGATTGAGAGCTATCTTGCGTTTGGCAGCAAATGGGCAGGGCATATCTTAGAAACTCAGCTAGCAGGGCAGCGCGTTATTCAGGTATCACTTGATAAAGGCGATCAGATACCAGCAGTCGGACAGCCATTGGTTATCGTTCAAAACGAAGGTCAGTCAGACGAGTTTTATCAGTACATTCGCCCTTTAAAGGTTGATATTATCGAGCGTCGTTTCCAGCGTACAGTGAGCGAAACAGTAACACGTATCATAGCGACTATTGAATTTGGTGATACTTTAACAAAGACATTCAACGGTTTAACCGTACCTGATTTTTACCAAAACGCTAGTACAAACAGACGCGCTATCTTGCGTGAGGCTCGTGTTGCTGATGCTGCTAAGTATTACAGTGCAAGTCGCTTAGCTGAGCCAGTAGTAGCTATGCAATCGCGTCAGGTAAAACTTAACTCTATTTACACTCAGGTCGTGCCAAGTACACAAGTAGAAACGCCAATTTTACAGCGCGATCCAGCCAACCAAGTCGCTACTCAAGCGCGTGGTGATGGTGTGATTGCTATCAATCAGTCGGTCAATGTTGCGACTAATACAGCGTTTAGTCTGCCGTCAGGTATCGCAGTCGGCACGCTTAGTATTGCGGTAGGTGGTCGATCGCTAACTGATAGAGATGGTCAGTTAATTGATAGCACTGGCTTGGCGTATGCGTCTATCAAATATGGCGTTGGTCAGATCACATGGTATAGCGTCTTAAATCTTGGGCAAACAACGGTAACAGGTAGCTATAAGCCTGCGTCAGAGTTTACTCGAGTGGCACAAACTGATTATCAAATCGTTGGTGACAACGCAGGTTATAACTATGTTCGCGAGCTTGGTGCTGAGCCAGTGCCTAACAGCCTTAAAATTACTTACACAGTAGACGGTAATAATTACCTCGTACACGATGACGGGCGCGGCAATCTGATTGATGATGATGGCAACGGACGTGGCACAGTGCAAGGCAAAACCGTGCTTCTCACAACGGCAGCCATACCTGATGCTGCCAGCTATATTATTTACTCTTTTGGCGTGGATTTAGATACGGTTAAGTATGGCGCTCAAGCATTATTGCCAGCTTATCACTCGGCAATTCTTACTGATAAAGTGGTTGGCAATATAACTATTACATGGGCAACCGGCAAAACAGCGACTATGACTAATGGCATTATTACAGGCGATGCAACAGGTACGTTTGATGCCAATGAATTACGTATTGCGCCAAAAGAAACGGTTGCCAAAGATACTGTGTTTACGGTGACTTATAACAAAGTGTTGGATTCGATGACTACAGCGATTGACGCCAACTATTCGCTGCAAAATGACAGCGGTGTTTTTACAGGCAGTATCGATCTTGCAAGCGCTATTGAGAGTTTGGATTTTAGAGTTACGCTTAGTGATAAGCAAAGCCCTCAAGTTATGATTAGTTTTGGAGTAGAGCAAAGTGGCGCCAAGCTGGTTGTAGAACGTGTTTATTATCCTAGTTATCAAAGCTCGGCACAGTATGCAGGTAATACAGTTATTGATGCTACCGCAATGTCTTGGTTTCCTTACGCAAGTAGCTCAGGCGATGACTGGCAACCAACGCTAGTAAGCAGTAGTGTCAATAAAGCAACGGGTAAAGTAGATTTTTCTATCAAAGTTGCGCGCAAAAAGACAGTTACGGATGTGGTTATGGTTGGCGGTATCAATAAAAGCCCGTTGTTTTCTACCAAGACTATTGATGAGTTGTTATTTATCGAAACAGCAAATGTTAGTGGCGTTGCGACGGTTGGCGGTACGACTGAATCGGCAACAATAAGCATGACTGCCAATAAGTTGCTTATAGCCCCACCGCAAGCTTCAGATACGCCAGTAGTTAATGGCTCGGTCTTTATCGATGTACTTGGTCAGAGTTTGCGTGATGACAATGGCAATGTTAAAAATGGCGCTAATGCGGTTGGCACGATTAATATTAACTCAGGGGTTATCGCATTAACGACTTGGCAAGCAGGGCAAGCCAATACGGTCAGCCTTAAATCAATGTTACGCGAAAACGACCCAGTGCCACTTGCTAATATTATTTTCAGAACACCAGTTGCGCCGCTTAAAAAAGCCTCATTACAAATCAGTGCTGAGCTTGCAGACGGTACGATATTGTCATTATCGACTGACGCGCAAGGCGGTATCACGGGCAGCACTTATACTCACGGAACAGTTGATTTTAAAGCGGGTGTTGTTGCGCTGTATTTTTACGAAAAACTGGGAGTAACAGCCAATCCCGATATAGTTAATCAGCCGTGGTATGACTCGGCAAATATTTATATGGACGGCGGTACAAATTATATCAATAAACCGATATACGTTAAACCTGACTCAATCCGTTATAACGCGATTGCTTACAGCTACTTGCCGTTAGATAAAGAGCTTATCGGACTTGATCCGGTGCGCTTGCCTACTGATGGTCGTGTGCCGTTTGTCCGCAAAGGTGACAGCATAGCGATTACTGAATTAAAGACGATGCAGCTACCAACCAATGCCGCTAATGATACTTTTAACTTAGGGTTTGAGCGTTTATCCGATGTAAATGTAGTCGATAGCACAGGTAAGAAAGTCAGCTATGACGAGCTAGATATTGACTTAGATGCGGGCACTTTACAACTTAATGGCTTGTTTGACATATCGCTATACACAGCGCCATTGACTGCCAAATATCGAATCATGGATATTGCGCTAGTGATTGAAACCGATATATCGGGTCGTGTGACGCTATCAACGCCGATCACTCATGATTACAGCACAGCAGCCGTCTTTAGCTCAATGCTATTGGCAGGGGATATGCAAGCACGAGTGTTTAATGTTTTTAGTCAAAACTCATGGAATAAAATATTTAGTGATACGTTGATTGGTGACAAAGCAACATCACAGTTGCAAATCACTAATAACCCCATAGTGGTGACAAATCGTGATGCAATTACTGAGCGGTGGGCGCTAGTATTTACCAGTCAAACATCATTCAACATCATAGGTCAAACAGTTGGTCAAATCGGCTCAGGGTCAACGACTACGATAACAGCGCCTATCAACCCTATGACGGGTTATCCTTATTTTACAATACCTATTGCCGCGTGGGGTCTTGGTTGGTCAACTAACAACGTGGTTCGTATCAATACAGATGCGCCTAAATATCCGGTATGGATTGGCAATGCGATACAGCAACATCAAGGCTCAAGCAAAGATAATTATGACTTTACCATTGGCTATCATGCCAATATTGACCGTGAGCGAGGTGCGCCATGATATTAAGTGTTGATGCTAAAAACGCCGCTTTGCAAGGTATTGCCGATAGATTGAATGTCGGCACTAATTCGGTATTATCGCTTTATGTGGGCGCAACGTTGGCGGCTGAATTTGCGCTGACCAATCCATCTGAGGCATCTATTGCTAACGCTGTAATGGTTTTTAAGATACCGCCTAGAGTTTTGGCGGTATCATCGGGAGTCTTAACAGACGCTAAGATATTAGATGCAAGCGGTGCGCTCATTGCTACGCTAGACGTTGCCACAGAGATTACACTTGATAAATCACAAGTCTATCAGGGCGGCTTCGTGAGCATTACATCACTACAAATAGGCATTTGATATGGCTGTTATTAATGGCAGGGCAAAACGCTATGACGGCACAGCGATTGATTACGTGCTGATATTTAGATGGAAAGACGGCAAGTGCTTGGATAAATCAATACCTGATAAAGCTGGGAATTGGTCGTTTGAATATCACAACAATACAATAGCAGGGGTTACTTACGTTGCTGATGGGTGTGAGCCTATCAGTCATGGCCCTTATGAGTTGGTAGTACAAATTTAAGGAGATCGACATGGCGTTGTTATCGCCAGAGACTGTGCCAGTTAAAATGTATAAATGGGACGATGTTGGGGCACCGGAGCTTAAAAAGACAGCCGCAAATGGCGCTGCCGAAATATTTAAAGCATGTTTGGTTGTGGGTTATGGGGCAAAGCCTAGCGCGGGTTGGACGATGCCGTTTGAGGCAAGTGGGGTAAAGGTTTTTCGACCGCAGATTGGTGCTGAAACTGACTTTTACTTGCGTATGGCGTCAGATAACGGGCGACAAGTTGACGCAAGGATATACCAAAATATGACCAATGCAAATACTGGCAACTTAAAGCTAAACTGCGCTCAACGTTTTAAGTATACACAAGGCTTCTCTAGTGGCAAATGGCTGCTTGTAGCATCTCCTCGCAGCGTTTGGTTCTTTTGTGAGCAAGGATTTTTTTTGGATACGTCGGATTTGCTAAGTAAGTCGGGCGCGTTCTTTTTTGCAGGCGATACCATGCGTAACTCAATAGGAGTCAGAGCGGTATTTTTGCAACATACTGGCGGTAGTTACAATGATGGTGATTATCGAGATATTTTCGGTTATAACAGGTATGGGGAGGTCGATAAAATACCAGAATCATACATTGCGGGCAAACTATTAGACAGCACAGGTGTTGTGTATAACGCCGAGCTAGAGAGTTTTTTCGATGGGCATACTGCGCGCACACAAGACCGTATTCTATCGCCATTGTTGACGTTTGCAGGCAATAATGCGTACCAAATCCCCGGTCTAACTGTTGTGTCAAATGGCGCTACTCGGGATAACTTTACTACGCAAAATATAGATATGGGCGATTATGTGTCAGATATTATGACATTCAGCACAAACCCATCGCTCGCTACTAATTTTTGTGTTGCTACTGATAAGTGGAGTTACTAATGCTTTTACGCAATTACAATACCGCCGATGGCGTGGCATATATAGCAGGGGCTAATGATGGCATCGTTACAGTAAGGGGTAGCCCTGCGTCGCGTAAAATATGGCTGCTAAACGCTCAGACGATGGCAGTTGAGCAGGTAGTCACGTCCTTAAACAACGGTCATTATATATTCTTAGGGCTAAATCCCGATAAAGAGTATGTCGTGATGGTACGTGATTATAAGCGAGAGCTTGAGCCGTTTGCATGGGATTACGTCAAACCGCTAGACGATTTATCATTTAGCAACCAAAAAGCATTATGGGCATCATGGCAATAAATTGAGGTGATAAATGGCAAGCCCATCTAGCAATACAAATCCAATTATCTATGTCACGTCAGACAGCTTGCCGTTACCACTATCTAAGCCAATAAGCGACCAACCGCCATCCAATACGCTGCCTTTGGGTATGTCGCGGCAACTAGGCACAGTCGATGGCGAGATTACAGCCCCTAGTGATGATGTAAATGTAATTGTTAGTGCAATAGCCAACATAACACCTATTGCGTCAGTTAGCGCGGTAGCAGACAAGATTGAGGTTAATGTATCGGTCACCGCATATTGCGATCTAAGCGCCACTGCAAGCATAGTCGCAAGTTATGATGCTAATGTGTTTCGAGGTATTATAGGCGATGTATCAGGCAGTATTCAGCAATCAAAACTACAAGGCGTTAGTAGGCAAGGAAAATTTGAGAGCAACAAGAAGTTAGATAATAATATCAACACTGATTGGCAGCAGTCAAGGTTGGTTGGTACTGATAATGAAGCCCAGTTTGAGAGCAACGAAAAGTTAATATCAGGCAGTCAATTATTGTTTGAGCAATCAGCACTTATTGGTACAAGCAACCAGCAAGGTGCTGAGCATCAGATATTTATAGCCCAGCAAAAGCGGTTTGATTACGAGCAATCAAAGTTAGTCGGTCAAGGCCAGTGGTATGGCTTTGAAGCAATGTCTAAGCGTCAAATTGAGCGAGTTATAAATGGCGAAAATAGTAAGTTATTAACAGATAAACTTAGCTCATATAATGAATACGGCTATCTGTTAAATACTCGCACTGACTTTTTAATTGAAGCTGCAAGACTACCATTCTCAAAACTTAGATATATCGCACCCGATTTATCACAGACAGTCATACTTAAACAGCAAATAATTTATAGCTGGGAATGTGGCTCAGGTGATTTAAGGCACTATGTTTATAGTGATGAGTTACCACTACTGATGACACGGCGTATCGCGGATAAAGGCTTATCTAGCAACATACCTCTACCAATGACGATGCCTCGCGGCGTATTAATGCTATCAGCTATTGAAGCTGATGCACTGCCTAACAGACCGTGCAAGCGCAAAACATTAGGCGTTAATCCTACGCTTGATATTGTTACATGCAAACCAAAGGTATTTGGTAAAGCGTCAGGCATGGCGGTAAACGCACAAACAACACTTAACGCTATTGCATGGCTCAACCTACTAGCTGACGAAAAAGACAGCGCCTATGGCAAAGGAGTCATATTTGTGACAAACAGTGTGTCATTAACGCGCTCAGATGATGGGCGTGAGATTAAGCTACTGGGCTTTAGCGTGGGCATTGATAGCAATAGTTATACATGGTCATTTAGTGCGACGGTGCCGCTATCAGAGCTTTCAAAAGTCGATACGGCACATGAGCAGCGTATCGGTGTTAACTTTACTTGTAACGGCAATCTATGGCGATTTGTACTTGATAGCTGTGATGATAGTGTGTCATTTGGTGAAAGCTCGCTAACAATCAAAGGTAAGTCACGCGCTATGCTATTAGCTAATCCTTACGCAGCTCAACGAGGGTATAAATTCAGCACAGCAATGAGCGCCAGACAGATAGCAGAAAGCGAGCTAAACCGCAATGGCGTAGCGTCAGGTTTTACGCTGGACTGGCAGCTAGCGGGGGTAAACGGTTGGAATGTGCCAGCCAACACTTACAGCTACACAGGCAAAACGCCTATCAATAGTTTGCAGTGGATAGCTGAGGCAGCGGGTGGCTTTATCAATGCGGATATGAGTGCTGATGTTTTGCACGTATTGGCACATTATCCAATACCAAGTTGGGAGTGGGCGGCGCAAACGCCTAGCATTAACTTGTCAATGTCACTTATCACCAGTCGCAGCCGTGGCCGTGTTAATAAGCCCGCTTATAATGGGGTGACAATATACGGTGAGAATGATAACGGCATCGGCGCTCTAATCAAGCGCACAGGCACAAGCGGAGGTTATCAGCCGCCTATGGTCACAAGCGACTTAATGACCGACCAAGCAGCCGCTATTAGCCGAGGCAAGATGATATTAAGTGACACGGGCGATATTGGTAACATTGGTATCTCGATGCCGCTAGTTGCCGATGTAGGCGTGTTAAAACCATCAACCTTGATTGGTGTTAATGATGGTGAATCATGGGTTGGTATGGTTAGAGGCACGACTATCACAGGTCGTCTATCGAGCAATCGAGCGTTAGAGATTGACCAGTCTATCGATGTTGAGCGTCATTTCGATAAGGAGATTGTCTAATGGCTAGCGGCAACTTATGGCAGCTGTTTAAAGGCATCACTGAGCAAGGCGCTAAGCAGCTTGCAACTGTTATTGATAGGCAAGGCTCAAACTATACCGTAACGATGCAGGGCGGGGGCAACACGATTGTGCAATCAAACATGGCTTACGAGCTGCAGTCCAAAGTCTTTATCAGAGACGGTCAGATTGTAGCGCAAGCGCCTAATTTAACTTATACAGAGATTGACGTATGACAGATATTAAAAAAGACGATAGCGTTAAAACTATCAAAGTGGCAGGGCAAGAGATTGCAATCAATCGCGTCAAAGTCAAAAACTTGCACGAAGTGACGCGAGCATTTACGCCGTTTGTTGCTGAGTTTGAGCGCATTGTGAAAGCCAAAAAAGGTATGCCAGAGAGTGAGCTGATGGGGCTTATCGGCACGTTTACAGATGAAACAGTTATCTTAGCCTCAACACTGACAGACCAGCCGCCGAGCTTTTATAGAGAGCTAGAACCGTTAGAGATGCTCACTGTCATGCAGGAGGTCGTCGCCCATAGTGGCGATTTTTTTATGCGTCAGATTTTCATACCCCTAAAGCAACTGGGGGCGCAGCTAGCGTTACTTGGTACGACAGCTTATTACCATTCTACAAAATCGGACTCAGAGAGCGAGACATCTTAGATATGGTGTTTGGCGAATGGTGGGGCTTATCTAAAGCACTGGCTAAAGATAAGCAGCAAAGTA
Organism: Psychrobacter sp. 1044; assembly: GCF_904846525.1. Taxonomy (GTDB): domain Bacteria; phylum Pseudomonadota; class Gammaproteobacteria; order Pseudomonadales; family Moraxellaceae; genus Psychrobacter. The sequence goes on along the minus strand of NZ_CAJHAZ010000002.1, from coordinate 46,955 downwards.
TCAAAGATATGGCTATTGCAATGCGAGTATCGCAAGCTGATGTAAAAGGTTGGAAGGAGTTTATGAAAGACTAGCGTAACAATGCTTAATCAACTAAAATTGAGTAAATACTATTTTGGTGATGATTATGAAAAAGCTATTAGCTGTAAGTCTGGCATTGGTAATTAGTGGGTGTGGCGGTGGGTATGACACTATTGATGCTGCTAGACCTGGCGGCGGTATTGGGAATACAGTTACTCAGCCCAATAATCCAGATGCTGGCGAAAAAACACGGTGGCAGTATTCATCTACAGGTAATAGTGGGGGCATATTTTCATTGAGAGCAAATAATTATGCGCTTAATTTCTTTTACGATCCCCAGTTTAGCAATGTAAAACATACACCTTGGATTGAGCTCGAAAAGCGCAAAAGCAGTAGTGGAGCTGTAACTAGCTCAGTAGTGATTTTTGTGAATTCAAACTTATCGTGCACACCATCATGCAGAGTAAGTATGAATTTTGACGGTAATCAAGCGAGCTATGAGATGCGTAATAGTATTGATGGTGTTATCGTACCGGTTAATGATTTCACAGCAAGTCAGTTGTTCAATAAATTTACGACATCAAATAGAGCTATCGTAAGACTACCTGTTATTGGGCTGTCTGAGCCGTTCAATGCCAACTTTGATTTGCGCGGTTATGATGTTAATCAAATGAAGTTTTAAGCGAGTAATGACATGGTTAGCAAAGTAGAACAGCAGCTCATATTTTGCCCACGCGAGCAACGTAACACCTTGTTTTATCGCAACACTGAAAGTCGAAATTGGATAATGCATATTATCTTGGTGCTGTTTACAGGTGGACTTTGGCTGCTTGCCATGCTTCTTATGAAGCGTGGCGGTAGCGGCTCATGGATCTGTAGTCAGTGCGGAAAAGAAATGATAGAAGATAAAAAGGCTGGAAACTGGTTTTAAATTAAAAGAAAGGGTGAGTAATGAAAGTTGCTGTATTAACCGTGGAAGATACGAGAGACGAATACTCGCCAGTTATGGATGTTATAGAGTGTTTTGCATTAGGTGATGATCTAAACGGCAGAGTGCGTGCTTTTCTAATCTCGTATCTTAGTAAGTATGTAGATAGTATCAGAAAAGAACGTCTGGCAGAATTTAATGACCATGACTTTAGTAAGAGTGGCGGCTTAATACTAAATACATGGCTTTATGCAGAGCATAATATAAAGGAATTGATGTAATGATTGATATAAATTACATGACGCCCGAACAATGGCCAAAAGCTCATGAAGTTTGGGGTGATGACGGCTTTGAGCGCATTAACAACTTACTAGATAAAGCTGTGCACTTGGTTGGCAGAAAAGCACCAAACGAAGTTATGATCCATGCTGGGCTATCGGATAATAAAAGCAAAGCAGGCAAAACGCCAGTCGTTTTTATTGATTGTGATAGTTTGAACCGCTACCACATTAATGAGCGGCATATTAAAAACAGCAAACTGCCAAAACCCGATAGGGCTAGCGCTTTTAAATAAATAACGAATAACTTAACAAGCTCACTTTAATTAGTGGGCTTTTTTTATGCCCACAATTTGAGGTACGCCATATGGCAGGTGATTTAGATTTTAGCGTACAGCTTAGACTATTAAACGAGAAGTTTAATCAAGGTGTCAATCAAGCACGCGACAAGTTTACTGATTACGCTCAGTCTGTAAAGCGCAATGTTGATCAGATGAATACTGATACCCAGCGAGCATCAACCATGCTATCAGGGCTTAATAATGTTAGTGCGGACAGACTGACAGCCGAGATACGCGCCACAGCAGACCAACTACGCCAGATGGGTGCAGGAGCTAATCTATCAGGTGAGCAAGTTGAGGCAGCAATGCAAGCGTCAGCATTGCAAGTTACTCGCTTGGCTCGACAGCTTGAAGTTGCACGGTCAGAAGCGCAAAGACTTGGTAATACACCTGCTACTCCAGCACAATTGGCAGAAGCGGCAGCTAAGGTAAATACGCTTGGCGATAGTGTTGCAGCAGCAAGATTAAAGGTTGAGCAGTTATCGCAAACTAATGGTACACCGGCACAGATTGAAGCAGCGAAAGCCAAAGTTGATACATTGGGCGATAGTCTTGATGAAGCTAGGCAAAAAGTGACGCAGATGTCACAGACCAGAGGCACGCCTGAAGATATAGACAGCGCTAAAGGCAAGGTTGACAATCTAGGTAGTAGCTTAGCAGAAGCTCGCGCTAAGGTGCTTGCTCTATCGCAAACTAATGGTACACCTGAGCAAATCGAACAAGCTAAAGTTAAGATCGATAGCTTATCGAGCGCGGTTGATGAGGCTCGATTAAATGTTGAGCGTCTATCACGAACCAACGGTACTCCTGCTGATATCATCGAGGCTAAGGGGCGTATTGATAGTGTCAGTAGCAGTCTGAATGCAGCAAGATTAAAGGTTGAGCAGTTAAGCCGTACCAATGGCACGCCCAGCGATATCGCACAAGCCAAAGCGAAAGTCGATCTACTGGGCTCAAGCATTGATGACGCTAAGCTAAAAGTAACCGAGTTATCACGTACTGTTGGCACACCTGCGGATATCGCCGAGGCGAAAAACCGTGTCAATGATTTAGGTTTAAGTGTTGACGCTGCCAAGCAAAAAGTAAAAGAGCTGTCTCAAACCAAGGGCACACCCGAAGATATTGAGAACGCTAAGATTAAGATTGCAAGCCTAAAAGACGAGCTTGGCTTGGCCAAGGATAGCGTTAAGCTGCTACGCGATAGCAAAGCAAGCCCCGAAGATATAGAAGAGGCACAAAATAAAGTTAAGGCACTAACAGCCTATATCTCAGGTACACGAGACGAGGTTAAGCGTCTGCGCGAAACCAAAGGTGCGCCTGAAGACATAGCGCAAGCTAAGACTGATTTCAACAACCTAAAATCTAGCATCACAGAGGCAAAGGAGCAGGTCAAGCTACTATCACAAACACGCGGTACGCCAGAAGATATAGCTTCTGCTAAAGCTAAGGTAAATGAGCTTGGCGATAGCTTAGTAAATGCTAAAAACGAGGTTAAGTTACTCGGTCAATCAAATGCCAGTCCAGAGGATATTGCTGAGGCAAAAGCCAAGGTTGAGGCACTTAAAGCTACATTAGGCGCTACTCGTGACGAAGTGCGACAGCTAAGCCAGACAAGTGCGTCACCAGCTGAGATTGCTGAAGCACGCGCTAAAGTTGCAGCACTCAGTCAAGACTTATCAGGTGCTCGAACAGAGGCAAGACAGCTTAACCAGACTAGCGGCTCACCCGCTGAATTGATTGAGGCAAAAGCTAAAGTTAATGAGCTTAAAGGTGGGTTGTCTGCTGCACGTGATGAGGTTAAGCGATTATCAGAAACTAATGCCAGTCCTGCTGAAATTGCAGAAGCTAAGGCTAAAGTCGCAGCACTTAAAAACGAGTTAGGCGAGGCTCGAACAGAGGCACGAACCCTAGGTCAAACAAGCGCGTCACCTGCTGATATAGCACAAGCTCAAGCAGAGGCACAGCGATTAGGTAGTGAGCTTGACGAAGCAAGGTTGGCGGCTGAGCGCTTAAATAACACTGGTGCCAGTCCTCAAGAAATTGCCGAGGCAGCAGCTAGCATCAATCGTCTAGAACAAGAGCTGAATGATGCGCGCAGCGCCAGTGTAAGCCTTGCGAATGAGCTGTCAGGCGCTATGAACAGAGCGTCTAGCACTGCTGATAATGCACGTAATGCTATCTATCGCATGACAAACATCAGAGTGCCTGAAACCATACGCGGTGAGATTGACCAGATCAGTCGCTCATTGGTGGATTTTCAAAACAACAGTGGTCGCCCTGCTGCTGAGATTGACCGTGTGACCCGTCAAACAGAGGAGCAAATCAGACGGCTTGAGCGCGAACTAAACGGACTTGATGACACGCAAGACAGGGTTAGTCAAGGTGCGGGTGGTCTAGGCAACAACGTTAATAGATTAAGAGGCGCTTTTGGTGGCCTACAAGGGTTACTTGCGGCGGCTGGGCTTGGCATTGGTGTTGCTGAGATTATCGAAACGGCGGATGCTTTTAAAACCCTTGAGGCACGTATCAAGTTAGCGACTGGTGCTGGTGCAGAATTTGTTACTGGTTTTGATGGCGTTAAAGAGCTTGCTAACGAGACGTTTAGTAGCGTTGAGTCAACAGGTGAGTTGTTTGCCAAAATATCAGCTTCAGCTGAGTCTATGAATCTATCACAAAAGCAGGTACTGAGCGTCACACAGACCATCAACGAGGCCATTAAGCTGTCAGGTGGTAGTGCTGCCAGTGCTGATGCTGCAATCATTCAGTTGATACAGGGCTTACAATCAGGCGTCGTACGCGGGGAAGAATTTAACTCAATCATGGAGCAAGCACCACGCTTAGCTAAAGCTATGGCTGACGGTCTTGGTGTGACTCGCGGAGAATTGCGAGCGATGGCTGGTGATGGCAAACTAACATCTGAAGTTGTCATTGGTGCGGTTCGAGATCAAGCACAGGCTATTAGCGATGAGTTTGGCACGTTACCAACCACGGTTGGCAACTCTTTGCAGGTGGTTAAAAACCAAATATTTAACTTCGTTGGTGAGATTGACGGTTCTCTCAATCAAACATCCAAGCTTGCGGAGGCGATAAGCTATATTGGCGATAACCTTGAAGATTTAGACCCTAGTTTTATCGCTGCATTAACAGGCGCTTTCCAGAATACCGTCGGAGTGGTTGTTGAGCTCGCAAAGGGCATTAAGGGTGTTTACGACACTTTTGGCAACCTAGTGAGCACGATAGCTGGCGGTTCTGCTGATGCGGCTGAGCAAGTCGGACTAATAACTGCAGCACTTCATGGTTTGAATATTTTTATCGGCTTTATTAAGGATGGTTTTAGCGCAATCGGAGTTGCAGCTGGGTTTGTCGTTGCTAGCCTGTATGGCGCTATGTCGGACTTGGCAAACATTGCCGCAAGCATAACTTTTGGCGGTATCTCTGACAGTTTTAAAGAGATGGCTAATGAGCTGCAAACAAAGTCAAAGGAGACTTGGGATAGTGCTGAGCAGGATGTTTTAAATTGGGAGTCATCAGGGGCGCAAGCCATTACTAATGCTGCCAAAACAGCAAAGGAGCGCTTTGCAGAGATAGCGGCGGATTCGGAAGCAACCTATGACAAGATGATTTCGGACGGCAACGCCACAGCCGAGCAAATTGAAGGTCAGCTTGTCAAAATGGTTAGCGATAGAATCAAAGCCAACGACATGATCCTTAGCGATAGCGACCGATTGCTTTTAGCTAGTAAAGGGTTGCAAGCCGAGATTAGTAAAGAGGGTGAAGTTGCCATTGTTTCTGCAAAGAAAATACAGGAGGGCTATCTAGGTGTTGGTGAGAGCTTTGCAGAGGTTGCCTTAAAGGCTAAAGAAAGTGGTAAAAGTATTGAGCTGTCATTATCAGAAGCCATACATAAGGCTAATACTAAAGGCGCTGTTGACGATATTTTGCTGTCACTTCAAGCAATGGGAAATCAGGGTTTAGCAACAGGCAGGCAGTTAGAGTTTGGTGCCAATATCGCAAAAACCCAGTATGAAAATATTGACAAGCAACTACAGCAAAACATTGAAGTTTTTGCTAAATACGCAGCCGAGGAGATAAAGAAAACTAATGGCATTGTTACTGCTGAACTGCAACGGACAGCCTCTCTTGAAGGTTTGGCAGTACAAGCAACCGAAACAGGCGGTATATTAGTCACGCAGCTCGATAAATCTACCATTGCAAGTACGCGCACCAAAGAGCAGATTGACGAATTGGCAGGTGCGGTTGGTATTGGTCTATCTAAAGAGTTTATTAAATCTAGTGAAGGCTTGAATGAGCTTGTCGATGGTTTTGATGACTTAACTAATGCAGGTTATGACGCAGGTGGTGCACTCGTCGACTCATTGACAGCAATGTCCGATAAGGCCAGTAATACGGTTGAAATTGAAGCCCTGATTGTTAAGTGGAACGAGCTTTATAAGGAAGGTAAGATCACTGGTAAGGAGCTTGCTGATGGTCTTGATGGCGTTAAAAATCGGGCAGACATACTTAAAGATGGTATCAATGGTGTAACTGAGGCTTATGGACTTCTTGGTTTAAAGACTCGTGAGGAGCTAGCTAAAGATGCAGGTGCTTACACCGATGCTTATAACATCGTTAAAAAAGACGGTCAAGCTACAGCTCAGCAGCTAGAGGAATCGTTTGAGAAAACAGCAAAGGCTAATATTGCGGCCAATGGTGGTGTCATTGATTCTGTCAGTAAGCGCATGGCAGCTGAGCGCGGTGTAATGATTGCCGTCGATGAACAGGGTCGTGTCACATTTGAAAAAATGGGTCAGACTAAGGCGGCAAACGATAAAGTAACAACGTCAGTCAACAACATTCGTACAGCTTACGATGGCATATCTAGCAGCTCAGGCAGTGCTGGTAATGCCATGGTACGCGCTGCAAACGAGGCGTCATCCGCTTACGATAAGTTGCAAGCAAAGATTAAAGCGGTTAAAGAAGCACAAGCGGTAGCTGGTGGTGATGAGGCGCTTAAAAATTTACGGATTTACGGCACCGAGAAAGCGCCAGCAGAGGGCAATCAGTTTGGATCAAAAACAGGCGTTGAAAACTTTTTAAAATCGGCGGGACTGAGTGCAGAGCGAGCAGCCGAGGAAGCTCGTAAGTTATACGTAAAATCAGGTAAGGATAGCGGCGCTCTCAACTTTGGTGAGCTACAGGGCTATAAAGATGGGCAAATATTAACTAATGCTGACTTAGGTAAATTTAAAACAGCATCAATGTATTTGCTTGAGATTGCAGAGAAAGCAAGAACTGATGAGTCAAGGCGCAGTAAGTACGAAGCCAGTCTTAACCAGCTGCCTGATTCAGCACTACAAGCTGTTAGCAATCTAAACAGACCGCAAAATTATGATACAGGTAACAATACTATTGGCGCTAAGACTTACAAGGTGGAATTCATACTAGGAAGTAAGTCAGTAGATGTAGGTGTATCTGAGTCGCAAGCAGGTATGTTTGAGCGCATGATGCAAGAATTACAAGACAGTAAAGCAATCGCAGGTTACTAGCCACTCACTCGAGTGGTTTTTTATTATCTAAAATTTGAGGAGAGACAATGCAAACGACACAGCAACGCTTATATTTAACGATGGCGTTTGGCGATTAGAATTGTTTCGGAGCAATGAATGACATTAGTTTGTTGTTAAAATTCAATAAATCGGTTAGAGTTTATTAAATTTCAATTAATTTGTAGCTTCTTAGGATTTTTTTAATGACAACAGATATTACTCCATTGTTTATCGGCACATGTAGGACTCACGATCCAGCACAGTTTATGAGAAAGGAGGGATGTCACGCTCTAATTTTACCTGAGCGTTATCACTCGCCTCAACAGACACTAAAAACTGTTAGGCACTTGGCAGGTATTTATAATTATCCGATTAACCAGCTACATACTGTGTCCGACCTTACGGTTGAGAGAATCTTAAAAGGTGACACGCTTGAAGATATCCAAAAAGAACTAGATCAGCAAAGGGATAGGTGGAATAGAGCAACGCATGTTGTGATTGAGATATCAACTAGAAAGGAGTTTTACTACGTACGTAAAGATAGAACTACTTACGTCAATACATTTTTCAAAAGAGATATTGAGAATTACAGCAAGGAGCTTGCTCCATTCTACGAAAAAAACCTTTTACTTAATATCAAACCTGATGAAATTCAAAGCTCTAATAGTTCAGAGGCCCGAATAAAAACAGTCATGAATCAGATAAAACTTCTTGCTAAAGATAAAAAAATTCTTTGGGTAAGTCATATATCTCCAAGTGTGTATAGCGAAAAATTAAACTATCTGGTTGAACAAAGAAGATCTTTATCTTCAACTCAAGCAGTAATTGCAAATGAGCTTGGAGATCGTTTTTTTGATCCATCTATAATGGCTAAGCAACTAGGAGATGATGTTTTCTTTAAAGACTCTGGCATGGATATTAATCACATGACAGATGTGGGAGCTGAGCTGCTGAGCAAGAACTATTTAGAGTTACTTGAGAGCTATTGATTTAAATTATGTAAATACGTACTAAAAATCTAAGTTAGTAATTCATATAAGCAAGCCTTAACTAGAGATAGTTAGGGTTTTTTTATTATCTAAAATTTGAGGGGGCGTTATGCCGCAGAACACACCGTTTTTAGAGCTAATCATACTAAAGCTGATGGTATTGCTACCTAAAGTTTTTGCAGCAGTGATTGGTGCAATATTTGGATTGATGCTATCAGGTGACATCGGCAGAGATGGCAAGATACAAGTCAATATGTCAGTGATAATTAAGTTTACTATCGCTGTCACAATCTCGCTATTCGGCGGGGCAGCGCATATTGAGTTTATGGGCTATCAAGATTATAGCGTGATGACACAAGGCGCAATCATGCTCGTTTGGGCGGTGTTCGGTATGTTGGCGATAGGTATCGTTTATCAAGCAGTCGCATTATGGCAGGGCAAGACGATTGCCGAGGTAATCAAAGAAGTCAAAGACGCCGCATTTGCGATATTTGGAAAATAACAATTAGTATTAAACATAGCCTCATTTTTGGGGCTTTTCTACGTCTGGAGGAAAGCATGAGCAAAACATTAACGGAGCAGCAAATTACAGAGGCTGCCAAAACTGCTGGCATCGAGTACGCAGCGCTAAAAGCAGTTATCGAAGTCGAAGCACGGTCAAGTGGGTTTTTCAGCACTGGCGAACCAGCCATCTTATTTGAACGTCATAAGTTTTGGGAACAGCTTGGCGCTATTAAGTGGTTTACATGGCGTTTACGTATTTTGGCCAAGCACCCAAGAATTTGCAATCCTCTTTCTGGTGGTTATGGTCGCTATAGTGAGCAGCATGACAAGCTACGCATTGCAATAAGCTACAACCGTGACATTGCATTGCAGTCTGTGTCATGGGGCATCGGTCAGGTGATGGGCTATCACTGGGATGCACTAGGCTACCCATCACTACAGTCATTCATCAATGACATGTACGAAAGTGAAGCGAAGCAATTAGAAGCTATGATTCGTTATATCAAGGTCAATAATTTAGTAAATAAATTACAACGTCATGACTGGGCAGGTTTTGCCAAAGGCTATAATGGCAAAGGTTATGCTAAAAATAACTATGACGAGAAGTTAAGACAAGCTTATAGTAAGTACGCTTGACATGATTCTTGACAGCCTGCCATCAATAACTATCACATCTAATCACATTGCATAATCGTAAGTCATTGATATTATTAAGAGTGAATTTGATAGCGTGTGATAGTGTTTGATGTAATCGGGTTCAACTCCCGCCATCTCCACCAAATATTAAAAACCCGATCATTTTATGTGGTCGGATTTTTTATTTGCCTAAATTTAGCTCAATCATTTATTAGGTACCACTTTTAGTACCGACATTGACGGCGGTACCACTAATCAGATTTCAAGCTATCCAGATAGTCAGCCCATTTTTGCATCATCATTTTGCGCTCATCTAAAAACACGGTCCTATTGTAAGCTCTGCCATGCATGTCCCTAACATTGTGGCCCAACTGCATTTCAATCAAATTTTCAGGGTATTTTAGTTTCTCAACAATCAGCGTTCGAGCAGTGGCCCTAAATCCATGAACCGTTTGTTTGGTGCCGTCATAACCAAGGCGTTTCAATGCCTGATTCATCGTATTTTCACTCATCGGCTTAACAGTAGTATGAATAGCAGGAAATAGATACTCACTTCGAGCGTGTAATGATAACTCTCGGATCAACTTGATAGCTTGTGCGGGTAAAGGCACAATAAGAGATACCCCAGTTTGTCTTTTCGTCTTTCTAGGGGTAAAAGTCCAAGTTCCAGCCTCAAGGTCAAACTCATCCCACAGTGCATAACGCAATTCTCCACTACGAACAAAAAGCATAGGCATAAGCGTAATTGCTATGCGCACCTCAAAACTACCTTCATAACTATCAATAGCATTTAGCAAAATACCTAGTTCTTTTGGGTCAATAATAGCTGGGTGATGGACGGTGATCGGTGTTTGTAAGGCACCAGATAAATCTTGAGTCACATCACGCTCGCACACTGCCGTCTGTACGCCATACCTAAAAACTTGGCTTGCAATGGTTCGCATCTTAATCGCTGTCTCATAGTAACCTTGTGCTTCAGCCGTCCTACAAGCGTTTAGCACATCGATTGGCTTAATGTCAGTGATTGGCATATCACCAATGTACTTATTCAGTCGTTTAAGCTGTCTATTGTTATTTATGATAGTAGCAGGGCTTACGTTACGCTTACGACTCATGTAGTCATCTGCTATCGCTGCAAATGTATTATTGGATAGCAGCTCTTGCTCTCGTTCATCATCAATTTTCTGCTGCTGTGGATCAACACCTTCAGCTAACATGGTCCGTATCTGTTTGCGCTGCTCACGGGCTTGGGCTAGTGAAACGTCAGGATAAAGGCCCAATGTGATAGTGGCTCTTTTTTTACCTATGGGTCGGATATAATCCATGCGCCATGACTTGGTGCCCAACTTACTGACATACAAATAAAGGCGACCGCCGTCAGCTAGCTTATAAGGCTTGTCTTGTGGTTTAGCTTGTTTTACCTGCGAATCTGTTAGCGGCTTGATGATTTTAGCCATTTTGACGGTATCCTATTTGGCGGTATCGGCGAATACCGTCAATAATACCGTCATTTAACGTAGAGATAAAGACAACTAAAGACAGCTAAAAACGTCTAAGTAAGAAAAAACCCCATAACCAAAGGGCTAAGGGGCTTTAAAGTAAACTAAAAACATATTTGTTGGTGCGCCTACAGGGACTCGAACCCCGATCGATCGCTTAGGAGGCAACTGCTCTATCCTGTTGAGCTATAGGCGCATTTTGGAATAACATTGTAGGAAAAATCGCTCATAAAAGCAATCAACAAAATATAAAGATTTTATCATTACTTGCCATTACTCAAGGCGTCAGCGACATTCACAGTGTTGGCATTTGCTGCTTTTTGTGCACGTGATGTTGGATTAAACAAGTCATTTACACTGTTTTTATAACCTTCGATATTATAATAATCGTACTTTTCTAATATATCTTGTCCGGTACTCGAAAGTAAAAAATTACGGAAGTTAATAGCAGCAGTATTCTCTGTCAAAATAACCCCTTCAAGCGCTTGCTTTTCTTTCAATGCATAGCTGAAAGAATTTAGGGTACGTGCCTCTATATTGTCAGTTTCAATGGTATCAGTCTCAGCAGTCTCTACTTTTTTATCATCAGTATTGCTGATATTTGCTTTGTCTTGGTTTATTTTATCGTGAGCCGTTTTTAGCTCTGCTTGTAACGGTGTCAGATGGTCTGCAGATAGGCTGTCGTTAGCGATGATCATGTCTATATCAGCGCCTAATTTTGAGTGTTTATTATGGTTAGGATTGGCGTTTGATAATGTTAAGAGGTCGCTAGCGGGTACATAACTTGGCACAACCTGCACATGAGGATAACGAGATTCGAAGCTAACGATGATATCGTCCAAGGGTGCTTGTAAATCCTCTTCGGCCTTTATATACAGAGTACTGTCGGTGAGTGTATTTACCTCGTCTTGAGTGGTGGCTGACGACTCATTTGCATTTGCCATGATCGGTAGGGGGTCTATATTTTTACGGTTATTGCTCCATAACCACGTAAAGATTGCAATAAAGATTATCAGCAGCAGTAAAATTAGCCCAGCCAGTAGCAGCTTGTAGTCTCTCATATGTTACTGCTCTTCTCTTAATGGGTTTGTGTCAAGTTTACATAAAATGCGGTGTATAACGTATTATTTTTAAAGCTGTTGGTGTAACACTTCATCTGCTAAGTCCGCAAGCATATCTGCAAAAATATCGGTTTTTGAATCAGGTAAAAGTTTTTTCTCGCTATTATTCTTATGAATAATTGTACTATTTTGATTGGATAGCACAGGTTGATCGTTTGAAGGCGAGGTAACATCGTTGTCAATGGCTTTTATTTGGTGTGCAGCCAATGGCGATTCGCCCATCGTAAGCTTGTCTTTAAGCCATTCAAAACCATGGGCTTCCCACCATGCTTCAAAGCGTGGCAACGTGCTCCCACGCACCGCGACAGGCAGATTCAATGTTCGCAGTTTTTGTGAAAGTATGGGGTCGTTAATGGCTTGATGGATGCTCAAATAAAGCGAGCGACTGTCATCAGTATAGGGCTGTCTGTTTTGCCACGATCTGTCGTCAATTTTCATACGTGGCAATTGCCACAATTCACCGCGATAGTATACAACATATAGACGTCGTTTAGGATGAACGAAAATGGCATCAATGGGACGCAAGGGCATAGTATTAAATTATTCCGTTAAAAAAGGGTTATGGACATAAAAATTACAGCAATTGATCTGACAGCAGCACTGACTCCTCTATTCATAAATATGAGACTTATCAATGCGACACTATCTGTCGCAAGATATTATAATAGTGGCACATATACTAGTAAACGATAGCTATCGATGGCACACTAATCAGCAGCCTATTTTATGATTGTTATAAATAATCACTGATGATGCAATGATAGTTAATCGTTGTTGTCATTTGCATCGTGTTTATGACAGCCATGCTAGCAGAAATACATTGTAGTAACGACCGCGAAACATAGATTGGTGAGTATCCTTCGTGGTATTCCTTAGCAGCCATCAATATGCATTAGAAAGTTAACGCAAATGCTATTCCATTTCAGGCATTCACGACCGTCTACATCACACTATCACTCATATTATAACTTCAATCAGACTACCCTCTATGTTTACCATTATTCAATCGCACCGCACCGAAAACCTTGTTGATCAACTGCTTGTGCAATATCAGTCTAAGGATCAGCCTGTTTTTGAGCCTTTTATTGTCATTGTGCCCTCAATGGTATTGGGCGATTGGTTGGACAAAACCATTGCTAGCCGTGCTGGTATTAGTACTTTGGTGCGTACTAAGTTTTGGGGTCAGTATCAGTGGACGCTCATGCAGGATGTGTTAACCCGCCATAACGCGTATTTGTTAGAGAATGACTCCGAAGCGGCAACCCTAAATGTGCCAGAAGTGGCGGTGTTATCGCCCACAGTGATGCAATGGCGCTTGTTTGGGTATTTGACCTACTATCAAGAGGCGATTGTTGCAGATGAAAAACATCCGGTTAATCCATTACTAGCATCTTTGATTGATGACCCACAGGCAAGTGCTCAACAAGATAATGTACAACAGAACAATTTACAGCAAGACAGTGTGCTAAAAGACAAGGCACAACAAGACGCCCGTATCTGGCAACTAGCAAGCGATTTGGCAAGAGTATTTAACCGATACTTAACACACCGTGAGGATTGGCTGGATTTATGGTCGTACAACAAACCGCTGAATGTAGATGAGTTGATCGCAGAGAAAGATGCATTGTCACTGCGTTTTGATAAGTATGCACGCGGCACGCCTGAATGGCTGGTTGAGCATTATATTGAGTTAGAGGCTGCGCAACGATTTTTGTGGTCGCATTTGTTTGCTGACGTTCATCTACACCGTGTGGCACTGGAGCGTGCTTTCTGGTCAGCCTTGAAAGACAACAAGGCGGATGAACGCGCACAGTTGCCCAAAGTGCTGCGTATATTTACCATTCAGCAACTGCCACAGACCGAGCTTGATTTTTTACAGCGCTTGTCAAAATACATGAATATCACGCTATTGCATTACAATCCATCAAAGCTGTTTTGGGCGGATATCGTCGATAAATCTTGGTTACAGCGTCAACAGATTATCAACCCTGAGAGTGTCTTTTTACGTGATTACGGTCATAGTTTGTTGTCGCGTTTGGGTAAGCAATCGCGTGATGCGTTTGCCATGCTTGCTAACTTGTCGGGTAATGAGCAATACGACGATGCGCTGGTGGAATGGCAAGATAATTTTGAAAGTGGTTTAAATGATGAGCTTAGTAATGGTATGGATGAAAGCATTTATACTGATAATGCCAGTGCTCAAGATGCACAACATAGCCCAAGTTTATTACGACGTTTGCAGAACGATGTGTTGATGCTTGATGAGCAATCGACCCAGCAGGCAACGGCTGCTACGGTCTCGCAAGCAGTGAGTCAGCAGATAGCGCCAAGCGGTGATGAGGATAAGCAAGCAACGGCTTGGTATGACGATGAGGCGTTGGAGAAGAAGCGCTTTGAGAAAGACCGTTTTTGGGCAATTTCTTCGCAAGATAATAGCCTAAGCATTCACTCATGTCATAGTTTGCAGCGTCAACTTGAAGTGCTGCGTATCATGATTGGTCGTTGGCTAAATGAACCTATTAAATCTGGTGAGAAGAAGCGCCATATATCTGACATTGTTGTGTTGCTACCCGATGTTGAGCGTCATCATGCGCTGATTGGCTCTATTTTTGTCAATGGCAGAGGTCAAGATGGTCTGACTTTGCCCGCTAAAGTGACGGGTGTTGTTGATGCGGACATTCGGCAGTTATGGGAAGCGATTATTGGTTTCTATAAATTATTAGGCAGCCATAGCGCCCGTTTTGAAGCGGCTGAAGTCTTAGACTGGCTCATGTTGCCTCCTTTATTTGAAAGCTTTGGACTGACTCATGAGCAGATGAGCCGTGGCTGTGACTTGTTGGTAGAGGCAGGCTTTATCCGCGGTTTTGATGAGCTGCATCTTAAGCAAACGTTGGATAGTAATGATTACGACTATCGCTTTAGCTTTGCGCAAGCGTTAGACAGATTGACCCTAGGTCTGGTCATGCCAGAGGCTGAGTTGAGCGACTGCTTGTATCCTTTAGATAAGGATGAATGGCCAAGCACTGCGTTGCCAGAAATGACCTTGCCATTACCACAAGTGAGCCTAAATGATGCGTTGATTGTTGAAGCGCTTTGCCGCATTTATACCGGTTTGGTCGCACGACGGGATGATCATATACAAAAAATGAAAGCGGAAGATTGGCTCGATCAGATTGAGAGACAAGTGATTCATCGTTACTTTGGTGATGTGGATCAAACACGTACCATGCGAGCCATCTACAATGCGATGAATGGCTTTAAATCAAGTCTGCGAGCCAATCGTCACTATAGACAGTACGCTAGTGGTGATAGCGCCAACAGAGAAGTAGAGCAGAGGCTGGCAGGTGTGGAGCAGTTGCCGCTCAAGCTGAGCTTTATGCTAGACAGTATCGAAGCGGAGCTTGAAAGTCAGCAGGTCAGTGCGGAGCCAACTGGGGTAATTACCTTTGGGCGCTTTGGTGCATTAAGAAACGTGCCGTTTGAGTTGGTGGTTATGCTCAATATGGATCTCTCAGAGTTTCCTGGGCGTGACCGTGATAACCGCTATGATTTGATGAAAGCGACCAATGCACGCCGCGGTGACAGAGTTAGTGAAGATGATGACAATGGTGCATTTTTAGATGCGCTACTGTGTGCGCGCAGTGCATGTTGGATGTTCTATAACGGTCAAAGCTTGACGGACACCCATGAGCATCTGCCTGCCAACCCAGTGAGTGAGCTATTGCAATTCCTACAAGGCGAGGTGCAATGGCAGGTGAACTCGCTTGAGACTTTGCCTGAGAATATTGATCCTACCACCGAAAGCCTCAAGCGTTACTTACCTAAATTGATTAAGCAGTGGTTGGTGACTGAGCATCCTGCACTGCCTTTCCATGAGAGTTTGTTTGAAACAGAAATTGAAGGCGCTGATATTTTTGAGCAAGCGCCTCCTGATATTGATGGCAATGCTAATGCCAACGTTAATATCAATGCTCAGGATACCAGCCCTGTCGATATGATTGATGAGTTGGATACTTTATTAAATACAGCCATGCGCAAAACCAAACTGGCGCAAAAAAAGCAGTTTCCGCCTGCGCCGCTTTGGCAAGCGGTGTTTGATACACTAAAGGGCAGAGTGTCTAGTGAGCAGGTACAGTTGGTTGGCTTGCCCACAAAGACACAGTACGAAGCAATCGCTAAGATGCTTGGTCAAGGCTTGGGTCAGCTCGGTCAAGTAAACACTCAAACCTTGTCTGCATTGGTTGAACTATTGGCATTAGAGGCTGTTGTTGATACTAGCAATATCAGTGATATGACTCAGGTGCTCTCCCAAGCTGTATCTGATAGCGTATTTAATATTGGGGAGATAGATGTTGAAGGTGCATTGGCTTACCAAGTGCGCCATCCTGCCAAAGCGTTCTTACGGGCTCAAAAGGTGCATGTGGTACAAGGTGAAGAAGCACTGTCGCATCAAGAGCCATTATTTCTAAACAGTTTGACTACCTATCAAATCAAAGAGCACTTGATTAAACAGTTGGTTACTGATGAGAGTAAGAATAATAGTAATGCAGCGGCTGAAACCACTACTCCAATCCTGATGTATCAAAAAATCATGCCAGCAGGTGTGGCTCGCCAAACCACGCTACCCAATCAACAACAAAAACTGCAACAGCAATGTTTGGAATTTAAAGAGCAGTTAATAGCTAATGGTTTTGGCGAAAATATTATACCCAATGAAGATGGGATAGAGGGTACGACAGATTTGCAGCTACTAACGCCAACCGCCGAGCATCCTGTTCAGGTAGAGCTAAAAAATATACTTAGTAGCACTGACAACGAGTCAAGCAATCAGACAGATATTAAAGAGATAGAAGCACTGCTTAAGCTGTTGCCAAAAGTCATTAAGATCAAAGGTTCAGTACCTATATTGGCGCCCATATCAATTCAGGCGGGCATGCCTTATGCTCAGCAATCACCCAAGCAGTGGTTAAATATATTGCCCAATTCTGCCAGTCCTAGGCATTTACTCAAGTTTTGGTTATCACATTTGTATTGGCAAGTGGCCAGACGTACCACTGCCGAGCAAGCGGCATTAAATGATGGGGTGAGTATTTGGCGCTTTAATAAGCCTAGCTCGCAAGTCAAAAAGTACGAGAAAGTAATCGCATTTAAACTAAGCCCAATTGTCTATGAAGACGCTGTGATTGAGCTGATAAAATGGGCGGTTTTTGCCAAGCTATCTGGACAAGTGCCTATTACTTTATTGCCTGAATATGCACTCAATTACCTTGATCAGTGTTCAAAATCTGAAGATAGTGAAGGCAGTAGTTATTGGCCAAAACGTGCAGACTTCTCAGACTGGATAAGACCTAACTACAACTCAGACACGGTATACGATACTTGTTCGCAGCACGCCATTTGGCAGTACGCACTACGTGATCAAGATGCATTTAAGGCTTTGTCAGCGGCATTGACTACCTTGGCTCAACCATTATATGAGCCGATGTTTACTGCGTTAATTGACTTAGATGGCTAGCTAGCCATTTAGAATAATCGATTTCTGCTCTCCTGATCTAATAAATAATAATTAAAAGTATGCGCCCATATGACAGACTTGACTGATTTAACCAATATCATTGAACTTTCTACACAGCCACATTTATTCGATGATCACTCAGATACGCCTCACTCAGATCCTATGAGTGAGCGTCAGGCTGATGTAATACCAGCAGTTGATGTTGACCTAACGGGAAAGCACCTAATTGAAGCCTCAGCTGGTACTGGTAAAACTTGGACGCTAACAGGCATTGTATTGCGCCTGCTAATTGAAGCACGACGTGCGCCAGAGCAAATTATTGCTACTACCTTTACGCGAGCCGCTGCCGCTGAGATGCGTCAGCGTATTCATGATCGTTTGGTGGATTTTTATCAATTATTGCAGTGGGTCAACAGTTTAAGTGCTGACATCAGTAATAAGGAGGCTTTGTATCCCAATATATTGCAGGTGATGCCTGAAAGCGATAAGGATAAACAAGAGGGCAAAAAATCAAGTACGGATTTAAATACTGAGATAGGCGCTGATGAGTTAAACCAAGACCTTGCTAATGATAAGCAAGCTGCTGCCACAAAGCGTGCGCAAGCAAAAAAAGACCGTGAAGATTGGTTGGTAGCACAGGCTAAATATGTGCGCTTAGATGGCATCATGCAAGATCCCATTAACCTGCATCTCGTTGGTTATTTGCTGGATCACGTGTACAGCTATCCAATGACGGAAGCTATCAGGCGTACCGCACTGGTTTTAACCACGTTGGATAAACTGTTTGTGGGTACGCTCGATAGCTTGGCACAAAAATGGCTGAAGGAGTACAGTAGCGAGACGGGTCATCAGCAAGGTATGGCTATTATTGAAGACAGCAGTATCGAGCAGGTGACAGATAGTATTATTCATGATGAGCTGCGTCAGTTTCAAAGCCGCTTGCATCATGAGCAGCCTAAACTGTATGCGCTTATGGATCAACAAGGCAAGCTGACTGCAGTTGGTGATCATAAAAAATATGTGACTCGCTCGCTTAACTTTATTTCTGCGCCAATTGATGAGATTGTAGTAAATGACTTTTCGTTTGAGGGCTATGAGCGGCTTATAAATACTATCATTGAGCGCAGCGATGAGCTTGATATCTTTTTTAAACCTGACGGCGAGTATTATGACGTTCCAAAAGGACAGCTACAAAATAATAGAGACTCTTGGACCAAAATCATTCAAGCATTAAAAGATTTTGGTCCAGCCGCTTTTAAATTTATATCAGACGCAAAAAATCATACAGGAAAGTTAATCGAGGCTTTTCAAAAAACGGACAATATCGGCTCTCAGTTTCGTGTACCCAAAGATGGCGAAAGAGTTAATCTGATATTTAATGAGTTGCAGGTCGTTCGTGACTTTAAACGCTATATTGAAGAAAGCAAAAAGCTAGACGAATACATAGTGACTGTTTTAGCCAATCTTAATCGTCATATCGTGCTTGCGGTACGTGACAGGCTACCAATTATTTTGGAAGAGCGTGGCGAGACTACCTTTAGCCTGCAAATGGTACGTTTAAACCAAGCATTAACTGGTCGGCAAGGAGAGAAGCTGGCACGTTATATTCGTCATCACTATCCTGTGGCGTTGATTGATGAGTCGCAAGATATCAATGGCGCGCAAGCCATTATGATTGAAAGCATCTATTTGCCAAAGAAAAAGGGCAAGGTTGCTGATAATGATAAACAGTCAGCTACTAAAAAAGCCAGCCATGAATTTTTATTATTGGTTGGTGACCCAAAGCAAGCTATTTATGGGTTTCGTGGTGGCGATGTGGCCAACTATAACTACATGAAAGCTCAATTTGATAAAAGCACGCTTTGGACGCTCGATATTAACCGACGCTCAAATGCTGGCGTGATTAATGCCCTAAACTGTTGGTTCGGCATGGCTGATGTAACCACTGGTGAGAATAAATTAGCTCAATTAGGCGCAGGTATTTATTACCAGCATATCAAAGCGGCAAAACCAGAATATGAGCTGTCTTGGTTTAATGAACCAGACGCTCACAGCACTACTTTAGTGACTGAGGTGCTCTCTGCCCAGCCAGTGAGCGTATTACATCTGCCTTATGATAAACACAAAGAGCTTGAGTACGATGAGCATGAAATCACGGCGCGTCATATTGCGACTTTGCTTAGTAGTGGTCAGACTTTAAAAGGCAAGCCTATTCAGCCTAGTGATATCGGTGTGCTGGCACGTACTAAAAAAGACTTAAAGCGGGTTGAGGATGAGTTGGTTAAGCTTAATGTACCGACCTTGACTACCAGTGATGTCAGTATCTTTGAAACCATCATGGCAGAAGATGTGGCGGCGCTGCTGAGTGCCATGCTATATCCGTATCGTCATGACATGATTAATCGGGTGTTGACCAGTCATTTATATGGCTTAAGTATTAAAAACATCAAAGCCATGATGACGGACCATGAGTCAGGAATTACTGAGGGCAGTAGTAAAACAAGCTCTCATTCAAAAAATTCTAATTCGAAGGATGCCTCAGTTAATGAGGTTACTGATAATAAAAAAAGTTATCAAGATTTTATTACCTATCTAAAAGAGGGTGCACAGCGTTGGCAGCACTTTGGTATCTTATCAGCATTGCATTACTTATTAGATAAAAATCCTATACAGCTGCAAGGCGTTTGGCAAGCGCTAGCGGCTCATCCAGAAGGCGATCGTCATATTATGGATTTGCGTCATGTGATGGATGTTTTGGCGCAATATGGCTTAGGTATGGGCGAGCATGAGCTACTGGCTTGGTTTAGACAAAACATAGATGCAGCGCCCAATAGTGATTGGGCTAAGCAATATCCACTGCCTACAGAATCTGGTGTGCAGCTGATGACCATTCATAAGTCCAAAGGGCTTGAGTTTCCCATTGTCTATGTACTGGGAATGGGTGATGCCAGTAGAAAGTCAGGCACCAATGAGAAGTATGGCCTGTATTTATATAACGCAGATCAAGCACCTTCAGCATTAGTACAGCAGTCACTAGATAGTCAATCAACAGGAAATCAACGCCGCTTCTCACCGATACAAGGTTCTGCTACCACAGACGACTACTACACCGATATCGAAACGCGGGAAGATTTCGATGAGATGCGACGACTAGGTTACGTGGCCTTTACCCGTGCCAGTGAGCAGCTTTATGTTGTTCTGAGAGACCCTAATGACACAAGAGATATGAAGCGAAAACCAGTGTTTTATTGGTTTGAATCGCCAGAACCAAAGTTTGAACTACCAGATAGACTTAAAGGTACGATAGGTATGCTCAGAGGGCATAAAGTTAATGAGTTCTACGACAAGAATTACGCAAGCAACGATGCTAAATCAGCAGGCGTAAATGACAATGTTCAGCTAGCCGCAACCGAGTCAAATGCTCATAAGCCTGCCACAGAGACTATTGAATACGCGCTTTTTTCAGAGGTCATGAAGACCAATTATTTTTATGGCTGGGCTAAGACCAGCTTTACCGCTTTGGCTCGTCAGCTCGATGAATCTACACAAACAATGGCGATAGTCGATGAGCGTATTGATGATGCGATAGACATCGATATGACAGAGTCTTCAGTTTCAGATCTCCATTCACTTAATAGCAAAGAGTCTCTCGAACAAGACAGTGACCTAAGCCTCAAGTCAGAAGATGATATCCGCTTTACCTTTGTAAAAGGTGCTAATGCGGGTACGTTTTTACATGAGATATTTGAAAAAATTGATTTCAACAATAAAGCGCAGTGGTCTCATGTTATCGATAGAGCCATCAGTAGCTATCAATTGCCACTGGCATATAGCAGTGCTGAGCAGCAAGGCCGTCGATCAGAAGCGAAGAAACAAGAGCAAGGCGATGACGGTTCATTTAATACTAGTTCACTTGATCTTGCTTCAATAGATGCTACCAAGCATGAGGCATTAATTGCTTGGATTGAAGAGGTACTAGATGCGCCGCTATTGGCCTCCAAGCAGCCGTTGCGCTCTATTGATGCAGGTCAGCGATTTTCTGAGTTAGAGTTCAATATGGGGTTGTCAGAGAACTTTAAAGCACAGGATATCAGTAAACTCTTCCAACAGTATCTCCCTAATGAGATGGACAAACACGTCACTCTTATTCCGCAAAATAAAGCACATTTGTATCGTTATTTACGCGGCGAAATTGACTTAGTGTACGAACATGCAGGCAAGTATTACGTTGTCGATTATAAAAGCAACTTTCTAGGAAATAGCCTAAGTGATTATAATGAAAATACACTTAAGCAAGCAATGTCCAAGGCAGGGTACTGGCTACAAGCAGCGATTTATCAAGTAGCGTTACATCGATTCCTTTCAATGAGAATTCATGATTATGCAGGCAATGAAGATAAGTATTTAGGCGCTGTGGAGTATGTTTTTTTACGAGGTGTGTACGATCCCAATTCTCAAATAGCTGATGATCTATCACAAGATGTTAAAGAGGCTGATAATAGCCACTCAATGCATAACGACCGCTATGGATTAGTGACATGGGATATTCCAATCGATTTTATTAAAGGTTTGGATGCGTTGTTTGGCATGCCCGATTAGTAGGCTATAAGTAATGATTAAATGCTAAAAGACATGATATCGATTAACTATTTCAACATAGAGACAAGCATACTATGAGTAATAATAAAAAAGAGAGCAAGGCAGTAATTGGGCTACAACAAAGCTGGGCTAGTAACATCAGTGATTATATCTTGCTACGCCGCGAGCAAACGTATTTAGCTTATAACGCAACAGAGGCAAAAGCTAATACTGATAGTAAGCAAATCGATAAAACAGAAGAAAGTAATTTATTCACCGCTCTATTCGTTATGTTAGCGACTCATTTGGAAGAGGGGCATACCGTATTAACTATTGAGGCCTCTGAGCATGAAGAAGCATTGCAAGGTCAAATCAATGATGAGGCAGTTACGCTATATGCTTGGCAGCAACAGTTATTAGAGATGCTAGCAATGCCAATCTTTGCGCTGATAAATACCCAAATAAATACGCAATCAGAAGATGATTCTATAACTGAAAGGTCGCTATTCGTATTGCTAGACACGCTATTTGATAAGAGAGATCACCTGTGGATGCAATTGGCGCTTAGCAACCATGAAAAAGAGGTGCTAACCAAGCGTTTTGACATGATTGCTACGCTATACCAATTATTGAAAAATACGGACTTAAGTTTTTTTATACGCCTAGTTAACGAACATGATTTGTTTGCTGAGGTTAATAGTAGCATTAATAATAACGATAAAGTAAATAGCCTAAGCAAAAAAAATCAACCTATTATTTATAAACAAGTTAACAGCAAAAACACAGAAGGTTCAGCAGTATTACTAACTTTTTGGCTACATCGTGCATGGCAAGCAGAATTTAACTTAGCACAGCACATTAATACTATTTTAAATCAACAGATAACCCCTCTAAATATATCAATACCCAAAAATTTAAACGATCAGCAGATAGCAGCTATTAATGTGGCTAATAATAATGCATTTAGCATTATCACTGGTGGCCCAGGCACAGGTAAAACCTATACCGTTGCTCAGTTAGTCATCGCGCTGCAACAAGCGACAGAGAGTGGGGGATACGGGGCTGAAAATATTAGATTCAGTACGGACAGTGCCAGTCTGGCATTGGCAGCACCGACTGGTAAGGCTGCCCAGCGCATGCAAGAATCTTTACAAGCTGCTCTCGATACAGCAGATATTGATCTACAGTTACAAGAAGCTAAAACCATCCATCGCTTGTTAGGTATTGGTCGGACGGGTAGACCACGCTACGATACTAACAATCCACTTGGTGAAGATATCATCATCGTTGATGAGGCGTCGATGCTTGGGGTCGAGTTGGCTAATTATCTCGTAAGTGCAGTAAAACCAGGTGCAAGGCTGATACTATTGGGCGATGCAAACCAGCTAGCAGCGGTAGATGCAGGAGCAGTGTTGGCGGACTTGTGCCGTATTCCACTGTTACAACCCATTCATGCAGAGTTAACCGAAAGCCGCAGATTTAGCGCAGAATCAGGTATTGGCAAACTTGCCTACCAAATTAATCAGGCAGAGGTAGATACTCAAGCCATCTGGCAGCTGTTAAGGCAGGATGAAGCCTTGAATTTTCAATATGTAAATACGCTGCAAACAAATGAGTTTAAAGATAATAAGACAAAAAATAGCCTAAGTAATAAAAAAATTATTTCAAAAATATCGCTAAAATATATTAAATATATAAATAAAGTTAAAAGACTCCTAAAAACTCCAATAAAAAAATCCATGCCAGAATCAGTAAAAAATACGATTACATCACTAATGGAAACATTTAATGAGTTCAGAATTCTAAGTGCTGGTCATAATGGTGAATGGGGCGATCACTACATTAATAACTATCTCACTCAATGGCACCTAACTGAGCTAAAGCTACCACTGGGTCAAAACACATGGTTCCATGGTCGTCCTGTGATGGTTTTACAAAATAACTATGAGTTAGGATTATTTAATGGTGATATTGGTTTTTGCTTACAGACATCGGATGAAAGAAGTCGATTAGAAGTGTTTTTCGAGAATAAAACACAGGGGATTCCCGTCAATCTGCTAAACGAAGAGGTGATTGCCACCGCATATGCGATGACCATTCATAAATCGCAAGGATCTGAGTTTGAGCACGTTGCCATTACTTTTGATAATAGTCATGCTAGATTGCTAAGCAAAGAGCTTATTTATACGGCGGTGACCCGTGCTAAGAAACAGGTAACCATATATAGTACAAAATCTGCTTTTGAAAAGGCTGTTCAAACACCTACTGAGCGTCACACAGGTTTGGCATTACAGTTTTCTCAGCGTTAATAGATAAATACTAAAAAATATAAAAAGAGGACTAGAGTTGTATACCTTTGATACTGTGCTAGAGCATATTAATGAAATTATTTATAAGCCCAACCAATTGATTATTGCTTCAACTCAAGAAGAACAACAAAATCTAGAATATGCTGCTGGTACATTTGAATTAATGAACAGACTGACTGTCAAAACAGTTAGATTCAGAGTAGCTAAACAAACACCTACCAAAGTAGGGCAGTTCGTTACCTTTTGGGAAAAGGATTCCAAAGGTATTAATCAATCTTTTCAATATGATTCGTCACCAGACTTGTTAGTAATCACCGCATTTAAAGACAACCATACATTTGGGCAATTTGTTTTTCCAAAAAATGTCTTGCTTAGACATAATATTCTTCAGTCTCATTTTACAAAAGGTAAGATGGGTATCAGGGTGTATTCTAGCTGGGATAAGCCAACCAGTAATACCGCTAAGAAGACACAGAATTGGCAACTCGATTATTTCTTCGTGGTGACTGGTACAAAAATACTGCCTACAGAAAAAATACGGGCATTGTATGAGTAGCAAAATTAACAGTAAGTGCAAAATCTAAGCAATAAAAAAGCATCCAAATCGGATGCTTTTTTTGAACTCAAATGTAGAACTTAAACTTTGTCTTCTTTGATGGCATAGATGCCAGGCAGATGACGCAAGTAACCATGGAAATCCATACCACAGCCATAGACATAACGATCTGCAACATTGATACCGACAAAATCAACATCAAAATCTTCAACTTTACGATCATGCTCTTTATTAAGCAACACACAACATTCAAGTGATAAAGGTTTTTCTTTACTTAATTCTTCGACAACTGTTTTTAGCGTGATACCTTCATCAAAAATATCGTCAATCAGCAATACATGCTCACCTTCGATACTAACATCAGGTTTGAATTTCCAATCTAGCTCATTGGTGCCTGCATTATCACGATAGCGTGATGCATGAATATAATGCATGCGATGATAGAACGTCAAATGAGTCAATAGTTGACCAGCTGGAATAAGTCCACCATTCATAACAACCATAACGATTGGATTTAAACCAGCATAATGTAGGTTGAGTTGGGCGGCAAGGCGCTCATAAGCAGCGGCTACTTCGATGCTACTGATAAGGCACTCTGAGTTGCGTAATGTTTTTTCAATTTCTTGGTTGCTGATTTGGGTCATCGGGTGCGCCTTCGGTAAAAAGTGCCGCTTATTTTAGCAAATTTTAGTGAATTTGCCCAATACCATCTGTCTTTTGAGACAAAATTAATCAAATACTGGCATTTATTCTGGCTTTTCTACGATGAAAGGGCGGTAATAGTTTGCTAAACGATTTAAAGAGCGATCCGGTAGGTCGGGTAGCAACTTATTTAAGGCCATACTCATGCCTTTATCAATGGCGGCTTTGGCAACTGGAACAGCTTTGCGTTTAATCATGCCAAGTTTCAGCGTTTCAGCATAGCGGCTGATAAAATGAGTCAATGTCTCTTCATTCATGGTTTCAAGCGCTGTTTTAAAGGCTTTCATATCTACTTGCTCAGGTGTGATAGCAGCAAAGCCTTTTTCGATGGTTTGCGCATCTGCATCAGATAATTTGAAACCCACTCGTTTTACACCTTCATTATCAATAAACGTCGCCCGATCTCTCAAGAAATGAAAGCTTGGCATCACTTCTTCGTTATTCTCTTTACCGAGTAAGATGTTAAGCAGTGTATCTGTTGCTTTTTCAACTGTGCCAACAATTTTGCGCATTGAAGCTTGACGTTCAGGGTTTGGAATAATATCTACCAATCCAATCAACAAATTGTCGATTAGATCACGTGCTGTTTGATGCGTCAGGGCATCACGATATGGGTAGTATTCGACCTCCTCATTTGAGGCAATCACTTGCTCAGCGTCAATGATTAATGCTTTCAATTTATCTGAAGGTACAAACCCAAAATAATGCGCCATGGTGCTTCCTTTATTTGTTGTTTTTCATGTTTAACCAGCGTTACATTTGTCGTTAAATCAGTTAGTATCTAAATGGGTTGCAGTCAAAGACTCACCATATGCTGACTAGTGACATGTGCTAACGATAGAATGCAAAGCCTTATTAATGGATGATGATACCACAGTACTTCTATAAACAGCCTTTGGACAGGTGCGCTAAGTCACTAGTCGCCGACTAATTTAACATATTTTTTATATTCTAAATTAAAAAGCTTGAACTTATAAGGCTACCTATTACTTGTCTAAGGAGAGATAAGATGAATAGTGCAATCGTGCTAGTGTTTGCTGTTGCCGCGATGCTTTGCGGTTATCTGTTTTACTCAAAATTTATCGCTACTAAAATCTTGGCATTGGATAACAGTATCCCCACGCCAGCGCATACTATGAAAGATGGGGTGGATTATATCCCTACCAATAAATACGTGCTATGGGGACATCATTTTACTTCAGTCGCAGGGGCAGCTCCGATTATTGGTCCTGCCATTGCGGTTATTTGGGGCTGGGTACCTGCTATCATTTGGGTAGTATTGGGCACGATTTTTATGGCAGGTGTCCACGATATGTCAGCCATTTGGGCTAGTATGCGTAATCGAGGTCAGTCGATTGGTTCGATTGCTGGTACCGTCATGGGTACACGTGTACGTAGCTTGATGATGATCGTTATCTTCTTATTATTACTCATGGTAAATGCGGTATTTGGTGTCGCTATTGCTAATATGATGATAAAAACCCCGTCCGCTGTGCTACCTGTTTGGGGGGCTTTGATAGTCGCCTTTATTATCGGTCAGTGTATTTATCGCTATAAGATGAATCTGGTTTGGGTATCAATCATTGGGGTCACGGCTTTATATGGGCTTATTTATCTTGGTCCTATGTTCCCTGTCGTATTACCTGAAACATTCTTAGGCTTACCTGACAATGCTGTTTGGATTATTATCTTGTTTGCTTATGCGGCAATCGCTTCTTTATTACCGGTTTGGATGCTCTTGCAGCCGCGCGATTACATCAATGGCTTACAGTTATTTGTCGGTCTAATTTTGTTATACGCTGCCATCTTTATCGCTACGCCGAATATTGTCGCGCCAGCGATAAACACGGCATTGCCAATCGGCACACCATCTATGGTGCCTTTATTGTTTGTGACCATTGCTTGTGGTGCAATTTCAGGCTTTCATGGATTGGTGGCAACGGGTACAACATCCAAACAGATTGATAAAGAAGAAGATGTACGATTCGTTGGTTACTTCGGTGCCATGGGTGAGGGGATGCTGGCACTGGGTGCAATACTCGCGGCAACGGCGGGCTTTGCAACCCTTGGCGACTGGCAAGCGGTTTATCAAAAATTTGGTGACGGCTCTATTGGTGCCTTTATTGATGGCGGTGCAACCATACTGAATGCAGGCGTCGGTATTGATATGGTTTTATCACAGACGATGCTGACGGTAATGGCAGCATTGTTCGCTGGTACTACGATGGATACTGGGGTACGTCTGCAACGTTATATTTTCCAAGAGTTTGGTGAAATTTATAAACTGCCAGTTTTAAATAAAAGTGTGGTGGCAACATTGCTTGCCGTTGGTAGCTGTTTGTTATTAGCCTTTGGTGCTGGTGGCATCGATGGTGCTGGCGGTATGATTATTTGGCCGTTATTTGGCACGACGAATCAGCTAATGGCTGCATTAACCTTGATGATTGTCACTGTTATCTTGTTACGTAAAGGCAGACCTGTGTGGTATACCTTGGGGCCATTGTCATTCTTACTGGTCATGACGGTTTTTGCGTTATTGATTCAGCTAAAAACCTTTTTCAATGACGGTAACTGGTTACTTATTATTATGGATATCATTATCTTGATAGCCACAATCTTAGTAACGTTTGAGAGTTTATCAGTACTCCGTAAAGAATGGTCGATACACAGAGGCAAAAGTAATCTCTAAACCCTCTTAAATAATTAATGAAATGTCAGATAAAACGCTAGCAGCAATTGCTGGCGTTTTTTGTCTCATATAGGCATGATAGATAATAAATATACGCAAAATAAGGGTCATTATGGAAAAGGCAGATATAACAAAATCTATAAAAAATATTGCGCCATGGTGGCAACGGTTTGCGGCTGGGTTAAACGAGTTTTATCATGCGCCTTATCGTCAAACGATGGCACGCGCTGCGCGTGATGAGGAAGATTTTTTTATGCTACTCATGTTTGCGGAAAGCTTAGGTATCGATAATCCAGCCAGCTTTTATACGCTAGAATTGCAGCCTTTGTTTTTAGAAAACTTCCATGAATGGCATACACGTATGGGCATGGATAGATGCCCTTTTGACCATGTAGGTTGCTGCTAGTTTCCTTTGAATTCATCAAAATGAGATACAAGTATGGCATTACACCCTTTACCCGCATTGGTAGAGCAACTGGCAAAGCAGCCGATTATATTTATCGGTGGCAAGGGCGGTGTCGGTAAAACCACCACTGCCGCCGCACTTGCCAGCTATTATGCCAATCAAGGCAAAAAGACACTGATTGTCTCGACCGACCCAGCACACAGCTTGGGCGATGTGTTAAACGTCCCGCTCAAAAATCAAAAAACAGTCGTAACTCCTTATCTAGATGCTATTGAAATAAACCCTGATATCATTGTTGATGAGCATTTTGCCCAAGTTGAACGCACCATTACCTCTTATGCCAATCCAGATATGATGCCAAAAATTCGCGAGCATCTACGGCTATCAAAATCAGCGCCTGGTGCACAAGAAGCCGCGATGCTCGAATCTATGTGCCAGCACTTGGTTGCAGCAGCAGATGCCGGCTATGAGCATATTATTTTTGATACCGCACCGACGGGACATACACTGCGTTTATTAGTCCTGCCTGAGATGATGGGGGCATGGACGGATGGATTGCTCGCTCAGCAGCGGCGGCAGGCAAAACTGCGCTCAGTGGCAAATCATTTGGGCAGTCATGAACAAAAAATCCAGCAAAAAAATGACAATGATTTAGCCAATCCATTTACCGAAAAAAAATCCGACCGTTGGGAGCAGGCAGTATCCGTACTCGAAAAACGCAAACAGCTGTTTCGTCATGCAGGGTTGCTGCTTCATGACCGTACACAAACCGCCATTGTATTAGTGATGACGGCTGACGTCTTGCCATTGGCTGAAACCAAGCGGGCGATAGAGCAGTTAGAAGACAGTAAACTTATGCCAGCCGCCATCGTTATCAATCAGTTGATAGCACCGACCCAGTCTGATGCGTTTTGGCGTCATCGAGCTGCGCGCCAGCAACAATTAATGCAAGATATTGAGCAAAGCTTTCCCAAGTATCCGCTATACCCAATATATCTGCAACAAACGGATGTACTCGGTACTTTTGCCTTAAGTGCATTATTATACCCATCTCATTAAGCAATCACATCTACAACTTTAATCAAACTTGACGATCATTACTCAGGTTTATAAGACTGTAGCTTACTTGCCAGCGACCATGCCATATCTGCGCGTAATAATTGAGCTTGTTCAGATTTACCACTACTGAGCGATGACCATTGCGGTTTGCCACGAGCTTTTTTTAGCTCACTTGGCAATTTATGTGTCGGCCATGGTGTGACAGTGGTGCTTTCGTCATCTAACGACTGTTCAATACTGGATTTCTCACCTTTATACAGCAATTGCGTGGCATCAGTTGCTGCATGACCACGATGGCGCAATGCTGTCAATAAATCTATGGCTCGAGTGGCCAGCAAGGTTAGGGTAGCAGGGTCGATATACAAACGTTTTACCCCAGTGATTCTATCGGCAATACTACTTGTATTAGATAACAGCCCACCTGCGATACCGCCAATGGCAGCACCTAATCCTAAAGTAGTGCCAAGTGCTGCAGCATCGATGCCAAGACCCAATAACGCGCCAGCTGCCGCGCCAGAAGTGGTGCGAATACCGTAACTTTTTAGCAGCTCAGGGTCAAACGGATCTTGTTGATAGGCTTTTAGCTCAAGTGGCGTTGCCGCTACGTCATTGTCATAAAACTTATATAAATTGAGCAAGTTGTTCTGCATAGCCCGTTCACTTTGTCTCACTGCCTCTTGCATTTGCTGTAATACTGGCATTGGGTCGTCATCTTCACTAATCTCACGAACAAAAGCAGCAACATTGATTAAAAAATCAGCAATGATAATGTTGGCCTCGTCATAAAGCTGTGCCCAGTCTTCAGTACGACGTGCCATCAACTGCTCAAGCATCTCAGAGTGAGTGAGCATAGTCGCAAGATTTTGCCATAGACGCATCTCATCGTTAAATTCAAAAGCCACGGAGTCAAAGCGTGTAGAAATATGCAAATTACGACGCGCTAGCATGGTCTGCCACTCGTCGATATTGGCATCCTGAGCGTCAGTGAAATTAAATACCGGCATAACAGGAATCGCTGCCCAAGATAGAATAGCTAACTCGTCTTTATATTTACCGAGTACCGGCTCACGTGCATCGACGACATAAATAGCCATATCACTTGCCAACAGCTGACGGATAACTTTGGCTTCTTGGCTATAGTCCTCATTGCTATTTAGCGCATCACCACCTTGGGCAATATCTGCTGCCAAAAACTGCTGCAGGCGCTCAATACCATCACGGCGGCTGGCCGTATTGTCCTCTAACCAATCCATCAATCCTGACGCATCTTCTAAACCCGGTGTGTCATACAATACCACCAACACTTCGCCCATTTGGCTGTCTGTTAATTTGGCTTGCTCTACATGACGGGTAGTTGCGGCTTCGTTTTTGACTTCACCAAAATAGACGTCACGCAATAGTGTACGTAGTATGGATGTCTTGCCCGTATTGGTATGACCAACGACGGCCAATTTTAGCGGTTCACCACTGGCGATGGTTTTCCTTGTCATACTTGTCGTTGTTGTTAATGGTTCAGTTGATAAAGGTTGATTGTCTTGAGTTTCCACTGACTCAGTTACAGCTGATTTTAAAGTGCTGTTTGCGGTATTAGGGGTTGCCTCATAAGCCTTATCTGCAAAGAGACCAGCAGGCTTATTGTGTTCATAGTTCTCTTTTTTATTATCATTATTCATAATATCGTCTTATATTTATTAATGACCAAAACATACAGTGGCTTTTATTGTAGAACAAATTGTGTGCTATTTAGGTATTAATACTAACCATTTGTCTTAAGTAACTGATAATCCCATTTTGGCTAGTCAATCAAGTATTCACTAGACCAATGTTGCGGGCAGAGAGTGCGGTTTGCCACTGCTGATAACGAACATCTTGATGGTCTGCAACCTGCTTGGTTAAGTCTAAAGCGCTTGAATCACTCAGCAGCTGCACAATGAGCCCATCTTTTGCATGGCGGGCGATTTGATCAAGTTTACGCAATGTGCCACGGTCAGGTAAGGCCTTATGATGAATACCAAGTAAGACCTGCACTGGATGATTGTCTAAATAGCTCTTCAAACGTGCCATGTCATCACGATCATCAATAATGCCAAAATTTTCAATATCGCTATTATTAATATTGGCATCCAGACCTGCAACCCACCAGTTATCCTGCTCTGCTGGATACTCAAGCAAAGCAACCAGCTTCTTGCCAGCGCTGACAGCTGCTTTTGGCGCAATAGGAGCGGGCACTTCATTAAAGTCATCAGCATCTACCACCTGACGTTGCCAAAAGCTTAAAATCTTTTGATAATAGAGCTGCTTGATGTCCAACCGCATCTTTTTACGACGGAACATCAATGCACAAAACGCCCAAGCAATCGCTCTTGGTACAATACCGTACATCAGCAAACTACCAACCAATAAGCCTGCCCATTGCCGCGCAACAGTCAATGGCATCGCATCAGTCACCAAGCGACTCTGTACAATAGCGTTGCTATCTGGCACATCGAATCCCACCATACTTGGTAACCAGCCAAGTACCTGTGTCAAGGTAATTAGCGCTTGATCGGATAGTAAAGTCGACTCCCAGCTAAAGCTATACTGACGCACAATCAACAGGAAAATAATCGCCAGCAGCATGCCTGTCAACGTTGCCAGCCATAACTGATGACTAAATCTCCCCAAATACCAGCGCATCCCGCTATGCTGTAATTGGCGCTCGTACAAGTCGACTGCCGCCTTGGTAACATCATCCTTGCCACGTATCAGATAACTGGGACTGACAAAATTGGCAAACCAATTCGAAGACTGCTTGCCTTGATTAATCAGGCTCATCACCAGCCAGCCTAACAGCATAATGGTATGAAAACCCAGTAAACAAACCAATACATAAAAGAAATTCACCACATTGGTCTGTAGTAAGGTGAATAAGCCCAAAAATCCCGAGATACACCACACCACGCTCATGACCACCATGATGCCTTTAATACGCCCGTCAATTTTGCCCAATACTCGTGCCAGCGCACCGTTACTATCGATACGTGAAGCTCGGCGGTGCAATTTTTGAATGGGTTTGCCATCCTCACCTTGTAGTTTTTCCGTGATAAGTAGCGGGTCAGTGGCAAAGACATGTTGCTGCGTCTCAAGCGTGCGTACCAACTCAGTCAATTGATCTTGGGGTGATAGCATAATACGATAACATCCATATAAAGGCGTTTATGTAGGAGATAATTCTTGATTATTGTAGCGTATATATGAGGACACGCCTTCGCCAAATGTTAAAAAATGAACATTTATTAAGCATTTTTATCATAGTAAAGACAATAAAAATCAGCCAAAATGAATAATGAACACAATGATAATAACAATAGTGTGAAAAAACAGAGGGTAAAAAAACGCGGTTAAAGAGAATCCAAAAAAGGAATCATCATGAATAACAGAACATATCTAATCGTTGGCGGTACAGGCGGCATTGGTAGAGCGATGATTGAACACTTATTAAATGGTACTGCCAGTGACAATAAGGATGAGAATGCGAATACCGATAATGGTGGAAAACAGGGTATTCATGTTTTTGCAACTTATCATCACAATGTACCTGATTTTGGGGCTGACAATCTGCATTGGATATCCATGAACCTCTGCGACGAACAGAGTATCCAACAAGCAGCCGAGGTTATTCAGCAGCAAACCACTCATATTGATTGGATTATCAATTGTGCAGGGTTATTACATACGGCGACGCAGCAGCCAGAAAAAGCGCTGCGTCAGGTTGAGACTGATTTCTTTTTACAAAACATGCAAGTGAATGCCTTAGCCAGCTTACTCATTGCCAAGCATTTTAGACCACTATTAGCCAAATCTGCGCGTAGTAATGACAAGCCCGCAATCTTTGCGACGATATCTGCACGTGTTGGCAGTATCAGTGACAATCAGCTGGGCGGCTGGTATAGCTATCGTATGAGTAAAGCGGCACTCAATATGGGCATGAAAAACCTGAGTATTGAATGGAGTCGCTCGCTTAAAGACGTGTGCGTAGTTGTCATGCAACCAGGAACGGTAAATACGCAACTATCAGCCCCTTTTCAAGGTAATGTGGCCGAAGGTCAGTTGTTCTCGCCAGCCTACAGTGCGGAATGCTTATTAGAAGTGCTTAACCGTATGACAGCGTTGCAATCAGGAATCTTTGTTGACTGGGCAGGGGAATCCATACCTTGGTAGCTCTAAATGATTGAAACGTTCACAAAGCCAATTCAAGAGATAAAAATAGGGCGTGTCCTTAATATGAGAACACGCCCTATGTTATTGATAAGATAAGGGTTGTTTTTAGATAGGCACATGCTTAATTCGCCATAAACAAGTCCATAAACTCATGTACAGGTGTGTGCTCTAAGCGTTTTTGATCGCTACAAAGCGCAAAAATATCCTGACAGCGACTGTCGATAAATCGCGTTGCTAAACTGGCACGAAATTTGGCTTCTAATATTGGCAAGCCCTCAGTACGGCGGCGCTTATGTCCGATAGGGTATTCGACCACAACCTTGTCGGTACTGCTACCATCTTTAAAAAATATCTGAATGGCATTGGCAATCGAGCGCTTGCTTGGGTCATGGTAATCTTTTGAATAACCCGCATCTTCTTCTACGATCATTTTGCGGCGTAGACCATCGATCAAAACATGGTGCTGTGCATGATAATCGTCTTCATAGTTTTCTGCCATTAAATCGCCAGTGAGCAGAGGCACCGCGACCATATATTGCAAACAATGATCGCGATCCGCAGGGTTGGCCAATGTGCCTTCTTTAGAGATAATTCTAATCGCAGATTCATGAGTGGTCAGGACAATTTTTTCAATATCATCGATTCTATCGTCAATACGTGGATGTAAAATCACAGCAGCCTCACAAGCAGTCTGCGCATGAAACTCGGCAGGAAAGCTTAACTTAAATAAGATGTTTTCCATCACGTAACTGCCAAACTCACGCTGGAAAGTAAAACGGCGCTCGTTTGCAGGTTTCAGGGCTAAGTCTTTATTGGTATGGCTAAACACTACATCATAAAACCCCCATTGCGGTGCAGAGAGTGCCCCAGGGATACCCATTTCACCGCGACGAGTAATGTCAACCAAGCGTACCGCACGACTGGTAGCGTCGCCTGCCGCCCAAGATTTACGGCTACCGGCATTGGGTGCATGACGATAGGTACGCAACGCCTGACCATCGACGATCGCCTGCGAGATGGCAGCCATGATACGCTCACGTGGCAATTTGTAGAGCTTGGCGACCACAGCGGTAGAGGCCAATTTAACTAAAAACACATGATCAAGACCCACACGGTTGAATGAGTTTTCGAGTGCAATTACCCCCTGAATCTCATGCGCCATAATCATAGCCTCAAGCACCTCACGCATGGTTAATGGCGGATGATTGCGACTGACATTTTGTTGGCTGATATAATCGGCGACTGCTAGGATACCGCCTAAATTGTCCGAAGGGTGTCCCCATTCAGCAGCCAGCCACGTGTCATTATAATCTAGCCAGCGCACCATACAGCCGATATCAAAGGCAGCTTTGATAGGATCTAGTCTGTGGGCTGTACCCGGAACGCGCGCGCCATTAGGTGTGAGCTGATCGGCACAATCAGGACCCAGATGCTTAGTACATTCAGGGAAACGTAGCGCAAGCAGACCGCAGCCAAGCGTATCCATCAAGCAATGACGCGCAGTATTCCAAGCATCTGCGCTATTGGGGGAGTCGTTATCTATCGAATAATTAAGCACATAATCAGCAATTTTTTGAATCTCAATGTCATATTCTGGACGGACATTGCTTTCTACCGTTGCATCATTTTTATTTGAATTTGTTGTATCTGAATTATCATTTGACATGGTTGTCTCCTCTTCCTTGAGTGTGCTACTTCCTTGACCCATTATATCGGTCATCTTTTTAAATTAGCCATCATTTAAAAGTAGCATACTCAATATGAAACAACCAAACTGAATTATGTTAAAAATTAAAACCTTGCGGCGCGCTTAAATCATCAAATATAGCAGACCTAACACAAATAAAGCCGCCATGATGAACAGCAGAAAACTTAATACTTTGTTCGTTGTGGAGGCAGACTCAGTACGCTCTTTTTGTACTTTGTTTTTCTTGGCAACGTATAGAACCATTTTTACATGCTCTATGTTATCTTCGAGATAATGATCGCCTTCAGGTACAAACCCCAAGGACTCATAAAAGCTAAGTAAGTAGGCTTGTGCAGAGAGTATAATTGGGCGCTTCTTGCCATATTTTTTACGGCAGTGCGCAATGGCATGAATCATCATCTGCCGCGCTATACCGTCACCTCTGTGCTCTGATAATACCAGCACTCTACCGATGGCAGGCATAGCAGTATGATTGGTCTTAATCGTAGGGTCAGCGACCGATAGATTGGATTTTAACTTATTAAATTCAGGCGGAATGATACGGCAGTAGCCTACCAACGCCTCGTTTTGATGCGCGATCAGATGTAGGCAATCAAAGTCCACCTCATCCATATCTTGATAGGCGCAGTTTTGCTCAACCACAAACACTTGTGATCGGGCTTTTAAAATATGATACAGATCAACTGAGGTCAGCTCATCAAAGGTTTTGATAGAAAATTCACAAGTCATAGTGGGCTAGCTTCTGGAAATAGGCGGTAAAAGATTGGCATTATAACGATTTAGGCACACATTAACCATTCCTAACCCTTTAGAGTCTGGCTGATTTTATCCAAATTTAAGCTATCCGACATGGCATTGAATATCTCAAAATACTTGCCGTGTTTCTCATATAGCCCTTCATGCGTACCGGTTTCAACCACGCGACCATCTTCTATCACGACCAAGTCATCCGCATCGATAATTTGGGCAATATTATGCGAGACCATGATCACGGTACGATCTTTTTTGATGAGATCTAGACTTTTCTTCACTTGTTGGCTGGCGATGGCATCGAGGCTAGCGGTTGGCTCATCCAAAAACACAATGGGTGGATCTTTTAAAAACATCCGTGCGAGCGCGATACGCTGCTGTTGACCACCAGACAATGACTTTGCTGTACTCTCATAGCCTTTTGCTAAATTAATAATTTGCTCATGAATGGAGGCTTTTTTTGCTGCAATGATAATATCTTCCTCAGTCGCATTCATATCGCCATAGCGGATATTTTCGCTAATCGTACCCGAAAAGATATGATTGCTTTGTAGTACCAAACCGATATTTTGACGCAATTCATGAGTATCGCAGTCAGCTAAATTATGCCCGTCTAGCCATATAGTGCCGCTATCTGGCGCATAAAACTTTACCAATAAGCTGATAATCGTACTCTTGCCAGCACCACTTAAACCCACCAGCGCAGTAATACGATTGGGCTTGATAGTAAAGCTGACATCTTTGAGCGCTTGCGTGCCATTCGGGTACGTGAAATCGACGTTTTTCAGCTCAATATGACCTTTTAAATTTTTACTACTTCTGCCCGCGATATCTTCAACTTGGCTTTCATCTTCTAATATATCAAAGAAACCTTCAGCGTAAGTCAGGGCGTTATTAATCTGATCATAGATACGATGCAATTGACGAATAGGGGCGGCGACGTTTTGGAATAGCATGACATGGAATAAAATCATACCGATGGTCATCTCGCCTTTTAAAACAAAGTAGGATGTTAGCAGAATAATAACGACCACACCAATTTGCTCAATAAAGGTCTTTATCGCATCATAAATAAAACCAATACTGCGAATACGCAGCTGATTGTCAGTCATGTCTTTTTGAATGGTTAAATGCTTTTCTGCTTCTATCGACTCACGAACAAAGGATTTCACCACGCTGATGGAGTTGATCAAGGAGATAACCAAGCCACTTTTGGCTTCTCGATAGCCACGCATCTGCCGACGGAATCCTTGTAGACGCCGCGCTTGTTTTTGACTGATGAAAAAGTAAATGGGGATGATAATAAGACCGACCAAGCCTATCCAAAAATTGGTCGAAAACATAATGATGAGTGAGACGATCGCACTGGCAAATAGCGGTAGCATATCGATAAAGAAGTTTTGCACTAAACTGGTTAAGCTGCTGACGCCATAGTCGATACGGGTTTGCAACTTGCCGCTGTCGTTTTCGCTACTGGTATAAAATGCCATGCGGTAGGTGAGGATGCGCTCAATGATTTTTTGCGATAAATCACGTGATAGATTGATACGAATCTTTTCGCCGAAGAAGCGTTGCCCAAACGAGATGAATATCGATAATATCTCTTTGGTTAAGAGTACCGCACTGATAATGGTCAGCATGCGCACGCCAGCTTCCCAAGGCTCAGCGAGGGTAGCGATTTCGGTCAAAGTATCAACGGCATAGCGCAGCACAAAGGCATTAACTTGCGCTGTAAAGGAGCCAAGCACCGTTAGTATCAGTGTGGCAATAATTAAAACTTTATATGGCGCGGCAAAGACGGCAAGCTTTTTGAGGATATCCCACAGCAAAGCGCGCCGCTCCGTTTTTTTGAGTGGCGGCTTTTTATCTAACTGCACATGGCGTGGCTGGGGAGATGTTGGCATAAAAACTTAGCTCATGGATTTTAATATTTTACTAAATCACATTTATATTAAATTATTGAAATAAAGTTTGGTATTATGTAGAACCATTCTTTGTTCTCTTTTGGTAGAAGCCATTTGAAAATGCTTCCTTATATCTTGATTAGCCTGTTAGGCGGTGCCATTGTTCCGCTACAGCTGGCTATTGTCAACGCTTTTCGAGAAAGTACGCAAGCCTCGCAGATCCAATCTACCTTTTATTTATACTTAGGAGGTGCATTGGCTTCTTTAGTCCTGTCATATATGACGAGTGGTGGTATCAAGCCGCCAATAATTGAAAATGCGACATGGTGGATGTGGTTACCAGGATTTTTGGGCAGCTTTTATATCTTGTTTATGTTTATTGCTGCGCCAAAAATAGGCGCAGGTAATACATTGCTCTGGGTTTTTCTAGGGCAAATGTATTTTGCCTTGATTCTAAGCCAAACTGGCTTATTTGGCTTAGAGGTTAAAACAATAGATATCTATAAAATCTCTGGTTTAGCCTTAGTCACTATAGGCGGGATGTTAATGATATATGGCGAGAGTAAAGCTAATGGTTAAAAACTATCCGCTGGTACAAACACTTCACCAACCATAATACGGCGTGCCGAGCGGCTCATCGAGACTTTTTTGGCTTGCCAGCGTCCATCGACTTGCTCGGTTTTTCCACCGACGAGTAGTGTCCCTGAAGGATGACCAAAACGCACCTCGGTCAGCTCGCCTGCACCTGCCGCTTCATTGACCAATGTACCTTGTGTCGTTGCTGCCGCTGCTATTGCAACCGCTGCTGTGCCCATCATCGCATGATGTAATTGACCCATACTCATGGCACGTACAACTAAATCAATCTCATTCGCCTCAACGGCTTTGCCACTTGAAGCGGTATAACTTTGCGCAGGAGCAACCCAAGCGATTTTAGGAATATGTTGACTGGTTTGTGCTTCACTGACGTCTTCAAATAAACCCATCGCAACGCCGCCTTTGGCACGGATGTTTTCAAGCTTGGCAAGTAGCTCACTATCGCTATTAATATCACCTTGCAACTCAGTGCCAGTAAAGCCTAAATCTTCTGCTTTCATAAAGATGGTTGGAATACCTGCACTGATAAAGGTTGCTTTGACACTATCAGTATTTAGACCACAGCCAGAGACATCAAAATCATCGACCAAGTTGCCAGTGGGGAACATGTCGCTTGATGAATCAACGGGATCAATAAATTCGATTTTGACTTCAGCAGCAGGGAAGGTCACACCGTCTAGTTCAAAATCGCCGGTTTCTTGTACTTGCACTTTTCCTTGCCCATCAGTATAAACAGGTACATGAGCGATAATCGTTTTACCAATATTCTCTTGCCAAATGCGTACTTCACAAATACCGCTGTCCGCATTCTCATCAATACTATTAGTAATTTTGTCGGCATCGACCAGACCCATATTAATGGCACAGGCACCGACTGCTGCGGTCAAATTGCCACAGTTACCCGCCCAATCAATCATTGGCTTGGCGATATTGACCTGTCCAAACAAGTAGTTCACATCGTGGTCTGATCTAGAAGACTCAGATAAGATGACTGTTTTTGAGGTGCTAGAGCTGCCATTGCCTAAGCCGTCGATTTGCTTACCATAAGGATCAGGGCTACCGATAACCCGCAATAGGAAATTATCACGCGACTCGCCAGCGACTTGGCAACGCTCAGGTAAATCAGACAGTTTAAAAAATGTGCCTTTTGAGGTGCCGCCACGCATATAGGTGGCTGGGACAGATAGTTGTGGAGCGAAAGGAGTGTTTGATTGAGAATTAGTCTTAGCCACTGTATTAAGTCCTTTTTATATTGTTATAAGAATGGATATAGAATGGATATGTTGCCATCAGTAAGTAAACATGAACGACTAAGAACGCCCGTTAATAATGATAGCGACACGAAATAATCGTCAAATAGTTATCATCAACGGCGTACACCAACCGATTGGCGTCATCGATGCGTCTTGACCAAAA
Organism: Psychrobacter sp. 1044; assembly: GCF_904846525.1. Classification (GTDB taxonomy): domain Bacteria; phylum Pseudomonadota; class Gammaproteobacteria; order Pseudomonadales; family Moraxellaceae; genus Psychrobacter. The sequence continues at coordinate 6,703 of NZ_CAJHAZ010000002.1, read as the reverse complement.
TCCAGATAAGTTTTCTTTTAACGGTTCAGGTTTGCCAATGCCTTCAAACGGATTACGCTTACATTCGGTGATGAGTTTGTTAATACGTTTGAGTGTCTTTTTATCTTGGGTTTGCCAGTATAGGTAGTCCTTCCATGCGGCATCTGTCCATGCTAGTTGCTCACTCATTATTAGACCTTTTAGATTTATTGAAGCCTTCGATTTCAAGCGTTCTCAATATCGCTATCCGTATGCTCATTGTGATTGCTGCTATCATCACTTTTGTCACTGTCTTCTGCTGTATCAATTAGCTCGCGCTTAACAGTTTTGCCAGCTTTGTACTGGGCAATAGAGTCCGCTAAGTGCGCCGCATTGGCAGGAGATTTTAATAGATAGACGGTTTCCATTAGGCTATTGTAATAATCAAGCGACATAACGACTGCATCATCAGCGTCACGGCGAGTCACGATAGTGGCGTTGGCATCATCGTTTACCGTATCTAATACAGATTTTAAATGCTTTCTAGCTTCTGAAAAACTAACGACTCTCATGGCTTACTCCTCTAATAATATATAACTTGTACAATATATAGTACATATTACGCTATTGGTAGGACAAACTCAATATTTAGCTATTATCCAATATTCAGATATAAGCAAGAAGGCTAAGTTTATAGAGTGCAAAAGAAAATAAAAACCGATGCCATATCTCTATATAACATCGGCTCTTTGATTACTCAAAACTTATGATGCTTACGCAATATCTAACGTGCCATCGATAAACTCTTTAGCAAAGCGCTGGAGCATACCGCCAGCGTTATACATTTTAACTTCATCAGCGGTATCTAAACGACATTTCACTAAGGTTTTATCGACAGTACCATCTGTGCGGTTAATGACCAATGTCATCTCACCACCAGCCGACACTTCGCCTTCGATATCGAATATTTCAGTACCATCGATATTTAGGGTATTACGATTGACACCTTCTTTAAATTGCAAAGGTAGTGCGCCCATACCGACTAAGTTTTGACGATGGATACGCTCAAAATCTTCAGCAACCACTACTTCAACACCCGCTAAACGTACACCTTTAGCAGCCCAGTCACGGCTTGATCCTTGACCATAGCCATCACCTGCGATGATGATGAGTGGCTGCTCGCGGTTCATATAGGTTTCAATCGCTTCCCACATACGCATGACTTGACCTTCAGGCTCTACTCTAGCAAGCGAACCTTGTATTACTTCACCTTTCTCGTCACGTACCATCTCATTCAATAGCTTAGGATTGGCAAAGGTTGCACGTTGGGCGGTTAAATGGTCGCCGCGATGGGTCGCGTAAGAGTTATAATCTTCCGCAGGCAGACCCATAGTATCAAGGTACTCGCCAGCTGCTGAGTCACCCAAAATCGCATTAGACGGTGATAAATGGTCAGTGGTGATATTATCACCAAGCACCGCTAACGGACGCATGCCTTTTAGCTTATTCATCGCTGCCATTTTGCCTTCCCAATACGGCGGACGGCGGATATAAGTAGTCTGTTCACGCCAGTCATATAGTGGGCTTAATGCTTTACCTGTGTCTTTTTTAGCTTCATCAAACATTGGGATATAAACAGCGTTAAATTGTTCAGGCTTCACCGCTTTGGCGACGATGGCATCAACTTCGTCATCATCAAACCAGATATCTTTTAGATAAACGTCATTGCCGTCTTGGTCTTTGCCTAACGAGTCTTTTTCGATATCAAAACGGATATTACCGGCGATAGCATAAGCAATAACCAGTGGTGGTGATGCCAAGAATGCTTGTTTGGCATAAGGGTGGATACGGCCATCAAAGTTGCGGTTACCGGATAACACGGCAGTGGTGAATAAATCATTATCAATGATTTCTTTCTCGATATCAGGATCAAGCGCACCACTCATGCCATTACAAGTGGTACAAGCAAAGCCAACCACGTCAAAGCCGATTTCTTGTAGCTCAGGCATCAGACCTGCTTCTTCTAAGTACATTTTCACCGTTTTAGAGCCAGGTGCTAGTGAAGACTTCACCCAAGGTTTCCGTAATAGACCTTTGGCGTTGGCATTACGGGCGACTAGACCAGCAGCGACCATATTGCGTGGGTTAGAAGTATTGGTACAGCTAGTAATGGCGGCAATGATAACCGCACCATCTGGCATTAACCCGTCTTTTGGTTCAGGCAGTTTTTCGTCAGCACCATGTGCAATACCTTTTGCTACCAAATCGGTGGTTGATACGCGAGCATGCGGGCGTGAAGGGCCCGCCATGTTACGGACGACAGCTGACAAATCAAACTCAAGCACACGCGCGTACTCGGCCTTCTCCATACCATCAGCCCATAGACCGGTTTGTTTGGCATACTGCTCAACCAGTTTAATCTGATCTTCACTACGACCAGTTAGGCGTAAGTAATCGATAGTTTGTTCATCGATATAGAACATCGCAGCCGTTGCGCCATACTCAGGCGTCATGTTGGAGATAGAGGCACGGTCGCCTACAGTAAGCTGGCGCGCACCGTCACCGAAGAATTCAATATAAGTAGAGACCACACCTGCATCACGCAAGAATTCCGTCATCGCCAGTACGAGATCTGTACCGGTAATGCCTTTTTGCAGTTTGCCCGTTAGCTTAACGCCGACGTAATCAGGCAGGCGCATATATGATGGATTGCCCAACATCACGCTTTCAGCTTCAAGCCCGCCAACACCGATTGAGATGACACCTAAAGCATCAACCATTGGTGTATGACTGTCAGTACCGACTAAGGTATCAGCAAAAGCGACTTGTTCCCCGGCTTTATTTTTTACCACTTGTACCACAGGTGACATTTTTTCTAGGTTAATTTGGTGCATGATGCCGTTACCAGGTGGTACAACGTTGACGTTATCAAAGGCATACTGACACCAGTTGATAAAGTGAAAACGGTCATCATTACGGCGTTCTTCGATAGCACGGTTTTTCTCAAATGCATTTTCTTCAAAGCCTGCATGCTCAACGGCTAGTGAATGGTCGACAATTAATTGCGTTGGTACAATCGGATTTACTTTTGATGGGTCACCGCCTTGCTCAGCGATGGCATCACGTAGACCTGCCAAATCAACAAACGCCGTCTGACCCAAAATATCATGACAAACCACGCGGGCAGGGTACCAAGGAAAGTCGAGGTCTTGCTTGCCTTCGATATGCTGCTTTAGCGCATCGGTTAACTCTTCTGGTGGGCAACGGCGTACCAAGTTTTCACACAATACTTTTGAGCAGAATGGTAGCTTGTCATAAGCACCAGCTTCGATACTCTCGACAGCCTCACGGGTGTCAAAGTAATAAAGATCAGTATCTGGAAGCTGTTTTTTGAATTGTTCGTTCATTGGTTGTACGAGGGCGTTGTCCATAAGTCACCTTTGGCTGTTGGCTAATTATAATAAATCGTTAAACGTCAATATTAGGTAAAAGTCATTCCTTTAGCAAAATCATCGTTCGTTATTATAGGCTTTGCTAAAGAAGCGATATTGAAAAGTAAAAAGACGTGGTTTATATAAAGAAATGTTTATATGAAAAAGACAGCGTATGACGATTAAGCCCAAACAGACAATAAGGCTCAATCATCATATCGTTACCAGCCAGCACTATTGCTAGCTGATAGTAATTATTTGGCAAAAAGCACTGAACAATCATCATTCAAAACTGAATAACAGCTACTTAATAATAAGCTTAACGCGCATTCATCTCTGGTACTGGGCGTAGCTCTTCACCGGTATATTCCGCACTTGGGCGGATAATACGGTTATTGGCACGTTGCTCAAATACGTGTGCTGCCCAACCTGTTAGACGTGAGCAAACAAAGATTGGTGTGAACAGCTTGGTTGGGATGCCCATGAAGTGATAAGCAGATGCGTGGAAAAAGTCAGCATTACAGAACAGTTTTTTCTCGCGCCACATGACTTCTTCACAGCGTACTGATACTGGGTATAGCACTTCATCACCAACATCCGCCGCCAGTTTTTCAGCCCAGCCTTTAATCACCACGTTACGTGGATCTGACTCGCTATAGATGGCATGACCAAAGCCCATAATTTTGTCTTTACGCGCCAGCATACCCATCATTTCTTCTTCGGCTTCATCAGGTGAGCTAAAGCCTTCAATCATATCCATTGCCGCCTCATTAGCGCCGCCATGAAGAGGGCCTCGCAATGAGCCAATCGCACCTGTTATACAAGAATGGATATCAGATAGCGTAGAGGCACAGACACGTGCGGTAAAGGTTGAAGCGTTAAACTCATGCTCTGCGTACAAGATAAGAGACACGTTCATCACTTTTGTGTGTAGCTCGTTTGGTTTTTCACCCTTTAGCAAATGCAAGAAGTGACCGCCAATGGTGGCATCATCAGTTTCGGTTTCGATACGCACGTTGTCATGGGTAAAACGATACCAGTAATTGATGATAGAAGGGAATACCGCAAGCATGCGATCTGCTTGGTCGTTTTCTTCATCAAAACTCATTTCTGTTTCTAAGTTACCCAGCATAGAGCAACCAGTACGTAATACATCCATTGGATGCGATTCGGCAGGGATACGCTCAAGGACGTCTTTTAATGACTGCGGTAAGCCACGTAAGCTTTTGAGCTTGGCTTGGTAAGCGCCAAGCTCGCTTTGGTTTGGCAAGTTGCCATAAAGCAGCAAGTAGGCCACTTCTTCAAAGACGCATTTGTCTGCCAGTTCTGACACGTCATAACCGCGATACGTCAAACCTGATCCTGACTTGCCGACGGTAGATAGCGCGGTCTTGCCAGCGACTTGTCCGCGTAGACCTGCGCCTGACAATACTTTTGTTGATGGGTTTTGTGCTGCCATGATGAAATTCCTTTTGTGGGTAGCTTTTTGGGTGAAAAACGGTGTTTCTAAGTTTCTAATAATAAATTTATTGGTTAATGACTGACTATAGCGTTACGCAGGCTGTGGGCCATCTAAATCGACATTACAACGCTCAAACTCCGCTTCAATAGGGCCATTCAAAACTTCCATTGCGCTGCCTTCGCCTTCTGCATTATTGATTTTCATGTACTTGACACCCAGTGGTGATTCCATGAACGTCTGAATCTCAGTCATCTCTTCTGGAGTAGGATCAGCCATTGGCGTTGCAATCTCTTCACCATTCATGACACGCAATTGCTCATTACCAAACGTAATCAGCTTTTTCCCTACCTCTGACGTATAAAAGTCATCCAACTCTTGTAACTCTGCATCGGTAAACTGACTCTTATAGAAACGATCGACTTCGGCTTTACCCAAATCTTTGTCACGTGATTCAAGGCAGCTGACTTGCTCAGCACTGAGTGCACCACTATTGATAACTGGTGCGAACAATAGACTGTCGACGGTATCTAACGTAATCGTCGTCATGACCAAGTCATCTTGAGTGGCAGGTGCAGGAGCATCTTTGGTAGCATCAACTTCAGCAGTGCTTGCACCACTGGTCGTATCATCAGCGGTTTCTGGTGTTTTATCACAGCCCGTCATGAATAATAGCGCCGCAAGCGTGCTGCTCAGTAGTGACGTTTTAAAAGCAGTATTAGCAGTAAAAAATGGCATAAATAACCTAAAAGTAAATGAAGACGGATTTCGAAAAGATAACACACTCAAATGTGAGCTATCTTTTCAGTATTGCCAATAACTAATTCTTAACTACTTATTAGCAAATAGCTTGTCTAGTGTCTGCTCAAACTCATGATAATTTAAGAAATCATACAGCTCCATGCGGGTTTGCATGGTATCAACAACTTTTTCTTGTGTGCCATCAGTCAATAGATGCTGATAAACGTTTAATGCCGCTTTGTTCATCGCACGGAATGCTGATAGTGGGTACAACACCATCTCGACACCCACGCTATATAGTTGATCAGTGGTGTAAAGGTCGGTCTGACCAAACTCTGTCATGTTGGCGAGTACTGGGATATCCAATACGTCAGTGAACTTACGATACATTTCGATATCGGTTAACGCCTCGGCAAAAATCATGTCTGCGCCTGCTTCTTGGAAGGCAACAGCGCGCTCGACAGCAGCATCAAGACCTTCTACCGATAACGCATCCGTACGTGCCATGACCACAAAATCAGGGTCAGTTTTGGCATCCAATGCCGCTTTTAAGCGATCAACCATTTCTGAAATACTGACGATTTCTTTATTTGGGCGATGACCACAGCGCTTTTGAGCGACTTGATCTTCGATATGTACCGCTGCCACGCCTGCTTTTTCCATTTTTCTGATGGTTTGTGCAATGTTAAACGCGCCACCAAAACCAGTATCGATATCTACTAATAACGGCGTATCAACTGCGTCAGTGATACGTCGTGCATCTTCTAGTACATTATCAAGGCTAGTCATACCCAAATCAGGAAGACCAAATGAGGCATTTGCCACACCAGCACCAGAGAGATATAACGCTTGGTGACCGACTTGGGTCGCCATCATTGCAGTATAGGCATTGATAGCACCTGCAATTTGTAGTGGCTGGTTATTATCATTTTTTTGGGTCAAAGCACTGCGAAAGCGTGCGCCTGCTGAAGGTAAAGTCATGTGAGTGTCCTTGCATAGAGAGATAGTATTATCGTTATTGTGTTCGATTATACCCAATAATCAGTGAGTGCAAAGCATTGTTTGAGCACAATAATTTAAATAATTTAAATAAATATTTTATTAAAACTAATAT
>NZ_CAJHAZ010000001.1 GCF_904846525.1 Psychrobacter sp. 1044 | reverse complement strand
ATAATAAGCTATTTGAATAATATCTTTAAAATCAGTCACTAAAGTTCTATTTTTTGGGCGCATATCTTTTATAGAAAACCTATCATTGTGAATAATTGTCATATATGCGCTTCATTTTTTGTCATCATCGATTTTAGTTGTACATAATAGATACATAGACTTAAGTTAGCACTCGCTTTTCTTACCAGTCAAATTTTTATAATGCTATGAAACAAGCTATTGCAACGCACCATATTTTCTTTATGATAGGCGCTATTTCCACGTTGCCGATCGCCGCCTGAGACACCACTATGAAGTTACCGATTCTTGCTTATATACTTACATCAGCCCTGTTACTGACAAGCTGCCAATCATTTCAGTTTGTCGACAGCCCTATCCCTGTGAATACCACCCCTACCAATAGCATCTTGGTCAAAAATATGCCTGCCACCACTGGGCAGGTTCAAAATACTACCAGTACAAAAAATCAAAAATAGTGCCATCACATTCATAAAATAAGCAAAAAAAAGGCAGATATCGGTTTGATATCTGCCTCTAATGTTTAATAAATTACCTTGAATGACTCAATAGCCATTCATTTCAAGGGCGCGCCGCTGGCTGATGCTTGATAATTGTCTTAGCCAAATGATCGCCGAACCAAATAGCTGTATCAATATCCCCACGTCCTGGCGTTTCCTCAGGAGGACCATCAAGCGACTGGGTCATCAAGCCCAAAAAGCTAGATAAACGGTTTAAATCATGAGCCTCATGACCTGTCGGCATCAGCGGTAATCCAATCCAGTTCATACCATGCTGCATCGCATACAAAGAAATCTGCTGCAATACCGCCAGCTTATCACCGCTCAGTCCACCAGAGTTGGCAAAAGCGGCTGCCCACTTGCCTTCCCATTTACGATGGTACCAGCGCTTTGAGGTTTCATCCATAAAAGTCTTAAATTCAGCAGTGACACTACCCATATATACGGCACTACCGAAAACCAGCAAATCCGCCTGATCCAAATAATCCCAGTCAACCTTGTGGACATCAACGGCTTTGGCCTGTGCTGCTGGCAATTGCTGATGCGCCCCTTTAACGATCGCTTCAGCCACGCGCTTGGTATGACCGTAGTTGCTATGATAAATAACAGCAATAGATACAGTCGGTATGCTATCAGTAATGGACGATTTGGCAGATGTATTCATACAAACTCTAATAATGGCTATAAATGGTTAGATAAAAACAATATAAGTTCAACAGTTACTCGCGCGCAACAGCAAATAGCGTAATCCTACGCAGCGCCACGTACAATGACCAGCGCCATTCGACCTGTAGCAGGCTGCTGCAAATGCGTTTGACGCCGATAAGAGTAATAGTGGTCATCAGCATAACTACAGCTGCTAGATAATGTGTCATCTACTATAACGCCCGCCGCACTAAGCTGATCCGCTGCCAACTTTGGTAAGTTTAGCTTGATTTTCATTGTGTCAACTTTGTCACAGCTTGACAGCTTATCAACCGTATCCTGTACATGTTGAGTATTGCTATCGCCTTTAATAATAGCCACAGAATCTATGACATATAACGAATCAAAATGCTCAATACTGGCTGTGTTCAATAACTTATTTTCTGTGCAACCTTTCAATAATTGATTGCGAACTTGAGCGCCAACTTCATAGCTGTCTTGACTGATACAAACACCAATCCAAGCTTTGATTTGTCCCGATTGCGTAAAACAGTGCACAGTCGCTTGAATAACCCCGCAAGCCAGACCTTGCCAACCCGCGTGAATCGCTGCTATTTGACCACTAGCTGGCTGATATAAAACTATCGGCACGCAGTCAGCCGTCATTATCGCAAGCCCAAGCCCTTGTTGCCGACTGACCATCGCGTCAGCAGACATTGGCGTCATACCTAGCGCTGTGCCATCAATATCATGAATTTGCTTACCGTGAACTTGGTTAACCCAGTGTAAGCGCTTGATGGGTACGTGTTGGCATGTCGACGATAAGGGTGCAAGCTGCTCATTGATGGCAGATAATGAACGCATGCGATTGCTCAGTACTTTTGCAGCATCGTCATTGACATGCAAACCTAAATTTAGCTCACCGTAATTCGCTTGACGTTGCTGTCGTACTAGCTGTTCTGTGGGCTGGTCTTGTGAGTCAACATCATCGCTTGAAAAGGCAGCTGTTTGAAAAACAGCCACATCATCAATCTGTGCGAGCAATGTCATAGGAAACTGATGAGTCATGGCTGATTTACCGTCTTAATGAGTCATTTTTATGTCACGGATCGCTATTTACTACTAGGCTCTGTTTTTTACAAGCGACTTTACGCTCTCGCCTACAAGGAGCGGTCTACTCGTCATCATAGCCATCACTTAGCACAGCCATTAACTGCTGCATATCTTCAGGCAGTGGTGTGGTGACTTCAATATCTTCACCAGTCGTTGGATGCACGAAACCCAGTGTGTAGGCATGTAAGGCTTGACGTGGAAAATTATTAATCGCTTGACGTTGTGCTTCTGTCAGTCCTGCCCGCAGTTGACGACGACCACCATAGACACGATCACCCACTATCGGATAAGTAACATGACTTAAATGCACACGAATTTGGTGAGTGCGTCCCGTTTCAAGACCTACATCCAACAGGCAATAATTGCCATTAAGCGCGGTCACATTCAGTAAATGAGTCACAGCTTCGCGTCCTGCCGTCATTACCGTCATTTTAGTACGCTGATTACGGTGACGACCGATTGGGGCGTCAATACGGCGATGGCGCGATAGACTCGCTGCATCCCCTGCTACCACACATTGATAATGACGATAGACCGACTTGTCCTTTAGTTGCTCCATCAGCGCAAGCTGTGCTGGCTTGGTTTTACCAATCAACAATAGCCCTGAGGTATCTTTATCAATACGGTGCACCAGACCTGCACGCGGCAGATGGTGCTGCTGCGGATAGTGATACAGCAGTGCATTGACCAAGGTGCCGGTTTGGTTGCCCGCACCAGGATGCACTACCATGCCAACAGGTTTATTGATGACCAATACGTCATCATCTTCATAGACCACATCGATGTCTATATTTTCTGGTTGATCTTCACTATGCTGCTCTAATGTGGTGGTTAACTGCAGCACATCACCCGCTCTGACACGAATTTTCGGTTTTTGCACGCCACCGTTATACAGCAGGCTGCCATCACTGATCCAACCTTGTAATTGAACACGTGAGAAATCGGTAAATATTTTTGAAGCCAATTTATCAATACGTAAACCTGCTTCGTCTTCTATAACCGTATGCGTCATATTAATAATTACTGGCACCACTTGACCGGCGGCTGACGCTTCATCATCGTCGCTATCATCAATGTCGTCAGCATCTTCATCGCTGCTATCTATCATATCGTCGTCAAGCACATCACTATCTTTTAACACAGCGTCTTCTAAAACATGATCGCTATGGCTTTGCTCATCAAGCATCGACTGATTATCGTCAGGTAATTCACTATTATTTAAAACGTCATTTGGCATCGGTGACTCTTGTGCTGATGAATCAGTCTGTCGTGATTGATTCGGTGGTAAATGGGTAGTCATAGCATTATTATTCATAGCAGATTTATATATGGCAAAGCGCCTGACATGGTTTTGAAAGGTAGCTTTTGAGAAATTTCTAATAAAGTGTTAAGCGTAACGCTATAAAAAACGAAAGGCCATTCGCTATCAATCACTTATCATAAAAGCGATCGTCGTCGAAAAAAGCGGAGGCAATACCATGCTAGTGTAGCATGCCAAGCGCCTAAGCCCTATAGAAGCTGTGTGTTATCTGTCATTTTTTGATTATACCGCAGCGAGCGTCAGCGCCGTACTTAACTCTCTAAAATATGACATTGCTGTAATTTACTGTATATTTGTCAGTGTCAGCGACATTCGATATCGCTCGTGACAGCAGCTCATGTTAAAATGCCAAACTGACATGCGCTGGTATACAGCTCATTGCGAGCAGCAGCATATCGTATATGCGTTGCAGTAGACTAATAACTGTACGATACTGACTCAAATCCGATGAGCACGATTGGATTAAGTACAATATAGATGGCGAAAAAATAGACGAAGCAAACGTTATTCTATAAAGTATAGCCATATTTTGCTGTATGCTATGCCACTGTATGCTTATCGAATTTTTATTAAAAGCATTTGGTTTGATATAAACCCTATGCCATCAAGCGTTTTTTAATAACGATAACTGGTATGTCCGATGATTGACATAGTAGATGACAGACCACTATCGATGCCTACGCATCGTTTTTTATCATTAACCTAATATCTAGTATGATAGCGTCGCTGCTATTATACGTCTTGTGTCGGAGAAGAAGTATGCAAGCTGTTGGCAATACGTTTATCAAACTGTCCTCAATAACCCTACTTGCACTAAGCGTAAACTTAGTGGGCTGTCAGACTTTCAAAAATCTGACTGGCGGTAAAGACGTCGATGCGGTAGAAACTGCCGAAAAATCAGAGCAGAACTATTATAACGATGCCATTACCCAGATTGATAAAGGCCGCTATACACAAGCCATCGAAGATTTGACCAATCTGCGCACTTTTTATCCTACTGGACAGTACGCTGAGCAAGCATTACTCGACATGATGTACGCACAATATGCCAGTGGTAAGTATGAAATGGCAGCTGCCAGCGCTGAGCAATTTATTAACCTATATCCCTCTAATCCGCAAGTCAGCTACGCTTACTATGTGCGCGGCGTCGCCAACATGCAAGGCTCATCAGAAGGTCTAAAACTGTTTAAGCTCAATCAAGCTGAGCGTGATACCGCCTATTTACGTATTGCCTTCGCTAACTTTCAAGAGCTTATTAACAAGTACCCTAACAGCCCTTACGCGCCAGATGCCGCTCAGCGCATGACTTTCATTTACAATCAGTTTGCTGAAAGTGAGATGAGTGCCGCCAACTGGTATATCGAGCGCGAAGCTTATGTCGCTGCTGTTAACCGTGCCAAATGGGTGTTTCAATACTATCCACTTAGTGAATCCATCCCTGACGCAATCGCGGTCTTAGCTTATAGCTATGACAAATTGGGTATGTCTGATTTGGCAGCAGAATACAAAACTCTATTGCAGATTAATTATCCCAACATGTTAAGTGCTGATGGACGCGTTAAACTCGACACCAAACGTGAGCGTTCTTTCATCAACAAATTGACTTTTGGACAGTTAAGTCGTTTTAACAAAGATACTTCATCAGTTGCGACAGGCGACTATAACGGCGCAACCAAAACTCAGGTTATTCGTAACGCCAGTCAATTGAGACTGCCAAGCGATAATGCAGCAGCAGCCAGTGCAGCGCAAGGTACTTCACCTGTGCGCGCCAATACTGGCATCAATGTCGGCTTAGGTCTGCCTGAAGCATCCGCTGAGCGTATTACTAGCCAATCGAGCACTGGCTCTACAGCAAGAGAAGCCAATGTCGATCCGCAAAACACCAATCCTGTACGCCGTACGACATTGCCTGTTCAAGGGATTGATATCCTGCCATCAGATGTCGATATGAATGATGAATAAATGCGCTGGATTTGAGGCAACGTCTTTTCTTTAATTAAGAGAACGTTTCTTCTTTTTAGTACATCAACGCACATCATGAAAAAAATAAGGTCAACGACAGAGTTGGCCTTATTTTTTCTGTTTCTGTTTCATTATCTATGCCTAATATTGTTTGCGCCCAATATTGCCTATGCTTAAGATAATACACCTATGGTAAACTGTTTTTTGCATGAGTATTCCAAATCATATTCTCGACCAATTAAATAGCCAAGCTGACTTAATCAGTATCATTGGGCGTCATACGACGCTTAAACGTGCTGGTAGTGAGTTTAAAGGCTGCTGTCCATTTCATGGTGAAAAGTCGCCCTCTTTTTATGTCAATCCACAAAAAAATATCTATCATTGCTTTGGCTGTAGCGTCGGCGGTAATGCCATCAGTTTTTTACGCGATTATGAAAACTTAACTTTTATTGAAGCGGTTAATGAGCTATCAAAGCAGACGGGCATCGAAGTCCCAAAAGAAGAACAACAAAACGTCAGCTACCAGCGCCGTGCACCAAAACCGATTGCACCACCGCCAACACCTAATCCAACTATCGACGCTAAAAGTCCTGCTCAAACAATTAATGCGCCTTCTATTAACGCTACTTCGGCTATCCAGCAACAAAACCAGTACGGCGATACCGATCAACCCGTTTATCACGACAGTAGCAATGGCTACGATGAGTATCCACCGCTAGATGCTTACGACTCAGCGTCTTATCCAGAAGATTCTTATGGTGCAGACTACCAAGATGATAATAGCTATCCGCCAGCATGGTTGACAGGTGGAGATACTGACGCTGCGGCATTGTACGATGATCATAGCGCTTCCGATAAAGACGGTAACCTGTATGAGCTGTTAGAGCAAATCCAGCAGTTTTATCAGCACAATCTTACCCTTCATCCGCATGCCAAGCATTATTTTTTATCGCGTGGTATCACAGAAGACATCTTTGAGACCTTTGGCTTAGGCTATGCGCCCTTTGGGTGGCAACATCTTGAGCATCAGTTTCCACAAGATATTGAAGGGCTAAAGGCGCTTGGTTTGGTGCGCCAATCAGAGTCTGGACGCGATTATGATCTACTCCGTGATCGGGTCATTTTCCCGATTCGAGACAATCAAGGTCGCACCATTGGTTTTGGTGGTCGCGCGCTTGATGACGAGGTAAAACCCAAATATATCAACTCCTCTGACTCGCCCGTTTTTCATAAACAGCATGTGCTGTATGGCTATTATGAATCACGCCAACAACGTGCCGACAGCTGGCTGGTGGTCGAAGGATATATGGATGTGATTGCCCTTTACCAAGCGGGTATTTATGGCGCTATCGCTTCGATGGGTACGGCGATCAATGAGAGTCAAATATCACGATTACTGACGCTGAACCCTACCCTAACCTTGAGCTTTGATGGCGATAGCGCGGGACAAAAAGCGGCTTGGCGTACCCTTGAAGTGGCTTTGCCAGTACTGGCCGATGATAAAGAGTTGCGGTTTTTGACCCTACCTAATAATCATGATCCTGATACGTTTATTAAGAGTCAGGGCGGCGATGCCATGCGTGAGCAAATCGCGAATGCCATGCCATTGTCACAGTATATTTTTGCCTATTTAAGCGAGCGTTACGATTTAACCTTGGCAGAAGGCAAAGCCAAGCTCATGTCGCAAGTACGTGCCTTGACCACTGCATTACCTAAAGGCAGTAGCTTTCGCTATTTGCTGAACAATGACGTCTATCAGAAGCTGGGTGGTAAACGTAGCCAAAATATCGAAGCCAAAGATGCGCTGCTAGATTTTGATGGTGACATGACCATCAGTCAGCAATTGCAGCTTTGTTTTTTGTTTCAGCCACGCGCCTTAATTGAAGACCCTATCGAAGCCATTTGGCAGCAGGCAGGTATTAATGATTTACAGCTGCCAGCACATATCAAGCAAAAAGCCGCGCCTGACATCTTGCGTCCGCTGGCTTGGGAAGATTTGCAAGATATCGCCTTGCTGGATATCGTTAGCACCATCAAACGCTGCCTGAATCATTTACCCAAAGATGCCAACGCCGCCGCACACTTTATATTGTCTAATGTCAAACCAATCACCCAAGAAACACTTAGCCGTAGCTGGGGCGGATTTTATAAGACATTAATTGGCAGAAATATTTTGAGCTTGGATGAGTTGATCGAAAACTTGGTGATGCAGTTGCTCAAGTTACATCTGCAAAAAAAGATGCAAGAGCTCATCAAAAATCCTGATCATATCAAGCTGGCGATTGTCCGTAAGCAGTCGCAATTATTAAATGACTGGTTACGCGCGCAGCAAGCTGAGCAGTCAGCGCAGATGGCGACGGTGAAATCTTAACGTTTGCCATTATTTTTGCTAAAAAATCTCCAACCCTTTAAAAGTATAGCGGCTGCCCCCACTACTAATGATTATGCCCAATAGCATGTATTGCCATTTAATCATTTGGCTGATATAAAATAATCGGTAAAAAATGGTCGGTAGATATCACTACCTCGTGCTTGATTACGCTGGTGTGTGTTAAACTGTGTCGCTAACTATTTATAGCCCGATTTAATAGATGACGATAAATCCGCCTCATTAAGCACAAATTTTAGATATTATTTTGAAGTATCCGTTTTTAGGTACCGTTATTTTTATATATTACTTTTTAGATAATGTTATCTTGAAGAGTTTTTAGCGTTACTAATTTCTAGCAGTTTTTTAGCATTGTAATTGTAGTATCTTGAGCCTTTATTCATATCAACTCATTTTTGATATTATTGACAACCTCTACGCCATATTTTGATGAATCGATTGATTATATCAACGCACTGAGCGAGCGATAGCGCGTCACAATATAAAAATGTCCGATGCAAGTAAGCGAGTATTTATGAACGATAAGTCAGTTTCTAAGTCCACATCTCAACTGGCCACCTTAATCCAAATGGGTAAAGAGCAAGGGTATCTCACCTATGCTGAGGTGAATGACCAACTGCCCGACTCTATTACCGAAAGCGATCAGATCGAAGATATTGTGCAAATGCTGACCGACGTTGGTATCAAAATCTTTGAATCTGCGCCTGATGCCGATGACATCTTGATGAACGACGATTCAAGCGATGATGACATGGCAGCGGATGAGGCAGCGGCGGTATTGGCCTCTGTTGAGACTGAGCCGGGTCGCACCACTGACCCTGTGCGTATGTATATGCGTGAAATGGGTACGGTTGATCTATTGACCCGTGAAGGTGAGATCGCCATTGCCAAGCGTATCGAAGAAGGCATTCGTGACGTACAGCATGCGATGTCTTACTGGCCGGGCACCGTACAGTTCGTCCTTGATGAGTATCAAAAAGTACAAGATGGCGAGAAAAAGCTTTCTGATGTCATCACTGGCTTTTTAGATCCTGAGACCGAAGCAGACAAAATCGCTGCCCAAGAAGCGAAAGAGGCAGCAAAAGAAGAACGTGAACGCATCAAAGAAGAAAAAGAAAATCCACCTGTGATCAAAGCAAAAGCCAAAGCAGCGGCGCTTGATGATGAGGACGAGGATGAAGACGATGTTGAAGAGGAAGCTGAAGAAGAAACCAGCGGTATCGATCCTGAAGAAGTACGTCTGCGTCTAGAAGAAATCGAACACTTATTTATCAAAGCCAAGCAAGCCTTGCTAGATTATGGCCGTGGTAGCACAGAAGCAAATACTGCTTATGCCCTACTTGCCGAACGCTTTATGATGCTAAAGTTGAACAATCGCTTGTCAGATCAAGTCATGGCTATCATGCATGATGTCTATGATGATGTGCGTAAGCAAGAACGTCAAATCATGCGTTTGGTCATTCGCCGTGGTCGTATGCCACGTGAAGAGTTCCGTAAGACTTTCCCTAGCAACGAAACCAACGTTGATTGGTTGATTGAACGTATTAAAGGTAAGCCTGCGTTTGCTGGTACGCTAGAAAAAGTCACTGATGATGTTATTTTATTGCAACGTCGCATTCGTGACTACGAGCAACAGCTCGACATGAAAATCCACGATATGAAAGATGTCGCGCGCCGTATGGCAGTCGGTGAAGCAAAAGCTCGCCGCGCCAAAAAAGAAATGGTCGAAGCTAACCTGCGTTTGGTTATTTCTATCGCCAAAAAATATACCAACCGTGGTCTACAGTTCTTGGATTTAATCCAAGAAGGTAACATCGGTCTGATGAAAGCGGTTGATAAATTTGAATACCGCCGTGGTTATAAATTCTCGACCTATGCCACTTGGTGGATTCGTCAGGCGATTACCCGTTCTATCGCTGACCAAGCGCGTACCATTCGTATTCCTGTGCATATGATTGAAACCATTAACAAAATAAATCGTGTATCTCGTCAGTTGCTACAAGAAATGGGACGCGAGCCAACGCCTGAAGAATTAGGTGAACGCTTAGAGATGGACGAAGTTAAAGTCCGTAAAGTACTGAAAATCGCCAAAGAGCCTATCTCGATGGAAACCCCTATCGGTGATGATGAAGACTCACATCTAGGTGATTTCATCGAAGATGGTACGATCTCAAGCCCTGTTGATGATGCGACAGCGGCAGGTCTGCGTGAAGCGACTCGTGATGTATTGGGCAATCTGACTGAGCGTGAAGCACGCGTGCTAAAAATGCGCTTTGGTATCGACATGCCAACTGACCATACCTTGGAAGAAGTGGGTAAGCAGTTTGACGTAACACGTGAGCGTATTCGTCAGATTGAGGCAAAAGCACTGCGTAAATTGCGTCATCCGTCACGTTCTGAGCATCTGCGTTCGTTCTTAGAGAATGATTAATAATAAAGCAAACTAAGCACCAATAAAAAAGCCGAGTTTATCTCGGCTTTTCTGTGTCATCGATTTGATGGCTCGAGTGCTATAACTACATATCTGCATCAAGGAATACAAGAACAAACTTGCAATGGCACTATACAATATATATGATTCGCATACATTTCATATACTAGGTAAAACAATGGGTATTGTTAAAATTGATGACACACTACACGAAGAGCTTCGTAAAGCCAGTGCGGTAATGGTACGTTCGATTAACGCGCAGGCAGAGTATTGGATAAAGATAGGTATGTTGGCCGAGGCCAATCCTCACGCATCTTATACCGATATCATCAGCGAGCAGTTAAAACGAGCAGATGTTAATATAGGAAATCTTATCGATGGCTAAAATCGCGCTAAAAACACCTGAAGAGTTAGCCATCATGCGTGAGTCTGGACGCTTATTGGCATCGGTTTTTGCTTACCTAGATACGCACATGGTCGCTGGCATCTCCACAATGACTGTCAATGATTTAGTTGAGCGCTATATTGTGGATGTTTTACACTCACGACCTGCCAGCAAAGGTCAATACGGCTACCAATACGTGCTCAATACTTCTGTCAATCAAGTGGTTTGTCATGGTGTACCCTCAAGCAACCAAGTCCTAAAATCAGGCGACATCATCAATGTGGACATTACTTTAGAAAAAGGCGGCTTTATTGCCGATTCTAGCAAAATGTATATGATTGGCGATGTGATGCCCTTAACAAAACGCCTCGTCGATAACACTTATGAGGCCATGTGGGCAGGTATCCGTGTGGTCAAGCCGGGCGCAACGCTCGGTGATGTCGGGCATGCCATTCAAAGCCATGCCGAACAGCACGGTTACTCTGTCGTTAGAGAATACTGCGGGCATGGTATCGGTCGCGAAATGCACGAACAGCCTGAAGTTTTACATTATGGTCGCGCAGGTGCAGGCTTGGTCTTAGAACAAGGCATGACCTTTACTATTGAGCCAATGATTAATCAAGGCAAAGCCAAAGTAAAAATGAAAAAAGACGGCTGGACGGTGGTGACTGCAGACAAAAAGCTTTCTGCCCAATGGGAACATACCATCGCGGTGACTGCCGATGGTTATGAGGTGCTGACGCTGCGTGAAGAAGAGACCCTTTAGAGCGTGCTTACAGTTTTCCTTGCTGCTGCGCAATACAAAAGTGATTTAAGTATTTAAGTAGCATCTTATTATTGCCATATTGGTAACTACTGATATCATAGGTCGCGATGATTTGAGTATACGCTGATTGATACCTCTGCCATCGCTTTTTTATATATGCCATCGATAGGAAACCGACATGATTGTCCGGCAAACCCCAAACGCTCTCAAGATACTTTTTACCCTGCACGGCTCTGTCATTCCAAAAATTTATCCGCAAATTTTGCTGATCGCGCTTCTCAGCACACTTATAACAATTATTCAGCACTGGCTTCCTGACTCTTTTCCTTATTATGGTATGGCTCCTTTTACCTTGCTAGGAATCGCGTTGTCGCTATTTCTTGGTTTTCGTAACAATGCCAGTTATCAACGCTGGTGGGAAGCTCGAGGGCTTTGGGGTCAGTTGGTATATGATGCGCGTAGCTTAACCCGTCAAGTACTTTCTTTTATAGATACTGATACCGAGAATGGGCACGAGACTGGGCGAACGATGGTTTACCTGACCATTGCTTTTGCGCATGCTGTGCGCCATCGCCTGCGCGGATCGTCACCTTGGCATGATGTCGAGCCTTTTGTCGCATCGAAACACCATGATAGTATGTGTCAAGCGCGCAATCTACCTGATTACATCATGCGCCTCATGGGTAAGCAGCTCGGCGACATTCGGCGTCAAGGACTGGTATCAGAGCAAGTCATACAGAACATGGACGAGCGCCTGACGTCTATGACCATTGTATTGGCAGCCTGCGAGCGCATTCATAATACACCGCTGCCGTTTGCTTATATGCTGCTGGTCCATCGCACGACCTATCTGTATTGCATCATGTTGCCTTTTGGCTTGGTGGCCTCGCTCGGTTGGGTGACCCCGCTGATTTGTGCCGTGATCGCTTATACCTTTTTTGGTTTGGATGCCCTCAGTGAAGAGCTAGAAGAGCCTTTCGGCTTAGCCGCCAACAAACTACCCCTGACTGCATTATCGCGTACTATCGAGATCAATCTGCGAGAAGCACTAGAAGAGGCAGATATTCCGCCTGAGATCACTCCTATCAATGGCTATTTACCATAGCCTCTTAGCTGAACACCTATAAATCATAAAGCAATCAATGCTAAATGAGACAGTGTCCCATAAACGTGTTGCCTTAATTTATGAGATATTTTTTATATATCCTACCGTCGGGTAGATAAATAATATAGGCAATAGTAGAGCGTTTATGAATACAGAATGCATTTGAAAACAGTGATTTCTCTCGCCATTATCGTGGCATTTGACTAGCTTAATAAAAGGTAAAAACTTGCCTATTTACGCTTGCAAGACAACTTTTATTCATGGTTTTTTGCGCATCACTTGCTAATGATGGCTGAATTCGTCTACCATAGAGCCGATTACTTAAGTACGAGCAGTTTAAACTTATGTAAACTTTATATTTATTTCTGAAAAATAAACCTTGTCGGGGTGCTTTGATTTTTGATGCTTTAACTACAATTCAAAATCATGGCTGAGAGTTACCCGCGAACCTGATGCAGTTAGCACTGACGTAGGAAACAAGCGTGACATTTTATAGTACACCTCTTAAGCATCTATTGCTAAGCAAGCCTTGCCAGTTTATTCACATAATCTGGTAAGGTTTTTTTTGTGCCTGCTCACTGCTCACCCCCTACTCTTTGCTTACTTGCATTTTATAACAGTAAGTGAACACTATGAACTACCAAACATTACGCCACAATTGCCCAACATGGGGTGACTACATTCAGCATGATTTTGTCAAACAGCTAACGGCTGGTACGCTCACCCCTAACAGCTTTCGTCACTACCTTGTGCAAGACTATTTATATCTTATTCACTATACCCGTGTGATGGCGTTGAGCGTGTATAAGAGTGATACGCTGGCACAAATGCGTGTCGGTCAAGCAGGCATCAATGCCATGCTCGATATGGAAATTGGCATGTATCTCGATTTATGTCATAAGTGGGACATCCCACTTAAAGAAGTAGAAAGCGCCCCTGAATCTGCCGTGACCATTGCCTATAGCCGCTACCTATTGGACGCTGCGATGTCAGGCTCATTGGCTGAGCTTTATGCGGCGATTGCTCCTTGTTTGATGGGTTATGGCGAAATTGGCAAATGCATTAAAGAACAAGGTTTTGTCGCGGACAATCCTTACCAGCCATGGATTGATGTCTTTGCCAGTGACGAATTTCAAGCAATTACCGCGCAGAATGAAGCGCAGATTAATACGCTACTAGCACAGGCTAACCCCACTCAGGCAGACAAGTTCCAACAGTTATTTAATACTGCTTCACGTATGGAAGTGAATTTTTGGCAACAAGCGCTTGATTTGTCCTAGCCCCTATGCAAGGTGCTAGCTTTATGGCAAATACTTTTATATACCATATTTATTATAAATAAAATTTAACTTAACCCTAAACATAATAATGGACACACTTAAGGAGAGACACCATGGCAGCATTTGATGAACATGCAAGCGCGTATGACAGCTGGTTTTTTGACAACCAAAACTTACTGACCAGTGAGCTAAAGCTGGTCGCGCATTTCTTAGATAAGGATAGTGAGATATTGTCTATCGGCTGCGGTAGCGGACTGTTTGAGTCACTATTGGCGCAGGATTATGATATCCATATCAGGCACGGCATTGAGCCTTCAAAAGACATGGCTGAAATCGCTAAAAAGCGCGGCTTACAAGTGGATATTAGTCCTGCCGAGACTTGCGATATTGAGCCAAATAAGTTTGATATCATCATGTTTAACGGCAGTGTCAGCTACATCAACGATTTGGATATCTGTATTAAAAAGGCATTTGATGCCTTAAAAACCGGCGGCAAATTGATTGTTATCGATGTGCCAAAAGAAAGCGGTTTTGCGAGCTTATATAATTTGGCTAGCTCATTAAATACTTGGGAGCATCCGCTGCTTGCTCATATCTCTCCTGCTGATCCCTATCCTATTGAGCTGGTTAAATCAGCAAATTGGCGCACCTCTGATGAAAAAATCGCGCTGATGCAAGCCAATGGTTTTGTCGATTTTGAATATGCACAAACCTTACTGACCCATCCTATGTATGCCAATGATAAGGTGCAAGAAGTCGTCGAAGGCTATGACCGTGGGGATTATGTCGCTGTTTGTGCTTATAAAAAATGATCTGATATGTGTATTAGCATTTGATTATCATGGATAACTGAGCAAAAGTTATGACAGATCACAGTGATCCATAGCATACTGTCATTGCCATTTTAGCACTTGAATTATAAGTTTAGTGCCACTATAAATGGTGAATAAAGCTCTTATGCTAATAGCTAACATTTAATAAAGCGAGGCACACATCATGACTGATGATCCAAAAGACAGCACCAATCAAAACAACAACCAAGCACCAACAAATGAAAAATCAGTAAAAATGACCAACCTAACGCCCAATCAAGGTGTGATCACAGGCAAAAGAACGGATATTCAAAATCCTGAGCTTTGGGACTTTCCAATGAACTATCCACTTAGCATCATTGGGCATGAAGGCGAGCGTGAGAACTTACTCAATGAAGTGAAGCTTATCTTGGGCAGTCAGTTCCCTGATTTTGATTTGGCCTCGATAGAAGTGAAACCGTCTAAAACCGGTCGCTTCCATTCAGCACGGGTCAATCTATATCTTACAGCAGCCGATCAGGTCAATGTGCTGTATGCCTCACTCGACGCTGCCAAAACAGTTCGTTTGGTCGTATAGACAGATAATTGTCGTTTAAAAAAAGCCAGCCGCTTTTCCGTCGAAATCGTCACTCATACGGGTGGCGATTTTTTGTGGTTTGCTGTACAATCTGCGCCCTCATTATTATTGTTCTGTGTCCCCTTATTGGTGGGTCATTTACTCGCGAATAAAAAGCAAACTGTCAGCCCGTTTTTACAAAAAACTTATTATTTGAGTCAATCGCGTCTAACCCTTACCCCATCGTCCTTTGCTAAAATTCGGACACAGCACAACCTCACAGCAACATAGTTTGACCCTAAAATCAATATAGTATTTTCAAAATTTTCCCGCTATATTGTGCCTACCTACTAACAAACACGCTATATGTAGTACTCAGTGAATTTAATTGTCACTATGAGTAGCGGTAGATTTTTGCCTAAAAAAACACCTATCGCGGCGCAAGCATCGTAGCATTATAAAGAATGCCTGCCGTTTACTGACTGTGCAGCATCACTATAAGCAACATTATAAATAATTACCAAGTTATCAACTTAAGAGGGCAACATGACACACATCGACAAAATCAAAGTGACCAAACGTGACGGACGATTAGAGCTTATTGATTTGGATAAAATTCATAAGGTAATCGAGTGGGCAGCTCACAATTTGGATAATGTGTCTGTGTCGCAAGTTGAGCTCAAGTCGCACATTCAGTTTTATGAAGGTATCAAGACTCGCGATATTCACGAGACCATCATCAAGTCAGCAGCAGATCTTATCTCTGAAGATACGCCTGATTATCAGTATTTGGCTGCGCGTTTGGCGATTTTCCATCTGCGTAAAATTGCTTACAATAAATTCACCCCGCCGCACCTTTATGATCATGTCAAAAAACTGACCGACGCTGGTAAATATGATCAGCATATCCTAGCTGACTACAGCCGTGCTGAATTTGACGAGCTAGAAAAGTATCTTGATCACTGGCGCGATATGAACCTTGCTTATGCCGCTGTTGAGCAAATGGCAGGTAAATACCTCGTCCAAGACCGCGTCAACAAGACCGTCTTTGAAAGCCCGCAGTTCTTGTACATGCTGGTTGGTATGTGTTTGTTTAGCCGTTATAACAAGTCAGATCGTTTGGACTACGTAAAGCGTTTTTACGATGCGACGTCGCAGTTCAAAATCTCACTACCAACACCTATTATGGCAGGCGTGCGTACCCCATCACGTCAGTTTAGCTCATGCGTATTGATTGAATGCGGTGATAGCCTAGACTCAATCAACGCCACCACCAGCGCAATCGTCCGCTATGTGTCACAGCGTGCTGGTATTGGTATCAACGCAGGTCGCATCCGCGCCCTTGGTAGCCCTATCCGTGGCGGCGAAGCACAGCATACGGGTTGTATCCCATTCTATAAACTGTTCCAAACGGCGGTTAAATGCTGTTCACAAGGCGGCGTCCGTGGCGGTGCAGCGACGTTGTTTTACCCATTATGGCATTTAGAAGTTGAGTCATTACTGGTACTCAAAAACAACCGAGGTGTCGAAGACAACCGTGTGCGTCATATGGATTATGGCGTCCAGTTAAACAAAACAATGTACACTCGCCTCATCAAAGGTCAAGACATCTCGTTATTTTCACCGGGTGACACGCCGGGCTTGTATGATGCGTTCTTTGAAGATCAAGACAAGTTTGAAGAGTTATACACCAAGTACGAGAATGACCCAAGCATTCGTAGCCGTCAAATCCCAGCAGCTGATTTGTTCAGTCTGATGATGCAAGAGCGTGCGAGTACGGGTCGTATCTATATCCAAAACGTCGATCATTGCAACACCCATAGCCCATTTGACCCAAAGGTTGCCCCGATTCGTCAGTCAAACCTATGTATGGAAATCGCCCTACCGACCAAGCCACTGGATAACATCAATGACGAAGAAGGTGAAATCGCCCTTTGTACGTTATCAGCGGTCAACTTGGGTAAAGTCGACAACGCCAGCGACATCGAAGAGCCAGCCGAGCTCATCGTCCGTGCGCTTGATGCCCTGCTCGACTATCAAGACTATCCAGTGAAAGCGGCTCAAAACGGCAGCATGCGTCGTCGTACGCTAGGTGTGGGCGTGATTAACTATGCTTATTACCTTGCCAAAAATGGCGTGCGCTATTCAGACGACTCAGCATTGGGTCTGACGCATCAAACATTTGAAGCCTTGCAATTCTATCTCTTGAAAGCGTCAAACAAATTGGCAAAAGAGCAAGGCGCTTGCCCTGCGTTCAATGAAACGACGTACTCGCAAGGTATCTTGCCGATTGATACGTACAAGAAAGACTTGGATAAAATCTGCCAAGAGCCGCTACATCTCGATTGGGAAACGCTGCGTACTGAAATCACCACTCACGGTCTGCGCAACTCTACCCTAACCGCCTTGATGCCGTCTGAGACTTCTAGTCAGATCGCCAACGCAACCAACGGTATCGAGCCACCACGCGGTCTGGTCTCTATCAAAGCATCAAAAGATGGCATCTTAAAGCAAGTCGTGCCTGAGATTGATAAGCTAAAAAATCAGTATGAGCTACTATGGCAAATGCCAAACAATGATGGTTACCTAAGGCTGGTCGCTGTCATGCAGAAATTCATCGATCAAAGTATCTCTGCCAATACCAACTACGATCCGGTTCGTTATGAAGGCGGCCGTGTACCAATGAAGATATTGCTTAAAGATTTATTAAACGCGTATAAGCTTGGCGTGAAAACTTTGTACTATCATAACACTCGTGATGGTGCGAACGATGCGCAAGCGGATATGGAAGATGATTGTGCTGGCGGGGCTTGTAAGATTTGAGAACCGTTAAAAAACTGCACTGCAATTTTAGGTTCGCAAGAGAAATTCTTTAAATAGAATTTCTGATGGGTGGCGGGTTTAGGTTAAGCTCGTTATCCATCACTATTATATAGTTGAAAGTTTTTAAAATTTGTTTGGTACTACAAGTATCAGGCAATAAAAATGGCAAAGACGATTTCTCATCTTTGCCATTGGAGATAATAAATACGCCAATATTCATTATCAGGAAGTTAAGGCTATCGACTTTCACAAGTGATAAGCAAATAGAATAACGTTCCGTTCTTAGGCAGCTATTCTAATTTAAAACTTACCCCTTGTCCAAATAAACCGTGAATTGATAGTCGCAAATGTTTCAGCTCAGGAGAAGTGAGCATGGAGAAATATCGTGATATCGATGGTAACTCTGGTATAAGCGCATATGAGGTCGGTGACGATTTTATAATTGTGCGTTTTAAGAAAGGTGGTATGTATCTGTATAACTATTCTATAACTGGTTCTAATCATGTTAACAAAATGATAGAGCTAGCTAGAATAGGAAATGGACTTAACGGATACATAAACTTAAACATTGAACACGCTAGTGCTAGAAAAATAGCATAGGTGTTTGGTATGACCTCAATGGTTTAGTGTTAGGGTGCTTCGACACCTTAGCACTATTAAGTATAAGTTGCTAAGAAGGATAAGAATTTGAATATCTCAGTTAGTAAAAAGCATTTTTTGAGAATTAATACTTGGGATGATATTTATAAAATGAGTGGATATACCGACTCATTAGATCCTAAGAAGGAAAAATTAAAGCAAGTTATTAATAAATATGAACTTCCAAACAAGGGTAAATGCGGTTTATCAAATTGTCGCACACCTCATAACATTGGATGTATTGTTGAAACTGAATCTGGTAGGTTGACTAATTTAGGAAATGACTGTGGCAAGAAGTATTTTGGAGAAAACTTTACGTCCTTGAGCAACAAACTTAGCAAAGAGATTGATTACTCAAACAAAATCGAGAATATAAAGTTAGCTAAATTAAATATTGCTGAAAATTATAGAAAGTTAAATGAAATAGAAGCTGATTGGAAGAGGATTTAGAGCGTTTATAGAGCTATAAAGTCTGAAGGTCTTGATGGGCTATACGACAAGTTAGAACAAATGAAACATAGTAAGAGCTCCATTATTGCAATACAGCGTAGAGCTACAAAACCTGAGATTGAGCTTGAAGAGGTTAGAACAGGAAAAGACGTTCAAAATCCTTTCTATATTTCTGATAACTTAGGTGATTTGAAAGGTCTAAACTATCTTACTAATAGAACCAAAATTAAAACCATCATTCTAAATAACAAAATAGCTCTTGAGCGTTTAAATAATTTTGATGAGGACAAGACAACTCTCAAAGAACTTAGCAAAATGATCAAAGAGAATGAAAAATTAAATGATAGTGTTCGTGAAGCTCATTGTATTATTACGGATGGCTTTAAGTTGTTTAGTGCAGATAATATGAGACAATTTACGCCCTTGATAAGTAGTAAAAGGCATAGAAAGTTAAGAAGGTTTTTAAATTGTTGTTTTGAAAGCTAATAAGCGTAGGTTGAGCGAATATTTCGACATCTAACTATTATTTTAAACGGTTGTAGGGTGCGCCCAGCGCACCGATGATATAGAAATTGTGTTTAAAGGTGCGCGAGGCACACCCTACAGCTTACGTCCAAACGGAAGAGTCATTAAGAAAAAAGAGAGACGTCCTAACACGGTCGTTTAGCCCCGACTATAGCGATATCCTGCTGACGACGATGGCGATGCAGTCCGTGACTGAGCGTAGTATCGAGACAACAGGAATGCGGTCAGACACGATAGACTGCACGCCAGCGACAAAGCAGATACAAGCGGTAGGCGGGATTGGCTACTGTTATAATTAAAACATACAGATAGAACTAAAACGACGGAGGTCATGTGCAATATACCGCAATCATCAAAGACGGTGGTTTGTTTATCCCAAACGTATTTTCAGACCTAAACGATGGTGGCTCGCATATCGTACAAGTGGAAGTCGACATCGCAGACGTCCGTGAGCAATTAGGCGAAGGCACAGCAGCAAAACCAGAAGCATTAAAGAAAGTCGCCACAAAAGTATTGAAAAAACCAGTAAAGAGAACGACTAAAAAAGACGTACAGAAAGAAATGCAGCAACTATCAGATGATGATGGCTTGAGTGCGCTGCGTAAGAGTGCGATCGATGAATTGGAAGGTTTGGACGATAGCGAGCTGAGTGAGATATTTAAAGCGTATATGAATGATGGACAGACGTCAGAACAGATATCTTTAGAGCACTTGTAATATAATTCATTCAAACCAAATCTAGTCAAAACCCTATAACTTAATAACCATATCAATGATAAAGGCAGTCTCATGACTTATTCGATTTTTTCCCAAACGCCAAACAATGCGCTAACAGAGCCGATGTTTTTTGGTAATCCGGTCAACGTGGCGCGTTACGACCAACAAAAGCACCCAATCTTTGAGCAATTGATCGAAAAGCAGTTGTCGTTCTTTTGGCGTCCAGAAGAAGTCGATGTATCACGTGATCGTATGGACTACGGCAATTTGTCCTCACACGAACAGCATATCTTTATCAGTAACCTAAAGTATCAAACGCTACTCGACTCTATCCAAGGTCGTAGCCCAAACGTGGTGCTACTGCCATTGGTATCGATTCCTGAGCTTGAGACATGGATTGAAACGTGGACGTTTTCTGAGACCATTCACTCGCGCAGCTATACCCATATCATTCGTAATATTATCAATGACCCTGCTATCGTCTTTGATGACATTATGCAAAACGATCATATCCTAGAGCGCGCCGCCGACATCGCCAAGTACTACGATGACTTGTATTATAACTCATCGCTATACAACCTATACGGTGCAGGCACGCACACGATCAATGGCAAGCAAATTACCGTCGATTTAAAATCGCTGAAAAAGCAGCTTTACTTGTGCTTGATGGCAGTCAACGTCTTAGAAGCCATTCGCTTTTATGTGTCATTTGCTTGCTCTTTTGCCTTTGCCGAGCGTAAGTTAATGGAAGGTAATGCCAAGATTATTAAACTGATTGCTCGTGATGAGGCGCTACATTTAACCGGTACGCAGCATATTCTTAACCTCATGCGCATCGGTCGTGATGATCCAGAGATGGTCGACATTGCCAAAGAATGCTATGAAGAAAGCATCGAGATATTCCGTAAAGCGGCTGAGCAAGAAAAAGAATGGGCAGGCTATCTATTCAAAGACGGCTCAATGATTGGTCTCAATAAAGACATTCTTTGCCAATATATTGAATACATCACCAATTTACGTATGGAAGCGGTTGGCTTGCCAGTCGCATTCCCGAATTCTAAATCAAACCCAATCCCGTGGATTAATACGTGGTTGTCTTCTGACAACGTACAAGTTGCTCCACAAGAGACGGAAATCAGCTCATATTTGGTAGGTCAGATTGACTCAGATTTATCAGACAGCGATTTTGATGATTTTGAGCTTTAGAGCTTATGTGTTCATTTAAAAAATAGTTTTTAAAAGAGTATATAGTCGTTTCCATATAATTTAGATACAAGGAAGGCGAGCGAAAGTACTACAAATAGTAGACTAAGCGAGCCTGACACCGTATCTGATTTATATAGGATTGACTATAGTTTAGAAAGTACAGAATGATAGGGAAACAAACAGGATAAGACTATGACTTGGGTAATGACGAGTAAGAAGCAATTTTACTTGCATGATGACGAAAGCTTGCTGGATGGATTGCTACGCACTGGACATGATATCAATTATCAATGTAAAGAAGGCTATTGTGGCAGTTGCCGAATAAAGCGTATCGCCAGCTCACACGTCATTGACTATCCGTTTGCGCCCCTTGCCATGATTGATGAAGACGAGATCCTGCCCTGCTGTTGCCGTGTGCAGGGTGTGATTTATATCAATCACGAGCCTACTATAGAGTAATACTAACAACAGTAGTGCTAAAAAATTCGAAACAAAAAGCGCGTTATCTTCAAGATAACGCGCTTTTTTACTGTCTATAAACCGTTCAAACCATTTTGATTAAGCTTATTTTGATTGAGCTTTATGTGATGAAGAATGACCTTATAAAGGCGCGCCATCTCTTTCAAACAGCTGCAACAGCTCTTCACGCATACGGTCGCGCTCGGCTTCTGACATCATCGGCACGTCTTGTCTCTCACCTTGTAAATTTGGATCTTCTATACCACCAACATTTTCATCAAGAATCATGACCGGACGTTCCATCGGCTCTTGCGCTGGACGCTCTTCTAACAGGATTTTAACTTGGGCATTTTTGCCACGGCGTAATATTTGCGCATTCAGCGTGGTATTCGGTGCTTTACGAGCGACATACTGAATCAAGGTATTGGCATCCGTCATCTCAACACCGTCAATCGTCAAAATAATATCGCCGATACGCAGACCACTCTTAGCAGCAGGACTCTTAGGAACAACATTAAGCACTTCTACCCCAGTCGAGGTTTCAAGCTGCGTTGGGTCACGTAACTGTGACTGTATCTCAATCCCCAACCAACCACGGCTCACCTTACCATCTTTGATAATGGCATTCATCACTTGCTCAACGATAGCGGTAGGAATAGCAAAACCGATACCCATAGAGCCGCCAGAGCGTGAGTAAATGGCAGTATTAATACCAATTAATTCACCAAAAGCGTCAACGAGTGCGCCGCCCGAATTACCTGGGTTAATCGCTGCATCGGTCTGGATAAAGTCTTCAAACTTGTTGACCCCAAGCCCAGTACGTCCTGTCGCTGAGATAATCCCTTGCGTTACCGTTTGACCGACACCGAACGGATTACCAATCGCTAATGCGACATCGCCAACTCGGATAGGTTCTTTACGAAAACCAAGTGGTGCCAAACCGGTCATATCTACTTTAATCACTGCCAAATCACTGTCTGGATCTGTACCAACGATTCTAGCGCGGCTCTTACGACCATCATTAAAGGCGACCGTAATTTCATCGGCTTTTTCGATCACATGGGCATTGGTCACGATATAGCCATCTTCTGAGACAATCACCCCAGAGCCTAAATTGGTATTGCCCTGCTCTTCTGACGGTGCACCATGGAACTCAAAAAAGCGGCGCAACACAGGATCATTCATATAAGGATGTTCTGCCATCGTTTGCGTGGTGTAGATATTCACGACTGATTGTGAGGCGCGAGCAACCGCATTATGATAAGAAGAAATCGCTGCGGGTGTATCAGAAACCGGTGCTGACGCTTGCTGCTCAGCAGGCATGGTTCTGGGCGGCTCCCATGCCTGCTCTGATGCCGTCTTCATACTCGCAAACAACCAAATAAATGCGGCAATCACGACTAGCAATAAAACCCAAGGTAACCATTTTAATACAGACGCCTTGCTGCTGGTGTTCCGAGATGACGACATATAAAACCTCTATAAATTTGATACAAACAGACGAAAATGAATAAGGTAAGAAGCATGGTATATATTAGGACGCATTGAGCAGCATTTAACAAACGTTCACAGTCCACTAGATGGTTGTTTTTTTGCACTATCTATACGGCACGCTTACATGTATAAATTATAACCGCCAATACTACCCAGTTGTAACGTATCGTGTACCATTTCAGTGAGTAGGATTGTCTATCCTACTGTAGCCACATGTTAAAATACTCATTATCAAAAGCCATATCTTAGCCATAAATGCTTGCCCCACTGAATCAATTATAAGGGAATACCATGACCACACACAATATCGCAACCGAGCCCTCAGATACCGCCATTACCGTTCAAGCACTGACCACATTCTGTGATGACTATTTATCAGCAGATGCTTTTAAAGATTATGCCCCTAATGGTTTACAAGTAGATGGGGGTCGACCTATCAAGCGCATCATCACTGGTGTAACGGCTTGTGAGGCGTTGATTGATGCGGCTATTGCTGACAATGCAGACGCCATTATGGTGCATCATGGTTATTTTTGGAAAGGCGAACCTGCCCCCATCACTGGTATGAAAGGTCAGCGTATCCGTAAACTTATGCAGCATGGTATCTCTTTGATTGGTTATCATCTACCGCTCGATGCCCATCCCGTCATTGGTAATAATGCCAAGTTGGCTGACGCATTAAACATGACCGTTATCGGCGCTTTATACCCTAGTGAGTCGCATCCAGTGGGTAATATCGCCACTTGTACCCCGCAGAATGCTCAAAGCCTCATTACTCACATTACCCAGACGCTAGGACGATTGCCATTGCATATCTCTGCCAATTATAGCGCACCGAATAGTACAAGCGCTCATATCGATAATAACAGAATTATCGAACACGTGGGCATTTGTACGGGCGGCGCACAAGATATGATCGAACAAGCTGCATTGATGGGCTGTGACGCCTTTATCTCTGGCGAAATATCAGAACGTACCACCCATATTGCCCGTGAGCTAGGCATTGATTATTTCGCTTGTGGACATCACGCGACAGAACGCGGCGGTATTCAAGCACTCGGTCACATAGTTTCTCAAGCATTTGGTATACCCGTGACCTTTGTAGATATTGATAATCCTGCTTAAACTGTTTCCTCAACTCTACTCATAGCTATCTAATAGCTATCTAAATTTAGAATAATTTTCGGAAAACAAGGCTAATAAAAATCAGTATGGTTGCCCAATAGGCATGATTTTTGCGGCTGCAATTTTCAATAGTGTATCAATAACAAGGGGCTTTTTAACCGTCTATAGCCCAATTGTTAAGTTTTATCGCTAATTTCTTAACCACACTTGAATAATCCAAGGAATATCCGCATATTAATATCTGAAGAAAGAATGTCTTGTCATGAGGCTTCCCATTTATTACAGCTTCCGGTTATGGTACTTAAATGAGTATAACCGCCTAAAATCTCACTATGTTGTGTAGCTATTGAGGTCATATAGATAACGAGGTTTTGGACGATTTACTAATAGACACACTGTGCGTGATATATTTTCAGCAGCATGGTATGTCTTGATTTAAGTGTCGCGATACTGGGTTAGCAACCGCTGACTGATAGAATGTTTGAGTAAATCTTCTATCATTTTTTTATTAGTAATGAAAATAGCGACTTGCTTACCCTTATTGCTGGACAAAAAATTAATCACTGTTGACTCTATTACAAATGATTTAAAGAGGACATGGTCATTAATATCAGCACAGAAAAGCTGAGTGCATACGCACCCCGCTCATTCTTTGTTTTGTCTCAATAACTTAGTTCATGACCTTACCTATGTTTAATATATAGTTGTTTTATTCTTAGCCCCATCTATGCATCGATGAAGGAATCATCCGATTTATATCCTTCGCGGTGTTATGCGTTCATCATTTTGTATTGATACTTTATATCGATATTTTATATTGATACTTTATATCGATGTTTTATATTGATATTTTGAGAGATTTTTTAGCCCTCTTACCTGATACACCGAATACGCCAGTAGATAACCAGCTAATTAAAAACTGCACCGCTACATCTGATAAAAATTCATTAGCGGCACTATTATTAAATAAGATGACGACGCACTTATCCTATTGAGAAGTGCATGGTTGTCTAAAATGCGACATCGATGTATGACTACTTTATAAGCATACATTCACAAGCGTTTTACGGTAAGCAGGATGGCTAAAATCAGGAGACATCCATGCAGCGTATTACTTATCGTGTGAAAGTATCTGCGCAAGGGGCTAGACGCCGTATTTCTTATTTACTGCGTCCATCTAAACGCCTACCGAACACTAAAAGTAACATCGTTTCATCCGTTACCCCGACGACATCGAGTCGTTTTTCTAGAACCAAAAAGCTGGCGCAAGTTTCTAGTATTGCCCTTCTCTCTTTACCTGCTGAGAGTCTGACGACGATGCGTGCGCCAGTGCCAGCCTATGATAACGTCATGCTAGAAAGCACGTTAACCATCGCTGCCGTCCCCGGTGACAGCACTTATTTTGCGACTGACGGTTTTCAACATGGCTTTGGTTTTGATTTGGTACGTACTTATGCTGACGAGCTTGGCGTTGATATCGATCTAAAAGCGTATGCCAATGAAGAAACTGCTCTAAAGGCGCTGAGATCGGGCGAGGTAGACATGGCATTGACAACGGCCAGTACACAGTTAAAGAGCAAGTTTAACTTATCGTCTATCAACATCAGTTGCGGCTATGACGCCAGCTTAACAAAGAATGGTTTACATCCAAAAGTCAGTTGGACGTTCAATTCATCCAATGACCCATTATCACAAAAAGCCAGTTACTTTTTATGTGACAGCATTAAGCTGAAAAACACACAAAAACTTGCTGCCTTTTACAATCAAAACTTGCTAAAAGACGCCTATAGCCAAGATCATTTCCAAAAAACGTTGACTGAAAAACTGCCTGATTATCAATCGTCTTTTGAAGAGCAAGCACGCAATTATAATCATGATTGGGAATTATTGGTGGCCATGGGTTACCAAGAATCACACCTTGATGCCAATGCCGTATCGCCAACGGGCGTGCGTGGGCTTATGATGTTGACCAATAATACAGCCAAAGCAATGGGCGTCTCAGATCGCGTCGATCCCTACCAAAGTATCGGCGGCGGCGCGCGTTATTTAGAGCAAATGAAAGATGACTTTGCTGATGTGCCAAAGACAGATCGTATTTGGTTTGCGCTTGCCGGCTACAACATGGGACCAAATGCAGTCAAGAGTATTCAGCGTAAACTGCGAGATCAGGGTATTGATGATAAAAGCTGGGCGAACGTTTATGCGTACTTAGCTGATAATAAAGCTGCCAATAGTCGTTATGGTCAAGCGATGCATTATGTTAGCAATATTAGAAGTTATCTTGAGACTATCAAAACTCAAACCGTCTAGTTGATAAATATTATTAAATATTTTGAGAATTGAATGTCACAGATAAAAAAAAGCTGCTCTTATAAAGAGCAGCTTTTTTGTGCAGAATAATCTGTCTTAATCGTATTTACTTGGCTATTATTTCACTAAGCCGCTTACTCTTAACGATTAGGTACGGTCAAGCGCTGACCGCGCTGTAGCATCGTATCCGCCGCGATATTATTCATCTCAGCCAACTCTTGCGTAGAGACGCCATATTTACGTGCTAAGCCAATCAAACTGTCTCCTGACCCAACGGTGTAGCTCACTGTGAGCTTTGGTACTTTAAGCGTTTGCCCACGCTGTAACTGGGCATTGGTCGCGAGATCGTTGGTCGCAGCCAAGTCGTCTATCGAAACACCAAATTGACGTGCCAAAGCAATCAAACCATCACCAGATTTAACTTTATAGCTCTCGGTGTTGCCCAATTTTTTGCCACTGCTCGCTGTGCTAGTCGCGGCAGTGCTACTAGCCGTACTACTGCTTTGGTTATTGCTACTAGAGGTCACTACAACGCTGCCACTGGCAGGAATCGTAATCGTACGACCGAGTATCAAATTAGAGTTGGTTTTCAGGTTGTTCGCTGTTGCCAAGTCACTAAGACCGATATTATAACGTTGCGCCACGCCTGTTAACGTATCGCCTGATTTTACTTTATAACTGACAGTTTTATCATTTAGCTGACGATCAACCAATCCTTTAGACACGGGTACTTTGATGGTTTGACCACGTTGTAAGCGTGCTTTTGCATCAAAGTTGCTATTCACCGCCGCAAGCTCAGCTGGACTGATACCTACGCTATTGGCAATGCCGATCAAAGTATCGCCAGATTTTACTTTGTAATTGGTGGTTGCCACCGAACTTGAGCTGCTGTTACGGCTACTAGCGCTTGAGGTGTTTGCTGCATCGAAATCGACACTTGCAGGTACTTTTAGCGTTTGACCAACATATAGTGAGCTTGTAGTGCTCATATTATTGAGGCTGGCAAGTGTATCAGTTGAAACATTGAACTGACGTGCGAGAGCAATCAAGCCATCGCCCGCTTTTACTTTATAGTTCTTAGTAACGGTGCTTGATTTACTTGGCTTGGTCGAGGGAGCGGCAGGTGTGGTCACTGGCGCAGTCACCTTACCTGGTATCAGCCATAGCTTTTGACCACGTAGTAGATCCGCTCTACTACTCAAATTATTGTAGGTTGCCAACTGAGTCACCGATAGACCAAAGCGGTTAGCAGTACCAATCAGCGTATCGCCACTTTGTACTACATAGCTCTCTGGTTGGCTTGCTACGGTATTGTTAGCTGTGCTCAACGGTTCGATGGTTTTTGCATTGTATAAGTATAAGGTACTGCCTGATAGCAGCTTAGAGCTGGCATCTATTTGATTCCATTCAGCGATATCGCGCCAACTGACACCCGCACGACTGGCGATATTAGACAAGGTATCACCACGCTTAACGGTATAAGTGGTACGTGCACCTTGGGGTTTTGGCTTGCTTACTGATGTTTTTGCAAAGCTAAGCTTTTTCTCTTCGCCACTGGCTTCTAGAATAGACTGCTGCGTCTGTACTGCGGATAAATTAATATTACCATCAGCATTGATTACATTGGTTTCAGGCGTGTTACTGCGAATTTGATTGGCAATAAAATCACGCTCTTCTTTGCTCAATGGTGGTTCTTGGACAATCGTATTATTCTGTGTAATTTGAGCAGAGGTAGTCGGTAGACTGTTGCTGCTTTTTAGCTCAGCATTGATCTTGTTGGTTTCTGCCGTACTCAATGGTGGCTCAGTACGCACCGAGGCATTATTACTGTAGACAGAGCTGCTAGTAGGCGTGACTGACGGTGATATATAACTGGTCGTTTGCTGCGGCACACTAGCGCTTGCAGCATAATCAGCCAAGGCGCTACCTGTCGATGGTAATGAAGAGCCAGTATAGGGTTTGTTATTATAGCTTGGCGTCGTGGTCGTGCTACTTGGTGTGCTTGTATTACTCGATGCCAGTATATTGCCCGTACCATTGCCTCTCAATGAGCTCAATTTAACATCGGTATTAAGACTCACATCATTAGGAATAATAATACGCTGGGGACCAGAAGAATCAACACGCCCTGACGTTAAGGCCGTATTTAGCCTTTCTAATTCGTCGTAGCTCACGCCTGTCATTTGCGCAACTTCAGCTAAGCTAACACCATAGTTCACTGGCACACTACGGAAATGCTGACGGTTGGCAATAGCTGGCAAATAGACACCATACTGCTCAGGCTTGGCAACAATTTCCGCTACCGCCAAGAAACGAGGCACGTAGTTCATCGTTTCAGTAGGCAATCTCAGAGACCAATAATCTGTCGGTAAACCCTGAGCTCTATTAGCATCAATGGCCTTTTGCACGCGACCAGGACCCGCATTATAAGCGGCCAATGCTAACTCCCAACTGCCAAACTGGTTATGCAGTGCGGTCAAGAAGTCATAAGCGGCGCGAGTTGATTCGATGACATCACGGCGACCATCATAGGTACTACTTTGATTCAAACCATAAATACGACCCGTACTTGGAATGAACTGCCATAAGCCTGCTGCTGCTGCACTACTGGTACCACTTGGATCGTAAGAGCTCTCAATAACAGGTAATAAAGCCAGCTCTGTCGGGATATTACGACGCTCAGCTTCTCGTACAGTGTGATAGATATAGCGACTGGCACGTGCAGTTAAACGGTTTAAATAGTCTTGTCGACTGGTAAACCAGCTTTTTTGCCCTTCAATACGCTGATTATAAGTCGGCTGACCGCCATTCATACGATAGCCAGCACGTAAGCGACTCCATAAATCACCATACTGCTGAATAGCAAGTTTGTTGCCTTCCACCATAGTCATGTCAGTGGCTTCGAGTAAATCGGCTAACTCATCCAAACTATCTGCATCTAAATATGCCGTTGAATAGTCCGTACTGCTGCTTGCTGCAGGCGCTTTAGTAGCTGGGCGTTTAGTAATAACAGATGAGCTATTGGTCGCACCCTTTTTTACCGCTGAGGTATTGCTACAAGCACTGATAAGTAGAGTTGATACCGCAAGCGTCAATGGCAACGCAATAAATGAGTGAGATTTTGATAGCACAGTAGACATGATATTGGAAGTTTCCTAACGACAGAAAGTGATAAGATAAAGTTGCTTGCTAGTATAGTATGCAATGTGAAGCAAAGACCAGTCTAATATAAAAAGATAATCATCATAAGTTGAGTCAATTTTCAGACCATTCACGAAATGCAATCAATCATTTAATTATTCAACATTGTGAATCTGCATAGCTATTAATGATGGAATGCTTAGCTTTCGAAGAGCCTGATTAATGCACTATCTTATTTGATTATCCACTGATCAAGACATTTCTTAATCAATGCTTATCCATTAATACCTAATTGTTAATAATGTCTAATTGCTGACTAGCCAGTACTGAGTTATTAGTCGAGTAACGATTAATTAATCGTTACTTGTGATACGGCACGTAGCAGCACCGCATTACCAGTCGATAACGTCAGCGTCACTCTTGAGGTAGTGACAAATGAGACATTTTTACCATCTTTTACCCAGCTCTCATTGGTCGTGACATTGGCTTTGGCCTGATCGCCCGTAATAACGATGTTATCCACAGAAATATCATAACGGTAATTAGAGGTGTTATTCCAACTATTTTGCAACAACTTCAAATAAGCATCTTTATCTAAACTGGTAGACTTACCTTTTCTAGATAATGAAATCAGTGCATCGTCAGAGACAAGACGCGCGACCTGATTGACATTTTGGCTATTCGCTGATGACTTCATTGCTGCTATATAGTTCTGCACCAAAGCTTCGGTCATGGCTGCCGCTTGTGCACTGATACTCACAGTACTTACAACGGTCACTACCGCCGCCACGCTGGCACTTTTTAGCAATAATGCCAAAAGCCCTTTTCCCCATAATCGTTTCATCATAATCCTTAGCAATGCTGTTATCGTTGTTGCCATCTTTTGATGACTAACGTTTTTTATTGATTAAATATAGTAGTCGTTTATTACTCATTAACATCGTGATAAATGAAGCAAGCACTGGCTAGCGTGTGCCCTCTTCATTCTACTTGTGAAAAATATCTGTTTAATCATCACCTACTTATTAATGATGACAGCGTACTTTTACCATAGAGTGAGACTATCATTCAATTCTCACAGCTATGTGACACCCTGTGTAATTATTGCGAATACTAAAATACCAATCATATGGCACAATTATTTCTGAAAATATGAGTCACTGCCCATCTCTACTATAAATAAAAAATATACTAACTGAGCCACTTACGCAGTACACGACTCTGTTTTCGCCCTAATTTTAGATCGCTTTCTGTCAATCCAATCTCAATTTAATAAGCCAAACGGAAGCTTACTTAGCGTCCGTACTATTATCTTCGTATTGTTGTTCATCATCACTAAGCTTCATACCCAATCGCTCTACTCGTCTGTCCATCATTTGTCGAGCCAGTGCTTGCATGTCTTCGACGCGGTCTATTTCATCTACAATCTCAAGTCCCAATAAAGTCTCAAAGACATCTTCTAAAGTAACCAAACCTTTGACTTCACCATACTCACCGACTGTAATCGCAATATGAATACGGTTTTTTAGCATCAGCTCTAACAAATCAAACAGTTTCATTTTTGAAAAAACAAAAGTAATGTCACGTTTAAACTGAGTCAATGGCTTGTGCATCGCATGGTTTACTTTTGCTAATAACATGTCTGTTTTTAATACAAAACCTGTGATGTTATCTAAGTCACCATCATAAATTGGCAGTCGTGAAAATGTCAGTTTTGGGCGATCAACCAATAATTCAGCGACTGTTTTGTTTTCTTCAAACGCCAACATCACCGAACGCGGGGTCATGATATCTTCGACTTTAATCGCACCAAATGCCAGCAAATTGCGAATAATGCGCGATTCTAATGGGTCAATCTGTCCTGACTCTTCACCGATACTGGCAAGTGCCGCAAATTCACGACGACTGAATGCTTGGGGTTCTTTGCCACGTACTAGCAATTTGGTTAACTTTTCTGATATCCAAATAAGTGGATACAACAGCAGAATAATGCCTCGAACGAAATAAGCGACCATACCGCTTAGTTGACGCCAGTACAGTGTCCCAAGCGTTTTTGGAATAATTTCAGATAAAAACAAAATCGCCAAGGTCATAATGGCAGAAAACAGTCCAAACCATGCACTACCAAACACAATCGTGGCTTGGGCACCAGCACCGATAGAACCTAATGTATGAGCCACTGTATTCAAAGTCAAAATAGCCGCCAATGACTGATCGATGTTATCAACCTTTAAGCGTCTTAGCATATTTGCTTTTTTCGGATTGCTTTCTTGAACATCAGCGATATAAGACGGCGTCATGCTCAGTAATGCAGACTCAGCCAATGAACAGACAAACGAGATACCGATGGCGACAACCACAAAAAGTATGAGTAATAACACACTGATCGCGGTCGGCTCTGCTAAAGCATCAGCGGCAAAAGCTGGATATGGCAATAGCAGCATCGCCGTCAGCGCTAATAACCCAGCAATTGAATTGGTACGACGAAGACGCTTTGAATAGCGTGATGTCGGAGGAGGTTTAGCAGACGCTTCTTTACAAGCGCGCGGACGACACAAACGAGGTACAAACATAAAAGTGGTAAACAAGTTAGGTAACCTAAACAGAAAAAAAGTAAAAGGGATAATAATATAATGAGCAAACGATACTAAGCTATTAAAGGCAAACAACAAAACAAACATGATTAATTAGCTATTAGTTATCTGCTAAAACGATGGTAACTCGCTGCTCAAAACTGATTTAGCAGCAGATAATAGGATCTATTATATACTAATAAACCGTGTGCTAAATGCAGGGAATTATTGCCATTTGATAGTAGCATTGATGATGCCATTTCACAATAAGACGCTATTGTTAAGTCTTTGTTTTTTGGTATCCTTGACCATACCTTTTGCTACGCTACTACTACCTAGCATCCATTCGCTGCTTGAATTTTGTTATACTCTCAGCGCTTTGGCGTCACTTATATGATGTGGTAAAAATATTGCTGCGAAAAGTAATGACCGCTAGCATGCCATTACCTTAAGAAAAACATACTCAGCCTATGATTAACAGTTACCAAGTCTGGGATTTTTTGTTACTATGCGTTTAATTTTATTATTATCTATGACTTACTGAGAGAAATTATGTTGTTATTTATCCAAGCTGCCCATGCTGCACCAGAAGCTGCTGGTGCTATGTCACTATTTAGTCAAATACTATTGCCTGTTGCCTTTTTTGCGATTTTTTACTTCTTAGTGATTCGTCCGCAATCTAAGCGTACCAAAGAACATCGTGCCATGGTCAATGCATTGACTGTCGGTAGCGAAATTATTTTTGCTGGTGGTTTGATGGGCCGTATCAAAGCCATTGAAGGTGACTATGCGGTGGTCAGCCTGAACAATAATACTGATGTCAAAGTACAACGTGCTTCTGTTATTTCAGTGTTACCTGCTGGCACAATCGAAAGCGTTTAATGATTGATTGAAATATTAGTCGCGTTTTATTGATGATTACTAGGGCATGTCCTCATTTTAAAAATGGTGGTAAAAATGAAATAAATTGCCGTTAAACAAGGAAAGTAGCGCAAATAATATCGAGATATTAATAAGCTATTTGACGATGTTTGGCAAAATTTAGCCATTTTTAGCCCATTTAGAGGGTAATCGATTGAATTGAGGACACGCCCTCATCTTTCATTAATAAATATAGTGATTAATACAGTGCCTAAGAATGACCGTACCTTATTTACGGTCATTTTTCGCTATAGAGCAATGATGTAAAAACAGTCTCATAGAGTATAGACAATTTATGTTTATGCTTTTGACCATGCTGTCTTTATTGGTTTTATCAGTGATATTTTGCTGACTATATATTTTTGATGACTATATAAAGATACGTCTGTATTATTTGCTCTACTGTTTTACTATCATCGCGGATGATCGCAATGGTGCATGATGACGACTGCTAGATACAGCACTCAACCATTGCTATCGCTAACTTCCCATCTGCTAACTTGTGGCCTACGTCGCCAGTCGTTTATCAACCTAAAGAAGTGATTATGCAATATCCCGCTTGGAAATACTTACTTATTGCCGTCGTGCTAATCATTGCCGGTCTATATGCTGCTCCTAACCTCTATCCTGATGAACCTGCCGTGCAGATTACAAGCGCCGCTGCAGGCACACAGCTGTCTGAAGGTATCTTGACTGAGTCTCAAAGCTTGCTTGAAGAGGCTGGCATCAATAACCACGATGGAACCTTTGAGGGCAACAGTGCACTGGTACGTCTTGACAATCCAGTCGATCAGCTCAAAGCTCAGGAAGTACTGCGTCAAAACCTAGGCGAAGACTATGTCGTCGCGCTTAACTTGGCGCAAACGACGCCGCAGTGGCTACGTGATATCGGTGCAAAACCGATGAAGCTCGGCCTTGATTTACGTGGCGGTGTGCGTTTTGTACTAGAAGTCGATATGGATAAGGCGCTTGAACAGCGTTTGACCAGTGCCAGTCGTGACATGCGTCGCGAGCTACGTGCTGAGCGAATTGCGATCAAAGGCATTAAGACCGAAGATCGAAGTGTGGTATTACATTTCGCTGATACAGATGCTCGTAACCGTGCACAGAATGTTTTGCAAGGCTCAATGGGCAATACGTTTAGCTTGCAATCCTCTATTGATGAGCAAGGTCCTGCACTGATTTTAGCGTACAACGATGCAACGCTTAATGAAATCAATAGCTATGCGGTTAATCAAAACTTGACCACCCTTCGCAATCGTATTGCTGAGCTTGGTGTGACTGAAGCCTTGGTGCAATCACAAGGTGCCAGTCGTATCGTCGTCGAGCTTCCTGGCGTACAAGATACTGCTGAGGCAAAACGTGTCTTAGGGCGCACCGCAAACCTTGAGTTCCGTATGGTTGCGGAAGACAGCGAAAACTATACGGGCGGTATCCCTCCAGCGGGTACCGAAGCTTTCCCGTTTGAGACACTTGATGGTCCGCCGGTACTGCTTGAACGTCAAGCGATTGTCACTGGTGATAAAGTCACCAATGCTCAAACTGGTGTGGATGAAAGCGGCTCTCCTGAAGTGAGCATTACTTTAGATAGTGCTGGTGGTAAGCTCATGCAAAATGCCACTCGTACCGCCGTTGGCAAACAGATGGCAGTGTTGTTCATCGAAAACAAGCAAAGAATCACTTACGAAGAAGATCCAGAGACTGGCGAAACTGTCGAAGTTAGAACACCTTATGCTGAGACTAAAGTCATTAACCGTGCCAATATTCAAGCGGTCCTTGGCTCATCTTTCCGTATTACTGGGCTAGATAGTAGCGCGGAAGCTGCCGAGCTTGCACTACTGCTACGCTCAGGCGCACTTGCCGCACCGATGTACTTTGTAGAAGAACGCACTATTGGCCCATCATTAGGTCAAGAAAATATTGATAAAGGTCTATTCTCTACGCAGGTTGGTTATCTATTAGTCTTTGCGTTTATGATTATCTTCTATCGTCTGTTTGGTGTGATCGCCAACGTGGCGCTGGCCGTGAACGTTATTATCATCATTGCTATTATGTCAATCTTAGGCTCTTCACTTACCTTGCCTGGTATTGCCGGTATCGTTTTGACTATCGGTATGGCCGTCGATGCCAACGTACTAATCTTTGAGCGAATACGTGAGGAGCTAGCAAACGGGGTACGGCCAAAATCCGCCATCGTGGCAGGTTTTGATCGCGCCTTTAGTAGTATTTTCGATGCCAACATTACAACCTTATTGGTCGCATTTATCCTATTTGCGATTGGTACTGGTCCGATTAAAGGCTTTGCGATTACGCTCGCTATTGGTATTGTCAGCTCACTGTTTACCGCGATTTTGGTCACACGTGCGTTGGTACAAATTGCTTATGGTAAGCGTAAATCTATCAAACGTTTGAGCATCGGTTAGGAGAACATTATGGCGATCGATAAGAATAACCCTTTAGAACAGCAGAACAATCCAGATCGAAATGGTTCAGGTGGCTCAAACAGCGAGGTAAATAACGACAGCACACGCCGCCGTAAAAAACCACGCCGTGATGGTAAAGGTAGTAATACCAAAGCCAACAACCCGACTACCGCTAAATCAAAAAAAGACAAAGCTCTGAGCAGTGGTAAGGATGCGGGTAAAGACAGTCAAGCACTGGCCACCCAAGCAGCCAATCCTGATGTAGAATCAGGTGATGCCGCTGATGATGCGGCTGCAATCGCTGAAGGCGGTATCAAAGCCGTTGGCAATCAGCGTATTATTCCGTTTATGAAGATAGAAAAGCCAATGGCACTTTTATCTCTATTGATGGTTATTGGTAGTATCATTGCGATTGCAGTAAACGGTCTAAACTTAGGACTTGATTTTACGGGTGGTGTGTCCGCAGATGTGCGTTACGAGCAACCTGTCGAGCAAGTTGAAGTCGTACAAGCATTGGCCGATAATGGCTTTGATGATGCCGTGGTACAGTATCTCGGTACGCGAGAAGAACTCCTCGTACGCCTGCCGCCACAGTCTGATAACGTAGATGGCCTTAACAGTAGCCTGACTAAAGCATTAACCCTGCCTAATAATAATGTTGAAATCAGTAACGTTAATATTATTGGTAGCCAAGTTGGTAACGAAGTCTACTTAAACTCAGTCATGTCGCTGGTATTAGCATTGCTCTGTATGCTTGGGTATGTCGCTTTACGTTTCCAATTCAAGCTGGCACTGGGCGCGGTACTATCGCTGTTCCATGACGCGATTGTCACCATCGGGGTCTTTGCGTTATTTGGCTTCCCGTTTGACTTAACCGTATTGGCTGCTATTTTGGCATTGATTGGTTACTCATTGAACGATACGATTGTTGTTTATGACCGTATCCGTGAAAACTTCCGACGCGTTCGCGGTATCACGCCGCGCCAGACAATTGATTTGTCTTTGACAGAGACGCTGCGCCGTACCATTATGACCATTTCTACTGTTTTACTGGTCGTACTTGCCATGCTATTCTTAGGCGGTGATGGACTATATTGGTTCTCAGT
This sequence comes from Psychrobacter sp. 1044, assembly GCF_904846525.1. Classification (GTDB taxonomy): domain Bacteria; phylum Pseudomonadota; class Gammaproteobacteria; order Pseudomonadales; family Moraxellaceae; genus Psychrobacter. The sequence goes on along the minus strand of NZ_CAJHAZ010000001.1, from coordinate 306,855 downwards.
AGCGCTCTTCATTGGTCTGCTTGCTGGTACTTACTCATCAACGTATATTGCAAGCTCGATTCCATTACGTATGGGTCTATCACGCGATGACTTTATTGTGAAAGTAAAGCCTGAGTTTGAAGAAGAAATTGTCACGTTTAATGATCCAAAAATGTTTGAATAAGTGTTTAATGGTATTATTTAATTTATATAAATTTGACTATAAAGTCTGCCATAAATAACAGTAGTAACGTTTAAATCAAAGCACCTGCCTCATGAATAATGAGTCTAGGTGCTTTTGTCTTTGTAGCTGTGTTTGTCATAAATAGCAAATATTCTACGCTCAATCCTTGTTGGGTTTTAAGTATAAACGAGCCAAAAATGCCAATGACCACCTCGCCACCTAGTGCTATGCCACCGATTGATACTCGCTATACACGTATCATTGCTATTGCGTTGCCCGTGTTATTGGCCAACCTAGCCATGCCACTACAAAGCGTCATCGATACCGCAATCGTGGGTAACATGAATGACACGGCTAAACTTGCTGGGATGGGCTTAGCGATACAGTTATTGTCTTTATTGCTCGTGAGTTTTAACTTTTTGCAATATGCGTCTTCTGGGCTATCGGCTCAAGCGCTAGGACAATCGGTCAATCATGTTGATAATTCTACTCATACCACAAGAGCGTCAACCCCATCACCCCTACTATCAATCTTGCAACGTGCCTTGTTATTAGCGTTTGCTATCGGGAGCATTCTGTTACTGGCAAAGCCTTGGTTGATAGATTTTGGCTTGCAAGCCCTATCAGCCAACCCCGAAAGTGGGCAAGCGGCAAAGACTTATTTGGATGTACGCTTTTGGGGCGTCATCGCTGAGCTAATGAACTTTGCCTTTATTGGTTGGTTTGCTGGTCAAGGTAAGACTCGCTACATGCTTTACCAGCAAGGCTTTATCGCTATGCTGAATATCATTCTAACCTTGTTTTTTGTCTACGGTATGCAGATGGGCTTGGTTGGGGTGGCGTTAGGAACCACTATTGCCTTTTGGCTAGGCGTGATACTAGCGTTGTGGCTCAGCCGTCAGCATTTGCAAATATCTTGGCAAGCCTTATTCACTGTCAACAAGCAACATTTTTCTAAAGACAGAATGCTTAGGCTATTTTCATTAAATAAAGATATTTTTATCCGTACTCTAATCTTGACGTTGAGTTTCGCTTGGATTACCCGCTTGTCGGCTCAAAGTGGTGACGTCATCCTAGCCGCCAACGCTATTTTGCTTCAAGTATTAAGTATCTCAGCATTTGCTCTCGATGGCGTGGCGGTATCGGCTGAAACATTAAGCGGTCAAGCAGCAGGACGACGGGATTGGCCACGTTTTCGTACTATCGTCAAGCGCACCGGTATCGTCAGTTATGGTCTAGCCATAATGTTAAGTGCGATATGGTGGCTTGCGATGCCAACATATTTGCAATTTATGACCAATATCGAGTCCGTTTTTACGCTGGCATATGAGTACCACCTTTATGCAGTATTACTACCTCTCGTTGGCGTTGGTGCCTATTGGCTAGATGGTATATTTTTTGGCTTAACTGCCGGCAATGTGATTCGTAACGCAGCTTTGATACTCGCCGCTATCTTTTTTCCACTCAGCTGGGTGCTCTACCAACAGTGGGATATGACTGGTATTTGGCTAAGCGTGTGGTGTTTGTTATTACTTCGGCTGATTATTTTGGGTGGCTTCTTGTACCGAGCTCATCAAACAGCCAGCTATGAAAAGCTCCAGCCGACTGTGTAATGTTCTTTCGATCCAGTGTGTTTTTGCTAGGGTGTTTTTGCCATTGCTCGGGCTAGGCTTCATTTTAAAACCAGTTTTCTAACATTAATCTTTCCGCAAAATATTAATAATAACCAAAAAACAGCAAAAATTAGGATGTCATGTGACTACTCATTCAAAAGAATTACATCAACAGCATGAGACCAGCTACGACTGGGCGGCGGGGTTCAAAAAAAGCCTACCTGTGGCGATGGGCTATTTACCTGCGGGTATCGCCTTTGGTGTGCTGGCACAAGTTGCTGGTATCCCTGTGTGGGCAACGATTATGTTGAGTATTGTACTGTATGCGGGCGCCGCTCAATATGCTTGTTTGCCGATGCTGAGCGCTGGTTTACCGATTGGTAGCATCGCAACCAATATTGCCGCTATTAATTTACGTCATGTATTTTATGGTATGCCATTATTGCAATACCTACCAGAACATAAGCTTGCCAAAACCTATTGCCTATTTGCCCTGACTGATGAAACTTTCTCTGTTATGACCAGTTTACCTAATGAGTCAAGACAAGCGTTGATACTACCATTGAGCTTATTTAATCAAAGCTGGTGGGTACTAGCGAGCACGGTTGGTGTCATGATCGGCAGTACTCTGAGCGATTTAGTACCACATTTGGATTTTGCCTTAGTCTGTCTGTTTGCAATCTTAGCTTATGAGCAGTTCCAAAGTATCAAACGTTATTTCCCCATTGCTATTGCTGTCATTTCTTTAGCGGTGGCATCCTTATTTACTAGTAATTGGTTGTTATTGGTGGCAATCACCATCTGTATGCTATTGATTTTAGCTCGTGGGTTTTGGACGCAGCGTAATATGATGGGAGCCAACAATGACCAATAGTTACCTTATTTTTGCAACTTTTGCGATGGCCGCCGTGACCTTTATTACCCGCGCGCTACCCGCCTTAATACCCAGAAAGTTGTTAGACACACCTTGGCTGCATCGGCTCAATGAGAGCTTGCCACTATCAGTCATGGTATTGCTTATTTTGACCAGCCTTTCTTATCAAAATTTATCGGCAACGACTGGGCTAAATAGTGCTGAACTACATTTATTGATGGCACAAATTGGTGCCCTTATTTTGGTGTTGTTCGTTTATCATATCAGCCGTCAGCTGTTGGTCAGTATGGTCGTTGGCATCGCCGCCATTAATGGCTTACTATGGGTATTTACCAATTTTTTAAGTGGATACTAGAAAACTGATAAACACGTGAATGGATAACAGCTTCTATAGTCAAGGAATTTTAGAATCGCTACAAGGCGACCGACCGCAGATAGTACACTGAGTACATCTAGGGCGGGTAACACCGTAGCGGTTTAAAAGTGCTCTGACTATAGTTCATATGAATAATTTTAAACCCTGTAATTGAACTATATTTAAAATAAAAAAAGGCTGGATTCTTATGAGAATCCAGCCTTTTACTTTCTAAAAGTGCTGCAAAAAACTGATACTTTTAAGAAATTGAGAGCTTAAAGCTCTTCGACGCCCATCATATCAACTGGGGTATCAGCCACTATTTGTACGCCTTTTTTGCCCGTCTTGGCAGTGTCATTGCGCTGCTCTTGTAGATGCTCAAGATACGCTTCATTGATCTGCCCAGTGATGTAGCAACCATTAAATACGGCACAATCAAAACCTTCAACTTTGCTGTACTTGGTATCTTTTACTGCATCAATCAAGTCGTCCAAATCTTGGAAAATCAATCTATCAGCACCAATGATATCGCGTACTTCTTCTACCGTATGACCTGAGGCAATAAGCTCACTGCGTACTGGCATATCGATACCATAGACATTTGGATATTTAACTGGTGGCGCGGCGCTAGCAAAAAATACTTTATTCGCGCCAGCATCGCGTGCCATTTGGATGATTTCATGGCAAGTGGTACCACGAACGATAGAATCATCAACCAAAAGAACGTTTTTACCTTTGAACTCAAGTGGTACGGCGCTGAGTTTTTGACGAACTGATTTTTTACGTTGTTGTTGACCTGGCATGATAAAGGTACGACCGATATAGCGGTTTTTCATAAACCCTTCACGGTACTTAATATTCATTTTTAGTGCCAGCTCCATCGCTGACGTACGCGAGGTATCCGGAATAGGAATCACCACATCGATATCGTGATCTTCGCCCCATTCAGCAAGGATTTTATCAGCCAGCTTTTCACCCATACGTAAGCGTGCTTTGTAAACTGAGATGTTGTCCATGATAGAATCTGGACGGGCAAAATACACATATTCGAAGATACAAGGCGTGTATTCTTGCTGCTCAACACACTGATGGGTATGTAATTTATGATCTAAATCAATGAATATGGCTTCGCCAGGTTTTACATCACGGATAATACTAAATCCTGATCCTGTCAGTGCAACTGACTCTGAGGCAACCATATACTCGGTGCCGCCATTCGGTGCCATGCGCTTACCGAAAATAAGCGGACGAATACCGTTTGGATCACGAAATGCGAGCAAACCATGACCAGTAATCAGAGCGACCACGCCATAAGCGCCTTCGACGCGACCATATACAGCCGTGACTGCTTCAAAGATATCAGCAGGCGTTGCTTTGGTTTTACCCAAGTTTTGCATTTCATGGGCAAGTACGTTTAGCAATACTTCTGAATCTGAATCGGTATTAAGATGTCGGCGATCTTCGATGTATAAAGACTTGGCCAAACTCTCAGCATTGGTCAAGTTACCATTATGTGCAAGAGTAATACCATAAGGTGAGTTGACATAAAATGGTTGAGCTTCGGCACTGCTTGACGTGCCTGCTGTTGGGTAACGGACGTGACCAATACCGAACTTACCAACCAGTTTCATCATATGACGATTCATAAATACGTCACGTACCATGCCATTTTCTTTACGTAGATAAAGTCGTCCATCTTGCAAAGTGACAATACCCGCTGCATCTTGCCCACGATGCTGTAGCATCGTCAAACCGTCATAAAGAATCTGATTGACTGGTTCGTGAGCTGCAACTCCAATGACTCCACACATAATAGCTATATCCTATTTTGACTCATTAATTAGTACTACAATAGTGGCAAGACTGCTAACAGTAGCTTATCAAAAATGCGTACTGTTACTCACCGACGACCTGATGATTGTTGTTCAGAATTTAACGAATATTTATCTTTTGACTATTAACAAAATGCACTATTTATTGGCATTTGTGATCTCTAAATGCGATTAAATAATTTTTTATCAAGGATAACTTACCAAGAGGATATGATAGAAACGATAAACTCTAGCACCATAAACCTAAGCTATCAGCATCGAATCATTGAGACATTAAAGGTTAACCGTAAAAATACTTACGACTGATTGACTTGATCCCAAGCCATACCTAACACATCTGAGACCAACGCTTTACCCATCGGGGCATAAGGCAATAGCTCAGGTGCGAGCACTGACGTTTGCCATTGTGGCATTTGCACCAGTAACGGCGCACTGACGCTAAGCACAACTAAGACCATCAGTACATTTTTAGCAGCACCCAGTACACCACCTGCCATTTTGTCAACGACACCCAAGCGTAAGGTTTTAAGCACGCCTGAAAATACAAATGCCACTAAGTGCATGATTGCCAATATGATTATCACTACCAATAAAAATGCCATTGCCATTTGTAAAACAGGGTTTTGTACCATGCCTGATAGTTGCGGCGAAACCACTCCTGCCAAACGCGTGGCAGCAATCAAGGCAATAAACCAACCGACTAAACCAACGGCTGTTTTAATCAATCCGACTTGAAAGCCGCGCCATAAGCCGATCAAAACAACAATAGCAATCACGATATCCAGACCACTCATGTTCTACGCCTCATACCTTATTGATTTTTATCTGATGTTTACTTTCGTTTTTGTGACACATTAATCTTTGATGACTCAGCTCAAAAGACAGTCGTCTTGTGTATCTGATAGGTAATGAGCTAGGGACATTAATCCGCTATAGCTCCATCGCGTCGTAATAGCCACCGATTGCTTGAATACAAGACTGTACCAGCCCAGGACCACGATAAATGAGCCCCGTATAGAGCTGCACCATATCTGCACCCGCTTCGATTTTTTTGACGGCTTTTGCACCACTGTCAATACCGCCGACGCCTATTAAAGCGACTTTACCATCTAGCTGATCGGAGAACTGTTGTAAAATTTGGGTACTAATGTGGCTGACTGGGCGACCGGATAGACCACCTGCTTGCTCACCATCAGGTAAATCTTCAACACCAACACGGCTCAACGTTGTATTGGTCGCAATCAACCCATCTATCTCAAAATCGAGCAATTGCTGCGAGATATAGTCCACTTGTAGCGGCTCTAGATCAGGCGCAACTTTCAATACCAGTGGCACATAAAAACCATATTCAGTGGCTAATTGGCTGTGACGATTTTTGATCGTATGCAAAAGCTGGGTCAGTGCCTCACCACTTTGTAAATCACGCAAATTCTTAGTGTTTGGTGAGGAGATATTAACGGTGATATAGGAGGCATGCGGATAAGCACGCTCTAAACAATAGACATAATCATCGGCGGCTTGCTCTACTGGCGTATCGGCGTTTTTACCAATATTAATCCCAATATTGCCTTTGTATTGACAGCGCTTGACGTTTTCGATCAGATAATCGATACCTTGGTTATTGAAACCCATTCGATTGATGATAGCGTCCGCTTGCTTGATTCTAAACAACCTTGGCTTATCATTGCCTATTTGCGGTCTTGGCGTGACCGTGCCCACTTCTATAAAACCAAAGCCCAGCTCAGCCAACGCATCAATATAATCACCATTTTTATCCAGTCCTGCCGCTAGGCCGACCGGATTGGCGAATTGCAAGCCCATACAGTCTGTGGGCTGCATTGACTGACCGTATACCAAACCTAAAACACGTGCTTTGTGAGCTTTATCTAATAAAGATAAGGTCATCTCGTGGGCGTGCTCTGGATCCATCTTAAACAAAAAAGGGCGAAGTAAGGCATAAGACATAGTAATGGCAGACCCTGCTCGAAAGAAATAGTGAGTGAATAGTGCGAATAAAATCAAGCGCTGCGATTATATCAGCTTAACAGAAATAAGAGCAAAGTTTCATGCGCTAAATTTCTGTATTAGAGTGCTAATAGTTATACCTACATATTGGCTAAGGAACTGACAGGTGTATTCTACAGTCCCTAAGGTACAGGACGACCATCCGTCAGGGCTATCCAACCACGGACGATACGATAAAGATGCCATATGAAGGTAAAAATCATGATTAGCAGGCCAAATACCGCTAATAATACCGAACCAATGGCAATATTATTGCTATCAGCCAGCATACTGATGCCAAAACCCCCTAATGCAAAGGTAATGATAATAATGCCTAAGAAGAAAAATACGATGCTATACCAAAAGGTTTTAATCTGCCAATCAAAATGCGTGGACAACCACGAACCCTCTGCATCATGGCGCTTCGCATAGTTCATCACAATTGGTACAACCCACAGTAATCCAGCGGTAAAATAGCTGATTACGTATAAAAAATAAGTAATGTGATTATAAGTGATTAAAGAACGGCGCTTACCAGTGCTCATATTGTCACTCGCCCCATAGCTCTGCCTTTGCTGAGTCATTTCATGATCAAATGCAGCTTCAACTGACGCATTACTCTGGTGTTCAGCAGTTCTGGTCTGCTGATGGCTATGCGTGTCAGGTTTGCGATCAGAAGATTGATTCATCTTAAATATCCATCTCTGGCTGTGTGATAGTTAATTAATTGTGTCAAACGTGCAATTTTTCAATGACGCTAATGACAAATGGTTATTTTAGAAACTGATGATCAGTTAATTTGGGGCAATAGTAGATAAGGAGTAAAATACTTCCAGTTTCCACAGCATATCGATTTATGAGGTGACAGTCGCCTGTACTTGAATGGCTTTGGTAATCAAGTCTTGCTGTATCGATAGCTGAGTGAACTGCCAACCTTGCTGTTCGAGTTTGCCAAGTGCGGTGCTGACCACCGCTTGACTGGCATGATTGAAGCTCAGTTGCACAGCATCACCCGTCGCAACGACTTGAGCGTTGGCAATACCTGAGTTGTTTAACAATGCACTGATAATATTGGCAGGTGGCATGGCGGCTTCACCATCCGCCGTGTTTGCCGCATTGATCGCATTACTATCGATATTGCCAGCTTGGGCACGCAACCAAAAGTAATCCGCCACTTGCTCTTGATAGTCGCGCTTACTGTCATTTGCCGCTTGATGAATACTATAACCACCATAGCCCCCAATGAACAATAATAAGAAGATAGACAGTACGGCCAGTGCCAACTGATCACGCGGCGAAAGTGCCTGCCAGCGTAACGATAGCATCTGTTGAAAATTATTTACACGCGTTGACAGCACATTGGTTCCAATACTGTTACTGGTCTCTGACGTGATGTTGTTACGTTTGGTGCGGCGCTGCAATCGTTTCATCTTCCAACCTTTTTGACTTTTATTACCACTGCCTATTTATTACCGTTGCCTAGTTGGCAAATAAATTATGATGCCGCTACATTGGTTTGCGTCGTGTCATTATTTTCTACCATATTCACCGTAACTTGACCACTAAACTGCCCTTGCTCATTACTGTCTACCTGTGCAAGCTTGGCATTTAAACCCTGCGCAACAAGTGTGCTCGTAAATTTATCAAGACTATTACGATCAGGGGCAATCAAGGTAAAGCTGAGTGCTGATGGCTGCATCACTAACGCTTGTGCCCGCAGTGAAGACTGTTTGATTAACGGGGATATGCGAGTCAATGCTGCCATATGAGAGGCTGGTGCTTGGCTGTCACTGCGCAGCTTTGGTTGCAATTGCACTTGCAGTTTGGTGCGCGAGCTTAATGGCTCGTTTGGAAACCAAGCTTGATACTGCGCCGCAATCTCAGCTTTGGTCGCTACCGCCGCCTTATTATACTGATACCACTCCAGGCCATCGGTCGCCATCTGTAATACCAGTGCCGATAACGCGACCATCGCTGCCACACGCAAATACGGTGAGAGCTTTGAGTCCGTTGATTTAATAAAGAAGTTAAGCGCGTGACGCTCAGGGCTGTCAACAGGCTTGGGCGTCGTGGTCAATGTGGTTAATAATAACTGGTGATCTGCAACAAGCGCGGCCGTTTCTGTCATAAAGCTCGTGGGCATTGCCGAATTTGTTGGCTTTGAAAAATCATCTAAAGCCGTTATGGGCGGCAATATATTCACTTCACTTAAATGCGGGAAACGTTCAAAAATCAAGGGCAAATAACTGACAGCCATACCTTGTCGCAATGACTGACGCAGTAGCATGGTTTGCTCATCTTGATACAGTGTTACTTGCTGACCTGCCCCTTCATCCGGCGTTGGCAGCAATAAAAAATCAGGCAGTAACGCCGTTATGCTCATGCCAGCAAGCTTAGCACTCTGCTGCCATGACTCGATATCGCTTTGCGCCAGTGCATACAGTTGGTGATTATCGGCTTCACTGATTTGCCGAATCGCCAATTGCTCAACAGGGGTCAAGGATGTCTCTTCAAACAAATATTGCTTGCCGCTATTGCCTAGCTGTTTAAGCTGAGTCGCATTCAGCTCAGTATCTACCTGCAATATATGGCTTGATGGAAAATATAGACACAAAGTCTTCTGCGCATTGGTTTTATAATTACCATAGATCGTTTGCAGCTGTTGCCAACCATCAACCGTTTGCCATTGCTGAATATCTTCATGCCAGACAGCTAGCGGGCTATGCTGCGCTCGTAACCAAACATGTAACACTAAGCGTGTCCTTAATTATTAAAGCTGTTTTAAAGGTAGGATTCAGACAATTTCATTCTTTAACCAGTTTAACACCACTAAGCGTCAATAGACTAAGTGCCAACAGTATCACTGACGATTCGACCTAATCTCAATACGGCTGCTCGGGCACAAAACGATCAATCTCTTTTGCCATACCTGCCATTACAAAGTCCATCTCAAACATCCTTGCTTCTGCAAGAGAAAATGATTCAGGATAATCACCGGTTAATAGACCAGCGATATAAGCAACGATAGACATATGACACACCACTACCAGACACTCAGCGTCAATATTCGCAATATCTATTAAAGCTTGACGCGCATCATCAGAAGGCGTGATATTTTCCTGTACGATTGCTGGAACCTTGGGCGCGCGCGTTTGAAATGCTGCTAGCGTCTGCTGCGCTCTATCATAAGGACTGACGACAAAATAATCAGGATGATAGTGAGTCATCACATACTCTGCCGTCTGCACTGCTTGCTGTTGACCAAAGCCAGTTAACTGGCGCGCGCTGTCTGGACGTGATTCATCTTCTGCTTGACCATGACGTACTAGTATAATTTTCATAACCTTCCTTTATGCATTATCATGATGACGTTGTTTGCAGAATAATCATTCTTAGAACAAAGTCATCATTTAACATTGGGGTTTTTACTTACTGTCAGTATCGCCACTTTCATAATCAGTGCTATCGCTTGATGTCTTCATCTGCGCAGTTAGCGCCGCATTACTATGATCATGCGCCATTACAAATTCAACGTCACTACGGAAGCCCGCTTCCATGAGATGTAACGCCACACCTAATGCTGCTTTATCTTCATAAATGACCGCATACAATGCATGGGTAATAGGCATGTAGATGCCTTGCTTGGTGGCTTTCTCATGCACTTGCTGAATAGTATTAACCCCTTCAGCCGTTTGACCGAGTTTTTTCACCGCGGCCTCAATACTCATACCGCGACCGAGCATGTTGCCGATACGATAGTTACGACTGAGCTCTGAGCTACAAGTGGCGTATAAATCACCCACACCAGACAACCCTAAAAATGTCAGTGGATTCGCACCCGCCTCAACCCCAAAGCGGCTCATCTCTGCCAAAGCACGGGTCAATATCATTGCCTTGGTATTTTCACCGACATCATAAGCCGCTGCCATTCCCATTGCAATCGCATAGATATTTTTTAGCGCACCGCCAAGCTCCACACCTTTGACATCATCACTGGCAAACACTCGGAAAAACGCACTATGTAATGCGGCTTGTACGGCATGGCGCAATGGCTCAGACTCACTGGCGATAACGGTCGCCGATGGCATGTTTTTCATGATCTCTATCGCAAGGTTTGGCCCCGACATGACACCAAAATTCACTTCAGGTAGCTCATCTTTAATAATGTCGCTCATCATGGCAAAAGTATCTTTTTCCATACCTTTGGTCAATGACACAATAGACTGACCACTGATAAATGGTGCAATATTCTTTAGGGTCTCACGAAAAGCCAAACCAGGCACCGCAATAAAGATAATGTCTTTATCTTTGACGGCTGCTGCCAAGTCATGGCTATATTTAAGGCTGTCATCAAGCTTATAACCTGGTAAATATTTTTTATTGGTCTGCGTTTTTACCATCGCCTTTACCGTACGCTTGTTACGTACCCACAGCGTGGTATCACAGCCATTGCGTGCAGCCAAGTTTGCCATTGCTGTGCCAAAACTACCACCGCCTAAAAACGCCAAACGTAGCTTGGTAGGATTACTGTGAATATCCGCCATGTTTTTTGCCACTGCTGATTCTACCGCGCTAGGATTGAGTTTTTTACGACCAATACCCGATTTGGTAGCACGTTCGATGATACCTGCCAGCAGACTGTTTTGCTTTTCAGGGGCATTCGTATTCACCTCAGCATTATCGCTACTGATGTCTTTATTGCTATCATTAGGGCTGGTCATTTGCTGTTATCCGTATTGGCTGATTTATTATTAATAGAATTTATCATGGTTTATTTATCATGACTTATGACGCTTTAGAGCTTAGAGTATTGAGGCTATCTATCTTTTTGCTATACGACCGACTGTCTTTTTAGAGAGCGGTATTCATCAAGAGAAAAGCGCCACTAAACAGCGCTTAGATATATTATGACTCAAATCGCACTAAAGACTCGATATCAATCGGTTTACGGGCGGGTTCATTTTTGGGGCTGGTGCCAGTATAAACAAACGCCGTCACATAATCATCTGGACCAACGTCAAAATATGATTTAACAGCAGGTTCATTACATAGCAGTCCCGTACGCCACACTGTACTAAAACCTTGAGCTTTTAGCGCCAAAATCAGGTTTTGTACAGCCGCTCCCGCACTTAGCATTTGTTCAAAAGGAGGAACTTTTTTGTGCGCTTGTATTTTTGTGACAACCGTGATGATGACGGGCGCTCTTAATGGCATGGCTTGAGTTTTTGCGATGTCCTTTTCGGACAGCGTTTCGCCCTCTTGCACCGCTTTTGCTTTAGCCGCTGCGACCAAGGCATTGCCCAATTCATGACGGGCATCCCCCTGTGTCACTATAAAACGCCATGGACGCAGTTTTTTATGATCTGGCGCTGTCGCCGCACACTCAATCGCTGTTTCGATTTGGGCATGTGTCGGTGCGGGCAAATCCAAATTACCCATACTGCGCCTTGAATTGATCCAACCAATCATTTCTTCACTGCTAATCGGCATACTATCTGTGGTGATATCTTTGGTCGACAGTTTTTTATCATTTTCGTCGGATGTAGTCATTACCGCTCCTTATTTATTATTATCTTTTATGCAAAAAACCAATGCTTTGGTTGGCTCTCAATACTGTCAAAAAACACGTTATGTAAAACGAATATATATCAATATTGAGTGTGAATGATTTAATTAGAAGACCATGAGTGCTTTAATCGACAACTTGTAGATTACCATCGGCTATGAAGAGGCTTTGATTATGCCGCATCATCGACCCGATGCTCCATGCGCAGATAATCCTCTGACTGCATCTCAAGCAAGCGCGAGCGTGTCCGTTCAATCTCAAACGCCAATTTCTCTCCTTGATATAGGTCCAAAATCGACTGCTGCGCTCTAACTAGCAATTTAACACGGCGATCATAAAACTCATCAACCAGATAAATAAACCGACGGGTCGGATCACGTAAGTCATCGTCTAAGGCAGGCACGGCATTGACCAATACTGTGCTGAACTGCTTAGCGATTTCGATGAAATCAGATGCTGATCGTGGCTCCATACATAAATGACGGAAATCACAGAATAAAATATCCTCAGTGCGAGCGTTAATTCTAATTTCGCGACCATTAATCGTAATCGGCTCATTACTGATTTTTTGATTATTAGATAAACTGGCAAAACGGTTGGCTAACCAATGATGATTCGCTTTCGTCATAGGCGATTCATATAGCTCTGCCTGCTGCAATACGCGCAAACGATAGTCGATACCAGAATCGATATTCATCACCGTAGTATGACGCTCCACTTCAGCGATAGCGGGCATGAAACGGTCACGATGTAAGCCGTCTTTATACAATCCTGATGGCTCAATATTTGAGGTGGCGACCAAGGTAATACCACGATTGAACAGCATGGTAAATAAATCACCCAAAATCATGGCATCAGAAACGTTAGAAACAAAAAACTCATCGAAACAGATAATAACCGCTTCTGCATAAATGATGTCGGCGACTTTTTCTAATGGGTCACTCTCACCTTGCAGCTTGTTTAGCTCTTGATGAACGCGCTGCATGAAATGATGAAAATGCAGACGCATCTTGCGATCAATGGTCAATGAATCATAAAACATGTCCATCATCCATGTTTTACCACGACCTACCCCGCCCCACATATACAACCCCGTTGGTGCTGTCGGCTTGGACTTTAAAAAGCTAAAAAAGCCTTTCTTCTGTGGCGCACTATTGATGAGCTGATGATGTATCTCATCAAGATAGCTCATGGCCTTAAATTGCTGCTCATCTCGAGTAAACTCATCTGTACTGACGGCTTGCTCGTAACGTTGCAATGGAGATAAACTCATAATACGACTCATCATTAGACAAAATAAATAGTAAGGTAATGGTTGATTCTGCATGAACTCGTCAAAATGAAGCGATCAGAGCTCATTACTTGATAGCGGTTCTCTATCCTAATATTACTAGGGTGTGTCATCAATTAGATTGTGAGGCTTAAAATGAGAAAAATTGTAGATAAACAAGGAAGAAATTGCCGTTAATATGAACATATTGACAAAATTTCTGACGATGTTTAGCAAAATTTAGCCATTTTAAGACCACTAAATGTATTCATGTGCTAATTGATGACACGCCCTAGGTAATAACTAAGAGTCGCTACCAAAGGTATGCTTTTCTAATAAGCCTTTCAATTCTGACAGACGCCCATGAAAAAAGTGCCCTGCGCCATCTACAACGCTAACAGCAATTCCTAATCGCTCCGCAAATGCTTGCATATTATCAGGGTCAATCACTTCATCAGCATTGCCATAAATCTCAAAAGTTTTATCGGCTGGCAAGCTTATATCACTGCTGTCATTTTTTTCAACGGATGGAGCAATAAGGGCGATTTTAGTAATCTCAAAATCGCCTAGCCCCCAAATATTAGGGGCTTCAAGTACCTGCTCAGCCACCCGTGCTGTCACATAACCGCCAAAAGAGAAACCACCCAACCATAACTTGCGCGCATTGGTTTGCTCTGCAATCCATTGTAGCACGGTCATTGCATCTACGACTTCACCATCCGCATAATCGTGCTCGCCAGTCGACTGCCCGACACCGCGAAAGTTAAAGCGTACCACGTGCATACCATTATCACGAGCAAAGCGATACATCGTCGTTACCACTTTATTATTCATCGTGCCGTCGAATAACGGATTGGGATGACACAGTAACGCCACTGTATCAGTATTTGGATTGTTAGGATTGTCTTGTTGCCAAAGCGCGTCGACTTCGAGCACGCCAGCAGGAGCAGGAATTAATGGCATAAAATGACTTATTGATTAAAAATGGATAGGTCAATTATCCTAGATATGGTTTATATTTCAAGTGATTTGCTGTGTCATAGTACCGCTTATTTTCATTTTCGCTCATCATAAGTAAACGTCGCCTATGAATATATGATAAATATGTGCGGTCTCTGCAATACCGCACACAATAACCGACTAGACACCCCAGAGCCGAATAGGGTAGATTCATCATAGTTGTTGAGCCACCTATGGACGGATACGTGCATGGCGCATCCTCAACTTTGCTGTGATATTCAACTTTATGTAAGACTGACAGACATTAGGAATCGTTTATGAATACTATTAATAAAACCGCTGCACTGACTGCTACTTTGGCGGCAGCACTCGCCCTAAGTGCTTGCCAAACTACGCCTTCATCACCAGTTATCCAGCGTGCCAACTCTATTTATGAGACGACTGGCATCGCCGATAGCAAAGTAAAAGCACAGCAAAATGCGATAGACAGCGCACAAAAGACTTGCAGAGGTAAGCAAGTTATTATCGTCGATGACAAAGTCACTTATAACGGTATTTTAGATGAAAATACTGGTCGGATGATTGGGCAAGCCAGTGCTGTCCTCGGTACGATCCTTGGTACGGGCTCGCCGAACTTATCACGTGACGACGATTACGAGTATAAAATCAACTTTCGTTGCCAATAAAATAATTATTATTTCATAAAGCACTTATTTGGCGGCTTGTTATTTAATAAAGTATGTAGCCAACCAATCAGCGATAAGAATATATTAGTCGCTGATCGGTTGGCTTCTCTTTTTGTGTGCTCGCTTTTGGGGTAAACTACCCTTTCTGATTTTTTATGACTCTTACTCTATAAACAGCCCGTTTTTAAGCTCCCTCACTTTTGGTCTATTATTATGCGCAAACCCAACCTGTCAAATATGAAACCAGCTAAGGTATTAGCGCCTGCTAAAGATTTAGCGACCTTGGAAGCCGAGTTAGCTGAGCAAGAAAATAATATAGAAGTCAATTTAGAAGATACCGTTCTGCGGTTGAGTGACTATTTATCAGCCGTTGATATGGTTATCAAACAGACCTTTAACCACCGTGTATGGGTGAAAGCAGAAATTCGCAACCTATCTAGCAAAGGCGGGCATTATTACTTTGAATTGGCAGAAAAAGATGAGGACGGTAAGGTCATTGCTAGCTGCCGCGGTAATCTTTGGCGCTTTAAAGCAGCACGCGTCTTAGCAAAATTTGAGCGCGCAACAGGTATGCCGCTTGATCGTGATTTGACGGTATTGCTCAAAGTATCCGCAGGCTTCCATGCGCAATATGGCTTCTCTCTCACTATTGAAGATATTGACCCTAGCTACACGTTAGGCGACTTGGCGCGGCAATATGCAGAGATGGTCGATCGCTTGACAGGAGAAGGTTTATTAAACCTGAATCAACAGCTGCCTGTTCCGTTTGATATTGAGCATGTGCTGGTCATTGCCCCTGAAAAAGCCGCCGGATTAGGTGATTTTCAAGCCGACGCTGATCGCTTAGCGCGCACAGGTGCCTGTCATTTCCATTATCATAACGCGACCTTTCAGGGTAATCATGCGCCAAGCGAAATCCGCCAAGCAATCGTTAACGCCCAACAGCAGTTTTACGGCACTTATGAGCACCTGCCAGACTTATTAGTCATTATTCGTGGCGGCGGTGCGGTCGGTGATTTAGCCTATCTAAATGATTATGAATTGGCAGCATTGGTTGCCGAGCAGCCCATCCCTGTCTGGGTTGGCATTGGTCACGAGCGTGATAAAGTTATCTTAGATGAAGTCGCGCATACTAGCTTTGATACCCCATCAAAGGTGATTGCCGCTATCATGACGCATTTAGCCCAGCTCGTCACTCAAACGCTGCAATACCAAGCGCAAATCAAACAAGCTGCTCAGCGTCAATTAAACACCGCTGAACAACAAACGACACGCCAGTTGAGCCAAATACAATCACAAACGATTGGTCAATTAACCGCTCTGCAAAAAGACAGTGATTATGCGTGGCGTAGTATTCAGCAAAGCGCCCAGCGACAGGTCAAGCAAGCCGCCAGACTCACCAGTGAGCTACGCACACAGATTCAAGCGGCGGCCTATCAGCAGTTAACAGTGGCTACTAGCGCCAGTCAAAATAACCAAAAAACGATTATGCATTCGGCACAGCAGCAGTTAATACAAGCACAGCGTGATAGCGAGCATCTGCGTGATATTGTGCTCCTGCACCGTCCTTCTCGGGTGCTCAAGCAAGGCTATACCATGCTTACTGATGCAAAAGACAAGCAAATACTGACCAGCGGTACGCAGCTCCATCCAGAACAAACGGTGCACATCCTCTTAAAGGACGGTAAAGCGAAAGCACAGATTATTGACGTAAATATTAATAAATAAGAAGTACAACCTACCGTCGATTCAACTTAATCAAAGACTTTATTTTAAAATTAGGAAACCTTATGACAACCCCTACTCGCAAACGCAAAAAGGCCGCCCCAAAAACCTTTAAGGCGGCTTATGATATTCTAAAAACCAATGCCGCTGAATTACAGCAACAAGATGAGCCAGATATTGATAATCTGATGACCACAGTGGAAGAGTCAATTGCTGCTTATCGCGTTTGCGAAACCCGTATCAATGCCGTACAGCAAGCACTAGATGCCGCTTTTGCTGAAGAAGAAAATAAAACAGAGAATAGCGACAGTTAAGTTAAGTCAATTCTATTCAGGCTCGTCGACTTCAAATACTTGGCGCAAATAGGCAAGATACGTGTCGTTATTAATCATGGTCTTGCCTGGACTGTCTGACAGCTTAGCAACTGGCTGCCCATTGCATTCAACCAATTTTAAGACAATATTTATTGGGGTGATACCCATATCGTTGGTGAGGTTAGTACCAATACCAAAGCTGGTCTTTATTTGACCTTTAAAATACTGATGTAAATCCCAAGCTTTATCCAAATCTAAGCCATCACTAAAGGTTAAAATCTTCGTTCTTGGGTCTATTTTAAGATTTTTATAATGAGCAATCGCCTTATCACCCCAGATATACGGGTCGCCGCTATCGTGACGTAAACCATCAAACAGCTTAGCGAAATACAAATCAAAATCGCGTAAAAACGCATCCATGCCAACGACATCGGTCAGCGCAATACCCAAATCGCCACGATATTCATGCACCCACGCTTCAAGCGCCGCTTTTTGTGAATCACGTAAACGCACATCCAAAGCCTGAAATGCCTGCATAAACTCATGTGCCATCGTACCGATTGGCGTCATTCCGAGCTTTTTCGCTAAATACACGTTGGAAGTACCGCTCACTATTTTTGGTTCCGCTTTATGCAAAGTCTCAACCACATGGGCTTGCCAAGCTTTGCTAAAACGTCTACGAGTACCAAAATCAGCGATGATTAATGGCGGCGTATTAGCATCACATTTTGCCTGCTCTGTCGCATATTGATGCAACAATGTGACTTTTTCATCCAATCTGCGCTGACCTTCTTCAATCACACTGGCATTCGATAGCGCATCAAAATACAGCTCATTAACGATGGCGAGTACAAACACTTCAAAGAACATCGCTTGAATCATCGGCCCTTCGATATCGATAAATAAGCGACCTTTATCATCCGTACTGACGGTAATAAAACGACGTTTCAACTTAAACAATTCTAGATAGTCAACGAAGTCTGAGCGCATAAAGCGCAAACCACGTAAGTACTCTAGTTCATCCTCTAAAAATCGTAATTCACATAAATTGTCTAACTGCTGCTCTAGCGCCTCTTTAATATCAGCCAATGGATACAGCGTGTCTTTGTTATTACGGCAGCGAAAGCGATACACACCATGTGTCTGTGGAAACTGATGCAGCATGGCTTGCAGCATCGTAAATTTATATAAATCATTATCGAGTAAAGAGGTAATAATAGGTTCGAAAGGTTTAGAGGTATGAGTAACGGTCATGTTACAGCCTTAAATACAAAAATGAAAAGCCGCCAAACAAATCCAGCGACGAAATAGGTATACATAACTATAAAAGTATAAATAATAGAAAACGCTCAGCTTTTGAGTATAACGAAGTTTGGTTGGTTTTTCATAATTCAACGGCTATAACAGCAAAAATACAACGATAATAAAACGAACCATCATGCTGTGATAGTAATTATGCTCAAGGCATCAATCATAAAAAAGACGCTAAGAATTATCTTAACGTCTCTATATAAAGTCGATTATCAGTATTAATAATTAAGGTTTTGCAGGCTTAACCAACTTCACTAATGGCGCATAGCCTGACTGCGGCATCACATCGACTGGAATAAACTGTAGCGCCCCGCCATTGATACAATAGCGCAGACCGCCACGATCTTTTGGCCCATCAGGGAATACGTGACCCAGATGTGAGTCTGCTACTCGCGAACGAACTTCAGTACGTACCATATTAAAGGCTGTATCTTCATGCTGAGTAATGACTTGCATATCAATCGGCTTGGTAAAGCTTGGCCAACCACAGCCAGACTGGTACTTATCGGTTGATAAAAATAAAGGCTCACCGCTCACCACGTCGACATAGATACCGGGTGCAAATAAGTCATCATATTCATGGCTAAAGGCGCGCTCAGTACCGGCATCTTGCGTGATATTGTATTGTGCTTTGGTCAACGTATTTTTCAATGCGCCTTTATCAAATCCTGCATAACGCTTAGGATCTAAGGTCTCAGCAACGGTACTTGCAGGTGAAAGCTTGGTACGCGCAGTGCCTTCTGGCTTATCATCGGCAAGGCTTAAATCAACATGACAATAGCCGTTTGGATTTTTTGCCAGATAATCCTGATGGTACATTTCAGCTAAGTAGAAATTGTCTAGCAGCTCATTTTCTACTACAATTTTTTGTTTATACTGGCTTTGCACACGTTGGAGGGCAGCATCAATCACTGCTTTATCTTCTTTATCGGTGTAATAAACGCCTGAGCGGTACTGCACACCGCGATCATTGCCCTGTTTGTTGAGGCTGGTTGGATCAATCACGCGAAAGTAGTATTTTAAGATAGTATCAAGGTCTGTTTTGTCCGCATCATAAGTGACTTTGACAGCTTCGGCATGACCTGAGCCACGAATCACTTGCTCATAGCTTGGATTAGCAGTATCGCCATTGACATAGCCTGATACTGCATCGACGACACCCTCGACGCGCTCCATGTAAGCTTCTACGCCCCAAAAACAGCCACCTGCCAAATAAATTGAGCGCGTATTAATCGCTTTGCCTTTATCGTTATAATAAACGCCATCTTTTTGTTTGATAGTTTCAATCTTGCTGTTGTTGTCTAAGGTTTGCGCGTTTGCTGGTTTAGCACTACCTGTTTTAAGCTCAGCAAAATCATTATTGGCATTTTCAGCGAGAGCATAGGCTTGCTCTACCGATATATTGCCTTTCACCAAATGTACCAAGTTGCCGCTTTTATCGAGTATCGCCCAGCTTGGATAAACTTGCACACCAAGTTTATTAATCAGCTCGCCTGAAGCGTCAGACAATACTGGTAGCTTTGGATAGTCTGCTTGGACGCCTGCATACCAAGTGCTAAAGTCGCTATCGGCTTTTTCGTTTAGATGACCGGGACTGACAACAGTCACGACATTTAAATCAGCGAACTTGGGATCGGTACGCCATTCTTCGGTTTCTGCCAACGTGCCCAAGCATAATGGGCACCAGCTTGCCCAAAATTTAATCAAGGTTGGTTTATTAGGATCAATGACGGCTGTGCCCGTGTCACCTAAGCCTTTTGTCAATTGCGGCAGTGCTTGCATTTGCCCAAGCATATCGGAGGGCAACATATCACGTGAGCTAGTTACTCCACTGTTTTGCTTGGCTGATTTAGTCGTGCTACTTGCATTGCTCTCCGCACAACTCATTTGTCCACAAGCGACCAATATGCCAGCACTCAGTACTGTCGTGACACCAACGGCACTGACATTCTTTAGCCAACGTGATGAATCACGTGGTGAGTCTGTCGCTAATTTATTAGTATGACTACGATCATTATGGCGAATTTTCTTATGCGGCATGCGAGGTCCTTTTTACGAAGTCTTACGATCATAAACTGAGTTTTTATGCTCGCTCATGGTCTTCTTACGTGATCAATGAGAGTGGATAAATCGAAATTTTAGCAAAGCTAGGGCGTGTCCTCATTTTAAAAATGATGATAAGAATGAGATAAATTGCCGTCAAACAAGGAAAATAGCGCAAATAATATCGAGATATGAATCAGCTATTTGACTTAGCTTGGCAAAATCTAACCGTTTTCAGTCCATTTGGTTGCTTTCGTTCAGATTGAGGACACGCCCTAATACATTATTAGAGTATCTTAATAGTATACATCGATGATGGAGTTTACTTTAATAGTAACTAATGGGTTGCTACACTTTTTTAACAACAGTGTAAGAATAATGATATAGACAGAAATCTATCATTTTGCAGGTGCCATTTATAAAACAGCATTTTATAAAACGTCGTATTATTTTTAAATTAAATTTTGGCACCCATAAACTGAGCCACATACTCATCAGCTGGGTTATGGCGCAATTCACTGGGTGTATCCGTTTGTACCAAACGCCCGCCATTTAAAATACTAATGCGCTGACCCACCTTAATCGCTTCATCGATATCATGAGTGATAAAGACGATGGTTTTGTTTAGCCGTGCTTGTAGCTCAAGTAGTTGGTCTTGTAATTGGGCACGAATGAGCGGATCAAGGGCAGAGAAAGCCTCGTCCATCAACAATATCGGATTATCGGTTGCTAAGGCACGCGCCAGCCCGACACGCTGCTGCATCCCTCCTGACAGCTCATCAGGGTAACTTTTCTCCAAATTTGCTAGCCCAACTTCATTAAGCCAATGCCGAGCAACCTCGTGGCGTTCTTTGATACTCATTTTTCGCACTCGCAAGCCGTAAGCGACGTTTTGCAGCGCCGTCATATGTGGCACCAAACCAAAATGCTGAAAAACCATACTGATTGTCTGCTGGCGATAATGCTGTAGCGCTTTATCATTTAGCTCTAAAACATTAATAGCAGACGATGATCTTCCATTTTCTAATAAATCAGCAGAGGGTTTGGCATTAGTGGAGGGCTTAGTAATAGTAGACGGCTTAGCATTAATAGAAGTATCAACCCATATTTTACCGCTGGTTGGGTCAATCAAACGATTGATATGGCGTATCAAGGTTGATTTTCCTGAACCTGACAAGCCCATAATACAATGCAGCTCACCTGCTTTAACGCTTAAATTGATGTCATAAAGCCCGACCGAATAGCCTGTTTGTTCCTTTACCTGAATACTATCCATACCTTCTGCTAGTAATGCCAATGCAGACTTTGCTTGCGAGCTATTGGCATTATAAATCTTGCTGATATTTTCCAATTGAATATGATTCATGATGGTTCTCATTTTTATTTTTCTAGTTATCATTATGATTAGGGCGTGTTGAACATTCGACCATGGCACTGATAATTAACCAATGGGATGCCTGCCAGCATCGATGGTTTTTTGCCGAGCACGCTTACCTTGACCGAACGCTTGGGTGATACGGTCAATGATAATGGCAACGATGACAATCGCCGTGCCTGCTTGCAAGCCCTGACCGATATTAAGCGTTTGAATCGATTGCAACACATCTTCGCCAAGCCCCGGTGCACCAATCATAGAAGCGAGCACCACCATAGAGAGCGACATCATCACCGCTTGATTCACGCCCGCCATAATACTGGGTAATGCTTGCGGCAATTTAATCCAAATGAGCAGCTGCAAGTGTGTGCTACCGAACGAGCGCCCTGCTTCGACCATCTCGTGATTGACTTGGGTAATCCCCAATGTCGTCAGCCGAATCAGTGGCGGCAAGGCATAAATAATAGTGGCAAATAACGCAGGCACTTTGCCAATCCCAAATAGCATCAATACGGGTATCAAATAGACAAAACTTGGCATGGTCTGCATCACATCCAGAATCGGCGTCACAACCTTGCGAAGAATTTTACTGCCCGACATAGCAATGCCAATAGGAATACCAATCACGACGGTCACCAACACTGATACGATGAGCAGTGCCAAAGTATCAATCAATGCGCCCCATAGTCCAAATGCACCAATGAGAAAAAGTCCGGCGCCGCATGCCAGTGCAAACCAGATTTTACGGACACCAAACCATGCCAATACGGTCACAAGCGCAATGATGAGCCAAGGCGGCATAGTGGTTAATAGACGCTCAATCGGCAGCAATAGATAGGTTAACGCCATGGTACTGACAGTACGAAACACATCGCCATAATTTTGGACAACGCTTGCCAATGTATTATTAAGCGGTGTCTCAAGTGACCAAGAAGGAAAGCTCGATAATGAGGTCGCTCGATTAGTGCTAGAGGCGGTTGCATCCGCAGTGATAGCCTCGCCCGTTAAGCTAATGCCTAGCTTAGCCGCAAGGTTACTGGCTGCTTCATCAGACAACCATGCTTGCCAGACGCTCGGATATTTATGCAAAAATGCTAGTGCTTGCTCATCGCCACTGCGTTTATTTTCACTCATCTCCAAGATAGCGCCATTGAGCTCATCGGAGCTAAACTGAACTTTTTTAAAAACATCAGCAAGCTCTGGATTGGATTCAATAAAGGAGGTAGATACTGCGATACCTAAAGGTGAGACAGGGAAGCCAGACACACAGTCGGCGGTGCCATCCGCTCGTAATAAGTCTTGCCAACAGGCGTCATCATGGGCAGGGAACTCTAATGGCGCAAAGTCATATTTTGCCATCAAGCCCGTAGGCTGCCAGTAATAAAACAGTAGTGGCTTATGTTGCTCAAAAGCAGAGGCAATCTCGGCGTCGAGCGCCGCCCCAGTGCCGGGATGGGCATTATTAAAGATACTGTCCAAACCTGTACTTTTCAGCAAGCGAGTATTGAAAATCTCACACGTCCAACCAGACGGACAATTCATAAAGCGTGATTTGCTAGGGTCTTCGGGATCTTTAAACAGCTCAGCATATTTAGGCAAATCTTGATAGCGGCGTAGACCTGGGTTTTCTTCTAATACATATTTGGGTACGTACCAGCCTTGAGTTGCGCCGCCTTTGAGCGTATCACCGATGACTGCCACTTTATTCTGCTCAATGGCTTGTTCCATGATTGGCGAGCGTCCAACCCACTGCTCCCCAATCACTTGAATATCGTTTTGTGACAATGCCGTTTCGAGTGCAGGACCAGCACCCGGCACTTCTTCGATCGCACAATCGTAGCCATCTTCAGCGATGTACTTAAGCACCCCAGAGATAAACTGACCGCTCTCCCATGTCAGAGCGCCAAATTTGATTGGTGAGTCGCAGGCTGCTGATGCCGATACTGGCAGTAACAGTGTGCTCATGCATAGTAAACTTAACGCAATCCATTGGCGCATAAGATGTCCTATTTATAATTTTTATTATGGAAATTAACGCTCAAGTCAATAATATTATTGCTTTACGCCAAGCCTGTACTGCTTATGACTCATTCAGTCGCTGATGGCTCATTCAGTCGTTGAAGACTAGGCAACGTCTTCATCTAAAACTAATACTACTATCGTTTAGGCTTACTACAAAGTGTAGCGATTTATAGACAAGATGACAAATGCTCATTAATTTTTTATCGCTTACTTTTATACAAAAAAATAGCACCTATTGAGATAGATGCTGTTTTTTAAAGTTGCTTATATGATTACTCACAATGATTAAGTATTTTTGTTTACTTGAATGAAAGCTATGTCAACTTTGCTCACTTTAGCATTTGTTATTTTAAAAACATTGCCATGGCTTTTTTAAACAACCCGCCATAAGGTGGCAACAACAAATTCAACCCATTCAGCTTGGATTGTACAAATACTGGTTTCATATGACTAAGACGCTCGAATCCCGCTTTACCATGGTAAGCCCCTGTTCCTGAATCGCCAACCCCACCAAACGGTAAGTCATGCTGGGCAACATGTATCAGCACTTCATTAATACATAGGCCACCAGAGACCGTATTGTTACGTACTTTCTCTAGGGCGTTATAGTTATCACCAAAAACGTATAACGCCAGTGGGCGTGGTCGCTCGTTGACAAAATGAATGGCATCATCAAGCGTATCGTAATGCATCAATGGCAAAATCGGCGCAAAAATCTCTTCCTGCATCACATCACTATCGGGGGCAGGCTCACTCACGATGACAGGCGGCATTAGACGCGTTTCGATATCAGACTCAGCATCAGTGAGCTTATGGATCCCATCGCTCGATAATGCATCTAGATAGCCTTTGACACGCTTAAATTGTTCACCATTGATAATACGTGAGTAATCTGGATTGGTCTCAATATTTGGATAGTGCTTTTCCATCCACTCTTTTGCTAAATGGATAAACTCTTCATGATATTGGCGCTGAATCAGTACATAATCAGGGGCAATACAGGTCTGACCCGCATTTAGTGTTTTGCCCATCATCACACGATTGACGGCGTTTTCTAAGTTTGCGCCCTCTAACACGACGACCGGTGATTTACCGCCCAGCTCGAGCGTGACGGGTGTTAAGTTAGGAGCCGCCGCTGCCATGACTTTTTTGCCCACAGCCGTAGAGCCCGTATAAAGCAGATGATCAAAAGGCAGCTCACTAAAAGCAACCGCAATGTCTACCTCACCCAGTACTACACAAATCATGTCTGGTGAAAAATAACGAGCAATCGCACTGGCAAATGCTTGGGCAAATTGCGGTGCCGCTTCACTCATCTTGATCATAACTCTGTTGCCAGCAGTGAGTGCATCAATCATCGGTCCTACTGCTAAAAATAGCGGATAGTTCCAAGGCACCATGATACCAACCACGCCCAATGGCTGAGGCTGGATTTCATTATGAGCTGGCATATACAGCGCTGAAATAGAAGCCCGCTGAACTTTCATCCATTTTTTACCGTGCTTTTTGGCATGACTGATACCAGTAAAGCTAGGAAACAACTCGGCAAACTGGGTCTCTGATTCGCTACGATAACCAAAGTCGGCACTGATCGCTTTGGCGAAACTGGCTTGGTTATCGCTAAGCATGACTTCTAGACTGTCTAGTTGGGTTTCACGGGTGGCCCAGTCATTGATTGGCTGCGTGCGACTGAGCGTTTGTAAGCGTGAAAATTGCGCTCGCATCTCATCAACCGTATTAGCAATACTAGGCGATTTTGGCACTGGTTGCTGCAACATATCCGTGTCGATTGAGGTCTGCTCATTCATGTTTTGATTATTATCTGTCATTTATCTTCCTTGTCATCTGCGTTGGAGTCAATATACTCTATTGGGTTAGAGACTCTGTATTTCTAGGGCTTGTCCTCATTTTAAAAATGGTGATAAACATGAGATAAATTGCCGTCAAACAAGGAAAGTAGCGCAAATAATATCGAGATATTAAGAAGCTATTTGACGATGTTTGGCAAAATTTAGCCATTTTTAGCCCATTTAAAGCATAATCGATTGAATTGAGGACACGCCCTAATCAGGGGTTACATTGATGGTCACCCCTGAATATAAGTAATGCGATTCCATTCATTGCACTTTAATGTAGCGCATCAACGAATCAATGAACAGCACATTAAGTTGACTCCTGCGTCTGTATGAAATAAGTGTCTATAAACACGCATCACAATGCTAGAAATTTCATGTTAAGCACTGAGAACTTTTGCTTATTATGGCTACTCCGTTAGGGCATTTATCAGTGTTTTGATTGTTGAGTTTTACAGCGTGACCAGAGATAATCTTGGGTACCAATCGCAAAAACTGCTACACTCACTATCGATATCACGACTGAATATCAGTGATACACCTCTTCGAACCAGACCACAATAAGACTGCGACTCTCATGCAAAACACCACGCAACAGCTTAATGACACACTGATCAGCAAATCTCTAACAACAGCCGATTACGTTCCCACTCTCGATGCGATGCTAGCACGTACACTTGCGCGTATTGACTTAAAAAAACAGCAAGGACTGCGTACACCCGACGAATTATGGATTGTCGATCACAATGATGTCTATACTTTAGGGCAAGCAAGTAAAGAAGAGCACATCTTGCAACGTACCAATACGCCTATTATAAAAACGGATCGCGGCGGTCAAGTGACATGGCATGGTCACGGCCAGCTGGTTATTTATTGGTTGTTCGATTTGAATAGCTTGGGCTGGAGTGTGCGCAACTTGGTCTCGCATGCCGAGCAAGCAATCGAAGATGTCATTAATGACTGTTTGCAAAATCCTGCTTCATCAGACACAACAGCCATCAGCGCCCATGCGCGCCGTGACGCACCCGGTGTTTATCTATATGCTGATACATCTGTAGCGGATGACAATACCGATACCGATGCACCAGCCAACAGTACCTCCGTCGATGATAAAATGATGCTTGGAAAAATGGCATCGTTAGGCTTCAAAATTAAACATGGATTTAGCTATCACGGTATCGCGCTTAATTTAAATTGTGACTTGTCCGCATTTAATGCGATTAATCCGTGCGGCTATGCGGGGATGCAAATGTTACGGTTATCCGACTTTGTGGCTATGCAAAAAGTGTCAGATGAACAAACTGGTGAAGCCTTAAGCTATGAGCAAGTGACCCAAAAACTTATTGATAACATTGCTAAGCGTCATGCCGGACTCATTGAGCTACGCGCACTCGCACCCAAGTGAGTTCTTTGAGTCCGTTTTTGCATAATCTTTTTTTGCATAATATCGTGCACGCTTAGACTTAAGCATTGTGAGAAAATTTGAGTCAAACTTGTTATAATCGCAGGCGGCACATATTGGGCACAGTGATAATATCGCAGTGCCGCGACGTTATTCTTTTATCATCACTTATTATTCAAGCACTTAAAACAAAAGCAAATTGGAGTACTTTATGGCAGATTTTAACAAAATTTTGGACGCAGGCGATGTAGACGGCGGCATTATCAACGTAGTAGTAGAAATCCCAGCTGGTAGCAGCCATAAAATTGAGTGGAATCGCGAACTGGCGGTATTCGAGCTTGATCGTATTGATCCACAGATTTTTGCCAAGCCTTGTAACTATGGTTTTATCCCGCAAACGCTTGACGAAGATGGTGATGAGCTTGATGTGTTATTGCTGACTGAGCAGCCGCTACCAACTGGTATTTTCCTAAAAGCCAAAGTCATTGGTGTGATGAAATTCGTTGATGATGGCGAAGTCGATGACAAGATCGTCGTCGTACCTGCTGACGACCGTGATACAGGCAACGCTTATAACAGCCTAGCGGATCTACCACAGCAGCTAATCAACCAGTTAGAGTTCCATTTCAGTCACTATAAAGATCTGAAAAAACCAGGCACTACGGTCGTTGAATCTTGGGGCGATGTTGCAGAAGCAAAAGAAGTCATCAAAGAGTCTATCCAACGCTGGAAAGACCTATAGGCCATCAAAAATTGGCAGAAATACTAATAAAGGATAGCTATTAAAATGCCGCAGTCATTATCGTGATTGTGGTATTTTTTTGATTGAATATTACTGCTGTAAAATGGTTATAATAATCAACACTATCGATGCCTATTTTTCATATCGCCATAAGGACAGTCATGTTTAACCCCGACCCTAGCTCAAAATCAGTCAACCCAAAACTGCCAAGAGACGTCATCATGATGATCGAAAAAAACAATTTAGTGATGGCGATCAAGACTTTGGCGGCAGACGAAGACATTAGTATGGATGATGCCAAGAATAGGATTGATGCCTATGAGACACAACTAAAGGTGAAGCAGCAGCAAAAACTCAACACTATCGCCAGCAAGCAAGGCATTCCTAACCATGCTATTAGCTTTGATAGAGAGCAAGGTGCTGAGGATGAAGCTGGACAGCTGATAAAAAATCGCGTCAAAACGACTAAGCAAAGTCGAGGATTCAAGAGCCTGCAAAATGGTGTGGACAGCCAGATTAATGATTTAGGCTATAAAAAACCGCTGATACCCTATTGGCTGAAACGGCTATTGGTGATTGCCATCATTATGGCTGGATTATTTTGGATATTATGGCGGGTATTTGGTTAACTAGGATAGGATGTTGTCGTGTTAAATTTTTTATAGTCTGTTATAAGTGGTTCCATTATAGCAGTCTGTTTTAAGTGCTCTGTTAATAGGTTTGAAGGGTGAAATAACTGGTTCCCTTGGGGTATACCTATTTTTGAAACTTACTACATCTTATAGTGCTTTTTTAAAATATCTATAATGGGTGCATACTCTTCTTTAAAGAATATATAGTTTTCTTCAGCTAGTGACATAGAGCTTCTCATCTGCGGTTGGCATTCTAGTACGCAGCTTACTAAGTCAATATCTCCTGTAATAACGCTCCTTTCAAGTAAGTTTCTACTATACTTATCTAAATTCTCAATATCATAACCCTGCTGTAAAGCACGCTCTAAAAGCTTTAAATCTTTTTTATCAAGAGCCTCATCCACGGTATTTTCATATACTGAAATATCTTGAAGGTCGAATAGAGAGCTGCGAAATTCTGAAAAGGATTGTGCCAGCTTGATACATTTAGTGCCTATAGTATCTTTATCATAGAAATAGACTTCTCCAAAACTATCTGCCGCTAGACTTAGCATGATGTCATTACCTACATTGTCATCGGCTATGATTAAAAATTTTCGTCCTTCCTCATGATCTATGCTTTTTCCATTCTTGTACGAATTAATTAAATCAAAATAATCATTGTCATTGGAAATCCTACATACATGATGAATAATAGAGTATTCACCTTTAAATACCTCAAAAGCATTTTTCTCAAAACCCATACCATTATGCTCTAGCAAATAACCTCTATAGTCTTGAGGGAGTGTTACACCTAAAACATCTTCTAGGGTCGCTAATCTTTGCGTATCCAACGGGGAAGTAGTTTCAATCATTCAATCGATCTCTATTCATGTTAAAGAATATGACGTGTACTATTGATTTAATGGTTATTAAAGTTATATTTAACACTAGCAGTTCGATTCCTGTATAGCGCACCAATCACGAGTAAATACAAATGAGCTTTAATTTTTACGCAGTATCTAGATTTAAGGATAGCGAAGCTATTTTTGATGCCAAATGGACTAACATCGCTAACTTTATCGAAAACATTGGTATCGAAAACATCAACGATTACTTAACTGTAGAAAACGATTTTATAGACTTTTTAAGGATGTTTTACACTGATAGCTCAACAATTCCTCAAGAGAAATATGGCTTAAGTTTACTGGGGTTTTGTATAAATGTGCATGATTTAAAAATTTTCAGTGAAAAGCATTTTTACGGTTTAAAGGATGTAAAGACAAGGCTGTATGCGTTAGCTAAATTAAACATTAGCTATATATCTGAAAATGATTTAACTTTCTTGCTTAGATGCTGGGTAAGAGATTTATGCTCGATTCATTTCTTTGATGTCAGTACAGGTAGTTTATTGAGATCATCAGACGAAAGTTTTACTTTTACTATGATTTTACGTGAAGATGTAGAGATTTCAGATATCTTTGAGCCAGTTGATAATATATATATACATGAAGCTTTAGATCCAGATAGATAATAATCTGGATTGTAATACACTTAGCGATAAGTGCTATCCAAGGTTTCTTGAGCTTGAAAAACTAACGTTCTGTACACCATTAATTATACTGTGAATATTTCAGTGAGTTAAAACCTTAATATCATTAGCCTACAGCCAAAGACTCAAGTCCTCACTAGGGAACCAAAGCCTTAAATTTTTCTGAAACTATTTTTTTAGACACATGTTTTTTTAGACTGAAATATGCATAAAAAAATAGATAGGACTATATGTAATTTATTTTATTTACTCTGTTCAAGATCTTTTAGTATGGCACAATCTGCGTTTGCATCACCTGAGCAATGATCAGCTGAAATCTGTAGTAAGCTCACCATATCTTGCAATTGAGCTATTTTTTGATTTAAAGTTGCGATATGTTGCAGTGTCAATTGTTTAACATCAGCACTCTGCCGATCTGTATTTTTCCGTAAATCAAGCAACGCTTTCATCTGTTTGGAGGAAAAACCTAAATCACGAGCCTGTCTCAAAAAGCATAAGTCTTTTATATTTTGTTTAGAATAGATTCGATACCCTGAATTCGAGCGTTTTGCGGTATCAAGCAACCCAATCTGTTCATAATAGCGGATCATTTTGGGAGAGATTCCTGATTGCTCTGACGCTTGACCGATATTCATAACTTTCCTCCTGATATAAAAAGGGTTAAAGCCAAACGGCTACTTCAACCCTATCTTAATACAATCTATGCTTTAATCACAGGCACCTGAAAATACTTTAAGCGTAAGGCATTACCTAGCACAAAAACAGAAGATAGCGCCATTGCGCCTGCTGCAAAAATAGGTGACAACAAAATTCCAAACGCTGGATATAAAACCCCTGCGGCAATTGGAATCAGAGCAATATTATAGAAAAATGCCCAAAAAAGATTTTGTCTAATATTTTTGATGGTGGCCTTACTTAAAGCAATCGCATTAGGAACCCCTTGTAAACTACCTGACATCAACACCACATCTGCTGCCTCAATCGCTACATCTGTCCCTGTCCCAATCGCCAGACCGACATCAGCTTGAGCGAGAGCGGGTGCATCATTAATACCATCACCAACGAAAGCCACTCGTCCATATTGTTGTTGCAGTTGACGTATTGCATCTACTTTTCCATCAGGCAACACTTCTGCGATCACTTGATCAATATGTAATTTTGCGGCAATCGCTTGCGCAGTATGCCGATTGTCCCCTGTAATCATTGCTACTTTTAAGCCCAATTGATGTAAACCTGCAATAGCGGCATAAGTGGTGTCTTTAATAGGATCTGCAACAGCAATAATAGCAGCCAATTTCTGGTCAATCGCAACATATATGGGGGTTTTAGCTTCTTGTCCTAAGTGCGCCGCTTCGTCTTTAAAGGGAATAACATCAAGTCCTAATTGCTGCATATAACGATCAGCACCAATATGAACGGCTTGACCTGCCACTTCCGCTTTGATTCCAAATCCCGTCACAGAGTCAAAAGTGGTAATCGGTAATAAGCTAATATTTTGTTGCTCTGCAGCCTGAACAATGGCTAGGGCAATGGGATGTTCAGACTTTGCTTCAACCGATGCCACAATACGCAAGACTTGGTTCTGTTCAAACCCTGGTTGGACATAAAAGTCTGTCAAGGTTGGTTTGCCTTCAGTCAATGTGCCAGTTTTATCGACCGCAATGACTTGAACGTCTTGTAACGCTTGTAATGCTTCACCTTTGCGGAATAAGACGCCCATTTCTGCGCCGCGACCTGTACCAACCATTATGGATGTAGGGGTTGCCAATCCCATTGCACAGGGACAAGCAATGATTAGGACTGCAACGGCGTTGACGAGACTAAACGTCAACGCAGGGTCAGGACCAAAAATAAACCACACAGCAAAAGTCAGAGTGGCTAAGAGCATGACCATGGGGACAAACCACATAGTGACTTTATCGACCAATGCCTGGATCGGTAATTTAGACCCTTGAGCCTGTTCAACCATGCGAATGATTTGTGCCAATACTGACGATTCCCCGATAGCAGTCGCCCGAAAATTCAAGGTCCCATTCTGATTAACCGTGCCTCCGACCACTTGATCACCCACTTGTTTTTTGACAGGCACGGGTTCACCTGTAATCATGGATTCATCAATATAACTTTGACCTTCAACGACTTCACCATCGACTGGAACACGCTCACCGGGACGAATCTCAACAATCGTTTCTGTGGTCACTTCTGCAATCGGCACTTCAATCACTTGCCCATTGTGGTGAACACGTGCTGTTTTTGCTTGCATACCCACTAGGTGTTGAATGGCTTGAGAGGTACGTCCTTTGGCTTTTGCCTCAAAATAACGCCCTAATAAAATTAAGCTTACAATCACAGCGGCCGCTTCGTAATAAACATTCACAGTGCCTTCAGGTAGAACTTGTGGAATAAATGTTGCGACTAGCGAAAGACTATAAGCCGCCAGTGTTCCAACAGCCACCAATGAATTCATATCTGGAGCAAAGCGCCATAATGCTGGAATACCTTTTTGATAAAAACGTCGGCCTGGAAAGATGAGTACCAGCGTGGTCAAAACACATTGAATCAGCCAGCTTTGTTGCGTGCCGATATTGCCCATGACCCACATATGAAAAGCTGGAATCATATGTGACCCCATTTCTAGAATAAAAACAGGCACGGCTAGAATTAAAGAGATCATCAAATCTCGTTTCAACTGTTGCTGCTCCGTGGCTTTTTTATCCTGTTGAACACTTACACTCTGCTCAATCTGCTTAGCCGTGTATCCCGCTTTTTTAACGGCTTGAATCAAATCACTGCTCTGTACTTGAGCGTTGCCTTGTACCCATGCGCGTTCAGTAGCAAGGTTGACGTTTGCTTGTTGTACGCCCTCGACTTTTTTTAATGCTTTTTCTACCCGTCCAACACAGGAAGCACAAGTCATACCTTCTATCGACAACTCAATCGGCTGAGAGGTCAAGACCTTATAACCGGCTCGTTCTACGGCTTTGGTTACTGCAATTAGATCTAAAGGTTGAGACGAGGAAATCATGGCGTTTTCAGTCGCTAGATTCACCTCAGCATTTTCAACACCTTCAACTTTTTTTAATACTTTTTCCACTCGTCCCACACAGGAAGCACAGGAAGCACAGGTCATACCCTCAATTGGCAATGTTTCATTGTAAAGATAAGACTTATTATTTTCTGAGTTCATAACACCCTCTATCATGTTCAATCTGTTATCAACAGCATAGAGGTTGACATGATGGTAAGGTCAAGCCTGTTTTTTTAAAATGTGTTTGACCTTACCATCATGACAAGGCTTAAGCTTAGTGATGAAATAAAAACTTATTTGGAGAAAGGCTATGAAACTATGGATTGTAAATATGAAATGTGGCGGCTGTGCTCGTGGTGTGACAGCAACCATTCACGATATCGACTCAAACGCCAAGATTGACATTGATTTAGCAGCCAAAGTGATCAGTATCGAAACCATCGCAAGTGTTGAGCAGATGACGGCTGCTTTAGCAAAGGCTGGCTTCCCTGCACAAGTGCAATGAATCAGTCTGATAGACGCGCAGTCTATACGATTAACAGAAAGGATTATGGGCTGAATCATTTTGAATTTATTGACCACGCGCGTTTGGTGATATGTCTACTTTTACGTATGAAAAGTGGATAATGTTACCAAAATGAATACTTTATTTATGACACGAATTATCGGCAAGCGCATGCAATATTCCGCAGGATTCAGCTAGCGCTTCACTTGCGCATTTTTGCCGCAACGCTAGTAGATGTTGCTTTAATTGTACCAGCTCTTCCATACGTGTTTCTACCGCATCGATATGCTCATCCAATAGCACATTGACCTCACTGCAGTTTTCCTCAGGTTTATCTCTATACTGAAGCAGGGTTCGTACTTCATCCAAAGTCATATCGAGCGTACGGCAGTGCAGGATAAATTGTAGACGCTCAAAATGCGCCTCATTGTACAAACGATAATTGCCTTGGCTACGCGCAGGCTCCGGTAATAACCTCTCTTTCTCATAATAGCGAATGGTTTCGACCGTCGCCCCTGTGCGCGTGGCAAGCTCACCAATTTTGATTAGCATGTGTATCTCCTTAAATAGTATTTTCTATTATCTAAAACAATAAAGCAACTATAAGGTTTGCTGATAAAAAATCAAACCCCTTTGTCGTTAAAAGCCTTGACCCTGAAGCTACTATAGGGTCCATAATGTCTTTAATAAGAGGATAAATAACTATGCAATATCATATTGAAGGTATGGACTGTGCCAGTTGTGTTGGCAAAATTGAGCGGGCACTAACACGTATGCCTGGTGTCTCTGAGGTTCAGCTAAACTTTTCGACTCAAAAGCTAGAGTTAACTCTAGAACCTGATACAAGTACTGACGTTAAAGATATCGAAAAGACTATTAAGCGCCTAGGGTTTGGCGTATCAGCGTTAACGAGTCAACAAAATGAGATGGGTATTGATGGTGGTCAAGCAGCGGTAAACGATCAGCGCTGGTGGCAAACCATAAAAGGCAAACAGGTTATTGGTACTGGGCTTTTGATGAGTGCCGCATATATGTTGTCTTTAATTTTCCCTGAATATGGCGCATGGGCTTTTATTGCCGCTGTGGCTATCGGTGTCCTACCATTCGCCCGTAAAGCTTTTGCATTGGCGTTAGTAGGTTCGCCTTTTTCAATTGAAATGCTCATGTCTGTTGCGGCTATCGGCGCCCTTATCATTGGAGAGGCAGAAGAAGCTGCTGCCGTGGTGTTCCTATTTTCGGTTGGTGAGCTATTAGAAAGCGTCGCAGCTGATCGTGCGCGCGCTGGCATCAGAGCGTTATCATCACTAGTGCCAAAGACTGCTATTCTATTGGACGCGCAAGGACAACAATGTCAGGTGGCAGCGACTGCATTACAGATTAACGATAAGGTGCTTGTGCGTCCCGGTGATAGAGTTTCTGCTGACGGAGTGATTGTTCAAGGTGTTTCTAGCCTCGATGAGTCACCTGTAACTGGAGAATCTGTTCCTGTTGCCAAAACCATAGGCGCTGAGGTCTTTGCTGGATCTATCAACGTTGATGGGGTACTACAAATACGCGTAGAAAAAACAGCGGCAGATAATACGATTGCGCGTATTATCGAACTTGTAGAGCAAGCGCAAGCGTCTAAAGCACCGACTGCACGATTTATTGAAACCTTTAGCCGCTACTATACGCCTATCGTGATGGCGATTGCGGCTTTAGTGATTATTATCCCACCTCTACTGATGGGAGCAGAATGGGGAATATGGCTATATCGTGGTTTGGCGCTATTATTGATAGCTTGTCCTTGTGCCCTTGTGCTGTCAACACCTGCCGCTATTGCCTCAGGTTTGGCGGTCGGCACGCGCCATGGACTGCTTATCAAAGGCGGTAATGTCATGGAGTTGGTGGGTCAGGTCAGTACCGTCGCTTTTGATAAAACGGGTACTTTGACTGAAGGAAAACCACGCGTAACCGATGTTATTGGTTTTAAAACAGCGCATACCGCTGCTGAGGGTCACGATAAACTACTGTCACTGTTTGCAAGTGTTGATGCTACCTCTAGTCATCCGCTTGCTATCGCTATTGTGGATTATGCCAAAGCCGCTAAGGTAGTGATACCAGATGCCTCTAATGCCTTTGCTACGGCAGGCAAAGCCGTTCATGCCACTGTCGCTGGACGCTCTTTGGCCATCGGCTCACCAGTCTACGTCGCTGAGAAAGTGATGTTACTAGCTGAGCAGCAGATTCAAATTGAGATGCTACAAAATGATGGTAAAACGGTTTCTATTTTGTTTGATGAGAAAACGAGGGATGCGCTCGGATTGGTCGCTCTACGTGATGAGTTACGAGAAGATGCACAGCAAGCTATTGCCCAGCTTAATAAGATGAACGTGCGTTCTGTCATGCTCACAGGTGACAATAGCCGTACGGCAAAAGCGCTAGCCAGTCAGTTAGATATAGAGTGGCAAGCTGAGCTGTTACCTGAAGACAAGCTACGTCTACTCAGTGAGATGCAAAGCAATAGTAAAATAGCGATGATTGGTGATGGTATCAATGATGCACCCGCTTTGGCAGCGGCAGATATTGGCATTGCGATGGGCAGTGGCACGGATGTGGCTATCGAAACGGCTGATATTGCCCTATTAAAAAGCCGCGTGATGGACGTTGCTAACCTTATTGCCTTATCCCGCGCCACCATGAGAAATATCCATCAAAATGTCATATTTGCACTTGGGTTAAAAGGCATATTTCTGATAACCACTGTGCTCGGCGTGACAGGACTTTGGATTGCTGTGCTAGCAGATACTGGTGCTACGGTACTGGTGACGCTGAATGCATTGCGTTTACTACGTTTTAAAGGAGTGTCTTCCCGTTAATGATAGTTAAAGAATAAAACGGTTATGGCTACATCAGTGGCCGTTTTATTACATCTAACTCTTACCTATAAGCAGTCAATGTGCCTACCTTTAAAAAAATCATTACCTAAACCTATCACGCCTTATTCGTATTAAATCTGCGCCGATACTCACTTGGTGTCAAACCAACAATGCGCTTAAATATTTTACGAAATGCACTGGCATCACTATAACCCACCTTCCACGCTATTTGCTCAACAGGAGATGATGAGAACTGTAAAAAGTCTTTTGCTTCTCCGATGCGTAACCGCTGACAATATTCTGTGGATGTCATACCCGTCGCCTTATGAAAACGACGCAGAAAAGTACGCTCTTCTAACTGCGCACAATTGGCTAGTGTGGACAAATCGATATCTTGTGTATTGGTTCTTTGTAGCCAATGCTGCACTTTTAATATGGCTGTGTCTCCATGGGTGAGGTTAGGTGAGAAAGCACTGTAATAACATTGTTCACGCCTTGAAGGGTCAATTAATAACATACGAGCGGTCTCATTCATCACCTGAGAACCAAGAAAGCGATCCACCATCCTAAGTCCCAAATCTGTCCAGGCCATCGCACCACCAGCGGTCACAATATCACCGTCTTCGATAATAATGCGATCGACATCGAGCTCCACATCAGGGAAACGCTGCTTAAAATCCTCTACATAGCCCCAATGTGTGGTTGCCTTGCGCTTAGATAGTAGTCCTGTTTCGCCCAATAAAAAAGCACCGGCGCAGACGGACGACAGTATCACCCCTGTCGAATGCTGCTCTTTTAGCCATTCTAGCCAAGGTTCTGATGCTTGCTTTGCAATCGGTGCTTCTAACGTGGGTGGAATGATGACGGCTGTTAATTTTCCTACGCTATCAGGATTGCTCGAAAAAGTGCAAGTAGGCTGCTGCTCAGCACCCTTAATCTCCCAGTGACTCACTTGTAGAGGCAGATCTGTTGTATCTTGACGTTTGACGGCGAGTTTACTGGCAACCGTCAGTAAATCAGTCAGGCCAAGGACAGCGGCCATTTGTGCTTTCTCATAGACGATCAAGCCAATTTCAATAGCATACTTTTGATTCATATGTCGTTATTAACCTCTTATGTGTCGATGTAGCCACTCGTTAGTGTAGCATAGTACTTGTAAAATATACGTCTATACAGTCACTTCCATAAACAAAAAGGAATTATCATGAACACACAAGCACTGATCGTTGTCGACATTCAAAATGAGTATTTTCCACAAGGTAAACTCGCACTCGTAGGTATTAACGAAGCCGCTGATAATGCCGCTTTGGTGATTGCGTCTGCGAGAGAAAAAGGTCATACCGTCATTCATATCCGTCATGAAATGCCTGCTGATGCCCCGATCTTCACGCCTGGTACTGATGGTGTAGAGATCAATGAAAAGGTAAAACCAATAGAGAATGAAGCCGTCATCACTAAGCATTATCCCAATTCGTTCCGTGAGACCGATCTGAAAGAGCTATTGGATAAAGAAGGTATCAAAGAAGTAACCGTGATTGGCGCCATGAGCCACATGTGTGTGGATGCCACGGTTCGTGCGGCAGTGGACTTTGGTTATACCACAACTACTGTTCATGATGCCTGTGCCACGCTTGATCTTGAGTTTAATGGCACAAAAGTACCCGCTGCCCAGGCTCACGCCACCATCATGGCAGCGATTGAGTTTCTATATGGCGAAGTGATTGATACTCAAACGTGGATTGCGCGTTAATCCACGTTTGAGTATCAAATCATGATTTAGTAATGAAATAGACTCTTAAACCCTATTGCCATTAAGAAGAATTTTCTCAATAAGGTAACTATTATGAATATCGTAAAATCACTGACCGGCACCACACTGTTAAGTGGCGTCATGTTGTTAACGGCATGTACCACCTTTGCTAGTCCAGCAGCAAATTCTAACGCGGTAAAACAGACAGTGACCAATACCGTTCAATTTCAACAAATCCGTAATGCCACGATCAAGCTTGATTATGCTGGCACCACGTTTTTAGTGGATCCGATGCTAGCAGCTAAAAACGCTTATCCAGGGTTTGATGGCACAGTAAATAGCCAAATACGCTATCCAATGGTGGATTTGCCGATGACTGTTGCCGAAGTGCTTAAGGCGGATGCCATTATCTTGACGCATCTTCATGCGGACCATTGGGATGATGCCGCACGCAACCTCGTGCCTCGTGACATGCCAATTTTTACCCAAGATGCAGCCGATGCGGCAATCGTACGTAAAGATGGTTTTACTGATGTCAGAGTATTAACCGAGCAAGGCGTTGTGTTTAAAAGCACTAGAATCAACAAAACCATCGGACAGCATGGCACTAATGAGATGTACAAAGTGGCGCCATTAGCTGAACTGCTGGGCAAAACGATGGGAATTGTATTCCAGAAACCAAACTATAAGACGGTCTATGTAGTAGGGGATACCATTTGGAATAAAGACGTAGAGAATGCACTCACTCGCTATAATCCTGATGCCGTCATCCTAAATACAGGGTATGCGAAGCTGACTACCTTTGTGGATGACTCTATCATCATGGGTAAAGACGATGTATATCGTGCATATAAATTCTCTCCTAATGCTCAGATTGTGAGCGTGCATATGGATACGGTGAATCATGCCACCCTCACAAAAGCAGAGCTGCGCCGCTTTATCGAAGAAAAGCACTTAGACAAGCAGCGTGCGCTTGTCCCTAATGATGGTCAAACCTATAAATTCTAGTGCTTGATGGCTGAGTCTTTAAATCTTTCTTGTGTGGCAATACCAAAAGTGTGTTGCCATGCATCGTTAATACGGTAAAAATGAGATCGTTTATGAATATGCCAAATCATTAAGGTAGCGCCCCTTTCGTTCTTTCGGTGCTTGACAATGCCTTCACCGGTGTTGGTCATACAGCAGAGAACACCATTCAAGAGATGATTGCGCTTGCAAAACTGGCGGATAAAAGAGGGTTTCAGCGGTTTTGGATGTCTGAACATCATGCCATGCTTGGTACCTCGGTGCCTTCGCCGCAGATGATGGTGGCTCGGCTGACTGGAGAAACTGAGCGCATTAGACTTGGTGCAGGCGGCATCATGCTACCGAATCATGTGCCTTTGGTCATTGCTGAACAATTTGGTATGCTCGATGCGATGGCGCCAGGACGAATTGATCTTGGTTTGGGACGGGCACTGGGTACGGATGGTGCAAAGGCTTCCGCTTTGCGTCGGCATAAGGCAGCAAACGATGAATTTCCTCAGCAAGTCGCAGAGTTGTTGGGCTTTTTAGAAAACAGTTTTCCAAAAGACCATCCTTATAATGCGGTTCATGCGGTGCCAGGCCCATGGCAAGCCGAGCAAAACCGAGTACCTCCATCGAAGACCGCTGCTAATGTTTGGATCCTGGGGTCATCGACCTATTCAGCACATATGGCAGCAAAACTTGGCAGACCTTATGCCTTCGCTTTGCAGTTTGGCAGTGCTGATGTTTTAAATGCCATGCGCATTTACCGAGAAAACTTCCGTCCTTCACAATTTCTAGCTAAGCCATACAGTTTGGTTAGCATTGGCGCGATTGCAGATGAAGATCCTGTAGAAGCACGCCGCCAGTCGACTTCGTCTGCCATGGCAATGTTGAGAATGTTCCAGCGCAAGCCTTTTGCCCTACTGCCTCCTGATGAAGTGGCGGCCTTTCAAGGTAATATGCAAGAGCGCCAGATTATTGAGCAATATACCGATCAAACCATTCATGGTACTGCTGATGAGGTAGCAAAAGGTTTAGAGGATCTTCAGGAGCAGACAGGAGTCGATGAGGTCATGATGGTGGTTCAGGGTTATTCGCGCCATGCTCAATCGCGCACTGTTGAGCTAATCGCAGATCATTATGGTATGCCAAGTCACTAGATCCTGTTGGGAATAACGATATTAAAAAGTTAGCAAAGCGCTTAATGCCTAACCATTAGGCTTGATTGGGCTCGTAAGTTACCCATGATTCTTAGCTCAGATCAAGGTGCGATTGATCTGCTCATGCACATCTGCCAAATGCATTGCACCGATGTAATGACAGCGACACTCAAAAGACACCGATTCTCATCCAAATAGTAGTCCCTGTGTAGATAATGGCTTTTGAAGAAGTAGCGCATACAAGTGCAGTTAGCAACCAAGATAAGCCGTGATATAATGCCCCGATAATCGATATTTTATGAAAGGTTTACATTATGGCTCGTACAGCTAGCGCATTACACATTTTAGTAAAACACAAAGAACAGGCTGAAGATATTATTGCCAAGCTTCAAAAAGGCGCTAAGTTCGATGTGCTGGCGAAACGACATTCAACCTGCCCATCAGGTAAAAAAGGCGGCAGCTTAGGTGAGTTTCAACAAGGCGACATGGTACCGCCATTTGACAAAATCTGCTTCAGCGGCAAACTCTTCACCCCACATTTGGTAAAAACCAAATTTGGCTGGCATGTGGTCAAAGTACTCTACAGGACATAAGCATTGGGGGCGGAGCTTTAATTATAAGCCGACTAACATATGCCTTAAACATTATCCTGACTCATACAGGATCTAACATCATGGCAATCACGATTTGAGCTGCCATGATTGACTCATTCATTTATGACCCAAAACGACTTATGACTTAATGTCAGTGCCCTATCTAAATATAAATTTGAGTTGAATAAACTTTAGTTCCCATAAGAATAATGATGGTAGACAGTTATAAATAGATTTTGATCATAATAAAGCGTTAAGAACAAAAGGCTGCTACTGCCCTCTCTCCTCTTTTGTATCAACATTAATAATTTTTTAGGCATTAAAAAAAGGACACCGCAGCGTCCTTTTTTATTCTAAATCAAGGCTCATACACAGCCAATTCTAATGATGCTCACCAGGAAGTATTCTGGCAAAAGCACGCTGAGCAAGGTTTGGCTTCTTATCGGTAGTCAGTCCAGCGCGGGTGCTTGGAAAAATACGATAACCCATCGACTGAATACCAACGTTGATTGCTGGTGCCAGTGAATAAGTAGCTGACGCAAATTTACCCATGTTACTGGCAATACTGTTTGGTTTATGGACAATCGCTTTGGCAACCATCATCGCCGCTTCATCAGGCATAAGCGCAGGCATGTAGCGGTATAGCTTAGTCGGCTCAATCATAGGCGTACGCACCAACGGCATAAAAATATTGGTAATCGTCACATTATCGCCCTTCACTTCAGCAGCTAAGCAGCGGCTAAAAGCGTCCAATGCCGATTTTGAGGCGACATAAGCGGCAAAACGCGGACTGTTTGCCAATACGCCAATAGAGGAGATATTCACAATTTGACCAGTCTGACGTTCAATCATCGTCGGCAAAAAGCCAAGAACTATTTTAACCGCGCCAAAGTAATTGATATCCATAGTACGCTCAAAATCATGGAAACGATCAATAGACTCGTGAACCGAACGCCGAATTGAACGACCAGCGTTATTGACCAAGACATCAACATGTCCGAAATCTGTCAAAATTTGCGTGCTAACTTTTTCGATATCATCCATATTGGTCAAATCACAAGGGTAATAACTGGCATTGCCACCAAGCTCCTCGATACTTTCTTTAACGGCTTTTAGTTTGTCTTCGGTACGTGCTAATAAGATAACATGCGCACCGCA
Organism: Psychrobacter sp. 1044; assembly: GCF_904846525.1. GTDB lineage: Bacteria > Pseudomonadota > Gammaproteobacteria > Pseudomonadales > Moraxellaceae > Psychrobacter. The sequence goes on along the minus strand of NZ_CAJHAZ010000001.1, from coordinate 264,522 downwards.
TTCACTGAGTAAATACGCTGTACGCTCACCAATACCGCTTGATGCCCCTGTGATAATGATATGCTTATCTTTGACCGCTTTGTTGATTGCTTTTTTTGAGGGATTGGCCATAAAAAATCCTTTTTGTTGTTTCTATGCCTATGAATGTTCGATTACAGCATAGCAAAAAATTATGGCTTAAAGTGAACAAAACCGCCGTCTCAGCCAGATAATTTGACGATTATAAGGATTGATAAACGTATAATCGCAGTATTTTTCAGACTTACGCTTTTCACCGAGCATCGATAAGGAGTATCTGTTTTGATTGCAACTCTAGCTCATTACATTGATTTAATTGCTAAGATAGTCGAGGTCATTGGCGTACTTATTATGTTTTTTGGACTGTTTTTTGCTTTTTATCGAGGGATTCGCCTAACCAGTGGTTTTAATCACGAGACCTATATCGAAATCAGACAAACTGTGGGTAAATCTATTTTATTAGGATTAGAAGTCCTCATCGCCGCTGATATTATGGCGACTGTCGTCACAGAACCGACGTTACGCAGCGTCCTAGTACTAGGTTTTATCGTACTCATTCGGACTTTTTTGAGCTTGTCACTACAAGTAGAATTAGAAGGCAAATTTCCTTGGCAAAAAGAAAATACAGCACTCAAAAAAGAACCACATACCGCTAAAGTGGACGAGCTTTAAAGCTTTTTTATTATTTAACAGACGCTTAGCATGAGCCGTTTGCCCACTTACTATTCGTGCGCCTGCAAAAAATCTTCGACCACGCGAAACTGTCCAGCGGTGCTTTCTTCACCATACATTGCTTGGCGAAAAGCATTAGAATTAGGAATGCCTGTGGTATACCAAGCAATGTGCTTGCGAGCGATACGGCAGCCAGAGTACTCACCATAAAAGTCATATAGCTCTTGCAAATGCGCCAATACGACCTCTTTTATCTCACTGACACTGGGTGCGTCCAAACTATCGCCAGTGCGTAAGAAGTGCTCGATATCACGAAATATCCATGGTTGTCCTTGGGCAGCACGCCCAATCATCACAGCATCACAACCTGTCAGCTCATAAACACGCTGGGCTTTTTGCGCGCTATCGATATCGCCATTGGCAATGACGGGAATGTTGATGCTTTCTTTAACTTCGCGTATCAGCTCATAACGCGCCTCGCCAGTATACATATCCTCGCGCGTGCGCCCATGAATGGCAATCGCCGCAATACCTGCTTGCTCAGCGCGCTTCGCCACACGCAAGATATTCTCACGACCATTCTCATAGCCCAATCGCGTTTTTAAGGTCACAGGTGCATCGACGGCATTTACCGCCGCATCTAGCAAACGGGCAACCAAATCTTCGTCTTGCAACAGTGCCGAACCTGCCAGCCTACGGCAGACTTTTTTGGCAGGGCAGCCCATATTTATATCAATAATTTGCGCGCCATTATCTATCTGATAACGTGCCGCTTCTGCTAACTTATCAGGCTCAGCCCCTGCAATTTGCGCTGAAATAGGCGCAATTTCATTGTCAAAATTGGCACGATACAAGGACTTTTTGCGTGCGTAAAGTGCCGTATCAGCGATAATCATTTCACTCACCGCATGACCAGCGCCAAAGGATTTACATAAACGCCGAAAAGGATTGTCCGTCACGCCCGCCATAGGAGCAACCATGAGGCGGTTTTCAATCGTCAAGCCACCAATATTCAATGGTTGCAATAATGGATGGTCAGATACTGGCAAAGACGACGGTAAATTAGGAGAATCAGTAGACATAAAAAACGGCTTGCCATTAATTAAAATAAGATAATAAAAACAAGCCGTTATTCTAAGGAATCGTACGCATATTGCAAGCTATTAACGTGAATAACTTGCATTAAGAAACACTACTTTTTCAACAGCACACCCTTACTTATCAAACACACTGCCCTGCTCTAGTGTGATGTCCTCATCATGCTCCTGCATACGCCACGGCAAACTATCTGGCGACACATTTAAGAAGTGTAGATATTTTTCGAACTGATCAATAATATCGTTAATCACCGACTCTGATTGATAGCCATATAAATCATAGGTTTGACCGCCACGACGCAAATATACCTCAGCACGATGATGGTGCTCTTGTGGTAATTCATTGGCCATATCTTCCGTATAATAGTCAGGAATTTCATGCTCTGACAAACGAACTTCATACCAGAACTCTACATTGTCACCGCGTCTCAATTCCAATACAGCACGGTTATTAACCTCATCATAATTCACATCAGGCAACCAGCCTGTTTCGGCAAATTTCTCTGCCACCTCATGCATCGATGATAAAACCGTACCTTTGATATAACCCAGCACTTTATCTCGCGTTGGTTGATTGGTGATATAGTCAATACGATCACGCCATGCGTCGAGCTTAAGTAGATGCGGCGGCAGATGGTTGTCATTGGCTAGGCTTTGATTGCGATGTCCTTCAATACGTAGTGCACGCCACATACCAAATGTCGAAATCAATATAATGATTGCAAACGGTAAAGCACTAACGATAGCTGCTGTTTGTAGTGCACTCAGACCGCCTGCGATAAGTAAAACCGCTGCGACCGCCCCCTCGGTGACCACCCAAAACGAGCGCTGCCACCAAGGCGTATCACTACGCCCACCCGCAGCGAGCGAGTCAATCACTAATGACCCTGAATCTGATGACGTCACAAAAAAAGTAATAATTAACAGTACTGTCAATGATGAGACAATCTGCGTAAATGGTAAATTCTCTAGCAATTTAAATAACGCAATCGCTTGGTTGTTTTGCACCTCACTAATCAAGGCGTCGTAACCATCAACCATAATCATATGCAGTGCCGTATCGCCAAACACTGAAAACCAAAAGAAGGTAAATAGCGTTGGCACTAACATGACGCCCAGTACAAACTCACGAATGGTACGACCGCGACTGATTTTGGCAATGAACAGACCCACAAAAGGCGCCCAAGCAATCGTCCATGCAAAAATAAATAGTGTCCAACTACCGATCCAATCACTCGATTGATACGCTTGCAAGCTAAAAGTACGCTCAACGATATTGCCCAGATAGCTGCCCGTATTTTCCATAAAAGCATTGAGAATAAAAATCGACGGACCAACGATAAAGACAAATAGCATGAGTGCCGTTGCCAATACCATATTTAAGATAGACAAGCGCTTGACGCCTTTGTCCATACCTGCCAGCACGGATACCAAGGCAGCTGCAGTCACTAGTGCGATGATAATAACCTGCACCGTCGTATTAACTGGCACCATCTCTGGTAGCAAATAATTTAGACCCGCGTTAATTTGCGCCACCGATAGACCCAAGCTGGTGGCGATACCAAACATCGTGCCCACGATCGCAAACACATCAACGGTATGTCCAATAGGGCCATAGATTTTGTCGCCGATTAATGGATATAGCGTTGAGCGTACCGACAATGGCAAGCCATGACGAAAAGAGAAATACGCCAGCGACAAACCTACTACACCATAAATCGCCCAAATATGAAAACCCCAATGAAAATAGGCAATTTGCATGGCTTCTTTAGCAGCTTCAATCGTCTGCGGCGTGGAAAGTGGCGGACTGGCAAAATGCAATACGGGCTCTGCTACGCCATAAAACAGCAAGGCTATGCCGTAGCCTGCGGAGAATAGCATGGCGAACCATTCCAGAAACTTATACTCAGCCTCCGCATGGTCAGGGCCCAATTTAATACTGCCATAAGGCGAAAATGCCAAGGCGATAATAAACATCAAAAATATGGCGACTGCCAACATATAAAACCAGCCGAAAGTGTCGGTGGTAAATGCCAACACTTTGCTGAACAGCTCGCCAGCAGCGTCAGGGTTGATGGCTGTACCGATCACCAATAACAGCATAATCGCTGCTGCCGGTACAAAAACCGGCAACAAAATAGTGGAGCGAGGTAATTTACTCATAGAAAGTGATATCCCCAAAAAGTAGCAATGAAAAATAATCTTCGATATAAAGATTAATAATCAGAAGGAGCAGTGCCTTTTTTATAAAAAGTGACTCACAAAGGCGAAAATGCATCAGTTGTTATTAAATAAATACAATTTTTATCACACTATGTTCAAAAACCCCAGACAAGCGCCCAACTTGTAACATGACTTTAACGATTGTTACATGACTATTACCAAGTAATAAAAAAGGCCGCTTGTTAGCGACCTTTTTATTTTGTTCTGGAACAATTTACGTTTTGCTTGTTAATTCGACAGACATCTCGTTTTTTTATTATTAAATAGTAATGGCAGCAGCAAGTTGCTTTGCCATTTCAGCCAGTTCTGTGTGATCAGCTTGGGTCACTGCATGGCGACCGAGCTCATGAATACTCGATGGAATGAGATGTACATGGTAATGAAAAACGGTTTGACCCGCTTCGCTACCATTTAATTGCATCTGAATAATGCCTTCACGCGCAAATACTTGACGCTGTGCTTGCATGACCTTTTTAGCGGTCATTAACACCGCGGCGGCATACTCTGGTTCAAGGTCTGCCAAATCAACGGCTTTTTGCTTAGGAATCACCAGCACATGCCCCTCTGCTTGTGGCATGATATCCATAAAGGCAAGAGTTTTATCATCTTCATAGACTTTGTGATAGGGGATGTCACCGTTTAGCATTTTGGCAAAGATATTGTTATCGTCATACGCGGCTTGCTCATTGGCTTGGGTCATTATTTTTTCCTTTACTTGTTTGATTATTGGTTGCTCGACAGCTTTTAGAAGGGATGGAATAGCCTGTAATATAGTGGACGAAATGTCGTTTAAGCACAAGTTGCTATAGCACTCGTTATTAAAAATTAGCAATACATAAGCTAATCGCGGTAGCTCACTAATTTGGTTGGCGAGTCAGGCGCTTTAAATGTTATATTAACCCTCTACTTTAACAACGCTACGTTTATGGATTCGTCTATTTTGCCGACTCAATCAAATATGAGTAACATTTATACAGAACCTGCTCAAGCAGCGCAAACGTCTGTCACAGCTGGCTCTGTATTCAATAATGAAAAACAACCAAGCAGCGCTGAGACTGAAAATGAGACTCAAGCCCCCACTCAAAGCATTGAACCTAACGCGCTCATTCTGGCCGAAGCACTAAGCGACAAGACGATTGGTTGGAAAATACACAATTGCAAAATAACTAAAAAGACGGTCACACAGGATTTACCACTACCGTTCTTATATCATTACGACAGTTTAAATGATGCGATTAAGCAAGCGAATCCGCTCACACCCGCCCTCCTGTCACAGTTCAATACGCCCATGAGCGCTCATGAAGCAGCCAAGCTGATTGGTATTAACGAAGCACTAATAAGCAGCCCTTGGCATGTCAAAATCATCGGGTCATTGGTGGTGTTTAGCGAAGCGCTGCAGTTAGCCGTACGCTTGCATTGGACCAATACGGGCAAAGACACCCAACAACTTTATACCCAGAATGAAGCAGATGCTATTACAGCCGCTTTTAAAGATTGGCAGTTTTTTGGTCGTATCGATGTACTCTACAAAAATAATAAGCAAACCTTAATCAGTATAGATGAACAAGCTGAAGGCAATGAGCAACTACTTCGTATTGAAGCAAACGCTGATTATCAATGCTTGCCAGCGACTCATGCGTTAGTGGTTATCGCTAAATTGGAAGCGGACAAAACAGAGCTGCCTTGGTTTGAGGCGGCGATAGTAGAGCGCGTCGAATAACACCTTATTTTCCACATACTTACGATGTTATGACTACTATTGACTTGGCATTATCAATGAATAGTTTTCAGTGATTCATATCTAATGGTATGGTAACGACCTAGTATTATTCACTAGTCCTCGCATTTTATAAAAAGCACACTATCAATATTAAAGTTGAGGGTGCACATTTTCACAAACCTCGCCTATTTGTAAGGAATATCACATGGATTATCGCTCAAAAACCTCTACTGGCGGCCGTAATATGGCAGGCGCGCGCGCATTATGGCGTGCAACTGGCATGACTGATGGCGACTTTGGTAAACCAATCATTGCGATTGCCAACTCATTTACCCAGTTCGTACCTGGCCATGTGCATCTAAAAGACTTGGGGCAACTGGTCGCACGTGAAATTGAACAAGCAGGCGGCGTGGCTAAAGAGTTCAATACCATTGCGGTCGATGATGGTATTGCCATGGGTCATAGCGGTATGTTGTACTCACTGCCAAGTCGCGATTTGATTGCCGACTCGGTCGAATATATGGTCAATGCCCATTGTGCAGATGCCTTAGTTTGTATCTCTAACTGCGATAAAATAACGCCGGGTATGCTGATGGCAGCCATGCGCCTCAATATCCCAGTAGTGTTTATTTCAGGTGGCCCAATGGAAGCGGGCAAAATCTTAGCCAGTACCGTTGGTAAGAGCCATAATACCGATGGTAGTGACAGTAGTGCGATTCGTAAGCTTGATCTTGTCGATGCGATGATGGATGCCGCTGATGATAGCATTAGTGATGCAGATGTAGCCGCTATCGAAGCCTCAGCCTGCCCAACTTGTGGTTCATGCTCTGGTATGTTTACTGCTAACTCAATGAACTGCTTAACCGAAGCGTTGGGCTTGGCATTACCGGGTAATGGCTCACTATTGGCAACTCATTCATTGCGTCGTGAGCTATTTTTAGAAGCAGGACGCACCATTGTCTCACTTGCCAAACGTCGCTATGAGCAAGATGATGATTCAGTATTGCCACGCTCAATCGCGAGCAAAGCCGCTTTCGAAAACGCAATGACCTTAGATATCGCGATGGGTGGCTCAACCAATACTATTTTGCATCTGTTAGCGGCTGCTAACGAAGCAGAAGTCGATTTCAAAATGTCAGATATCGATCGTCTAAGTCGCGGTGTACCTTGCCTTGCAAAAGTCGCCCCTGCCTCGCAGAAATACCACATGGAAGATGTGCATCGTGCTGGCGGTGTCTTTGCGTTATTGGCCGAGCTTGATCGTGCTGGATTACTGAAGACTGACGTACCGACCATCCATAGTCCAACGATGAAAGCTGCAATTGATAAGTGGGACATCATGAATCCTGATAATCAAGAGGCTCGCGCACGCTTCCTTGCAGCACCGGGTGGCATACGTACCACTGAGGCATTTTCGCAATCAAAAGAATGGTCAAACCTCGACGTCAACCGTGAGTCAGGTTGTATCCGTAGTGCCCAACATGCCTATTCTACAGATGGTGGTTTGGCCGTATTGTATGGCAATATCGCTGAGCGTGGCTGTGTAGTCAAAACCGCAGGTGTGGATGACAGCATTCTAGTCTTTACTGGTCGTGCTCGTCTATTTGAGTCACAAGATGATGCTGTCGCTGCGGTATTGGCCGACGAGATCGTGGCAGGTGATGTGGTTATCATCCGTTATGAAGGACCTAAAGGCGGTCCTGGTATGCAAGAGATGCTCTATCCAACGACTTACCTCAAGTCAAAAGGCTTGGGTAAAGAATGCGCCCTACTCACCGATGGTCGTTTCTCTGGTGGTACCTCAGGCCTATCAATCGGTCATGCCAGCCCAGAAGCAGCGGAAGGCGGCGCAATTGGTCTGGTTGAAGAAGGCGATACCATCCATATCGACATTCCTAATCGTACGATTAACATGCAAGTCAGTGATGCCGATTTGGCCACTCGCCGCGAAGCGATGGAAGCTCGTGGCCGCGATGCGTGGAAGCCTGTAAGCCGTGACCGTCATGTGACCCCTGCGCTACGTGCCTATGCTGCCATGACTACCAGTGCCGATACCGGTGCGGTACGTGACGTGAGTCAAGTTGAGCGCTGAGCCTTCAATTATTAATTGTTAAAGTATATTGGTAAAAATCTATTAAGCCTGCGCTATGCAGGCTTTTTTTTCACCAAAAAACAACGCATATGTCGTTTTGATAACGATTTTTTGCGGTAATCATTATTTTTTAGCGTCATTATAATGGACTAGTAAATATAGCCTTATTCTAACTTTTTAAGATAAACATAACAGCGTGCACCTACCTTATGATTGAAAACTACAATTTATTTTTATTGGTCTGCGGTATCGCTTTTCTACTGGGGGCGTTGTTCCCCATTATATTTAAGCGCACGCCTATCTCTTTGCCTATGTTGCAGGTCAGCTTTGGGCTGCTGATGGGGTACTGGTGGACGACCTTATCATTTTTAGACCCTATGAATAACGGCTTAATTATCGAAAAATTAACCGAAATTGTGGTGCTCGTATCCTTGGTTGGTGCTGGTATCAAAATTGATACGAAGCTGTCTTGGCAATTGTGGCGACCGACCGTGCGTCTGTTGCTTATTACCATGCCGATTGGCATCTTTGCGATGGCGGTGCTAGGCTACTATGCATTTGGTCTCAGTCTGGGAGCCGCTATATTGCTGGGCGCAGTACTGGCTCCAACCGATCCCGTATTGGCTTCTAGTATTCAAGTAGGGCCACCCAACACAGGTCGCGAAGACACACCGCGCTTTACTTTGACGTCAGAAGCAGGATTGAATGACGGACTGGCTTTCCCATTTGTTTATTTGGCCATAAAAATAGCGGAAGCTTTTAGCCAAGGCAATCCCTTTACCCTCGAGATGCTCTGGTCATGGTTCACTCATGATGTCTTATGGAAAATTGGTGCAGGGCTGGTAGTTGGGATTGTCGTTGGTAAAATTATGGCCAAGCTGGTATTTTCAAAATATAGCCAAAACACTACTATTTCTCAAGGATATGTGGTCATTGCGCTAACGTTAGTGGCTTATGGACTTGCCGAATTTGTACATAGTTATGGCTTTATCGCTGTATTTATCGCTGCATTTGCCTTTCGTCGCTCAGAGCATGAGCACAGCTATCACCACAAGCTCCATGATTTTGCAGAACAATCAGAAGGCTTACTCATGTCTCTAGTGCTGGTCACTTTCGGCATGTTTCTTGGTCAAGGATTGCAATCGGGCGTTGAGCTGACATGGCGTGTTTACATCGTCAGCTTCACCTTCCTCTTGTTGATACGTCCCATTGGTGGGTTTATTGCTTTATCAGGACTAAACATGCCACACACTGAAAAATATGCCATCTCTGCTTTGGGCATCCGTGGTATTGGTACGCTATATTATTTATCTTATGCGCTCAACCAAGGTTTTTTCGGTGATGAAGATGCGCTTAAACTGTGGGTCGTCTGTTCAATTGTCATTTTGGCGTCAATCTTTATCCATGGTCTTAGCGCCACAAGGTTACTTAAAATGACGCCGAATAAATCACATTAACCTTATCGATAGAGCTATCTAGCGTTTTGAAAGCTCTGAATCGATTAAGTTAAGTACCGCTTCCGTTAGTGCAAACTGACGGACATCATTCAGCATCGTGGTGTCAAAATTATGGATAAAGGCAAATGACAACTGACGCTCTGGGTCACACCAAGCTACTGAACCGTTATAGCCCATATGCCCAAATCCTTGCTTGTTTGCATCAACTTTTTCACTGTCTGTATGCTGACAAAGACTCAATAACCGATGATAACCCAAGCGCCAATCCATGTTTGCTGGCATGACGGCATCTATCCCTGTGACTTGCAGTTTGGATAGTTGCTCAAAAGTGGCGCTATTAATAAACGTGTGTCCTTGCCATGTTCCGCCGTTGGCTAACATCGCATAGATGGTGGCCAATGCCTGAGCTGAAGCGACACCATTTGCTGCTGGAATAATGGCCTGTAGTGTCTCACGACTGTGATAATCGATCGCTTGTTTGCCAGCAGGTATGAGTGCCGCCTTATAATTTTTTAGATTAAGCTGACTGGTATTGAAGTACAAACGATTAATATGAGCCGTGTCTAATATCGGTAAAGTATTTTGCTCATCATCTGAACTTAGGTCTGCCGCTTTGCCATCCATTAAAGCTTGCTGCTGCCAGCAAGCATAACTATGTAGATTGGCATAAGTACGTAAAGTATTTTGTGAATCGGCTTTTAGGGTTGGTTTATGACGTTTATTACGCAGTTGTGAGCCAGCCTCATTTGATGCTTCGAAGTCTTTGGCGAGTCTTGCTACTTGGTTGACTTTATTCTTTGGTACACCAAAATAGCAACTGTCAGCAATACCTAAAGGCTCAGTGAGATAATGGCGCAATGCCTCAGCTAAAGACATTTCAGTAACGGCTTCTATCAGACCGCCCAACACCCAACCATAGACCAGAGCACTATAAGCGCTGTCATATAGCTCGCCATGGTCTGGTGCTGTTATCGGCATCGCGGCAACTTTATTGAGCATTTGATCCCAATCAAGCAAAGTTTCGCTATCCGCATCGATACTCTGAATTGAGAATAAGTTGGCTTGATGCGACATCACGCTACGTAGTGTAATATTCCCTTTATTCTGTGCAGAAAATGCAGGCCAATAATGGGCAATAGGTTGGTCATAATCAAGCATCTGCTGCGAAACCAATATATGTACGAGCGTCGCCAATACACCTTTACCCGTCGAAAAGTTAATCGCCAAAGTATCAGGCTGCCATGGCATCTCTGGACGTGCCATCCCCACACTCGCCTGTGCAATGCATTCTCCTGCCTGATAGACAACCACGGCACCACCAGCTGGTGCATCATCAAGCTGTAAGTCGGTGAGTATTTGTTGCAAACGTTGTTGCAACGTTATATTTATCTGATGATCAAAAATCTGCGTGGTTTTATTATTATTATCGATCATGGCTACCCTGCTCCATTTCTATAAAACAGCTAAACGGTAAAAAACTATTTAGCCCCTGATATTAAGTGTTCATATGATAAAAAATACATTATTTGCTAAGGCGTAACTGTTCAGTATCTCAATACTAACTCGTTATTTTTTCGTTTGCTTAGGGCGTATCCTCATTTTAAAAATAACAACGCGCCTTAATAAAAAAGGCAACCTAGTGGTCGCCTCTCTGTCATGCAATGCCGCTTAATAATACGTTGTCATCTTTATGTCTTAGCGCGGTACCAACAGACGATTATGAACTTCTTGCTCAAGCTTCGTTAATCCATGACTGCGCCCACGTTCCATAGCGGTGTCCATTTTACGTCCACGTAGCCATCCTGCGCGTAGCGCCATTGCGGCACCCACTCTATTGCCTGAGCCACAATGCACTGCTGTTTTTTTGCCATGATGTTGGCGCAATATATTATCAAATGCCAATATATTAAGCTGCTTTAAGTCTGCAGCACCATTAATAGGCAGATGCTCATAGTGCATGCCAGCTCGCTCGACCGCTGCGGCTTCATCAAAGCTCAATTCATCATCTGGCTGTAAGTTAATCACTAACTCAACCCCTGATTTCGCTAAGGCAACCACTTTTTCGTCATTGAGTGCACCGCATACAATGGTAGTGTCATCAGGACGAAAATAAGGCTCAAGAATAGTACTAAGATCAACACCATTGTCTAAAACGCTATTGCCAGCATTCGATACTGTGTCAATAGCTACTGAATGATTCAGTTGATCTGGGTTTGGTACGGCGGTATGTGAAGTCATAATTATAAATTTGTTCGTTATATTTACTATGGTCAATTCCAGTTAAAATAAGTACAAAGCAACCGCGTGTCGATGTATAAGCAATACTTCAAGCGAGGTTAACGCTATTACTTTTCTATCACGAATCGACCATATTGAGATATTTTTTAGTTAAATGACAGTTGTTCTACTGGCTTTTATTCATTGCCACTCTGTAATTTAACCGTACCTGCCAAATGCGGCTTGTCATTTTTAGAGCTAAATAAGCCAAACTCACAGGTATCGTCTGTGTCTTCAAGTGCAGCCACCGGATCAGCGATAAGCTCTACTTCGGCTGGCAAAAAGATAGGCAGTTTAAATGACACATCAACCGTACAAGCATCCGGCAACTCGTCCATCATAGCAAGGCATTTGGCCTTTGACCACATGCCGTGAGCAATCGCTTTAGGAAAGCCAAACGCACGCGCAGATAATGGATGGAGATGAATGAGGTTAAAGTCACCTGAAACAAAAGCATAACGACGACCGATATCTTCTGGCACTTCAAAGATACTATGCACGCCTTCTGGATTGACTGATGGCTTGACCGTTATTGGACGTGGAGTGCTTTTTTTGTCTTTGCTGCTGATGGGTTTTTTGCTGCGTGATAGATACGTCGAAGTACCTTCCCAAATCACCTTATCTTCTGACTTGACCGTCGTCACAAAATCAAACTGCTGACCCTGAGCATGGTCACGCAAATTATCAAAGGTGACTGACATAGCAACCGTTTCACGCTCACCGATAGGACGATACTGAGTCACACTATTATCGACGTGCACTAGACCCAACATAGCAAATGGAAATGGCTCTTTGACCATCATATTCATTTGCAGTGTTTGAGACAGCACTGAAAAGTAAGTAATAGGTACTTTGCCATTATCTGCAAAACCACAAATTTTACGATAATCGTTTAAGTTACTTTGGTCAATGTGCAAATCGTCCACATAGTAAGTCGCTTGCGGCAATTGGTCTTTACTGATTTTGCCATTATTACCAATAGGCAATAAACTTTTAACGATATTGGCATAGGTCGTATGCGCTTTCGGCAACGCATCATAATGTTTGTCTGACATAATAAATCCTAAGTGGGGCTTGAGCAAATTTTCTTGGTGTATCTAAAGATGCTATGACATTGTTGGTTACAGCCTATCATTGAGCAATGCCACCAGTATTATGCCTAAATTAGGCACAATTCATAGGCGTGGTTTTAGACAATGTAAGCAACTCTCACAGCAAAAAACAATTTGGCTACTGGTTCTCTGTGTTTTTATCATAAAAAAGCCACCCTTGGGCAGCTTTATTACGATTTATGAGCAATTTTTTCGTAAGCATATGTGAGGAAAATTAAAAATACTGATTAATATCAACCATTTATCATCATCTAAATCATCATTTACACTTACTTATAATTGACACTTACTTATAAAGTGATATTAAGCACCCAATAAGCTTTGACCACAAACGCGAACGATGTTGCCATTTAAGCCACCAGAAGCAGGTGATGCAAACCATGCGATGGTCTCAGCCACGTCTACTGGCAAGCCGCCTTGGCTCATAGAGTTCATACGGCGACCCGCTTCACGAATAGCAAATGGAATGGCTTCGGTCATTTGCGTTTCAATAAACCCTGGAGCAACAGCGTTGATCGTCATGCCTTTGGCATTGTCTTCTAACTGCTTGGCAGTGGCATTCACCAAACCAATCACCCCTGCTTTAGAGGTGGCATAGTTGGTTTGACCCAAGTTGCCAGCGATACCTGAAATCGATGACACACAAACGATACGTGCATTGTCTTTTAATACGTCGTTGTCTAGCAAATAGCGGTTCAGCCTAGCAATACTACCTAGGTTAATATTAATAACCATGTCCCACTTTTTCTCGTCCATGTTTGCCAATGTCTTATCACGAGTGACGCCAGCATTATGGATGATTGAATCTAATCCGCCACGCTTTTGTGCAGCTTCGGCGATTTGTTTGCCAGCGTCATCACTGGTGATGTCGACGGTCAATACTGAGCCACTAATTTCGCTAGCGACTTTTTGTAGGTCTGCTTGCTGCTGCGGTACATCAAGGCAGATAACGTGAGCGCCTTCGCGAGCCAATACACGAGCAATTGCTTCACCAATACCGCGGCTTGCGCCAGTCACCAGCATGGTTTTACCGCCAAGAGGCTGTGTCCAATCGACATCAACATTGCTACCTTTACTAACGCGTACGACTTGTCCTGAGACATAAGCTGAACGAGCAGAGGTGAAAAAGCGTAAAGTCGAATCTAGGTTTTGCTCTGCGCCGTCTTCTACATAAATAAGCTGTGCCGTAATACCGCGTTTGAACTCTTTACCGACAGACTTCACAAAGCCTTCAAGCGCACGCTGAGCCAAAGCTGTATCAATATCAGTGATATTTTCTGGTGGGCGGCCAATGATAATGACGCGACCAGACTTTTCTACACGACGAGCCACAGTATGGAAGAACTCATACACTTCTTTTAATTGATCGGCATTGCTAATATTGCTGGCATCAAACAACAATACTTTAAATTTATCATCGCCGCCCGTATTGGCTTTTGCTTCGACGCCTGCATCAGCAAGGGCATCTTTGATATCATCACTGCTGTTTACATAAACATCAGCATGTACGTCTGACAAAATTCGCGCAACAGACTCACTGACGCTTTTATTATCGCCATTAGCACGACCAACCAATACGCTACCACGTACTAAAGGCTCACCGCTTTCGAAGCGATCAAGGGTAACAGGTAACGGTAAACCCAAATTTTTGGCCACTTTTTTGCCAATAGAAGACTGAACAAAATCACCATAACGGTCTGACATAATATAATCCCTATAACGAACGGTTAGAATAATAGTAATAAATGTAATGTGCCTATTATATAGACTCAATAACCTCATAATTATTGATATTTAGTAAATGAGTCTAAAGCTGGCCTAACTATACACTGCCATCTTAGACAAGTCCAAAAACCGATAATGTCTACAACAATCTGTAAACAACTCAGTATACAAGACGGTCACTTTTTCTGGATTTAAAAATCACCACATTGTGCTAAAATCAGACCTATAAGTTATAGCAAATGAAATTATCGATAACAATATATTATCAAATCTATCGTTATGCAATGCCAATAATCGATACTAGCCAGTCTACGAAAGTCATATTGATATCTTTCAAAGCTGATACCGACCTTAGATAAGCGTCACATAGTTTGCCAAAGATATACAGTAAGGTCGTAAAAACGTCTTATCATAAACAGTTATGCTGCGTAATAAGTGATAATATTTGCTTCTTGTTTATTTTCGATTATTGAATTTTTTAATATAATCATTTTTATTATTAGTTTTACTATTGTTACCCTCTTTTCTTCTGCCCATATTTTTTAAGGATAATATTATGAGTAATAAAAACAATCACCCTGATAGCCCTGTTGTTGAAAGCACAGTGGTAAAAGCCAGTGCGTCAAAATCTACTGATAATAAATCAGACAGCGCCAAAACAGAAACGGCTGTTAAAAAAGCTAAAAGCACGACAGCTACAGACACGTCTAATAAAGAGTCTTCTAGTAATAATGAGTCTTCTAGCACCACAGAAGCAAATGATAAATCACCAGATTCTACTACGAAAAAGCCAACATCTGCTGCCAAAAAAACCAGCAAAACCAAAGCCGTTGCTGGTCAAAATCGTGTGGCTATCTTAGGTGGCAACCGTATTCCATTTGCACGCTCGAACGGTTCATACGCTGACGTTAGCAACACCGACATGTTGACAGCTGCATTAGATGGCTTGATTGAACGCTATAATCTACAAGACGAAGTGTTGGGTGAAGTGGTATCTGGTGCCGTCATGAAACTAAGCCGTGACATCAACCTAACTCGCGAAGCCACGCTTAACACAGCGCTCAACCCACATACGCCAACTTACGATATCTCACAAGCTTGCGGTACTGGCTTGCAAGCGACTTTTGCTTCTGCCAATAAAATCGCACTGGGTCTTATCGATTCAGCAATTACTGGCGGCGTAGACACGACCTCTGATGCACCGATCGCGATTGGTGATGGTCTACGTAAAGTACTGATCAAACTGGGCGCGGCTAAAGACAACAAACAACGCCTAAAAGCGTTAATGGGTCTAAATCCAAAAGACTTAATCGATTCGCCACAAAATGGTGAGCCACGTACTGGCCTATCAATGGGCGATCATCAAGCCATCACCACACTTGAGTGGAATATCAGCCGCGAAGCACAAGATGAGCTTGCTTTTAACAGTCATCAAAACCTAGCGCGCGCTTATGATGAAGGATTCTTTGACGACCTAATCACTCCATACAAAGGTCTGACGCGCGATAACAACTTGCGCCCTGATACCACTTTGGAAAAACTGGCTAAATTAAAGCCTGTGTTTGGTAAAAAGAACGCCAAGCCAACGATGACAGCAGCCAACTCTACACCTTTAACTGATGGTGCCTCTTGTGTCCTATTGGGAACCGATGAGTGGGCAAAAGAGCGTGGTCTTAAGCCATTGGCTTATATCGTTCATCAAGAAACGGCCGCCGTTGATTTCATTGGTAAATCTGGCACCACAGAAGGCCTATTAATGGCACCTGCTTATGCCGTACCGCGTATGCTTGAGCGTGCAGGTCTAACACTACAAGATTTCGATTTTTATGAAATCCATGAAGCCTTTGCATCACAAGTGTTATCAACACTAGCTGCTTGGGAAGATGAAAAGTTCTGTGAAGAGCGTCTAGGACTAGATGCACCATTAGGCTCTATCGATCGTAGCAAGCTGAACGTTAATGGCTCGTCGTTAGCTGCGGGTCATCCATTTGCCGCAACGGGCGGTCGTATCCTAGCCACTGCAGCGAAGCTATTGGATCAAAAAGGCTCAGGTCGTGCACTAATCTCTATCTGTGCAGCTGGTGGTCAGGGCGTGACTTGTATCTTAGAGAAATAACTCTTTGACTGCTATTATTTGATTGCTATTACCAGTCAATAGTTAGCACGAATACTTTAAAGCACTCTTTAATCGATGGATTAGAGGGTGCTTTTTTATGCTCATTTACTACTCAAAACTGGATATTAGTCATGGTCTTGCTAACAACACAATAATGAAACGTAGCCAACGCATAGCTCTATCGGTAGTTATGCTAAAGTAAGAGGATAACCAATAAAAATCATAACAACACTGATTAGGAGTTTTTTATGGGTAAGATACCTTCGTCCATCAATCCCAAATCCCTTACGCCACAAGAGCGTCAGGAACTTAGCTCACCTGAGCAACACAGTTTTATCGAGCGTATGGATAAGGAGGTTTTTAATGATCAGTTGCGTCGTAAGATGCACGAAGACCTCATCGATACTTATGATGAAGAGCTAGAAAATGAGATAGATGATTATGTGCGTGACTTTCGTTTTGATGGGCGCGAAATGAGTGAGCAAGAAAGACTTGATCGTCGTATGTACTTTCAAGAGTTGGTAAGGCTACAGCGCGAGCTTATTAAGTTGCAAGACTGGGTCGTTGATCGCGGTGAGCGTATCGTTGTCATATTTGAGGGTCGTGACTCAGCGGGTAAAGGTGGCGCTATCAAGCGTATCACGCAGCGCTTAAACCCTCGTGTGTGTCGAGTGGCTGCCCTACCTGCACCGACGGAACGTGAGCAATCACAATGGTATTTTCAGCGTTATGTCGCCCACTTGCCTGCTGCTGGTGAGATTGTTCTGTTTGACCGCAGTTGGTATAACCGTGTGGGGGTTGAGCGTGTGATGGGTTTTTGTACCGATGCACAGTATGAAGAATTTTTTCAGTCGGTGCCTGAGTTTGAACGCATGCTAGTACGCTCAGGTATTCGCTTGGTGAAGTACTGGTTTTCGATCACTGATGATGAGCAGCATTCACGCTTTATGAGCCGTATTCATGACCCGCTCAAGCAATGGAAGCTCTCAGCCATGGACTTACAGTCACGCCGCCGTTGGGAAGACTATACCAAGGCTAAAGAGACCATGTTTGAGCGAACGCATATCCCGGAAGCACCTTGGTGGGTGGTTGAAGGTAACAATAAAAAACGCGCAAGGCTAAACTGTATTGCTCATTTACTCGAACAAATTCCTTATAAGGAAGTGCCACGTGATGAGGTAGAATTACCCGATCGTAAACGTGATGACGAATACTACCGTGAGCCTATTCCAGATGATATGTATGTGCCACCGCGCTATTAAAAGATATGCTAATTTTATGTAGGCCGTGTCCTCAATTTAATCGATTGTCCTCTAAATTGGCTAAAAATGGCTACATTTTACCAAGGATAGTCAAACAGCTTATTGATATCTCGATATTATTTGCATTACCTTCATTGTTTGACGGCAATTTTTATCACTATTTTTAAAATGAGGACACGCCCTAGTCTTATACTCATAAAAAAAAGCCGCCTTATCGATATATAAGGTGGCTTTTTTTATACTGTTTATTTAATAATAGTCGTCTAACACTTATCAAAACCATTATAAGTACAATTACATGGTATACGTGGACTGCAAACCATCTATTTTACCCGCCAATAATCGCTCAACTTCGTTTTTAATTCTTTGACCTGCAATATCAGTTCCAATCTGTACCGCAAAACCTGCCGGTCGACCACCTTGCGTTTTGGCGTTAATCCAAACCACTTTGCCATTCATAGGCAAACGCTCGCTAGAATTGGGTAAAGTGATGGCGATAAATACCTCGTTACCTAGCTGCTGAGCGTCATTGGATGGCACAAATAATGCGCCATTACTGACAAAGGACAAGTAGCTGGCATATAACATTTCGATATTTTCAATGTGGCAGGTTAATATCCCGCCGCGTCCTGGCATGGCCATAGTCAGATTCCTTCATTAAGTTTGGTATTTTTATTTGCTATCAAGGCAGATTTTCTTATAAACAAGCCAATTCTTGCATTAGCTTATCATAGGCAAATTTTTCTTGCACATTTTGTTGCAGAGCGATTTTTGTCTGCTGTAAGCTATTAGAAAAAAGTGCTAGGCCATTATTATCAGGTGGATACTTTTCTAAGGCAGCGGATAGATTGACGTCTTTTTGAAGCTCATTGAGACCTAAGCAAATACGGCGCATATCAAGTAGCATCAGCTCAGACAGCTGAATAAATTCTGTGATACTCAGTTGGTTTTGCCAATAGTCACTGGCTGCCACACTACTACGTTTACCACTACGCAATGCCTGCCACGTCGTCAACCATAGCGCACGTTTGCTATACCATGGCGCTTGTGCCGTGGCTATCGCTGCCAAAGGTGCGCCATTCGCTAATTGGATAAGCTGCTCAATCGCAGCCGTACCGACCGCTTCACGATTGACCGTAGAGCCAAGTGCCTGTGTCACATAGTCAACGGCGATTACAGGCTGAATGGTCTGTAATGGCAACTGCTGCACCCGACTTTTAATAGTGGGCAGTAATTGTGCTGGAGTATCGCTGATCAAAAATAAATGGACTTGAGCTTGTGGTTCTTCTAAGGTTTTGAGTAGCGCATTGGCCGCGGCAATCGTCATTTGCTCTGCATGGTCTAACACACAGATACGCATTCCTTGACCACCTTGGTAGATAAAAGGCTGCAAGTTACGGATATCATCCACTTTAATCTTAAGAGCACTGTTATTGGCTGTTTTGGATGATTTTTTATCCTTTGCAGCGTTACTTAGTTTCTCTTTATTATCAGCATTGTCGGCACTGATTGGCATACTGATCAGTGGCAATACCTGTAAGCTTGGATGCGTGCCAGATCTTAGCCATTGGCAACTTTCGCACGCGCCGCAAGCCCCTGTGGGATGACTATCACGCTCACGGCATAACAACCAAGCGACCAAACGCCATACAAAAGCCCGCTTGCCCATACCTTGCATACCAGCAGCTAATAGTGCATGTGGCAAAGATTGCTGTGATGTCAAAACTCGCTTGGTCAATTGCGACCACAGATTTTGCTGCCATGGCAATAACGTGGCGAAATAAATGTGGTCTGTAGTATCCATTGTGCCTGTATTTTGCGTCTTATCACTCATAGCTAACGTCCTATAACTTCGCTTGATTATTCAGGATATAGCGTGTTCATGACGCTTTAGGTGAAATATTTTTGCTTAGGCTATTCATCCAATGGGGTTCTGAAATTCAGTCAAGCTCATGGCATTTAAGCGGTCTAAATCTTCTTGGGTATCGACCCCTGCAGGTAGCTGACAAGCGGCAACTGCAATAGCAATCTGCGCTCCATTTTCTAAAACGCGTAACTGCTCTAGGCTTTCAAGTGTCTCAAGTGGCGTTTGCGGCCAATGCACAAACTGCTGTAATAAACGGACGCGATAAGCATATAACCCTAAATGACGATAAGCATTTTTTGGTGGGTTTCTATCACCATCATTGGACAATACGACATCACGATCACAAGGAATGGGCGCTCGGCTAAAATAAAGCGCACGTTGCAAGTCATTAGCGTGTTGACTGACAACCTTGACCACTGATGAACGCATAAAGGTCTCATAGTCGTCGATAGGCTCACACAAGGTCGCCATCACGCTATCACTGTCTGCGACCAAAAGCGCCTTTACCTGCTCCAATAACAACGGTGGCACTAACGGTTCATCGCCTTGCATGTTGACCACGATATCATGGTCAGCCCATCCTTTGATAGCGGCAACTTCTGCCAAACGATCAGTGCCTGAAGCATGCTCGCTACTGGTCATCACCACATCAAACCCTGCATCCGTGCATACCTTGGCAATATCGTCATCATCCGTGGCAATACACATATCATCAGCGAAGTGCGCTGTTTGCGCCTTTTCAGCAACCCAAAGAATCATCGGCTTACCATGTATCTCTAGTAATGGCTTGCCGGGCAGCCTTGTGCTTTTAAAACGAGCAGGGATAACAATGTGAGTTTTGGCGGGCATAATCACTGACGACATGGGGTTTCCTATAGCAATTTTTATACGGTTTAAAGCATCATCTATTATTTGCTTTGGTACTGTTATTGGTACTGTTATCGTTTGCGATATCAATACCTAGCTTTTTTAGCTGCTGCTGCAGATTATCATAACAGCTGTCAGAGAGTTCGGCAGTTACTGGCAGCACCCATAGTCTGTTTATCAGCGTTTGATACTCATCATTTAACGCTTTATCAGTAGTGGCTTTCGATAGCAATGCTCTTATTTTTACCGCATCTTTACTGGTGACTACGATTGGATATTCGGTATATTGCAACAATTCCGCCAACTCAAAATCATAATGATCAGGATAAGCATGTCTAACGACATCGAAGCCTAGCGAATTTAAAGTATTAAAGAACCGCTGCGGATAACCAATACCGCTCACCGCATGCACTCTACAACCCTTTTTAGGCGCATCAATTTGAGAATAAGATAAAGTAGGTTGCCATAAGAGTTGCAGAGCATCCGCTTCTAGATGCATTGTCAAACGATAGGCTCTGTACAGATTGCTGTTATCTTTGTTGTTGTCCACTGAATCTGTTGTTAGTGGTTCATGGTAGATGACAGTTGCACCCTGCAACCGCGACATGGGTTCACGTAAAAACCCTGTTGGCAAGAGCTGTTGATTACCAAAGCCCCGTGCTGAATCGACCACAATCCATTCAATGTCACGTTGCAGTGCATAATGCTGCAAGCCATCGTCGGCAATAATGAATTGCAAGTCAGGATGGGCAGCTAACAAGGTCATAATTGCTTGCTTACGATCAGGACATACTGCCATGGGTGCATTTGTCATATTGACAATCAAACAAGGCTCATCCCCTACCACGTTGGGCAAACTGGCGGCATCGACTAAAGCTGGCATTTGACTGGTATCGCCACCGTAACCACGGCTGATAACCCCTACCTTTATTCCGCGTTCTTGCAAATAATCAACCAAGGCAATAATCAATGGTGTTTTGCCACTACCGCCCACGCTAATATTGCCGATCACCATAACGGGAACAGGCGCACGATAACTTGCTAACAGCCCAGCTTTATAAGCTTGACGACGCAGCGTGGTGATAAGTCCGTACAACCAACTAATAGGTAGCAATAGCCATAGCCAAGCGGCTTGACGTTGCCAGGCACGCGTCACTGTCGTTTCAATACTCATGATAATTGACTACTTACCTATTCAGCTAAACTTGAACTTAGCACGATTTGAACGACAAAGCGGCTCAAAAAATAGTCCGATAATTTTATTCAAAGTCGCGTTCATACATTTGCGCATAATGACCTTGCAATTGCATAAGCTCATCGTGCGTGCCCAACTCGACGATTTGACCGCTGTCTAACACGGCGATACGATCGGCTGATTCAATGGTGGTCAGTCGATGTGCAATGACTAATGTGGTACGATCTTTCATCACATTATCAAGCGCTTGCTGAATGTAATACTCTGATTCATTGTCTAACGCACTGGTTGCTTCATCTAAAATTAAAATCGGCGCATCTTTTAATAGCGCACGAGCAATCGATAAGCGCTGACGCTGCCCGCCAGACAGCTGCAAACCTTCAGCACCGATTTCACTTTGATAGCCGTTTGGCATTTTCATAATAAAATCATGAGCAAAGGCATCTTTTGCGGCACGCTCAACCTCAGCTTGGGTTTTACTGGCTAAGCCACCATAAGCAATATTGTTAAATACCGTGGTATTGAACAGGACTACTTGTTGATTGACCATCGCAATCTGCGCCCGTAAGCTCTCAAGCTTAATGTCTTCAATCGGTATACCATCCAAGGTAATTTGCCCAGAAGAGGTCGATAAGGTGCGCGTCAATAAATTTACTAAAGATGACTTACCAGCACCACTTCGCCCTACCAATGCAACCGTCTCACCCGCTCTTACCTCTAACGTAAAGTCACGCAAAGCAACCGTTGAGTCAGGATAAACCAGACTGACATTATCCAGCTTGATTTCGCCCGTCAAAGCAGGGCTAAGCACACCAGTATCTGATTCTTCTGGCTCATCTAACAAGGCAAAAATAGACTCACCTGCCGCGATACCTTTTTGCAGTTTTTGATTGATGTCAGTCAATGAGCGTACCGGCTTACTGAGCAAACCTGCAGCCGCGATATATGAGATAAACTCACCCGCTGAGATATTGTCTATCACCGATGGGCGTAGTGCGAGCCACACCACAACTGACATGGCGACAGCCATTAGCAGCTGTACTGCTGGCGTATTGATACTGTTGGTCACCACGACCTTCATGCCTTGGCGTAAGTTCTTTTTTGATGTTTTATCGAAGCGTGCGGCTTCGTATGCTTGACCGCCATAGTTTTTGACAACCTGATAGCCACCAATCACTTCATTGGTAATATGGCTGACATCACCCATCGTCTCTTGTATACCTTTAGACAACTTTAGATAACGCTTTGAGGCGATGCGAATAAGCCACAATATTGGCGGTAGCACAACGAATAAAATCAACGTCAAACGCCAATTGCTATAAAGCAAGAAACCTATCAAAGCGACGACTGTCAGACCATCACGCAGTAGCGTCTTCATAGAGTCTGTACTAGCTGCGGTGACTTGCTCAACATCAAATATCAGCTTGGATGAAATGGTACCAGCAGGATTGGCTAAGTAAAAAGAGCTTGGCAGACGAAGCAATTTATTAAAGACTTCCACTCGCAGCTCATATACCAAATTACGTGAGACCAGAGCAGAATAGTAATTACCCAAAAAGCTACCAACACCGCGGGCAAAAAACAGACCAATGATCAATAATGGAAATAAATCCTGTTTGCTTTGATCGTTCTGATTAATGGCATCGGTGATGTATTGAAGTAATTTGGCAATCCAAATCTCTGTCGCCGCATTAATCGCAAAGCCCAAAACAGTAAGCATTAATGCCCACCAGTATGGTTTTAAATAACTCAGCAAACGCAGTAAGGTCTTATGCTTAGGTATGTTTGACGACTCTGCTGATAGTTTTTTAGCAGCAGTTTTTGCAGAGTCAGGTTGATATGCTTGGCTCATAAAAGCCTCAATTTGGGGTTCATAATATGAATGGACTGCGTTAAAATCACAGTTTTATAAGAGCATCTATCAATGGCACTAAAGTAGCTATAGGCTACTGCGGTAACGGCTGACCAAGTGGCACGACCGTACTAATATTAAGATTCAAAAATCCCAGTTTACCCGCAATATCCATCACTCGCACAACCGATTGATGGGTGGCATTGGCATCCGCAGCAATAACAAATAGCATGTCACGATTACTGCCAGCTTCTTGTTGTAGCATGCTGGTCAACTCTGCCTCATTGCTACTGGCAAGCGTAATACCGTTCACCAGATAACTGCCATCTTCTTGTACTGCCACTTCGATACTATTTTTCTCTTCTGTCAGCGCGACACCTTCAGCTTCAGGAAGAATAATATTTAAACGGCTAAAATGATTAAACGACGTTGCTAACAGCAAAAATACGATCAAAAACAATAAACAGTCAATCATCGGGGTCAAGTTAATTTCGAGCGGCTCAACAGTCGGTTTTCTAAAGCGCATATCACTCTCTTTAATTTACTGAATACTCATGTGCTTGATGGATTATTAGGGCCTGCTGAACAGTCACAAATATTAAGAAGTGAGAGCAACACCATTATTTGAGTTTAACCCATCCACTGCATACTCGTGATCTACAACGTCAGCCGATGGCGCACGATGTGCAGGCACATTCAAACCAGCAATAGACGTATTTTCCAGCAAATGATAATCATACAACTCTTGAATCATTAGCCCCGCTTGCGTCTCAAACTGGGCATTAATATCGATAATACGGCGCTGAAAATAGCGATAAGCCACCAGTGCTGGAATAGCCACGATCATACCAGCAGCAGTCGTAATCAACGCTTGTGACACACCAGCAGCAAGCATGGTTGGGTCTTGCATCGCGCCATCGGTAATCGCCAAAAATGACGAAATAATGCCTAACACTGTGCCTAACAAACCGAGTAGTGGCGCAATCGCCCCTATGGTCCCAAGCATATTGATGTTTTTTTCTAACTGATGCACTTGTACGCTAGCGCGGTTTTGCATATGCATCGTCATCGAATCTAAGCCATATTGACGATACAGCAGCCCTGTCGCTAAAATATCTCCCAAAGGTGTTTTTTCTTTGACATTCATCAACTGTGTACGACCAATATCCCCATTCTCACGTAAGCGCGTGATTAGCTGTTCGCGCAATCTACTCGGGGCAACTTTATTAAACTGTAAAGTATGACTACGCTCGATGATGATAACCAATGCCAATATTGAGCACACCACGATAGGCGTCATCAACCACCCACCCGCTTTTACCAACTCCCACATACTGACTCTCTTTTATATTTTTATAAGAATAGCGGTTATCAAAATATCTCAAGTTCAAAGCATCATGACAAACTCGTTAGCGATATCAAGCCTGTGCTTCTATGTGCTTAATCAAAGCTGCTAATTGATCTTGGTTATGGAAAAATATCTCAACACTACCCTGACCATCTTTTTTGTGTTTGAGTTTGACTTCAGCCCCTAACATATCTGTCAGCCTTTGCGTTAAGCGCTCAACCTCACGAGATTGCGTTTGCTCAGCACGATTGGCTTTAGGCGCAGGCTGCAAGATCGATTTAACCAACTTTTCAGCGTCGCGTACCGTCATACCGCCGTCGATAATTTTTTGCGCGATAATCGGCTGCTGCTCAGAAGATAATGCCAATAGCGTGCGCGCATGACCCATATCTAAGGCGCTATTTGCCAAATGATCTTTGACTGTATCATGTAGCTGATTGAGACGCAGCAGGTTTGATACGGTGGTGCGCGCCTTGCCAACGACTTCGGCAATCATCGCATGACTCATACCAAATTCAGTATGAAAACGTTGTAATGCGGCGGCCTGCTCAATCACAGACAAGTCTTCACGCTGGATATTTTCAATCAAGGCCAGTGCGATGGCAAGCTCATCCGATAAAGCACGTTCAATCGCTGGAATGACAGATTTACCTGCCATTTTTGCTGCACGCCAGCGGCGCTCACCAGCAATGATCTCATGGGTAACGAATGCTTCACTCTTGTCTTCATTAGCCAATAACGGACGGATAACGATCGGTTGCATGACACCGTGCTGCTCAATCGAAGACGCCAGCTCTGCAAGCGCCGTTTCACTCATATCACGGCGTGGCTGATACTTACCTGCTTGCAAACGCGTGACATCTATTTGCACCAAGCTGATCTGGTCTTCAGAGGCAATGGCATCTGTTCCATTAACACGACTCTTATTAGTCGTAACTTTATTTATCGTGCGCGGCGACCGTGTGGTTCGACTGCTGGTAGTGGCGTCAGAGGCGATAGCTTTGGTCGTTGGTTTTTCACTGGTCTCATTACTATCAGATTGAGCAGGCGTGCTAATATTTAATCTATCAGCGTTTAGCGTTTCAGCTGGCAAAGTACTCTCACGCGCCGCCATATCGTCTTGCAAGGCAGAGGCGGTGATTTGCTTTTCTTTTTTGATTGACCCCAATAAGGCATCTAAGCCTCGATTGGCAGCCAACCCTCTTTTCTTCGCCATGATTACCTATCCTCTAACGCTAAAATAAAAGCCAAATAATTATTAATACAGCTTACTCATTACTTATAAATACGACATTCAATGTTCAATATCTGTTTAGTCGCTTGTGCTGACATTTTATCACTGGTGCTAAAAAACATGCATACATGCATATTAGTCACTTTGTTTCATGACTTCAGCCGCCAATTTTTGATAAGCGCGCGCACCTTTTGACCATCTCTCGTAAGCGATAACTGGCAAACCATGCGCTGGCGCTTCTGCCAAACGAATATTTCTTGGAATATGGGTTTTATACATAATATCGCCAAAGTGCGCTTCAAGCTCGGCCGACACATCCCGAGCCAGTGTATTGCGTGCATCAAATAATGTTCTCACCACACCGCGGATATATAGCTTTGGATTCAACTCGGTTAAACGCTCTATCGTCTGCGACAAATCAGCCAAGCCTTCTAATGCATAATATTCGCACTGCATCGGAATAATGACGCTGTCTGTAGCAACTAACGCATTAATCGTCAGCAAATTCAAGCTGGGTGCACAGTCTATAACCACATAATCGTAAGCAGGTTTTTTAGCAGCTATCTGATCATTAACCAAAGCCACCATTGCTGTTTTAAACAGCTCATGACTATCGGTCTTATTCATCAAGGTAATATCCATGCCAGCCAAATCACGATTGGCACCGATCACATCAAACCCCGCCGGACTGGTAACAATAGCATCAGACAGCGACAAGCCATCCAATAGCACGTCCGCTATTGTCAGTGCCAATTCATTCTTATCGACACCCGTACCACTGGTCGCATTACCCTGTGGGTCTAAGTCAATCAGCAGTACATGCTTGCGCTTCGCAGCCAAGCTGGCGGTCAAATTTACTGCCGTCGTGGTTTTGCCCACGCCGCCTTTTTGATTCGCAATTGCTATGATTTCCATACACTCACTCAATTTAATTAGGGTCTATTACTGTTATTTTACTTTTGGCTTACACAATCAATTTTTCGCTAAACTTTGCATAGCATCATACTCATAAGTGTAAACAGTACGAGTATCTCTATACAATTAGCACTATCTGTATCACCATATTTTGAATATCTTGCCATTCAGATATCAACAAAACCATGTGTCACCGACACGTATCACTTAAAAGGTGTTCATAGCTTAGACATTTTTATAGGACAATTCAATTAAATGACGACTATCATGTAAACGAGGCACTTTAAGCTTAATCGTCTTAATATGCCAGTCATTGTCTAGTGCTTGTAGTTCTTCATCGCTTGGCGCTTTGCCTTTCATCGCGCATAGGTAACCGTTATCTGCTAAGCGCGGCTGAGCCACTTCGACAAAATCGATCAAACTGGCAAAGGCTCTAGAAGTCACAACGTCATAGCTGGCTTCATGCGCCTCGATACGAGAAGCAATTGGCTGCATATTATTCAAGCCAAGCTCGCTGCTGATTTGCTTAATAAAACGAATTTTTTTCTGATTACTATCAAGTGCGGTGCATTGACGCTCTGGCTGACAAATCGCAATAATAACCGCTGGCATCCCTGCTCCTGTGCCAATATCTAACAGTGACCCTGACGGTAAATGCGTTATAATAGCCAAACAATCAATTATATGTTTGATCAATGCCTCTTCTGGATCAGTGATGGCGGTCAGATTATACGCTTTATTCCACAACAAAAGCTGGTCTAAGTACAATAATAATGTGCGCTGCTGCGTCTCACTCAAGGATAACTTGAGCTCATTGACTGCTTGTGCCAAGGTATTCGCCAGCGCTGGCAACTGTGCGCCAAGCTTTACAAAGCCAGTCGGATCAATACGGATATTGCCCGTGTGAGCAGAAGATGAAGATGTTTTAGTAAAGTCTGACATACAACGAGTTATCCAGTTTTGACATGTGAACCGTCTATTTTATCATGCAGTCTGCCCATTGAATAGTTGCAGATTGCGCCAATGTGAGACATCTTATACTATCTGAGCCTATATTGAGGCGTTATTGTTCTTTAATCACGTTAAATGGATGATGAATGATTGCTTATATAGGTGTTTTTAACAGAGCCTGCTAATGATACAAAACTGCTTTTAATGATTTATTTAAAACACCGTTTTATCTTGTAAAATGTTTTTATGAACGATGCAAATTAACTAGAAAAAACCAAGTATTAGCGCTCATTAGTAAACTTAATAACACTTAATAGCACTTAATGGCACTTAATAGCACTTAATAACCACGCCACTTTCCACAAACGATATAATTTATACCTATGACCAAACAGCCACACATCCCTACCTCTCAATTATCAAGAGACGCTAATAAAAAAGACGCTAATAATATGGCAACACCCATCATTGAATTAAAAAGCACCAAATCAGCAACACCGAATGCACCGCATCCATGCTTTATTGATATCAAGCAGCGCTGCCTTGTCACGGCTGAGCAACTAAAACGCTATAGCGACCCTGATGAATTGCCCTCGGATACTCGCACGGCACCAGATCTAGACGTTGGCTTTGGTCAGCAGCGTGCACTAAAAGCCTTACAAACAGCTTTAGATATCAAAGCCAGTGGCTATCATGTGTTTGCTGCTGGTGAAAATGGCTTGGGCAAACGCACCGTCATCAGCCGCTTGCTAACGCGCATTGCCGCCGACGCACCCACACCTGACGACTGGGTATATGTGCATAATTTCACCGATCCACGCACTCCACTAGCCTTGCGACTACCTGCGGGGCAAGCCTCCTTATTGCAGCAGCAAGTCAATCAATTATGGCAACAAGCCAAAAAACGATTGAGCCAACGCTTTCGTAGTGACCAATATCAAAGCAAAATCGAAGCCATCAAAAATGACACGCATCAAAAAGAAAGTCAGGCTTATGATGTGCTCAATGCAGAAGGCAAACAATATGATTTGGCGTTGACGTTTCGCTCCTTTGATAATAAAGCGGTGTTTGTACATCCCAGTCAACTCGCGACAGAAACTAGTGGTGGTGATCATAAATTATCTGCTAGCCATGAAAGTAAATCCGTGAGCGATAATAGTAGCAAAGCGAGCATTTCTAACACCGAGTATAACGATCCTACGAATGCAGAGCAGAATGAAAACAATACTGAATACGGCAATAGTGAATACGAAGCTGAGTTAAATAACTTTGTTCAAAAAAACCATATGCAAAAACGCTTAAGTCAGTTGACCATCGCGTTAGAGCAGTTAGAGGACGAAGCCAATGATGCGATAGAAGCCCTGCATCGCAATATTGCACGTCGTGCACTGCAACCTTTATTTGCCCCTGTTTATGAGCAATTTGCCAGTCACCCGCTGGTCATTGATTATCTCAAGACCGTATTTGCCGACATGGTTACGCATGTCGAGCGCATCGTCAATGGCGATGACGAAGAGTTTGTGACAGCAGTTTTAGCCACAACCCCAAGTCGCTATGCGGTCAACGTCATTGTCAGTCACACGCCGGACGACGGTGCACCCGTCATCTTTGAGGACTTGCCAACGCATTTGAACTTGTTGGGTCATGTCGAGCAAATCACCCAATTGGGCACGGTCACCACTGATGTCAGTATGATTCGAGCGGGTGCTCTACACCGTGCCAATGGTGGTTATTTACTATTAGAAGCGAGTCACTTACTTGAGCATCCGTATGCTTGGCAGGGTCTTAAGCGGGCGCTACAATCACGCAAAATCAAACTCTCAAGCCTTGAACAAATGCTGACCTTAACAGGCAGCTTATCGTTAGCACCTGCCCCCATTGACCTTGATGTTAAAGTGATTTTGCTTGGTGAAGCAGACTTATATTATGAGCTGTTAGAGCTTGAACCTGAGTTTGATGCGGTATTTAAAGTACGTGCGGATTTTCACGATGATGTGCCTCGCAGCAGTGAGCACGAATTGGCGTTAGTCGCGAAAATGGCTGATATCATTGACTATGCCAATCTCTATCCGTTTGATCGTAGCGCGCAAGCTGCCCTACTTGAGCATTTAAGCTTACAAGCAGAAGACCAAGACCGCTTAAGCTTGCACAGTGATTTATTAATCAAGCTGTTGCATGAGTCTAACCGCCACGCGCATTTAAGCGGAAAAAACATTGTTAACGCCTATCATGTCACACAAGCCATCGATGATATGGACGAGCGTTCAGGATACCTGCGTGACCTCTATTGGGATGAGCTAAAAAACGGTCAGCAGCTTATTCAAACTCAAGGCAGCGCTGTTGGACAAGTCAATGCGCTGACAGTGGTCAGCTATGCCGATAGCGAGTTTGGCATGCCCGCCCGCCTGACTGCCGTCATTCAACCAAATATCGGTACGGGTGAGATTCTCGATATCGAGCGTGATGTAGATTTGGGCGGTAGTTTACACGCCAAAGGCATGCTGATTATGACCAGCTATTTGCGCGCCTTATTTAGCCAACATCATGCGCTCAACTTTAGCGCCTCGCTCGCTTTTGAACAAAGCTACGCCCATATCGATGGTGATAGTGCCACCGTCAGCGAAGGCTGTGCGCTGCTATCTGCCTTAGCAAACGTCCCGATTGACCAGTCATTTGCCATTACTGGCTCTATGAACCAATTGGGCGAAGTGCAAGCGGTTGGTGGCATCAATTCTAAAATCGCCGGATTCTTTGATGCATGCCGCGAGCAAGAATTGACTGGGCAGCAAGGCGTGGTCATTCCAATGGCCAATGTCAAACAGCTCATGCTGCGTGACGACATCATTGCTGCCGTTAAGGCGAACGAATTTCATATTTATGGTGTCTATACACTGAGCGAAGCATTGACGCTGATGACTGGTTTACCTATCGATACCATGAACAAGAAAGGTCGCTATCGTAAAGACACGTTGTTTGGTAAAGTCTTAAGTCGTCTGATGTTATGGGATGAAAATCAAGATAACAATGACGATGGTATTGATGATAAAAAATCCAAAAAGAAAGATAAAAAGAAGCAGAAAGCAAAACGTCAAAAAAAACGGGACAAGAGAAAAAAAGAAAAATGTAAAGACAAGGCGGAGCACAACGAAGTCGTTATAAATGATGATCAAGGCATCAATCAAGGTATTGATAATATATGCCACCAAAACACGCATTGACGCCATATAAGCTGATTTATAGTGAAATTTAGCCGTGCCAAAACCAATCAATAAGTCAGTGTGCTAATTGAAGACATGCCCTAGACGCTACGATGCTTTTCTGCGATGATGAATGGTTAATACTCCGCTAAGCTATACAAAAGCCAACTCGTAATTTCATAAAGGTTATCGCTTAATGACTGTACATTCTACTGACGCCGACCACTCTCATGCTCAAACGAACTCTGTTGAGCAAGCTAATACTGTAGCGGCAGCGGACAGTCATGTCTCAGGAGATAACAACGATAATCGCCATGGCGCGGCGACGACAGCGCGCCAGTGGCAAGTATTATCGCAACTACAGCGCAACCGCTGGGTGGGCACAACCCATATCTACGAGCAGCTGATGATGGCAGGCTTTGACATCAGCCTGCGCACCGTTCAGCGCGACTTAAATGCGCTGGCAAAACGCTTTCCCATAGAGAAAAACAACGCCAACCCACAAGGCTGGCGCTGGCGTGATGACGCGCCACTCCAAAGCTTACCGCACATGAATCTATCGCAAGCAGTCGCCTTTAATATGGTTGAAGCCAATCTAACTCAGCTACTACCACCTGTTATTTTAGATGAATTATTTCCGTGGTTTGACTTGGCAAGGCGGCAGCTAAAAAACAGTAAAGTCACCCATTCATGGATCGACAGAGTGCGTATCGAGCCTGCCACTCAGCCATTAATCGCGCCGCATATTGACTTGGATAGCAAAGACAATATTTACCATGCGCTATTTTATCAATTACAAATCAAAGCCTGCTATACCCGCAGCAATAAATCACAGGCCAGTGAATACCTTTTGAATCCCATCGCTATTATCCAGCGCGGTGTGATTATTTATCTGCTGGCAACTCGTACTGATGATCCAAACTTTACCATTCGTACCTTTGCCCTACATCGATTTACTAGCGTTGATATTCTCGAAAGTGCCGCACAAACACCTGATAGTTTCCAACTCGATACTTATTTGGATGCTGGTGGTATGGGCTTTAGCCACCCTTTATTCGGTGAGCTGCCTAATCATGGCAAAAACACCGCTATTGAGCTACAATTCACCAAACAAGCGGGCAAAAGCCTGACTGAGAGCAAGCTCAGTGACGATCAAACTGTTACGTTGGATGATGACACGCTCACCATTCAAGCCACCGTTAACCTAACTTCACAACTGGTTTGGTGGTTGCGTGGTTTTGGCAATGGTTTATTGAATGCCAAACCAGCATTGTTACATCAAGCCGTATTGGATAAGTTTTTTGATCATAAATAACAACTGCGAGTAATGACGCTCAAATTTAACCGTATTCAGACGATTACCACTATTTAAAAATGAAGAACGAAAATAGATAAGGAATGTTATGCCGACCACTGCCTCATTGCCATTACTGTCAGACAGTTTAAGAGGACTGGGCTTAGATGCTGGAACCTTATTTTTTGCGCTAAACTATGAATTTACCAAGATTGAGCCAAAAGGCATGTTTAAGCGCTTTAAAAAAAACCAGAGCGCTATTGATATTGATTTGGCTTGCGTACTATATGACGAAAATTGCACCATCAGTGATATCGTTTGGTTCAAACAATTGCGCGATAAAGCGGAATCAGTGAAACATCAAGGCGACAGTCTCAATGGCAAAGATCGCGGCGAACAAGCGATGTATTTGGCACCTCTTGACCAAGAGCAAATCAGGCTTTACTTAGATAAAATCCCAGCACATATCACCCACATTGCTATGATAGCCAACTCTTACCACGGTCATCCGTTTTCAAGAGTCAAAAAAGGCGAGATTCATCTAAGCGATGATGAAGGCAATCGATGCTTTGAAGTCAATCTAAAGCAACTGCCACGTGATTGCACGACGCTTTGGGTGGCACATTTACGCCGAGAAGTGGATGATTGGCATCTCACACTGCAAAACTTACCCCTTCCTGCCGAAGATTTAGCAACGGCGGCGCAGCAAGTCGCCCATGAATTGGCACGTGCGCTACCCATTCCACAAGCTATCTAAATACCATAAAATATCCGTTTATTGCTAATAAAAAGGGTGCAACGTTCTGATAACGTTGCACCCTTTTCTTACATATCCATTTTTTGAAACCTAAAGTAACCACTATAAAAGACTTACAGTGGCTCACCGCAATGTGGGCAAAAATTCTTTTGTCGTTCTTCCACTTCTCTTTCGCGGCGCTCAAGCTCTTGTTCGCGTAATACCTGTAATACGATATTTTGCGCCTGCTCTTTATCCAGTCCCAGCTCACGGCGAATTTTATCGATCATCATCTGATTTTTCACCAAATCAAAATCACTATCAATCAGCTGCGCTCGAAAGTCCTGTTCAAGCTCTTCACGGCGCTGAGCCAGCTCATTTGCCAAACCAGTCGCTAAAATACCTGCAGGTAATGCCGCCAGACCCACACCTAATATGGTAATAACCGCACCCAATATTTTACCCGCATTGGTAATCGGCGTGACATCACCATAGCCCACCGTTGTTAGCGTCACCACCGCCCACCACATCGCTTTAGGTATCGACTCAAACTCTTCTGGCTGGGCGTGGTTTTCAACCAAGTAAATGCCACTAGATGCCGTCACAATCATAATTATTAAAATAAAAATAACCGCTTGGAACGAGCCTTTTTCTTTGCTAATGACCACCAATAAGATGCGTAACGAAGCAAAATAGCGTGTCAGTTTGAGAATTCGGAATAAACGTAAAATACGTAAAAAGCGTAAATCAATCGTAACAAAGAAATTCAGGAAAGCTGGCGCAATGGCGACTAAATCAATCAACGCAGAAGGACTTTTCAACCACTCCCAGCGCTGACGCCAAGTGGTGTCATCTGGTTTTTCCTCGGCCACACTCCACAAACGCAGCAAATACTCAATAGAAAACACCACGATAGAGAAATTTTCAAACCAAGTGAAATACTCTTGATAAGGGTAATACCAACTGTCAACCGACTCAGCAATAACCGCTGCTACATTGGTCATGATTAAAAATATCAAAAAGTAGTCAACGCAACGGCTAAACAGCGTATCGTGCTCATCATTTTGCAGAATATCGTAAACGAAAAGACGCAAGCGCCGTATAGATTGGAATAGCATGCCGTCCCTATGCGGTGAAACACCGGTCTTATATTAGTATAATAAAGCAGTCATCACAGAATATGACATTAATGCTCGGTCACCATCAGTATTTCATACCCATCACTACTTGACGATGTAGTGCTCTTAAAGCATTACTAGTGATAGGACTGGTTTATTTAGTATGAATCATGATCGGTGATTATACTAAATTTAAATAGTACATGTAGGCAAACAAAATTAGCACCAGCACAATGGCGATGATAGCGAAGCGTAAAAATCGTTCGTCAGCACGTAATTGCTCACTGATATCTTGAGCAGGCAGCAAAAATAAGTTGCATTCAGGACAGCAAGAGTCCATCCGATCTAATATCGTCACAGAACGTGCGTTTGTGCAGCGTAGAGGAGAATTACTACAATAGCCAAGCATAATATATTACCCCTCTTTTCCCACTCTCATTATTCATTCGAAAAGTAATAAGACTATCATTACCGGCTCTAAGTTTTTGACATTTTAACATTCTAAAAATATCAAGGAGAGTTTAGCATCATTGACTATCGACCAAATTCTAGCACCGCACCTCTGTATAACATCGGTATGAAGGAATCTAAGTCCTGCTTCACAAATGCTAACTGTCCTAAGTAATGTTTAATTACCTCAACAAATATACCTTTTACGGTAAATTTATGCCATAAAAGCCATTAATATGCGTTTAAAACCTTACAGTAAATATGGTTTTGTATTATAATGGCGTTGTAATGTTACAGGTTAGTCAATAATCATAACATTGTGTATCGGTACCTAATGTCATCCCTCGTTAGATAGCCACCGATAATCTTCTATCACGTTAAGGAATCAAATGATGAAACTACAATCCCTAGTTTTAGCCACTGCTGCTGCACTTACTATGACCACAGCATTTGCTGTACCAGCTGGTACTTGGTCTGTCGCTGCTGGTGCTCACATGGTTGACCCAAAGAGCGATAACGGTACACTGGCAGATGGCACTATTAGTGTCGACGTAGACAGTGATGTACAACCAACCATTAGCGGCGAATATTTCGTTGCCAATAACATTGGTATTGAATTACTAGCGGCTACACCATTCCATCATGACATTACCTTAACTGCTGGCGATGCTACTATCGATGCTAAAACTCAGCATTTGCCACCGACTCTATCGGTACAGTATCACTTCGATGGCTACAACATGCCTATGAATGTGAAGCCATTTGTTGGTGTTGGTGTGAACTATACGACTTTCTTTAAAGAAAAAATCTATAGCGATGCTTTCGAAAAATTAGAACTTGATGATAGCGTTGGCGTTGCTGGTCACATCGGTCTTGACATACCTTTTGCCCCAACTGAATACTTCCGTATTGATGCTCGCTATATGGACATCAAAACAGACGCCAGCGTAAAAGCTAATGGTGAGACCATTGAACTTGGTGAAGTTGATATCAGCCCTTGGGTATATGGCGTTGCTTTTGTTAAGACTTTCTAATATAACATAAAGTAATGTGAATAAAAAAAGCTGGCTTAATTGCCGGCTTTTTTGTGCTTAAAGTTTAAGCGGCAATGATTATAGATAAAAAGATTATAGATAAAAACGATTGTGCTAAAGTCATTAACCGCTAAAAATCTGGCAACCATGGGGTATCAAATTTTTAGCATAAAAAAAAGACCATCCTAAGGCAGTCTTCTTTTTTCAGATCCTTTTAGTACAAACGATTCTTACAGCAAAATACGGCGCGGATCAGCCAGCAATGTTGCGATATAGCGGGTAAATACGGCAGCATCTGCGCCATTAATCACACGGTGATCGTAAGACAATGATAATGGCAACATGAGACGCGGCTCAAAGCTTTGCTTTTTAGCATCCCAACGTGGCTGCATGCTTGCCTCAGACACGCCTAAAATACCCACTTGAGGCCAATTTACTAATGGCGTAAAGGCGGTACCACCCAAGTTACCTTGGCTTGATATAGTAAAGCTTGCGCCTTGCAAATCTTTAGTAGTGAGTTTTTTGTCACGTGCTTTTACCGCAAGCTCACCAATTTCAATGGCGATTTGCTTCAAGCCTTTATCCTGCACATTCTTGATAACAGGTACGATGAGACCATCATCCGTTGCCACCGCGATGCCCATATTTACGCTTTTACGTAAGATAACTTGGGTATTGTCGTCGCTTAAATGACTGTTAAAACGTGGATGCTGTGTTAAAGCATAGGCCGTCGCTTTGACCACGAACGCTAAAATCGTGAAGCCGATACCTTCAGCTTTCATGCTACCTTTTAGCTCGCCACGTAGTTTTTCTGTCTCAGTGATATCAGACAAGTCAAACTGGGTCACTTGTGGCAACAAGGTATTGTAGTTGAGCTGTGGTATCGAGACTTTTTGTAGACGGCTAAGGTCTTGGGTTGCTGTTTCACCCCAAATCTCAACGTTGCTCATGTCAGGTAAGCTTGGTAGGCTAGCGCTGGCTACATTGCCACTGGCAGGTGCCGCTTTTTGAGTGTTTAAGCTTTCTTTAACATGTGCAAACAAGTCTTCTTTTAGAATGCGATCATTTAGTGCCGAACCATTCACTTGGGTGATATCGACACCTAACTGACGCGCCAGCTTACGTACGGCTGGACCTGCATATACGTCAACCAACTTTTCATTGACCTGTGCTTCAGTCAACTTATCAGCTTGCTTACTAGCGACCGCATTAGGCGTTGTAGATTTTTCTGCCTGTTTTGGCTCACCCGTTGTTTTAGCAGCAGCTTTTTCTTCTGCTTTGGCTGGTGCTGAAGGCTTTGGCTCAGCGCTATCTGATGTAGACTCACTTTCATCAGCAGCATCTGCACCACTACTTATGATAACGATAAAGTCTTGACCATTGGCAACCATATCACCAGTCTGAACTAAGATTTTTTCAATCTTACCAGCGACTGGTGCGGGTACTTCTACCGATGCTTTGTCAGATTCAATCAATAGGATTGATTGATCTGCAGTCACGATGTCACCAACACTGACCATGATTTCAGAAACTTGCGCTTCATCAACACCTAAATCTGGCAATGCATGAGTGGTCGATTTACCAGCGTTAGACGCAGGCTTGTCATTAGAGTCAGACGAGGCTGATTCAGTTGCCGCAGGCTCAGGTTTTGTTTCTGGTTTAGCAGCAGCGGCTTCTGTATCACTCGCTTGTTGATTGTCATCAGCAGCGCTATCGTCATCACTTTCCACACTGTCTTCTGCACTTTCAAGCTCGATAAGCACCATACCTTCACTGACTTGATCACCAACAGCAACACTGATTTTGGTGACTTTGCCAGCAGCGGAACTTGGTACTTCAACCGAGGCTTTGTCAGATTCTAATAGAATGATGTTGTCATCTTTTGCGATGACATCACCCACTTCTACCATAATTTCGCTGACTTCGGCGCTATCAACACCCAAATCGGGGGCTTTAATATCCATGATTTATCTCCTAGTCTTATGATTATTATTCTTTGACATCACCGTTATTAAGTAAAGTCGCATCCGCTTGGTCTTCAGCTCGACCTTCATTACTGATTTCATCATCATCTTCAGCGACAAATTCAGGGACAGGATTTGGATTGACATTACCAGGTGCTGGTGCATCAGGAGAATGATCATAATAAGGCTGTTGTTGCCAAGCAGGTGGTTGATCCACATCGATGCCTAAACTTGAAATAGCATCTTTCACCAAACGCATCTCAACTTCACCCTCATCCGCTAGGCGTTTGAGCGTCGCAACCACGATATGAGCCGCATCAACGTTGAAGAAACTACGCAAATTTTCACGAGTATCAGAACGACCGTAGCCATCTGTGCCTAAAGTCGTATAAGGACGATTATCTGGTAACCAAGCACGGATTTGCTCCGAATAATTGCGCATATAATCCGTCGCGGCAACTACGATACCTTCATGCGGCGCTAACTGCTCAGTCACCCATGGCACCCGCTCTTCATCCATTGGATGCAAGCGGTTGTAGTCATCACAGACCATACCGTCACGAGTCAACTCGTTAAAGCTGGTCACACTCCAGACATTGGAGGTAATATTGAACTCATCTTTTAGAATCTGCGCCGCTTTTTGTACTTCACGTAAAATAACGCCCGAGCCTAATAGTTGCACTTGAGTTGAACCATTGTCTTCGAGCAAATACATACCACGCTTGATGCCTTCCTCGGCGCCTTCTGGCATCGCAGGTTGCTCGTAGTTTTCATTCATTAGCGTTAAGTAATAATAAACGCGCTCGCCTTCACCGTACATACGGCGTAGGCCATCATGCATCACAACCGCTAGCTCATAACCAAAGCAAGGATCATAAGTCACACAGTTAGGCACAACGTTAAATAAAATCTGCGAATGACCATCTTGATGCTGCAAGCCTTCGCCGTTCAAGGTAGTACGACCAGCTGTTGCGCCTAGCAAGAAGCCCTGTGCTTGACAATCGCCTGCCGCCCAAGCCAAATCACCCACACGCTGAAAACCAAACATCGAGTAATAAATATACATCGGAATCATCGGCAACGCGTTAACAGAGTAACTGGTTGCCAAAGCAATCCACGTACTCATTGCGCCTGCTTCGTTGATGCCTTCTTCTAACATATGACCGTCGATGGCTTCTTTATAGCCCATCAAAGCTTCACTGTCTTCTGGCGTATATTTTTGACCAACCGCAGAGTAGATACCCAACTGGCGGAACATACCTTCTAGACCAAAAGTACGTGCTTCATCAGGTACAATCGGCACGACGCGATCTTGGATGTCTTTGTTTTTTAGCATGGCTGACAATAAGCGCACAAACACCATCGTCGTTGATTGCTCTTTACCATTGCTGCCTTTTAATACCCGATCAAACATCGACAATTCAGGAATATTCAATGGGATATGACCACTGCGGCGATTTGGCAAATGACCACCTAGCGCTTCGCGGCGACCTTTAAGGTACTTCATCTCCGCTGAACCTTCTTCAGGGCGATAGAATGGTAGCGTCTCTAGCTGCTCGTCAGTAAATGGCAAATCAAAGCGATCACGGAAATACATCAACGCTTCTTGATCAAGTTTCTTAATCTGATGTGATTTATTGACCGCTTGTGTTTGAGCCGATAAGCCATAGCCTTTAACTGTTTTGACTAAGATAACGGTTGGCTGACCTTTAGTTTTCATCGCTTCACTGAATGCAGCATACACTTTCATTGGATCATGACCACCACGATTCAAGCGCGAAATATCCTCATCAGATAGCGCATCAGCCATCTCTTCTAACTCAGGATATTTACCAAAGAACTCTTTGCGAGTGAACTCAGCTGTACGGGCTTCGTATAGCTGATACTCACCATCGACCACTTCTTCCATACGATGTTTGAGCACGCCAGTTTTATCATTAGCAAGTAAGCTGTCCCATTTACCACCCCAGATAACTTTAATCACTCGCCAGCCGGCACCGCGGAACACAGACTCTAGCTCTTGGATAATTTTACCGTTACCACGGACTGGACCATCAAGACGCTGTAAATTACAGTTGACGACCCAGATTAGGTTATCTAGCTTTTCACGGCCAGCGAGAGAAATCGCGCCTAAGCTTTCTGGCTCATCCGTTTCACCATCACCCAAGAACGTCCAAATCTTACGACCTTCTTTCTCTAGCAAACCACGGTTTTCCATATAGCGATGTACGTGGGCATGATAGATAGACATGATCGGACCAAGTCCCATCGATACGGTTGGGAACTGCCAGTAATCTGGCATGAGATATGGATGCGGATAGCTTGATAAGCCTTTGCCACCGACTTCACGACGGAAATTATCCAGCTGATCCTCAGTCAATCGACCTTCTAAATAAGAACGCGCATAAATACCGGGTGCTGAGTGACCTTGATAATAAATCATGTCACCACCGAAATGATCGCTGGCAGCACGGAAAAAATGATTAAAACCTGTCTCATATAGCGTGGCACTAGAAGCGAATGTTGCTAAGTGACCACCCAAATCGTCGTCATTTTTGTTCGCGCGCATGACCATGGCCAATGCGTTATAGCGAATCAAAGCACGAATTTTGCGCTCAATGGTTAGGTCGCCAGGGTACATCGGTTCATCTTCAACGGCGATGGTATTGATATAAGCGGTATCGAGACGATTGAACGGCAAATCTTCTTGAACTGCCATGTTGTATAAAGCTTTTAGCAGAAACTGAGCACGATCTTTGTCTGCATGTTTGATAACAGATTCAAACGCTTCCAGCCACTCTTGGGTTTCGGTGCTATCAGCATCCTTATAATAATTCATCACTATTGTCCTTTTTTATCAGTCAGTCCTGCCCGAAGACAGGATATTATTAAATCAAAGTGTTACTTCAATATTGTCGTGCGGGAATAATTTTCTCAATGACTTCCTTGTTAATTTTAAGAAGTGAGATTTATAGTAGGGTGCGGTTATGCAGCAGTATTTGACCAACTCATAATCTGGAGCAGCCTCACATAGCCAAAATAAAAACAGCGCTACTATCTATCGCATATGAACTGAGTATTTAAAAGTGGTTAGATAATAAAATGCTAACCCAACTTTTATAGTCAATTATCAAATGATAATAACTCTTTATTATAGGCTCTTATGCTGCAGTTGTTTATAGCTGTAAAGAAATGGTGATATGACAAGTATTTTTGAAATAAATAATCATTAGTTTTTTTAGAAATGTTTCAAAGAAATATAAGGATTGTTTGCTAACGAGCTGACATCTATAACTAGATACTGTAGCTGGTCATGAAATATCTGCCATTCATCCACTTCGTAGGACTTTTACGAAATTATTGCTTAATATGTTAAGTTACGTAATATATACATTAGTTTAGTTAGTGAAATAATTGAGGACTAGTTAAACGCTTATAGCAAGTTTTAGCTTTTTATAGGGATAACCATATGCATAAAATGCCATACGTTCTAAATTCAATAATTTCACAACTATTCAGTGAATACATATATCGGGTACTGGCATTGATAGCCGCTATGAGCTTAATGTTGGTTAGTAATGTATCTTCTGCTTTTATGATATACCACACTGCTAACGATATGCCTTCATATCGTAGGCACTTGCAACAAATGTTAGTTATAATAGGAGTTTTGCTGTTTTCTTTGGCTAGTGGGTCTGCTTTTGCTTTTGAAAACAACCCTGGCTCTAATGCTGTTTGTCCAGCAGGATCCACCAAAGGCTTTTTGAGCAGTGGGAGTTATAGTGATGTTTTGAATAGTTTTACTTCAAAGGATTATAAAAATGTGTCAAGTCAAACTACATTTTCAGGTAATACTGCAGCAAACATCTCATTGAAAATAAAAATGAGCATCGACGATATTGAGATAGAAAACTCTGGTAATAACACTACTATTTCAGGAACTACTACTAATCCTGCTATTGACATTAATAGAAATTTTAACAGTCCGACATCTTACTCGAATATTACCTTAGAGTTTCAGGACAGTAAAAATGGTAAAGTTACTTATCTAGATAAGGTAGCATTGAGCGTATTTGATATTGATAAAAGTGTATCAAGTCGTACAGGATGGGATGATTTAATAAAGATTACAGGTGTCACTGAAAACGACGGTATCATTGAAGGTACACTTCAAACCATACCTAATTCTATTGTAACCAAACTCACAAATGGTTTGCAGACATCTTCTACTAGTAACAGCTATAACTGTACTTCTTCTCTTCAATCAGCCTGTCAAGGATCTGTATTATTTAACAAACCTGTTAAGTCAGTGACTTTAATATACGGTAACACGAACAATGTAACAAGTCCCACTACTCAGAGAATTCAACTTCGCTTAGATAGCTATTGTTATACTCCTCAGTACACTTTCACTGGTTCTGTATTTAATGATAACGGTGGAATTCCTGCTATTGAAAATACTAGACAAGATATTACTAACACCTTCACTAGCAACTCTAACTATTTTAATGGTATTTTTGACAGCAGCGGTAACAATAGAGACTCAGGTATTGGTGCTACTGGGTTACAGGTGCGGTTGACAAACTGCGGACCCAATGGTGGCACCAACATTACTGGTACGACAGCACAAAATATATTGGAAACATCAGTACCTTTGGGTCAATATAAATTCATGGTGCCCGCAAGTTTATTAGTAGGCGTAGCGAAAATTTGTATCGTACAAGTAGAGCCAAATAATTGGGAATATAATGTCGATACTACCTCTAATGTTCGCGAAGTAAACTTAGTAGCTAATGTGTTTGACTACAAAACAGAAAGTGATGGTTCACGCAACTTAGACTTTGGAGAAGTTCAAGCTAGTAATGCTTCATTAGTCTTAATTAAGTCGCAGTATGGTCATAGCTGTAATATTAACTCCGATTATAATGGCATTAGTGGTACTTCTTCACAAATACCTGTATTTAGTATTGCCGAGATAAAAGAAATAGATTCTGGTAAATGCATAGCCTATAGAATTGAAGCTTATAATCGAGGCCATATTGATTTAAAGGATATTCAGATCACTGATACCTTGCAAACCGCTCCAATTAAATCTGTATTTGTTTCACCTCTTCCTTTAGGAGATCCAATTACTATTAACAATAACGTCAATACATTGCCAGTAGACAAAATATTGTCAAATAAATTCGACTTATTAAAGACTACTAGCTCATCTCCCACAAAAGCTACTCTGTATTTCAACACCAAATACGGCACTACTGTGAATCCTTAGTAACTATTCCCCCTTGCTATATTATCAAATCTAAAAAATATTTTTTACTGACAAAAGCCCTATCTCTGTAGATAGGGCTTTTACCATTTGTGTACTCCAAAATACCATTTGTCGTTTTTGTGGTGAATATTTGTATTGTTTGCGTGACAATCATATTAAGGAACAATTCTAACTTTATCAGCATCTCTTATTCATAGTTGATTGCAGTTTTTACATTGCATGGGACGAAGTCAAGATTGACTTGATAATAATGGTTTAAGCAAGGAATACGATATGAAAGGTTTTAATTTTTTACGCAGTGCCATATTAGCAAGCTTAGCGTCGGTAATAGCACTAAGTGCTGCTCACGCCAATGATGCCTTAAAAATGGATTTAACAGCCAATCAAGTCACCAAAAACGCCGAAGGTAAGATCTCTTATCTACCAGTTCGTAATGCTCCAGCGGGTACAGTCATTCAGTACAAAGCAACCTATAGCAATATTATTAACAAAGATATCCAAGATCTGGCGGTCGTATTGCCTATCCCTGCCAATATGGCTTTCACTGGTGAAGCTAATCCTACCAGTGCTCAAGCCAGTATCGATGGCAAGAACTATGCTGATATGCCACTGATGCGTAAAGTCAATGGCAAAATGGTCAAAATTCCGTTTTCTGAGTACCGTACCCTGCGCTGGAATATCAAGTTATTACCAGCACAAAAGTCTGCCGCCGTGGCACTTAACACGATTGTCAACTAGACCTCTCCTTCAACTCACAAAATCTTGCTTTTCTAATTTTAGGATATCTATATGAAAACAAATAATTTTAATTATAGCCTGTTAGCTGTCGGTGTCGCCGCGGTGATGGGTATCTCTACTGGGGCTAATGCTGCCGTTAGTGGCACATCAACGAAATCCCCTACTATTGTTAACGTAGCTGAAGCTACCTATTCTGTTAACAACGTTGTACAGCCTCTAGTCAAATCAAATGCTGTTACTGTTAATATCTCAGAGCAGATTTCATTCTCACTTTTGGCGCAAAATTCTGGTAATGCGGATGATATAAATTCTGGTGGCAACGTAACTCCTGAAAAGGTGGTAGCGTTTGTACATAGATTAGAAAATACTGGTAACCGTACTGATGAATACACGGTCAATTTAAGCAATATCACTAATGGATCTGGTGATCAGGCTGATTACGACCTTGGTTCTTCTACAGTTTCATACCAGTTATTTGAAGCTGGTGGGACTGCGGCTACTGGTTCAGGGACATCTGGCACTGATATTCCTGTTAACTCAATACTTACTGGCACCAATAATGTCTTTACACTGACAGCTGGTCAGTATGTTGTATTCACTATCAATGCTAAGACGAAAGGCAATAAAGGCGGAGATACTCAAAAACTCACTTTGACCGCTACGAGTACGGCTCTATCAACGAATACACCAGCAGGCGTTAGTAAGACATTAACCAATACAGATACATCAAGTACAGTTTTGCCTGTTTTTGGTATCGTAAAGTCGATAACTGACACGCTTAACCTTAATGACTTAGATGATACCGCTACCTATAGTATCAAAGTCACTAACGATGGTCGTGCAACTTATGCTGCTGCTGCAACTGGTATCACCGTGCGTGATACATTACCTGCTGGTCTAATATTAGTAACAGGTTCTGTAAAATCAACGGATGCTACTAGTGGTGCTTCTGTTGTAGAAACCACGACTGGTACTAATCAAGGCTT
Source organism: Psychrobacter sp. 1044 (assembly GCF_904846525.1). Lineage (GTDB taxonomy): Bacteria > Pseudomonadota > Gammaproteobacteria > Pseudomonadales > Moraxellaceae > Psychrobacter. The sequence continues at coordinate 219,733 of NZ_CAJHAZ010000001.1, read as the reverse complement.
TGTGTATTCAGGTATTGATCTAGCTGTTGGGGCTAGTGTAACGATCACCTTTGATGTCAAACAAGACCCTAATGTAGCGCCTGTCAATGGTGTGATCAATCACGCGCGCGTTGAAGACACTTTAGATAGTGGTGTGACTATTATTGATAGTACCAATAAAGACGATGCTGTTGAAAATACGAAGACTTATTACCCTGCCGATGATGATACAGAGTATACCAATACTCCTGAGCCCGGTACTAAAGGTGGCGATTCAGCTGCGGCTCTAGAAGTCAATAAACGTAGTTTAACGATCTCTAATGGTGTCGATAATAAAGGCACTTCTAAAGAGATTGCTGTAGACGGTACTACTATCTTCACTAATACCCTTACTAATACAGGTGATGCACCTGAGGGCGGCACCAATCGTCCTATTACCATTAAAATTACTGATCCTGATGGTAAGACACCCCTTGGCATCATAACTGACACAGCTGCCACTAATCGTCCTAGCTATAAATTAGCTGATGGCACAACAGGATATTTAGAACCTACTAGCACTGCTGGCGAATATCGTCTTCCAAGTTCAGTGATTATTGCATCAAAGGGCACTGTTGATATTATTTATACAGTCAAGTCTGATGGCACAGGTGCGCTAAATAAGACTGAAAATAATATCGTCACTATCACACCTGCTGGTAATGATCCTTCAGCGCCAGCCATTGCTACTAATACCACAACCATCAAAGGCTTAACGCTAGCTAAGTTACAAGTACTTGATGCTAATTGTGATGGTACTGCTGAGGGTACATTTGTAAATACTGCTATCGATGCTGAACCAAACCAATGCGTTATCTATAAGATTGATGCTACCAACACATCCACTACCGCACTAGGCTTTGATATTACAGGATTGACCATTTTAGATCCTAAATCTAAATTCGCAGCCGCGGCAGACTATGTAGCAGGATCTGCTACCACACCTGGAGTGCCAGCCGCCAATATCACCACAGCAGCAAATGATGATGGTACTAATATCAATACAACAATCACTACTTTGTCACCTCAAAGTACTGCAACTCTTCAATTTAGAGTCAAGATAAAGGACGCTCCTAAACAATCTCAACCTTAATAAAAATAACTATTTATCGTTCCACTGATTCTACAAGTACATCAAGTGCTTGTAGAACTACCCTTACCCTCACTGATATTTTATTGGATAAGCGACATATGACTCTATCTACCATGACACCGTCTAATCGTACTGCATTGTGTTCAGCGAAGATCTCTGCGCTGTCATTGGCAATGTTGCTTATGCAATCAAATATCGCGATTGCAGCTGATGCAGCAAACCCTAATCTGCAAATCATCAACAATATTGCAAACGCTAGCTATAACGTCAATAACCAGACTGACGTCACAATATCTAGCATCTCAAACCAAGTACAAGTCAAAGCCTCAGACCTTCCTGAATACGGTATTGAACTCACTCAACAGCCGTTACTTACCGTTATGCCTAACGCCTTGGTCAACTGGGTAAATGTCCTAAGCAATACCAGCTATAGCAACCAGACTGTGGAGCTAACATTAGCTGTATCTCCAACGCTCTCAAACTTAAAAGTCTATCAAGATCTAAATAAAAACGGCGTCGTTGATAGTGGTGATACTGAAGTTATTTTCGATAATTTAAGCGCACAAATCAAACTTGGACACAGTGAAAGTATCCAGTTTATCGTGCAAGCTTTATCAGATGCTAACGGCAAAAGTGGCGATACTGCAGATATTAAAATTGGCGCTGTCGTTCTGGAAGACCCATCCGTATCGAGTGTCAACGCGACTGATAGACTGATCATCGTTGAGCCTGAAATCAAATTTACAACGCCTAAGTTTGACGCAAACAAAACCACCTCGCAAATCGAGGAAAACGTCTATATCGATGCCAGCTATGCGCAGTGTAACGTTCAGCTAGATAAGCCAGATCAAGTATGGGTCACGATTACCTCTTTGTTGACGGGTGACAAATACGCATTGAAAGCGATTGAGACGGGCAATAGTACTGGTAAATATCAGCTATCAGCACCAACACAAAACAATGCCAACGCTGTCAATGACAAATTTATTCAGACTCTAGCAAATGATACGTTGACTGCAAGTCTAGACGCCTGTATCGCGCCTTCTGTCGGCACTGGCGCTGAGCAGCTACCAAGCGAAGGTGACTTCACCGTACGTATCGATGACTTAGATACACAAATCAATATCATCGATGATAGCCCAAGCTTAGTCGTCACCAAAGAAAGCGATGTTAAAAGCGCTGAATTTGGTGATTATGTTAGCTACACCATCAATATCACCAATAGTGGCAACTCTACCGCTTATGATGTGCAACTAAAAGATGCCCTACCACGTGGTTTTGCTTATGTAGATGGTAGTGTACGTATCAACCAAACTACTGATATCAATATCGACCAAGCGCAAACCACTGAGTTTAAAGCTGATGGTAAATATCAGGTGCTAAATTTAGGTAATATGGCAAATGGCGAAAGTAAAAAAATTACTTACCGTGTCTTAATTGGTGCCTCATCATTGGGCGGTGATGGCATCAACCGCGCGACTGCCGTCGCTAGCAATGAGCAAGGTAAAAGCTTAGTTTCAAGAGAAGCACAGTGGAAGATTGAAGTAGAGCGCGGCGTCATGAATACTGATGGCATCATCATCGGTAAGGTCTACCACGATATAAACCGTGATGGCATTCAACAAAAAGAAGATGGCGAACTTGGCGTTGCAGGCGTACGTATCTACATGGAAAACGGTAACTTTGTCGTGACCGATCCTGAAGGTAAATATAACTTCTATGGTGTCAGTGCCAAAACTCACGTCTTAAAAGTTGACCGCACCACCATCCCTCACTCAACCGAGATGGTCACCCAAAGTAATCGCAATGCGGGCGATGCTGGCAGCCGTTTCGTTGACTTAAAATATGGCGAATTACATCGTGCCGATTTCGGTATCGTGGTCGGTATGGGCGATAGCACTGAGCGTTTGAATACAGAGCTTGTCGCTCGTAGCAAATCAGTGAGCGCTAAGAATGATAGCCTTGAGCAAGCAGTAAAAACCGAGCTAACCCTAGATCCTGACTACAATCGTGACTACGATGATAATGTAGACGCCAGTGGCTGCAATATCAATGGCGACTTAGATCTGGGCAGCAACTGTGACTCTGCTATCGTCAATGAGATGATCAATCCAGCCGCCAATCGTGTTGATATGACCGTAACTACGGTAGCACCGCCAGTAGAAAAAGAGCTGGAAGAATATCTCAAAGAAGTGGCTAACAATGACGTGGCTTTTATCAATTTAAACGAAGGTCAACAGCTCAGCACTTATAAACAAATGGTACAAGTACAAGCGCCACTGGGTTCAATATTCACACTATATGCCAATGGAAAAGCAGTATCAGAACAACAAATCGGCAAAACTGCTGAGCAAGAAAAACAGAATGTGACTGCCTTTGATTACTATGCCGTCGACTTAAAGCGTGGCAACAATACCTTGCGCGGTGTCGCTACTGACGTGAATGGCAAAATTATCTCTGAGCAAACCATTAAAGTATCAACGCCAGACACTTTACAAGCCATTGACTATCGCACTCAAGCGCAGCTAGTACCGGCAGATGGCGTTAGCGATTATCAAGTCGTTATTAGCCTAAAAGACCGTGATGGCCGTCCTTATATTGCCTCAACACCTATCACTATCGATACCAATATCGGCCGTATCAATCTTAATGACAGCAGTAAAGATCAAGCTGGTACGCAAGTTATTGTCTCAGGTGGCGAGCTACTCATACCCGTGACTGCACCGAGTGTACCGGGTAAAGGTGAGTTGGTCATCGACACTGGTAGCAGTAAACAGATTATCCCGTTACAATTTACCGCGCAATTACGTCCTCTCATTGCCGTCGGCATCGTCGAAGGCGCGATCTCGCTTAAAGACTTTGATGGCAGCAGCATTACTGACGCCCAAGGCGCTTTTGAGCAAGAGCTCAATGATTTCGCTGGTAACGATGACTATACCGCTTCTGGTCGCGCCGCGATGTTCCTTAAAGGCAAAATACGTGGCGATTATTTGCTCACTTTGGCTTATGACAGTGACAAAAAAGGCGAGCGTCTGTTCCGTGATATCGAGCCTAGTGAATACTATCCTGTCTATGGTGATTCATCAGCCAAGGGCTTTGATGCGCAATCTACCAGCAAACTCTATGTGCGCTTGGACAAGGGCCGCTCATTTGCTATGTATGGCGATTTAAAAACTCAAATCGATAACGATGAAGGTATTAAATTAGGTCAATATAACCGTACGTTGACTGGCCTAAAAGCCCAGTATGAAGATAGCAATACTCGCATTACCGCCTTTGTCGCGGAGACGAGTACCAGCCAGCGCGTCAATGAGACTCGTGGTCTTGGTATCTCAGGCCCTTATCCATTGGCTGAAAACTTTGATGCCGTATTAGAAAACTCAGAAACTGTAGAAGTGATCACTCGTGACGCCAACAATCCAGGCTTGATCATTAGCCGTGAGACCCTTACCCGCTTTGCCGATTATGAAATTGACCCTATCAGCCGCAGCTTATTTTTAAAAGCCCCTATCGCTAGCCAAGACATCGATGGCAACCTTATTTATCTACGAGTCACTGTAGAAGTAGATGAAGGTGGCGAAAAATACTTGGTCGGTGGCATTGCTGCCAAGCAGCAGTTGACTGATAAAGTCGCCATCGGTGGTAGCTATGTCAACAGTGATGACCCTCTTAACAAGGAAGAGCTGGCTAGCGTCAACAGCGTTATCAAGTTTAACGATAAACTAAAACTGGTCGCTGAATACGCGATGAATAAAGCTGAGAATCCAAATTTTCAGCCAAGCAATCAAATCAATGCGACAGAATTAGACGGTCAGGACGCAGAAGGTAATGCCTTGCGTATCGAGCTTGACTTTGATAACAAGAAAAACACTCGTGCCAAAGCTTATTATAACGATACTGACGAAGGTTTCGTGACTGGTGCCTCGCCGCAGACTGCTGGGCGCGCTGAATCGGGCGTCGAAGTCACTCATTTAATTAATGATAAAAAGACCGCGCTAAAACTAGAAGGCGTACGTACTAAAGATCATACCACTGATGCTAGCCGCCAAGGTGTCTTAGCCAGTATTGAACAGCGTTTGAGCACCAACATCGTTGGCGAGATTGGCTTACGTTATTATAAGCAAGATGCGACGGCAGCTTCACGCAATATCCAAGCGGTAACAGACGTCGTAGATGTGACTGACAACACTCTCTTTAATGACGATATTATCAATCAATCGGCGCTAAATAATGTCAGTGATTCTGAAAAAGATATTGAAGGTACTACCGCCCGCGCTCGTATCACGGCACGGTTGCCCAAGCTCAATGACTCTTTAATATTTGCAGAATATGAGCAAGATATTGATAACAGTAATCGTAATGCCACCTCCATCGGAGGCGAGACGCCGCTAGGTGGTTTAGGCCGCCTATACGCCCGTCATGACTTGATCAACAGTCTATCTGGTAGCTATGGTCTTGATGACACTGAAGAACGCCAGCGTACCGTATTTGGTTTTGACGCCAACTACATGAAAGACGGCAAAGTCTATAGCGAATACCGCATGCGCGATGCTATCAGTGCTCGCGAAGCGGAAGCGGCCATTGGTCTTAAGAACAAATGGTATGTCCAGCAGGGTTTAACCATCAATACTTTATTTGAGCGTGTTGAATCATTAGAGGGCGATACCGAAAACACCGCAACGGCAGCTGGCATTGGTGTAGAGTATCTTGCGAAAGAAGATTACAAAGCCTCAGCGCGTTTTGAGAAGCGTTGGGGTGAGACTAGTGACACATTGCTAGGTAGCGCTGGTATTGCTTATCGCTATACCGATGATATGACTCTGTTGGCCAAGGACATCTACTCACGCGTCGATTATGACGATGGCAATCGCACGATTAATCGTTTCCAGCTAGGAGCTGCCTATCGTGATTATGATAGCAATCAGTTAGACATGTTAGCCAAGCTTGAGTATCGCTTAGATGATAACAGTACGGGCGATGACGCCTATCAAAAAGATGCCGTTATCTGGTCATTGAGTGGTAACTATCATCCAACACGTCCGTTGACGTTATCAGGCCGTTACGCGGGTAAATATACTCAGTTTGATGCTGATAATATTAGTAGCGACAATACAGCCCATGCGCTTTATGCTCGCGGTCTATATGACATCAGTGAGCGCTGGGATGTGGGCTTGCAAGCAGGCACTTATTGGAACAAACAAGCAGATGATATGTCTTATATGTTGGGTGCGGAAGTAGGCTATAGCCCGATGACCAATCTTTGGTTGTCACTAGGTTATAACTTCATGGGCTTTGAGGATGAAGACATCGCTTATGACGATAGCACTATGGAAGGCGCTTACTTTAGATTACGTTTCAAGTTTGATGAAGACCTATTCAAACGTGATGATCCACGTAAGAACCAGCGTTTGACGACTCACTCTACATTGTAATTTATCCCCATTGTCGTGTTATCATCTGGTGACAATGCGGGCGTTATCGCGCTGTTCATCGTATTATATGACAGATATATTTTAATAAGCGATGAGAGCAGCGCCGAAAACCGCAAGTACCAATACCAATATTGATACTGATCCGCTTAATATGAGGTTTTGCATCATGCCTAATCCTGCCAACAAAGCAGCCTATTATAAACAGCCTATAAAGGCTTTATTATCAACCGTCTTCTTCCTGACAATGACCTCGGTTGCATCGGCGAGTCATCATACACCTAAAGTGGCAGTAACCCATGACGCTACTCACTGTGCCAATGATGTTCAAACTCAGTCTCACCACCCAAAATACCAAAGTACGCGCCAACGCGCTATGAATTGTATGTTGACAGAGTTACAAGCGTATCAACAAAAAAACATGAGCGCGCGTCAGCAATACTTTGCCTATAAAGCTCAGGCTTGGCTTAACTACGCCATCCATCAAGACAGCATAAATAGTCGTTCACCTGCTGGGCAGCAAGCCGCACAGGCAGCAGAGACGATTTTGACTACCTTAAGAAATGGCAAGGAACAAGATCTCAACCTTATTCAAGACATACCATCAAACTCTGCTCTCATGCGCCCCGATCTATGGGCAACCTTAAACGCGCTAAAAGATAGCGGTGGTATCGAGTCAGCACCACGAGAGATAGCCTTCAGCGAGGTCGCTTTAATTTGGGCTGCTACAAACCAGTGCGAGCGCGGCTGGCGGGAATCAGGCATCCATTTTCGCATGGCAGATCGTTGGCTTGAACAAGCCCGCGAAGCATACGTCAATACCCATGATTCACAGACCAACGTCGCTTTAGAAGAGCTGATCGTCAGCTATTATAAGCAATATGAGACATTAGATGCGAGTACTGATAGTTGCCGTGGGCAAGTATTAACGCCTATCCGTTAAGTCCATTATTACCACTGCTCATCAATGCAGTCAATACAAAAAAGCCGACATCATATGTCGGCTTTTTTGTATTGACTTAACAGATATTAGAGCATGTTAACCATGCCCTAATGTCTATACATCATCTAAATAGCGAAAAAACTATCGATTCTTACGCGGTAGCTTTTCTGGTAGATAGCAACGCAAATAAGCGATAAACGCAGTGTTTGCTTCTTGGATATATTCATTGGTAATGCTTTGGTGACGACGATAAGACAATGTGAATATCGCATTAATAATGCTATAAGCAATCAATAGCGTGTCTTGAATATCGTGGAAACTCGGCATCTCATAGCGCTCTGATAAACGCTTATAAACCAAATCGACGATTTGATGATCGATATCTTCACCAAAACTATCACCTTCAAAATCAGGCGTGTTCGTGTCATAAATGAGCTTGGCTTTGGTTTCGTCGTTATGGAATATCGTCACACAATTATCAATAAGCGCCGTCAAATAGCCCTGCCATCTGTCATAATTACCAATATCGACTGTTTCTACTATTTCTAATATTTCGATAGCATTCAAAAAACGCAATGCTAAAAATATCGCTTCGATGTTAGGAAAAAAGTGATAAGCAGAAGCTCTTGGAATGCCTGCTTCTTCACATACAGCCGCCAAAGTAATGTCATTGATAGGTTGTGTTTCACTTAACTTCTTGGCACCAGCCAAAAGTTTTTGACGGCGCGCGCGGCCTTGTTGGCTGGTAAACTTAAACTTATTCGGGACCAGTTTTTTTGCCAGTTCCGAATCTACCAACACATCTTCAATCTTTTCGTCTTTATTTTCGCTCATCATAAGTCTCTTAATGTTACACCCTATTTTATAAATATAATCTTCAATAGATAGTATTCGCCCTAAATTGAAGAATTACATCCTATTAGCTAATAATGTAGCACTGATATTAGCGCTACTATGTCTAATGGAAAGGCATCATAAACGCTTGTACACTATCAAGCAAGGGAGATAAATGGGTTAAAAATTAATGTATAGGTCAACCATTTAATAGCGTTAACCACGTAATGTAAAAAATTTAATCATTGAGTCTAATTTTCGCTCTTATAATACCATGATCGATGACTCTATCTGCATAATCCCACTTTAAATGGTCATTGAAATAGTCTACTCTTTCAACCTGACCCAGTGAAAACTTGCTATCAGGAAGAAACTCTTCTGAAACAAATAATTGATCAATCACTTCTGGCATACCTTGATATATATGGGTATATGCCACATCTTTCATCCAACCATAGCGTGCTTGAATACGCGCAGCATCGAATAGTGCAACATCGCGCATGCCTTTATCGTAATTAACTTCACCAGTCTCGGCCATCAATTGGGTGGTGACGCTACCAGTGACATCGTTCATATCGCCTAACAAAATCAATGGCTCACGAGTATGACGTAAGCGCTCTATAATAGACATGCGAATAGAGGCTGCTTCTGCGGCGCGCATACATAAGCTACGGAGCTTGGCACGGACTCGAATATTTGGATCGTCCATGTCTTCTAACAAATTGCCACTTTCATCACGCAAGAAAAATGCCCGTTTGCTTTTTAGATGCGCCGTAATAATCGTTATCGGTTGACCAAAGGCATCGACCCGCACTAGCAATGGTGGACGATTAAAGCGCTGGTAAGGACCAATATCAGGGATATCAATCACCGCTTTTGGTGCAATATCTGCAAGCAAGCGGCTTTCTAATTGCTCAAAGCGACTAATGATACCAACGGCAGGAGTATTTTGTGCCCCTTTGCCATGGGTATAAGGGCTTGAGCGGTCGTTACTTGCCAACGGAACAACAACATGCTCGGGCTTAAATCCCAACGACACCGCCAACGCTTCAAGCGCATTACTATCCCAGACTTCTTGCACCGCAATAATATCAGCATGAGCTTTTGCTAATAAATCGGTGATGCCGCTTAGCTTGTGCTCGTATTCGTCTTTACTGTAAGCTGGCGCATTGTCATAATAAATTCGGTTAGGGTTGGCAAAATTGAGCAAGTTGGCAGTGGCGATATAGAATTGTCTGGCGCTTTTAGCTTCCGCATTATTGTTCATAGATTACCTATTATTTTTATTCTAGAATATTGCTTCCAAAGATGATTGGCTGTTTAATATATTCATAATTAGTAATATACAGCAAAAAAGCCTCCAAAGAAATCTTTGAAGACTTTAAAATAGCATAAATTGAAAGTATTTAGTCTATCAGCAGACCCAAGTCTACAATCAGACTAAGCCCAGTGATAAGGTAGTAAGCTTATATACTGTCTACTTACTTAAATCAAATGTGCTGTTAGTTTCGCTTATTACGATACACGATTCCATGCGTCATGCGATGCTTTGCGTGCTTCTTCCCACTCCATGCGTGATTCACCTTTTACTTCATGCCATGAGCGCTCTAATTCAGCTTCATGGTCTTCAAAACGTGCATCCGCAGGATAACGAGCACGGTTGGCGTACCCTACTGCATAAGCTGGATGTAGATCACGGTCGAAGTCATAACCTTCTTTGTAATAATCAACATTTGCATATTCTGCACGCCAGTAAGCTTCTTCACGTGTTGGATCAATCGCTTCTGCTGCTGCATGTCCTGCACCGCCACCAACGATAGCACCAATCGCACCACCAATAAGTGTGCCAAGTGGTCCTGCCATTGTACCGATTGCTGCACCCGCTGCTGCGCCGCCGATACCACCAATAGCTGTACCTACTGGATGCGAACCTGGCTCACCTGTGATGATATCAGCATTCAGATCCTGCTTAGCTTCTTTTGACATATGCTTTACTTCACTGCGATCAATACCGTCATAGTTACTCATAATTTTATCCTTAAATTAATTTGTTATATTTTAGATTTATTAAGTGCTAAAAATTAGCGGTCTTACTCGAATCATGTGTTACTTGAGTCGCCTAAAGTATAGAAATTTATGGATAACAACAGATAGATAGGTTGTGTAAATTGTGTCCAGATTGCGATTGCCTTACGTTACAGCCTGTATCTTTATAATGATTTTGTAGGACAGTGAAGCTGTTTTAAGTAATTTTTCATTGAGTTGTTACAATATTTTAATGTGTCTGTTCAATAATTATAAGGATGTCAGTGCTCTATCGATGGCTCGTTGCCACTTATTAAGATGTTGCTCACGGATATCACTGGACATCTGGGGTTCAAAAACACGATCGACTTGCCATGATGCTTGCATCGTCCCTTCATCATATAGCCCTGTTTTTAAACCTGCGAGTAATGCTGCACCTTTGGCAGTGATTTCTGTATCTCTCGGACGCAGGACAGGCACATCGAGTAAATCAGCTTGAAACTGCATCAATAAGTCATTATTAGCCGCGCCGCCATCTACTCTTAGCTCAGTTAATGGATGAGGGCTGTCTTTTTGCATAGCAATGAGCACATCATAAGTTTGATAGGCAACCGCCTCTAACGCAGCACGAGCAATATGGGCTTTAGTCGTGCCGCGGCTCATACCAGTAATACTGGCGCTGATATCGGAGCGCCAATAGGGTGCTCCTAGCCCTGTGAATGCAGGCAGTAACACCACCTCTTCACTACTATCAACTTGGCGAGCTAAATCTTCGACTTCACTGCTCTGTTGAATCATACCCAGATTGTCCCGTAACCATTGGACAATAGCACCTGCCATAAACACACTACCCTCCAAGGCATAAGTGACTTCCTTTCTGGGTGGCTGCAACATGCGTTTGCCTGACTGTACAATTTGATCGAACGATAAATTGTCTGGACGAGTCGGTGTGGATTTTCGTTGCCAAGCGATTGTCGTTAGTAGTTTATGCTCGCTAAGTTTGGGTTTTTGACCAATATTCATCAGCATAAAACACCCAGTACCATAAGTGTTTTTGGCCATGCCCGCATCGAGGCAGCCTTGTCCAAAAAGTGCCGCTTGCTGATCGCCCAATACCGCTTGAATAGGAATTTGTTTGGCAAATAGTCCTTTTTTGGTTTTACCAAAATCACCATCAGATGGTAGGACTTTAGGCAAAATATTCATGGGTATCGCAAAACGGGCGCACAGCTCTTCTGACCACTCAAGCTTGTGGATATCATATAATAAAGTACGGGAAGCGTTGGTCACATCAATGACATGCTCGCCACCGGTTAGCTTATATATGAGCCAACTGTCTATAGTACCAACCGCTATTTCGCCCCTACTGGCTCGTACGCTCAATTTCGGATTGTGCTCTAGTAGCCAAGCGATTTTGCTGGCGCTGAAATATGGATCTAACCGTAGCCCTGTAATGCGTTGCACCTCGCTTGCCACATCATCATGGCTGTCATTCATCATGCTGCTGGCACTCTCAGCCGCGAGTGTTTTACAGTAGCTCGCCGTACGGCGATCTTGCCAAATGATGGCAGGGGCTAAAGGTTTACCCGTTTGCTTATCCCACATGACAATAGATTCACGCTGATTGGTGATCGCGATACTGGTGACGTCGGTAGCAAGCAGCCCTGCTTGATTAATCACATCATGGGCACAGCTAATCTGCGTTTGCCAAATTTGTTGCGCGTCTTGCTCGACAAATCCCGCTTTTGGGGTTTGTAAAGTGGTGGGCTGCTGTGCCATTTTTATCGGACGCGCACGATCATCGTACAATATCGCTCGACTCGATGTCGTCCCTTGATCCAAAGCCAAAATATATCCTGCCATTACTCACATCCTATTTTGTCGCATTCATTTTTTACAATTATATTTTATAGCCGAGGCTTTATTGATAGCACGTACTTTTTGCGAGCAACGCTTATCACAATAGCCAGTTTTATTTACATTAGCACTGCGCCAATGAGCAACTGCCGACAGTTAAGATAAATGCCGTTCATTTTAATCTTGCTCAACGCTATAAGGTGCTGAAATATAGCACACACCACTGTTATGTATAGTTTATAAGCTGCTTTGTAGTACAACAATCATCACTAACCATCATTATCGCTGAAAGCTTTTAAAAGTGATCTAAAATCGATTTAAGTGCTAATGACTTGATAAACCTTTTATTATTAATTAACAAATGATGTTATTATTTGTTTTAACAACCGACCTCTAACATAAAACCATGGCTTATTCAACGCACAGTAAGCAAATACTGAGCATTGACCCGTCACCATTGTGCCACTACAGTGTAGCGCTTGTTATCCATAACAAAATATTGGCTTCTGTTGATGGTTGACCATATTGAACTGTTTGGACAGGGTTTGACCACAACAGTTGATATTTTTGATACTTTTTTGCCTGACTCTAAAATACTTTGCATTCTAATTAATGGCTTATGTGACTTATGAAATTTGCTTTATCGACTCTGTCTACTGCGGTGATGACGATTACGTTCATGGGTTTAGCGGCGCCTGCTTTTGCAAGCGCTACGGATCATAATATCGAGTCGCCGAATGAGGTCACAGCCGTTGCAGTGACGCAAATTGTCGACGCTGACACTCAATACAGTACTCAAAGCAGCATTCAAGACAGCGCTCAAAACAGTACTCAAAAAAATGAGATTCAAAATAAAAGGTCAACGACAGATACAGACATGGGTCAAGCCGAGCAAAAAACTGGCTTAACAACGCTTATCGATCCCATTACCCATAAAAGTATTGATAATAGTTATCCATTAGCAGTATCTAGCCTGTTAAGCCTTGAGCAAGCTCAAAATATTTTATTACAAGTGTCACCAAAATTGGCCGCCAATCAAGCGGCGATTGCGGCTAGTGAATATCAAACGGATGCGCTCAAAACCTTGGACAATCCATTGGTGTTTGCCCAATTATCAGCCAATGCTTACAACTTAGACGCGGATCTTGACTTATCATCATTGAAAAACGGTATTGTTAATGACGTTAACAATGGTGTCGATAATGTGATTCCGCCTATTCCACCATTACCAGATTTGCCAAATTTTGGTGAATTGGTCGGTGAGCGTATCCCAGATTCTTATGAGTTAAAGCGCTCAGGCTCAACGGCTGGTGCAGGTCTGGGCGTGGTTTGGCCCATCTATACTGCTGGACGTACCAACGCTTTGACAGGTGCTTCCAATGCCCGTACCCAAGAAGCCGTCGCAGACAGTCTATTGGATAAAAACGAGCTTTATAACACCCTGATTGAGCGTTATTTTAAGGCACAGCTGGCCATCATTGCCGCTTATTTACGCGAAGATGCTTATGATACCTTGCAGCAGACTAACCATATGGCGCAGCGGCTTTTTGAAGAAGGTTTTATCTCACGTGTTGATCGCTTAGAAGCACAATCTGCGCTTGCCGATGCAAAAAGTGAGTCCGTCAATGCCAATAACGATGCTCGTCTTGCGATGATGGCTTTACAGCGGTTATTGCGTACCGACTATCGCATCAAACCCACGACACCGTTATTCGTTTCTAGCCGTCCTTTACCCGATGTAAACTATTTTCAGAATTTATCACTCACCAATCACCCAGGTCTACAAAAAGTCGCCGCCAAACGCGCACAAGCTGAGCAGCTACATGCGCTATCAGATACTGGTCACAAGCCTACCGTCATGCTCTATGGCTACGGACAAATTGAAAAAGACCCCAGTTGGGTAGCCGGTATATCAGCCAGCTGGAAGCTGTGGGGTGGTCTTGATAAAAATGCGTCACTCGCATCGAGTAATGCCAAAATACGCCAAGCGGATCTGTCTGAAATCGAAGTCAGTGACAATTTATTATTACTGGTCGAAAAAAACTGGCACGATGTTAATAATGCCCAATCTCGTTATCAGGCATTACAAAGCAATGTAGATCTGGCCGCAGAAGTATTGCGTTTGCGCCAGTTGGGGCTACAAGAAGGTGTAAATACACCGATTGAGGTAGTCCAAGCACAAACGCAGTCGCTTAAAGCACGTACTGAACAAGCGCAAGCGGCGAACAGCTATGTACAATCGCTGGCCGCACTCATGCAAAGTTGTGGTACGCCTCTTGCCTTTAATGCCTATCTTAATGCTGCTGATATTCGATTACCGACTTTGTATACTGAGTAATGATTTAATTTGAAAAATATAGATAGTGTGGATAAGCGTTTATATAGTTGATTCAATTTGAAAGTATGACAAGGCAGCTGAGCGAAGAGGTATATTTGATACTTCAAGCGAGGTTAACGCCGCAATACTATTACAGTAGCCTGACCATACTAATTATCATGAAGCTGCCATTAACCATACTATTGCTAACTCTATTGTGAATACTGTTTTATGAAAAACCCGACTTCTAAATTAATAAGTAACTGGCTGCAGCCTTCCTTAAAAACGTGGCGTATTGCGAACAACTCTAATGTTTGGGCACATTGCGCGAGCGTGGGATTTTTTGGTTTCTTATCAATTTTTCCAGTAATGGCGGTGTTTGTGCTGCTTTATGGTCTCGCGTTTTCACCAGCTGAGATGCAAGAGCAAATCTCGATTTTGCGTCCGTTTATACCTGATACGGTGTATGAAGTCCTCAATTCACGCCTAAGCGCATTGGTCTCTAATACCACATCCGCACTCACGTTCAGTCTTGTCTTATCGACCTTACTCGCCCTTTATGCTGGCTCTAAAGGTGTTAAATCTTTAATTATTCTTATCAATCTTGCCTTTCATATCACTCAAGAGCGTAACTTCATACAAGGTAATATTTTAGCAGTCAGCTTGACCTTTGGCGCAGTAGTAATCTTGATTATAGCGGTCTCTTCTATTGCTATTATTCCTGTAGGGGCAGCCTATTTCCCCTTCCCGCAAATAGCTAAAACGATTGCGCTTTGGAGCAGGTGGCCTATATTGGCTGGTATCATATTTTTAAGCTTTTTAAGCCTCTATCGCCTAGCCCCAAACCGTGACGCCGTCGCGCTAAAAAAACTGGTGCCAGGAGCAGCTCTGGCGACCATTCTTTGGATTGTATTGTCTGTGCTATTTTCGATTTATGTGCAAAACTTTAATAACTATAGCGCTGAGTTTGGCGCGCTTTCAGCTGCCGTGGTCATTATGCTCTGGCTTTATTATTCAGCATTTATCGTTGCCTTTGGTGCGATTTTTAATTCTGAAGCCTTAGAAAGCGCCAAACCTTATGCTGTACGAATGTACTAATAACATACCTTTTATCCTCAATTTTGCTGCTTTAGGAATCTCACTGTCATGACTGAATCTACCAACGAATCAGACGACTCGCGCAAGTTAAACGACTCAGAGCAATCTACCGACTCAGTCAATAACCATAACGATCAAGCAACTGATGCTGAAAATGAGCAAGCAGTGCCTACTTATAAGCGCCATGCAGAAAAAGCGGCTAAATCTGCCATGATAAAAAAGGCACTTCTGGCGCTATTGGTTCTGATTGTATTAGGTGTTATTGCCTATGGTCTATATAAAAGCAATCAGCATAGCGAGCCTGAAGTCGTGACTTTGCAAGGGCAGATGCAGATGCAGCAAACCTCCATCGCTGCAAAAGTGCCGGGACGTATTGCCAAAATTCTGGTCACAGAAGGTGATGCGGTGACGGTCGGGCAACAGCTGATTGAAATGGACTCGCCTGAGATTAACGCAAAGATCAATCAAGCGCGGGCTGGCAAGCAAATGGCACAAAGTCAGTTAGATAAAGCCGAAAATGGCGCCCGTCCACAAGAGATCGCTCAAGCAAAAGCGGCGTGGCAAGCCAACAAAGCTGCTTCTGATTTGGCAGAGAACACTTACCAGCGTGTCAACCGCCTTTATGAAGAAGGTCTTATGGCACGGCAAAAACGCGATGAGGCATATGCGCAATATCTGGCCACTCAAGATCAAACTGAAGCGGCGCGCTTACAATACGACTTGGCAAAAGAAGGCGCACGCAGCGAAGATAAATCAGCGGCGACAGCACAAGTAGCACAAGTCGATGCCCAACTAGAAGAAGCACTGGTGGCAAAAGAAGAAGCCAACTTAAAAAGTCCTATTGCAGGTATTGTGGACAATGTCATTGTCAGCGCGGGTGAAGTCATCGGACAAGGCGTGCCTATCTTGACGTTGGTCAATACCGATGAGCAATGGGTCGTACTTAATGTCACCGAATCCTACTTAAACCAGTTTGCGATTGGTCAGAAATTTACTGGTACGATTCCTGCGCTGTCATCAGCAAATAAGCCTTATACCAAACAGTTTACCGTTTATGCTACGTCAACATTGTCTGACTTTGCCACTTGGCGCCCGACCAATAATGATGATGGATTCGATGTACGTACCTTTGAAGTAAAGGCACGTCCGACGACTCCCGATGCACGTATTCGCTCAGGTATGAGCGTTATTGTACGCGTCAATCCAGCACTTACTAATGCAAGCCAAGAGTAAGCCATGCACCTGATGAAGTTAAGTAAGGCTTTTTTACGTAGTGCTGCCTATGAACGACGGTTTTTGACCAAAAATCCGTGGGACTTTAGTATGGTGGTCTGGATACCACTGGCAACCGTCCTACTGATTTGGTGGATATTTTCACAAACGCAGATTACGGATTTGCCCATTGGGGTAATAGACCAAGACAATAGCCCGATTGCCAATACCGCGGTACGCTATTTGGAAGCCAGCCCTACTCTAACGGTTAGACAGCTTTATTACTCAGAGGCTGAGGCAAAAGCGGCTATTTTGCAGCGTGATATTTACGCTATTGTTATTATCCCTGAAGATTTTTCTCGGCATATTTTATCTGCTGAGCCTGCTCCATTAATTTTACAAGTAAATGCTCAGTACGGCACACATTCGGGCATTATCCAAACCAGCGTTCAAGCGGTCGCTGGGACGTTATCGGCAGGCGTTGAGATACAGCGTTTAGTCAAACAAGGCATGGCACCGTCGCAAGCTGCGATTGCTTACTCACCGATTGGCATACAGCGTATCAGCTTGTTTAACGCGGCCACTGATTATCAGCAGTTTTTGGCTTCAACCGTCATACCTGCACTGCTGCATATTTTAGCGATGGTGATCGGTGCAACGACGATTGGTCGTGAGCTGCGGGATAAACGACTCGGCCACTGGTATCGCTTTATCAGTACAGGTCATCCTGATTTGACGCGAACCACACAAAACGAGTCAACATCGGGACAAATATCAAATACCGTAGACAGTAACCAATACTTGAGCAAAGACGATCAAATCTCAGTCTCTAACCATGCGAATGAAGATATGACGGAAAGGGCAAACGTTTTAGTCTTATTGTTTGGTCTGTTGGGCAAATACTTTTGGCCGACATTGGCCTTTAGCATTTGGGCGATGTTGGCTCTATGGCTTGCCACGCCGCAAGAATCCGTTGCCATGAGCTCAGTGCTTGCAACTTATGCTGGTTTGATATTATTAATAATGCTATCGTTTTGGCTGGGTGCTATCTTTACCTTAGGCTCATTCTCATTACGCATGGGCTTGTCTGCTACTGGTTTTATTTCAGCACCTTCTTATGCCTTTGCTGGTGTGACTTTTCCTTATATTGCTATCAGTGACAGTGCTCGGCATTGGTCAGATGCATTGCCACTCACTCACTATCTAAAACTGCACATTGCACAATTACAGATGCAAGCGCCTGTTGCTGTGTCATTGCCGATCGTCTATGGTCTGGCTATTGCCACGACGATTGCGATGAGCTTGACTACTTTATTAACCAAACGCGCACTGGCGCATCCTGAACGTTGGGGGGCGCGCTAATGTCATTACCACCAAAAGACCATTTATCTTCGACAACGTCAGATTCAACCAAGCAGTCCTCAACACCTAGTTTCTTAGGTAGTTTTTTACAGACCATTAAGGACATCTTTTCTGATAAAGGTGTGCTATTACTCTTACTGATTGCCCCCATTATTTATGGCTTCTTTTATCCTTGGCCGTATTCGACAGAAGTGGTCAACCATGTACCTGTTGGTATCATTGATAACGACAATAGTAATCTATCACGAACCATCGTTCGCTATGCGAGTGCCAGTCCGCAGTTAGACACTCAGCTTTTTCTCAACGAGCAGCAGGCTAAAGAGGCCATATGGTCAGATGAAATCGCTGGGTACATGGTCATTCCAAGTGGGCTTGAGCAGCAAGTACTATCGGAAAAAGCGGCGAGCGTCAGCGTATTGGGTAATGGCGGCTACTTTCTGTTAAATAAAAACGTACAGATGGGCTTTTTAAAAGCAGTCAGTACGGTATCAGCAGGGATTGAAGTCAAAAAAAATGTAGCACAAGGTGCTTATTCAGCAACAGCGGCTGCTAATACTCAAGCGGTGCCATTAGTAATTGTTCCTTTATACAATCAAACGGAAGGTTATGGCGCTTACGTGGTGCCAGCGGTCTCTATTCTAATTTTGCAACAAACCTTATTAATCGCCACAGCGATGCTGATTGGTACGTGGTATGAGCAGCGGCGACATGCGACGAGTATCCGTGGTTGGCTTGGGCGAATTGCTGCACTCAGTATGTTTAGCTTCATTATTGGCTGCTTTTACTATGGCTGGACATTTGAGCTACACCACTATCCGCGTGGGCAAAACATGCTTGGCAGTTTACTGTTCCTTTTGTTATTTTGTCCAACCGTGGCGACACTTGGCTGTGTGCTTGGACTCTGGTTTCGCCAGCGCGAACGTAGTATGCAAATCCTAATTTTTAGCTCACTACCGATGTTTTTTGTCAGTGGTTATCCGTGGCCAGCAGATCAGCTGCCCACAGTTTTACAAATCATACGTTGGTTCGTACCCACAACACCGGGTATCAACACCTCCGTCCAGCTTAATCAAATGGGAGCTAGCATCTCCCAAGTTTCTACTGGATTTTATGCACTAGCCGCCTTATGGGTGTTTTACTTTGCGCTACTTATGTGGGTGCGCTGGCATGACGCGAATAAAGCACTTAAAACAGTGCCCTAAAGCAAAAGACGATTGCATGTCATTATCGCCTACCATCAATAAAAGCCAAATCGATGATCCTGAATCAAAAAAAGCGCCTGCTAACATAGCAGACGCTTTTTTATTTCTAACGTTTCAATATTCTATCACTTAAAAAACACGATTAAGACCATTTAGTGCCGCCACACGATACGCTTCTGCCATCGTTGGATAGTTAAAAGTAGTATTCACAAAATACTCAAGTGTATTATTACTCTTACACTTCATCACGGCTTGACCAATATGGATAATCTCTGAAGCATGGTTACCGTAGCAATGGATTCCTAAAATCTCCAACGTATCACGATGGAACAAAATCTTTAGGACACCTGAGCGTTCACCAATGATTTGTGCTCGTGCCAAATGCTTAAAGAATGCTTGACCCACTTCGTATGGGACTTTTTCGTCGGTTAGCTCTTGCTCAGTTTTACCGATACAAGAAATTTCAGGAATCGTATAGATACCAGTTGGCACGCTTGACACTGGTTCTGCATCGCTATCACCAACCATAAATGCCGCCGCACAGCGTCCTTGGTCATAAGCGGCAGAAGCCAAAGATGGCCAGCCAATCACATCGCCTGCCGCATAGATATTTTCGATTTCAGTACAATAGGTATCATCAACTTTTAATTGACCACGGCTGTTTGCTTTTAGACCAATCGCTTCTAAGTTTAAACCTTCCGTATTACCTGAGCGACCATTTGACCAAAGAATGGCATCAGATTTGATGCGCTTACCACTCTTTAGATGCAAGACGACATAATCGTCATGCGTTTCAAGATGATCAATCTCTTCATTACTACGAATCAATACGCCAAATTGTCTAAAGTCATGCGCGATAGCATCGCTAATCTCGCTATCGAGATAACTGAGCAATTGATTTTGGTTATTAATCAAATCAACCTTATAACCAAGACCCGTAAAGATAGAGGCATATTCACAACCAATCACGCCCGCACCATAGATGATAATTTTTTTGACCACATAATCCATTTGCAAAATTTTATCAGAATCAAAAACGCGCGGATGGTTAAAGTCTAAAATTTCAGGGCGATAAGGACGACTACCAACCGTCACGATGGCTTTATTAAAGGTAATGGTTTCAAAGACATTGTCATCGGTTTCAACACGCAAAGTATGAGCATCAATGAAACTTGCCCAACCTTGAATCACTTCAATGCGATTGCGTTCATAGAATCGTGTGTGCGTACTAACCTGATTGCGAATGACTTTTCGAGCATTGGCAAGCACTCTATTTAGAGGAACTTGCTTGTACTCCATCGCCTTGGTAAACATAGGATCACGGCGAAAGTTAATGAGGTTAAATACCGATTGGCGCAGTGCTTTACTTGGGATCGTGCCCACATGGGTAGAGTTACCACCTACCTGATCACGTGGATCAATGACCACCACTTTTTTGCCAGATTTAGTCAGTTTCATAGCCGCCGCTTCGCCAGCAGGACCTGCTCCTAAAACGACCGCATCATACTCATACTCGTGATTATCGCCTTTTAAGCGACGTGAATCTTTCGTATAACCAGACTTGATATCGATTCGCGTATCATCGAGCGGATTAATAAGATCAGGATGGTGCATGACATCATCAGTGACCTGCTCATGGGTTTGTTCAATATTTTGTTTTTTATTTTTGCCTTCAGTATGCTCAGGATTCGGCACGCGACCACTTTCTTTATTTGATACTTCGGTATGAATGTCCTTACCAATATCATTGGTCGCGTCGCTTGGTTTTTTAGTTCCCATCGTGTCCTCTTTACATTTACTTATTTATTTGATTTTTAGACTGTGTATGAATCAATAATTGCTTGAGTCAAAATCACACGACTAAGGCGTGCCCACCATACGTTGTGACACAATATTTTGCAGTGTCCAATGCCCAGTCGCGCTTTTCTGTCCCTCATCAATCTGCGGACGCGCACTAATCACATATTCTGTGCCAAGGCTTGGTTTAAAGTCATCAATCCAATCATAAGGTACCTGAAACACGCTGCCATCTTTACTTGATTTGGCCAGTAAACACTGCATCGGTAATGCTGAGGCGCAGGCCACACGATTGGGCATAATTGTTAGCGTTTGCGCTTCACCCAATACGATGGTTGGGATATAACGTGGCTCAGGCACTGGCTCACGTGAAAAAGGTGACGTTTGGCAAGCACTCAGTAAACTGACCGCACTCAGCAAGCTGGCCAATAATAAAGGGGTCTTGCTAGACTTATAAGATGAACTCATAATATTCTCTATGTGATAATGAGATGGTATTAAATGATTATTAATAGTGATGCTTTAAATAATGGTTCTTTTTTGAGCAATCGTTATTGCTAAATAATTAATTGATTCAAGCAATTCATTGATAGCTCATATTTTATTAGCCGATACGGCGTTTGAGACCCGTCATCTGCAAGATGCGCGTAGCGATTTCTTCAACGGACATCTCAGAGACATCAAGGCTTGGAATACCATGCGTGATATAAATCCCTTGTATTGCCCGCTGCTCTTGCTGACATTGCTGATAGCTCGAATAACGACTACCCGCACGGCGCTCTTGACGGATTTTCACCAAGCGATCAGTATCGATCAATAGACCGAACAGCTTGTCTTTGTGCTCGCGCAATGCTTTTGGTAATTGATTATCGTACAAGTCATCTTCGGTCAAAGGATAATTTGCTGCTCGAATACCGAACTGTAAGGCTAAGTATAAAGAAGTCGGTGTTTTGCCTGAACGTGATACGCCCACCAAAATAATATCGGCCGCATCATAATGACGCGTACGCGCACCATCATCATTGTCTAAAGCGAAATGCACCGCGTCGATACGTTCTTTATAAGTCTCAGAATCCACATCGTCGTGTGCATGACCCGAATGTCCGTCAGGCTCCACACCCGTTTCTTCAGCGACGCGACCTATCAAACCCTCATACATATCCAAGTTACAGCTTTGGGCAGAATTAATCTTTTCACGAATATCAGGGTTAACAATCGTATCAAAGACTAATGGCAATAAGCCATCTCGTTGATACGCCATGTTGATTTGCTCAACAGCGTCCTCTGCACGCTCTAAGCTATCGACATATGGCAACACTCGTGTTTCAAAAGGTACTGAAGCAAACTGACTCAAGATAGCGCGGCCAAGTGTCTCCGCGGTAATTGCTGTGCCATCTGAGATAAAAAACGCGGTTCGAACGGCTTGAGAGCTGTCTAAGTTTAGTGCGTTGCGATTTTGAATAGTGGGATTCAGTTGTTCAGCTGGATTACTTGAGTACATAACGTTGGCACCTCGATTGAAAACACAATGGTAATCTTCATTTGGCTTTTATTTTTGATCGGCTTTAGACTTGATTTTCAGACGTAATTTTCGTTTTGTATAAGCGCTAATATTGCACATTTATATCAGGATAAACCGCTACTATTGATGCTCTACATTATACGCATAATAGCGGCCTAATAGAAATCAATGTTACAGGCGTACACTTAGAAAGCCACAGTGCCCTTAATCTTATCATGCCGATTAATAACCATTATTGTGCTGACTGGTTACTCATACTAGCGCAGCTTTACCTGCTATATATAAAGGCAAATATTATAAGAATATCCTAAAGCTCTTCTGTTATTTATTTTAAATCCCCTATTTATCAACTGATTTATAAACATATCTTGATAATTAGAGTGATCTTTACTCGCATTTTTACGTCATCTCAAAAATAGAAAAATGAATAACCTTCTACTAATTATGTAGCAAAGCCCACAATTTGTATCTTTTTGACAAAAATATTGGTTCAACCCCTCGAAATTCTTCAAATATAGCGGTATAATTCACCGTTATAATCTTTACTAAATAACCTTATTTTCTGGAGTTATCATGGCAGCGCAATCTACAGCACTTGTAATCAATCTTGATCAGCTAGGAAAAGACGACATTGAAATGGTCGGCGGCAAGAACGCCTCATTAGGTGAAATGATCAGCCATTTGTCTGATTTGGGTGTTAGTGTTCCAGGCGGCTTTGCCACCACGTCAAATGCATTTAACCGTTTTTTGAACGAAACTGGCTTGCTTGACAAAATCAACAGCGAACTAAAAACGCTAGATGTTGATGATGTCAAAAAACTTGCAGAAACGGGTAAAAAGATTCGTACTTGGATTATTGAGCAAGAGCTGCCAAGTGATCTTGAGCAAGAAGTACGTCAATCGTTTGAAACGATGAGCGGCGGCGAAGACATCGCGGTTGCTGTACGTTCTTCTGCGACTGCCGAAGATTTGCCAGATGCATCATTTGCGGGTCAGCAAGAGACATTCCTAAACATTCGCGGTATTGATAACGTTCTAATTGCGATTAAAGAAGTATTTGCATCACTATATAATGACCGTGCCATCTCTTATCGTGTACACAAAGGTTTTGAGCATGAAGGCGTTGCCTTATCTGCTGCTGTACAGCGTATGGTTCGCTCAGAAACTGGCGCGGCGGGTGTGATGTTCACGCTAGATACCGAAAGCGGTTTTGATCAAGTGGTATTCATCACGTCAAGCTATGGTCTAGGTGAAATGGTTGTACAGGGCGCGGTTAACCCAGATGAATTCTATATTTCTAAGCAATTGCTAGCCAATGGTAAACCATCGGTGATTCGCCGTAACCTAGGCAGCAAGCATAAGAAAATGATTTACGGTGATGAAGGTAGCACCACTAAATCAGTGAAAACTGTCGATGTTGAAAAACAAGATCGTATGCAGTTCTCATTATCAACTGAAGAGCTAACCTCTCTTGCCAAACAAGCCGTAACGATCGAAAAGCATTATGGTCAAGCGATGGATATCGAGTGGGCAAAAGACGGCGATACCAATGAAATCTTTATCGTTCAGGCACGTCCTGAAACCGTTAAGAGCCGCCAAGACAGCAATGTCATGGAACGCTATATCATCGACACCACTAACGCTAAAGTATTGTGTGAAGGTCGTTCAATCGGTCAGCGTATCGGTTCAGGTAAAGTCCGTATCGTTAGCAACTTAAATGAGATGGATAAAGTACAAGAAGGTGATGTACTGGTATCAGACATGACGGATCCGGATTGGGAACCAGTCATGAAGCGTGCTTCTGCTATCATCACTAACCGTGGTGGTCGTACGTGTCACGCAGCGATTATCGCTCGTGAGCTAGGTGTTCCAGCCATCGTTGGTTGTGGTAACGCGACTGAGCTATTGGTTGATGGTCAAGACGTAACTGCTTCTTGTGCCGAAGGTGATACTGGCTTCATTTATGAAAGTCAAATTGATTTTGAAGTACAGACCAACTCTGTTGAGTCTATGCCAGAGCTTGCCTTCAAAGTAATGATGAACGTTGGTAATCCAGATCGCGCCTTCTCATTCACGCAAATGCCAAACGAAGGTATTGGTCTTGCGCGTTTAGAGTTCATCATCAACCGTATGATTGGTGTGCATCCAAAAGCACTACTGAACATGAACAGCTTACCACGCGAAATCGCACAAGCCATCCAAGAACGTATCGCTGGTTATGCCTCACCGGTTGACTTCTATGTAGATAAGTTGGTCGAAGGTATCTCAACGCTAGCCGTTGCCTTTATGGATCAGCCAGTTATTGTTCGTATGTCAGATTTTAAATCGAACGAATATGCTAACTTGCTTGGTGGTAAATTATACGAGCCATCAGAAGAAAACCCAATGCTTGGTTTCCGCGGTGCCAGTCGTTATGTGTCTGATAATTTCCGTGACTGCTTTGAGCTTGAGTGTAAAGCATTAAAACGCGTACGTGATGAGATGGGCTTGACCAATGTCGAGATTATGATTCCATTCGTTCGTACCGTTGGTGAAGCCAAAGAAGTCATCGAATTACTTGAGAAAAACGGTCTAAAACGTGGCGAAAACGGTTTACGCGTTATCATGATGTGTGAGTTACCAACCAACGCCCTATTGGCAGATGAATTCCTAGAGCACTTCGATGGTTTCTCAATCGGCTCTAACGACTTGACTCAGTTGACACTTGGTCTTGACCGTGACTCAGGTATCGTCTCACATCTATTTGATGAGCGTGATCCTGCGGTTAAGAAACTATTGACCATGGCGATTGATGCGTGCCGTAAAGCAAACAAATATGTCGGCATCTGTGGTCAGGGTCCATCAGACCATCCAGATCTTGCGTTCTGGCTGATGGAACAAGGTATCAGCTCAGTGTCGTTGAACCCTGATTCTGTACTAGATACTTGGTTCTTCTTAGCTGGTGAAGAAGCGAAGTAAGCCCTAACGTTCAGTCACAGCAGTAATTCACACAGTCATTAAAGAAACAATGATTAGGGGCTATTTGAAAAATATTAAATAGACCCTAATATTATGTATCATATATAGTGACTTAAGATATGACTAACTATGCAGGCAATTATGCAGATTTTCCTTGCTCGAAATAACGTACAAGCTGGTCCTTACAATTTGGAGCAGCTGAATATCATGTTGGCATCTGGTGAAGTACTGCTGGATGATTTGATGTGGCATGAAGGCTTAGACCAATGGCAGCGTGTCAGTAACTTGACCAATAATCAAACGGTTTATCGACCTACCAACCTTGGCAAGCCTCAGGTTAATGACTCTATTATCAATAATGTAACTGTTTTTCCTGAAGATAACGCTAGCAATAGCTCGGATAGCAAATCAGTTTCATTAGATAGATTGTATGGCAAGCCTGAACGTCCGAAAGACACGGATAAAAATGTGAAGGCTGACATGACCACCAATCGTCAGCACACACCGCACAATAATGTGTCACTAAACAAGGCTAATAGAAATAAGACTGCGTCTAGCAAAGACAAAGTCGTCGGTAATGTGGTACTTGCACCGATTATGTCGCGAGTATTAGCAACAGCCATCAATGGACTACTCTATCTACTGGCTATTTTTCCGCTAGTGATGGCATTGACAAAAATGGATGTAGATTATACCAAATTCCAAAATATCCAAGACATGGATGCGGCTTATCAGTATTCAATGACACTGATGGAGAGTCTTCCTAGTAGCACATTGATGATGTCGCAAGTGATGGTATTTGGCTTATTTGCGCTACAATTGGTATTTATCACACTGCGTGGTCAGTCACTCGGTAAGCTGATTACGGGTATTCGCGTGGTGGATCAAACCACTCATCGGTTGCCCTCTTTTACCAAGCTTATTGGTGTGCGTACTTTGTTATTGTTTATTATTTATAACTTATTGTTTTCGTTTACTAGCTTCTTAGGGTTCGTGATTATTGCTATTCACTATTACATGGCATCGAAAAGCCCTGAAAATATCGGCTGGCATGACAAATTGGCCAAAACCTTAGTGGTAAAAGCAGATAGCAGTCAGTTAGTGAAAGAACCAAAAATAAAATAGCTTGTTTATTAACAATCCATCTTATTATTTTGATAAAAAAGCAGCGTGATATCGCTGCTTTTTTATGAATCGAGCATTTCTAATTATTGTTATAATCTATTAACGGTGGCTCAGTGATTAACCTTTGTGTTAGTTGCTAAGTACTGTTATAATACGGCGCTTTATAAACTAAGCTTATTTCTTATTATTTTTCATAATAATAGCTAGAAATCGGGCTTACCTTATAAATCTCCTTGCTATTAACATAGGGTTAATAGCTACTAATCCGTAAGGAGTCATAATGCGACATTACGAACTGGTGTTACTTGTACACCCAGACCAAAGCGACCAAGTGGTCGGCATGGTTGAGCGCTACATCAAGTTAGTTCAAGACAACAACGGTGTTATCCATCGTTTAGAAGATTGGGGCCGCCGTCAATTGGCATATCCAATCAACAAGATTCACAAAGCTCACTACGTTCTTTTCAACATTGAAACTGACGGTGAAACTTTAGCTGAACTTGAAGAATTATTCCGTTATAACGACGCGATCATTCGTAGTCTAGTTATGCGCCGTGACGACGCTGTCACTGAAGAGTCGCAGTTAGCCAAGAATGCCGATGAAAAACGCGCACGCAAAGCAACTACTCGTCGTCCAGACAGTCGTGAAAACGATAATGACGACAACGACAACAGTGAAGACTAATTAAAGGAGAATACTCATGGCACGTTTCTATCGCCGTCGCAAATTCTGCCGTTTCACTGCTGAAGGCATCACTCACATCGATTATAAAGATGTTGAATTGCTAAAACAGTACATCAGTGATAATGGTAAAATCGTACCAAGCCGCATTACCGGTACATCTACTAAATATCAGCGTCAACTAGCTACTGCTATCAAGCAAGCTCGTTATTTATCGCTACTTCCATACACTGATAACCATCAGGGTTAACCGTTAATTTTAACTAGGAATGACTCATGCAAATTATTTTGTTACAGCGTATCGTCAACCTTGGTAAACTCGGTGAAACTGTCGATGTGAAACCAGGTTACGGACGTAACTTTCTTATCCCTTTGGGTAAAGCACTACCTGCTACTGCAGCTAACATTGAAAAGTTCGAAGCACGTCGTGCTGAGCTTGAAGCTGAAGAAGCGAAAGAAGTAGCTGTTGCTCAAGAACGTGCTGATGCGCTAACTGACGTTAATGTCATCATGCGTGCTAAATCAGGCGACGAAGGCAAGCTATTCGGCTCTATCGGTACTCGTGATATTGCTGAAGCATTGACTAACTCAGGTCTAGAAGTAGACCGTGCTGAAATCAAGCTTCCTGAAGGCACTTTACGTCAAGTTGGCGAATACAATGTTGATATTCAACTACATCATGACGTTACCGCTACTATTCTAGTTACCATTCTTTCTGAAGATGGCGACAACGAAGAGTCAGCAACAGAAGTTGAAGACGAGAACGAAGATTATTCAGAAGAGTAATTTTTTGAATACCTAGATCTAGTCTAAAAAAGCCAGTAACGTCATGTTGCTGGCTTTTTTGCGTTTTGCTATCGCGTTTAATTTATGATTTTATCAGGTATCTTGTGCAGTGATATATTCTAGCAACTATTTGTAATAAATAGCTTGGAAAGCCTATACTTAACAATAAGATACTACCTATAAAGTCATCTTTATTATTGTCACCTGAGTTGATATGCTCGTCGTATTTAATTGATAGATTTTATTTAGATAACGATAGGCTGCAATGACATGATAAATACTGACGACAAATTACGCTGTACCCAAGGTAATCACTTTTATAGCGAAGGTGAAATTTATAAGGTGGGTAGAATCGTTAATAATAAATACTTTCAAATCCTAACCGATAATGATGCAGACCACTGGTATGCAACACTGGACGATAGAGGCATTTATGTGAGCTTTGATTCGAACCTAGGATTAGCAGAAAACGAGAGAGCCTATTTTGAAAAAATTGATGAGCTACAAGCTGAAAGCTAGCAGCCTCCTGAACTATTCAAAAGCACTCAAAAGCATTCAAAATTTAAGAACGGTCAACATAATGGCCGTTTTTTTAATTAAATATCAATACGATTACAGGACAGATATGCGACAGAGCGCGGCCACTCAGCGGCTGTTTTCGGCACTGATTGGTCAGCAGCTATTATCTTGGCTGTACTTATCCAGCCTGCATGACCGATGACTAATATTGGGCTATCTTCTTGTTCAGCTGAAATATTAAGCAACCAACCTTCAACACGCTCAAATAGCTGCTGCAAGCTCTCTCCATAACTGGGCGCAAAATGGGCAAAATTGTTACACCACTCATCAATCTCTTGCTTGGTGATTTGCTGCCAATTCTTACCATCCCACTCACCGAAATGAATCTCAGCCAATTCAGGTGCGACTCGACACTCAAAACCACGTTGCGCTAATATTTGCCCGACTTTTAGTGAACGTTGTAAGGGGCTAACCCAAATTGTTTTTGGTAATTGCTGCAAACGCACAAAGCGCTCGATTTTATTGGCAAGACGTTTCAACTTACGTTTATCGACGCCGATATCAGTTTGTCCAATACAAATTCCTTCAGTATTCATCGGTTTGGGATGACGCCAAATATAGAGAATCATGAATGAGTATTGTCCTTGTTGACGATTTGATTTAAATAAAGGGTATAGAAGCAGCCAGTCCGATATAAATGGCGATTTCGCTAAGCTGCTGCGTCGCGCCGAGCCCATCGCCCGTGTAACCATCCAAGCGCCTGCGCAATAAACGTCGCATGTAGTCAGTGGCTATCAGCGCCAGTATCATGGCTAACAACCATTGAGCAAGCCCAATCTGCTGCATCGTATTGGGAAATATAAGTGCGACTAAAATAATAGCCAATATTAGCCAGCCACTGCTATATAGCCCTTGTATTGGCGTCAACTGCTGCGCCATCGGTTTGGCTTTTGCGTGTTCTATCTCTCCACCATAAGGCAGTAAAGACAGCAGGCTAATGCAAAGTAAACGCGACGCGGTATGTCCTAGGATAAGCGCGATGACAGCCATCGTTAAGGGCATCGAGGCAAGTAAGCTGATTTTGAGTAATAGCGCCGACACCAAACCTAATACACCATAAGTACCTAGACGTGAGTCTTTCATAATAGTCAGTGTGCGCTCGCGAGTCAGACCACCGCCGAGACCGTCACAGCTATCCGCCAGACCATCTTCATGAAAAGCGCCCGTCAGTTTAATTCCAAAAGCTGTGCTCAGCGCTGCAGCAACTAGGGGCGTAAATAACAGACTACCCAGCCAAAACATGCCAGCACAGAGTAAGCCCACCAGTAAACCGACTGCGGGGAAATGGCGACTGCTCTGATGCAACCATTGCGGATCGTAATGCTTAAATGGTGGTACTGATAATCTCGTTAAAAATTGAACGGCGACCAGTAACAATATCCATTCATGCTTTATCAATTGAGCAAGGGTTCGTCTAGGCAAGGATGGCTGATTTGATGGTTTGTTTGATGATTGTGACATCAGTTGTTTTGCTCACTGATACCAGCGTCACTAAAGCTTGCCATCTCATTGATAATGGCGCAAGCGGATTGCAACAATGGATACGCGAGCGCAGCCCCGCTACCCTCGCCTAAGCGCATGCCCATATTAAGTAAAGGCTCAGCATTTAATGATTTCAATAAATGCGCGTGCCCCGGCTCAACA
Organism: Psychrobacter sp. 1044; assembly: GCF_904846525.1. Lineage (GTDB taxonomy): Bacteria > Pseudomonadota > Gammaproteobacteria > Pseudomonadales > Moraxellaceae > Psychrobacter. The sequence continues at coordinate 189,250 of NZ_CAJHAZ010000001.1, read as the reverse complement.
GAATGATGAGCAAAGACCGCGTATTGAGCAACACCGGGCGCTAGGCGTCCAGCCACCAATAATGCGCTACTGGCAATAAAACCATCAATCAGGAGAATACGCCGTTCACTAGCAGCCTGAATCAGCGCACCCGCCATCATGGCAATCTCAAGCCCGCCCAATGCAGCGAGTACATCAAACGGTGCTTGTGCCTGTTGATGGCGCTCTAATACTTGCGTCAAAATATCCGTCTTATGCTCTAATCTTGCATCATCAAGCCCTGTACCGCGACCAATACAATCAGCAATAGACAAGTCGCCCAGTCTTGCGAGCAAAAGACTCGCTGCTGAAGTATTACCTATGCCCATTTCACCAACAATCAACAGATTACCCGCTAGATTCTTGACGACTTTCATGCCATTTTTTAGCGCTGCCAAACATTCTGTTTCTGTCATTGCAGGCTCTGTTAGCGCGTCTCGGCTACCATGGCGAACTTTATAATCTAGCAATTTTGGATGAGGAGCAAAGTCGGCATTCACCCCAGCGTCAACAACCTTTAACTCAATATTATGCTGGCGTGCCAATACGTTGATGGCGGCACCACCTTGCAAAAAGTTATGAACCATTTGCGCAGTGACAGCACTAGGAAACGCTGATGTACCATGCTTAGTTAAACCATGGTCTGCCGCAAACACTCGTATTTGCGCTTGCTCAATATGCGGTGTGATCGTTCCTTGAATCATGCCCAACTGCACAGCGAGTGCCTCTATTCGCCCAAGCGCGCCCAGCGGCTTGGTTTTTAGGTCTATAATCTGCTGTAGCTGCTGACGTAATTCATCATTTTCTATATTGGCTATAGTAGGCGCGGTAAATATGGTCAAGGTAGGCATCCTGATAATGGTACGTGTGAAGCAAAAAGCACATACTAGCAGAGTATCTAAGCTTTACCATGAATAAAATCAAATATGAGCCGAATAGATTCCCTAGCAGCTTGGATTTACTATAAAATATGCCCCTTTAAAAATCCATATACCTATTGATGCTGCTATTAATGAAATAATAGCTCAGTAGCAGCATCCACAATTATCGCTATCAACCCTACATGTAGAGACAGTAATGATCGTATTTTGGCTTGTGCTGACCATTCTTTTTATTATTTTTGCCACAGCAAAGTTAAAGTGGCATCCTTTTTTAGTATTGATATTATCAGCCTTTTTAGTAGCGCTATTTTACCAAGTGCCGCTTAATACTGTTGCTAAAACCATCTCGGATGGCTTTGGCGGTATTTTAGGTTACATCGGTCTGGTTATTGTCTTTGGTACTATCATCGGGCTAATCCTTGAAAAAACAGGTGCCGCCATTGTAATGGCAGAAACGGTCATCAAAGTTTTGGGACCACGCTTCCCTACTTTGACCATGTCCATCGTTGGTGCTGTGGTTTCAGTACCAGTATTCTGTGACTCTGGCTATATTATTTTAAACTCATTAAAAGAAACATTGGCCGAGCGTTTACACGTATCCAGTGTAGCGATGAGCATAGCCTTAGCGACAGGCTTATACGCAACTCATACCTTTGTACCACCAACCCCAGGTCCAATTGCCGCAGCAGGTAACTTAGGACTAGAGTCCAATTTAGGCTTGGTTATTATGGTCGGTGTGGTGGTGACAGCGGTTGCTGTACTGGCTGGCTGGTGGTGGTCTAATCGCTTCTTGAATGTCGCTCCCGACAATATCGACGCACTGGACGCGCCAGCAGCAACTTTGCCTGAAAACATGAAAACACGCGACGACTATAGCAGCATGCCGTCAGCAACAATGGCGTTTTTGCCTATTATTGTCCCTATCCTATTGATTTGCTTATCGTCTGTTGCGAACTTTCCAAGTGCACCATTTGGCAGTGGCACGTTGACAGATATTTTAGTGTTTATCGGCAATCCACTCACGGCATTACTGATTGGTTTATTCTTGTCTTTCTTGCTAATTAACACTGAGCAAAAAACACAGCAAATTAGCGACAGCATCTCTCAAGGTTTGGTTGTGGCAGCCCCTATCCTATTGATTACTGGCGCAGGCGGTGCATTTGGTGCCATGCTAAAAGTGACACCAATCGGTGATTATTTAGGTACGACATTGTCTGCGTTAGGGCTTGGCATTTTTATGCCATTCATTGTCTCTGCTGCGTTAAAAACGGCACAAGGCTCGACCACAGTCGCCTTGGTCACCACCTCTGCGATGATCGCCCCGTTATTGGATCAAATTGGTCTCGACAGTGAGCTTGGTCGCGTATTCTGTGTGATGGCCATTGGTGCAGGTGCCATGACTATCTCGCACGCCAATGACAGCTTTTTTTGGATTGTCAGTCAGTTTAGTCGTATGAGTGTGGCGCAGGCTTACAAAGCCCATTCTATGGCAACGGGTATTCAAGGCGTGACCAGCATCGTCTTTATCTGGTTATTAACCTTGGTATTTATTTAAAGAGATTCAAAGAGACATTCATGAAAATTTTAATTGCTCCCGACTCATTTAAAGAAAGCTTAGACGCACTGGATGTTTGCCACGCCATTCAATCTGGCTTCAGCCAAGTGTTTCCAGAGGCTGATTATAAGCTATTGCCGATGGCTGATGGCGGTGAAGGCACCTCTGCGGTATTGTCTTATGTATTGGGTGGACGCTGGAAAGAAGTGGTGGTCAATGATCCACTGATGAGACCGATAACGGCAAAGTATTTGTTATTGCCCGGCGCTACGGCTGTCATCGAAGTTGCTCAAGCGTGCGGATTACATCTACTGACAAGCGATGAACGCAATCCTGTGATTGCTAGCAGTTACGGTGTCGGCGAGCTGATTGCTGATGCGTTAGAAGAAGGGGCTAAACGTATCGTGATTGGTCTAGGTGGTAGCGCAACCAATGATGCAGGTCTTGGCATGCTAATGGCATTAGGCATCACATTTCACGATATCGATGGCACTCTACTCACTCATGGTGGTGGTGCACTTGCCAGCCTAGATAGGCTTGATAATATAAATATTCATGCAAAGGTATTAGACACAGTATTTGAAGTCGCTTGTGATGTGACCAATCCTTTATGTGGTCTTTTGGGTGCGAGCGCAGTATTTGGTCCACAAAAAGGCGCTTGTCCAGAGCAAGTCAATGAGTTAGATAAGGCACTAAATCACTTTGCCACCATGTGCGGTCATCACGGTTATGAGGACTGCCAACATGTCGAAGGCGCTGGAGCAGCTGGCGGTCTTGGCTACGCGATGATGACGTTCTTTCAAGCTCAGCTAAAATCAGGCTTTGACACAGTTGCTGAGGTGGCTCACCTGTCACAGCATATTGCAGAGGCTGATCTCGTTATCACGGGCGAAGGTAAGCTCGATGCGCAAACAGCCATGGGTAAAGTGGCAGGTGGTATCAGTCAGCTTGCCAAAGCCAGCCATACGCCAGTCATTGCTATTTGTGGTAGCGTTGACGGACTCAAACCTGCGCAAACTAGCCAGTTCGAGGTCATCATGCCCAGTATCCAAAAAGTAGATACCATCGAAAACGTACTGAGTCAGGCTTATGACAATATTGAAACCACAGCTGTAAATATTGCTGCAAGTATCAAACTTGGGCAAAACTTGAAATAACGATAGTCTATTAAATAAACGACTTCTATTAAATGCACAGCTATTTAACCTTTGATAGCTGTGCATTTATCATTTATTCTCAAAATATCTATAGCCATTTCGTTACTTCATCAATGACCGTGTGCATTCTATTAGAGAGTGCATGCCGTCGTCTTACCGCAAGATATAGCGTCTCGCTAACGGCAACAGGCAGATGATGGCTTTTAATCAGCTCAGGCTTTTGATAAGCAGCCACTGCATGTGCAGGTAGCACGGTAAAGCCTATACCCCTACTCACTGGCTCTAAGATTAATCCTATCTGATTCGAAAAGCCTTTTTTCTCAAAATCATTGATGTGCTGGAATTCAGGATAATTAGCGCTTAGCAGCATACCTGCATGATGGGCACCATCTGGATGATCAATAAAGCCAAGCTCGGTGAGATGCTCCCAGCTCGGCTCTACCGTAGTTGCAGGTGTTACTAATATTAGCGCTTCTTGAGCCATAGACTTACAACTGACTGTCTCCTCATCTGAGACATCCGTCATAAAGCCAATGTCAATCTCATGATTAGCAAGCGCCTTCTCTATATCAGAATTGGGTGCAAAACGGTAATCAATCACTAGCTTTGGATGCTGCTGTTGTAAGATCAAAAGCTGCGGATATAGCTTGAGTCCCACACTACCAGGCGACATCAAACGCACCAATCCTTCATAAGGAGGATCTTCACCGATGCGCTGCTCCAGATTTGATAAGCGCTGCAATATCTCGCCTGCTTCTTTATAGAGCTGCTCACCTGCATTGGTCAGTGAAAACTGCTTTCCTTGACGAATCAGTAAGTCTATATCCAACTGATCTTCTAGCTTACGTATGTGCTGACTCACGCCAGATTGGGTCATGTGTAAGCGTTCAGCCGTACGAGTAAAGTGCCCGAATTCGGCAAGCGCACAAAAAGTGCGTAACCATGTGATATTTATCATTACGATACATAATTATTTATATAATATTTGATAATTTTACATAATAATCGTATGTTTGTATACTGGCCTCACGTTAAATAAGAGTACAACTAACAGGAGCAAAAGCTATGAACAACGTTTATCCAAGGAGTTTTTCGCACATCGGCCTTTCAGTTCCCGACCTAGAAGCCGCCGTAAAATTTTATACTGAAGTAATGGGTTGGTACACCATCATGGAGCCAACAGAGATTGTTGAAGATAATAGCCCGATTGGTGAGATGTGTACTGAAGTATTCGGTTCAGGTTGGGGCAGTTTCCGTATTGCTCACCTATCTACTGGTGACCGTATCGGTGTTGAGATTTTTGAATTTAAAAATCAAGAAAACCCTGAAAATAACTTTGAATATTGGAAAACAGGTATCTTTCACTTCTGCGTTCAAGATCCAAATGTTGAAGAGTTGGCTGAACGCATCGTTGCAGCTGGCGGTAAAAAGCGTATGGAAAAACCACGCTATTATTACCCTGGTGAAAAACCTTACCGCATGATCTACATGGAAGACCCGTTTGGCAATATCGTCGAGATATACAGCCACAGCTACGAGCTTATTTATAGCGAAGGCGCATACTAAACTCAGTGTACATACAGCTTAATACAGCCTTAACTTGTATCTGACTGATAAACAAATAGCGACCTCAGAATATGAGATCGCTATTTTTATTTGTCTGCTTTCTACATGAGCAACCTATTATATAAGAGGTAAGCCATGCTACTATTTAGGTAGCTATACATAGCATCTACCAAACGAAACAACCCATTATCAAGGATGATAAATGACAAACTCTGACGTTGCCTTAGACATGGATGACTTTCCCGTTATTAGAAAAGACGATAGAAAAAGTGGCGTGGTCACTCTCACCTTAAACCGACCAAAGCAATTCAATGCCTTATCCGTTGAGCTACTCTCTGCGCTACAAGCGGAACTGGACAGTATCGCTCAAGATGACAATATCCGTGTAGTCGTCATTGCAGCAAATGGTAAAGCGTTTTGTGCCGGTCACAATCTAAAAGAGATGCGCGCACATTCAGATGAAGCCTTTCAGCGCGCCCTATTCCAACAATGCAGTCACATGATGCTCACTATTAATCGTATGCCGCAAGTCGTGATTGCAAAAGTGCAAGGTATCGCGACAGCAGCAGGGTGCCAACTGGTCGCCGCCTGTGATTTAGCCGTTGCCGCTGATAAAGCCAAATTTGCCACTTCAGGGATAAACGTTGGGCTTTTTTGCTCCACACCTGCTGTAGCCGTCAGTCGCAATCTACCTCGTAAGCAAGCGTTTGAGATGCTCATTACTGGTGAATTTATCGATGCACATACTGCTTTGCAATATGGATTAATCAATCGAGTAGCCCCAGCAGATCAATTAGAGCAAGTCTTGCAATCGTTGATAACGGCGATTACTACCAAATCTCCAGTAGCGGTAAGAACTGGCAAAGATATGTTTTATAAGCAATTGAATATGAGCGTCGAAGATGCTTATGACTATGCCAGTGAAGTAATGACTTGTAATATGATGGCAGACGACGTGAGTGAAGGTATTGACGCCTTTGTTGAAAAGCGCCAAGCCGTATGGAAAGGATGCTAACTACAGCTGTGGCTGCCACCTACTTAACCACTGTTATTTTTTTATTAACCGTCAATCATAGCATTCGAGCCAAATTATTTGCCAAGCACGAAAAAGGCCATGATAGCGATATCATGGCCTTTTTTAAACAACTACTACAATTAATCTGTTACTTACTCAGCGGCGATGGCAATCATCTCAACCAACAGCTCAGGACGTGCCAATGCAGACTCGCCACAAGCACGAGCTGGCGGCTGAATGCCTTCAAACCACTGGTCATAGACTTCATTCATAGCAGCAAAGTCTGCCATGTCTTTTATCCAAACCGTTACTGACAGTAGTTTTGATTTATCGCTACCCACTTCTTCTAACAACGTTTGGATTTTTTCCAAACAAGTCAATGTTTGCGCTTTGATATCGTCTTCTGCATTACCTACCTGACCACATAAATAAATAGTCTGGTTATGGACGACAATTCTGCTCATGCGTGGCGTGCTGTGTAGCTTCTTTATCATGTTATATACCTTCAATTTATTAATTTAAGTCTGTGCTAAATCTGTCAAATGCGCTTTTAATTAGAAAAACGCTGAGCACTGAATGGCGCAACATCTACTAATACTGGCTTGTCATGAATCATCTCTTCAACGAGACGTCCTGTCATAGGCCCTAAAGTAAAACCCTGATGACTGTGACCAAAGGCAAACCATAATTTTTCATGCTTGTCTGCAGGACCAATAACTGGCTTCATATCAGGCATACAAGGACGTGATCCTGCCCATGCTTCGCTCTCAATCGCATCTTCTAATGGTAAGATTTTTCTTGCCAGCTTCAGAACCGTTTTTAATTGACCAAAGTTCTTTGGTGCATCCATGGTAGTCATCTCAGCACCGGTCGTGATACGGATACCTTGCTGCATCGGTCCCATGACAAAGCCTTTGTCCATATCGAACATACTGTGATTGATGGTATTTTTTTCTGTCACTTTGAAATGCTGATGGTAGCCACGCATTGGGAACAATGGCAGATTATAGCCAAGTGGCTTGATCAAATCATTAGACCATGGACCTGCTGCGATAACCAACTTATCACTATAATAAGTGTCATTATCAGTGATGACTTTCCAACCCTCACCATCTTGTACGATTTCTTTTACATCGCTCTCTTTAATTGTACCACCCATCTCTTGGAAATTTTTCGCATAGGCTTTGACTAGGGAGCTTGGGTTTGACACTTGCCAAGAGTTTTTCCAATGAATCGCACCAACGAAACCTTCAAAATTAGCACTAGGTTCCATGGCTTTTAGCGCTTCAAGGTTCAATACGTTATGCTCAACGCCTTGATTGCGCGCATCAATGGCTGATGCTTGTGCTTCTTTGAACGTTTCTTCCGAACGATGCAATTGCAACCAACCATCACGAGTAATTAGCTCGTCAGCACCAGAGGCTGAAATCATTGTCTGATGCTCACTGGTACAATGCGCGATCAGTGTCTGCCATTCTGATTCTATTTTTTTGACCGAAGCTGGCGTAGAGTATTTCCAGTACTGTAGCAGCGCTTGGTGATAACGCAAAATTGCTGGAATACGATAGCGAATATCCGTCCCTTGGTTCGGTAATACTCGGATCATCTCAGTCAATTGACGAGGAAAAGGATGGGTATGAATGGCTTCGCGCTGAATCAATCCTGCATTGCCATACGAGGTCTCTGAGCCTGGCAACTTCTTGTCTAACATCAGTACTTTTGAATTATTTTTTTGTAAATGCCACGCGACTGACGTGCCAACCATACCTGCACCGATAACGATCACTTCATAGCGCATAACCTATCCTTTTCTTATGGTGTTAATACAGAGTATCAAATATGAGGGTCTAACGGAATAAGGTGGTAATAGTAACGCATTGAGCTGAATATTAAACCCCAATCTCATAAATATTTTTGCTATTAAATACTTTTAGTTATAGGGTTTTGTACAAGGTATCTTGGATGGGAATAATTGGTAAAGTTAGCGAAGACTTTGCCTTTAAATTATTCTTTCTAAACTGAATACATGTAATTCTAATTGGTTATTCAGAAACTCTATTGAGGTAATCAATATGTTTGACAAGGAGGTAGTGCGTTGAGTAGCTTCCAAAATTTTATTTGCAATCAACTTCTCTTTCAAACAATAGCTGCAACCATTCACTGAGACCATCGATATCAAAGGTTTTTGCACCATAACCAATATTTAGTAAATCCTCAGGCAGATATTCATCAAACTTTTCAATCAGTTTATTGGGTACATTTTCGGCAAGCTCAGTAGCAGTAGGCATAGGCTTATGAGCTAACGTTTGTAAGAACCTCATAACTTGTACCGAATCGACGTTATGAACACAGATAACTCCTGCATATACCTCAGTAGAGAAATCATGCTGCATAAGCAAAGCTGCTAGGGTATGAACGACTTTGTCTCCGCGCCATGTAAAAATATAAGTATTACCGTCTTGATCTATTATTGGCCGATGACGCAATTGACACCTATCAAAAATATCAAGGCTTTCTGTAAACAATTCACGCGCCGTTTTATCAGCAAAATCGACTTTTTTATCGCCGACTGAAATACGATAGTCACCTTTAGTTAATATGTCATACATCTCTTGACGGACTCGGTCGTGTATCGACATATCTCCGCCGCCATCAAATTTTGGAGGCTGACCGCCGCCTTGGACAGCAACCACATAAATGACCTTTTTATCCATATCGATATCTTTGACTTGCCAGCGTATACCCGCAAAGATGATGTATTGTTCGGGTAGCAGCAAAGTAGTGACGGGTAATGTGCCTAGTGTTTTACTACCAGCCACAAGACGATATTCCTCTGGCGTTTTAAACACTGCATAAAAAGTATAATGACCAACGATACGCTCGCCTACTATCCCTAATACCAATTGCTGATTGCCAAGCTGAGTAATCAGTTGCATCGCGCCCATTTGTGATAATAAGGATTTAAAGTGAGTAGGCGTTATCTTTTGAAAAGGTCCTTGTCTACATAGCAAAGTATAAATTTGGTCGGCACGGATACCACCCCATTGACCGATAGTCGCGAGCACTTGATGAAGGAGCGTTGAGAAGTGATAGAGTGAGGTATCGGCAGGCTCAAACCATCTGCTAGCGATAAGCAGTCTTATCATTGCTAATGACTGTATAAGCTGTAGTCGCAGTCTATCCACCAAACTGGTATCGACATCGATTTGCTTTTCGGTGATAAGCATGCGCAAAACTGATGAACCGCCGCGCCTACCCGAGCGCCCAAGCCGTTGCCGTAAGCTTGATACTGAATGCGGTGCTGTAACCTGCACGACAGAATCGACTTTACCGATATCTATACCTAGCTCTAAAGTCATGGTACAGACGGCGGTAGTCGGCAAATCCTCTTTTTGCAAACGCTGCTCTAAACCTTCTCTTAATTCTTTTGCTAACGAGCCGTGGTGGGGGAAAAACTCATTGGGAACGATATTATGCTCACACTTGTCACTTAGCAATGCAGCTATGAGTTCAGTACGCTTACGGCTATTGGCGAATATAAGATGATTACCGCCACGGCAGAATCGATATAAATCCGTGCATATTTGTGATTGAGCATCATGAGCAAGCTGATAACTATGAATTAGAGAATTATCATCCTTAAACTCACTAATCTGAGCACTTTCGCTTTTCGAATCAATAGCTATATAGCTCTCATCAATATCATTATTATCATAATAGCTCTTAGACCCATTGCTTTGAAGCTTGTGCATTACTTGGTTAGGGTCTACATAACCTTTTAGCTGAACTTTGACGTTGGAAGTCGATTCAGTATCCTTAATAATGACACAAGGTAAAGAATTATTGGGGCGTAGTGATAAAGGCACAGTTTCTATATCGCCCAAAGTTGCACTTAATGCCACTCGTGGAATAGGCGCGTCTAGCCGTCCAGCTACATGCTCAAGACGGGTCAAAAGTGACAATAGATGCTGACCACGCTCGCTACCCAAGAAGGCATGAAACTCGTCAATGACAATATATTTGAGCTCGCCAAAAGCTTGTTTCACCCAGCCTGCATCTCGTATTAGTAGAGACTCAAGCGATTCAGGAGTAATCAAAATAATGCCTGACGGTGACTTTTTCTGTTGTTTCTTTTTACCCTGTAGACTATCACCATGCCATGGAGTGACCTGCATGCCTAGCAGCTCCGCTAGACTTTGCAAGCGTCGATACTGGTCATTAATCAAAGCTTTTAACGGACTGATATAAAGAATACCAACGCCCTTGTCTTGATGAGCGATAGCGCTACAGGCAGGCAAAAAGAAAGCTTCTGTTTTACCCGCAGCGGTTGCCGCACTGATAAGCACGTCCGTTTGTCCTGATAAAATGGGCGCAATGGCTTTGGCTTGTACTTCCCGTAGTCCATGCCAGCCTTGGTTGAATATCCAGCGTTGTATACGCTTATCAAGCTCAGTATGGGCGTCTCTCAAATTAAATCTCTCAAAGTAGGCATTCGTCTTATAAGCTAAAGTCTGATAGTCCATCATCTTCATCCATGTCACTAAGGTCGCTCATATCGATGTCCATATCTGAAGGTGTTTCAGGGTCGATAGCTACGGATTGAATCAGATGATTCCATGAGATAGTAGGATTTTGGTCGATGACAGCTAGCATATCTAAAAATGCCTTGATGGTATTACGTGGCGTTCTGAAGTAAGCATCGCCAATCGTTTGGCTACAGTGTTGCAAGAAAGCTTGTAGTGATTCATCAGGCACTAGATATGCAGACTCATCGCCGCCTGCATAAACATGACGTAGGTTTTTTAGCAAAATATACAGCTCCTCTGGCGTTAGGCTAGCCAAATGTAACGCTGGAGAAGAATAATCAATTACCCCTGCCTGCTTGGCAAAGCTGTTGTCCGCTAAGCGAGTTTGCAAAGCATCGTAGCTGTATAAGCCTTTGCGCGGATCGAGTAAAAACTCAGGCGTACCCCCTAATAAAAACCCTAAATGCTCAGCTGTACCTTGCAAACAATCATTTAAGATACGCAATATTTGCTCATAGTTACCTTGGCGCGCTTGAGTGCTGTTAAGTTTGTATAGATTGACCATCTCGTCCAAATTAACGAGCAATCCTTGATAACCAGCTTGACGGACGAATAAACTCATGATTTTTAAAGAGTCATAAAAGGATGAGTCGGAAATAATAGTGCGCACACCTAAGTCGCGTCTGGCATCAGTCTTAGTAGCGTATTCTGCACGTAACCAGCGAATAGCGTTGGCTTTTAACTCGTCATTACCTTCTTCGTGCCCTTGCCAATAAGCTTCAATGACTTTTGCAAAATCATAACCACCTACCAACTCAGTCAATTCAGCTAAATTTTGCTGGATAACGTCACTGATAGCCTCTCCGCTACTGTCCGCTTGTTTGCGTGCTTCGGTAATAAAACGCTCAACCACACTAGCAAGCCCATTGCCATCAGGCTTATTGCGCGTCGATAAGTTACGCATCAGCTCAGAATATAAATTCCTCGCTTGGCCTGACGATGCTTGAATGCGTCTGTCAGGCGATAAATCCGCATTCACCGTGACCAATTTACGCTCAAGTGCAATGGCGCGAACCACGCTCAAAAAGAAAGTCTTGCCCGACCCATATTCCCCAATAATCAGCCGAAACGCAGAACCGCCATCAGCCACACGTTCAATATCATCTATCAAAGCTTTGAGCTCATTAATACGTCCCACTTGGATATGCTGAATACCAACTTTGGGGGTAACGCCAGCCTTGAGCGACTGGATAATCGCGTCGCGTTCTTTGGCTCTAATTTTTTTACCACTCATCTTTATTCCTTTTTAATCCACTATTTTTAGTGTGCTAATTTTTATGTGCTATGAATTCAACGCTTTTAACTCGTCGACAATCTCAAAATCAACGACCACTTCATCATCATCTTCTAATACGGGTGCATCAACTTTATCGTATGCCCAGTCGTTAATGGTTTCGATAGCGCCATTTATCATTAGATTTAACGATTCGCATAATTCGTTGACGGCTTCACGTTGCCATACTTCGGCACTAATAAGCTCTTGATACAGTTGGCTGTGACTACGATCTAGTCCGTTTATGACCGCCTCATTACCTGAACTATGATTGTTAACAGGCGCGTTACTGTGATGCTCAGTCGCCGTCTTACTGCTTATCTTTAATAGTACACTCTCTTTTATATCATCTTCGCTTTCTTCATCTTCTACAGCAAAGATCTTACTTAGCATCGCTTTAGCCACTGCGGTCTCACGTTCATGTAGCGCCAACAGTTCAGCATCAAAACTAAATGAACGGCTACTTTTGCTGCTATTGTCTTTGGTTTCGAGCTCATTTTTTATGCCTATGTTTACTTTTTTATTCGTCGTTAGCTGATGAATATCACTAGTCACTAACGTTTTATCCAGACCTAAAGCTTGATATAATTTTTCGATTTGTTTGATTTGACTGGGTTCAATATTGCCATTCGCTAAAGCAACAGTAATGATAAAACGGCTGATAAAGCCAATATATTTCGTGTCAAGATCAGCCAATGTCGCTTTTAGACCTGCCATATTTGCTGGGGTATTTAACTGCCATAGCAAATATGCGGTCAGCGATTCTTTTTCAATAGTGGTCAGTTGACTGTCTTGATTGAGCAGCGTCAATAGTGTATCCACTTCCCTTTTATCAACATAACCATTAATAGTCGCTACCATTGCCCCTAATCTCATAGCTAGGCTGACTTGATAGAACGACGAGCTCGGTTCGAAACCTTCACAATGCGCACCATGACCGTAAGCAAATAGCACGGCATAACCATCCGATTGCAAGCGCGTCTGATGATAGCGTTGGTCTGGAGCAATACCAAAACCAGCAAGCTCTACCAAATTAATAATCAGCTCATTTTGTTTTTTACTCAGCGCTTTGCTAGATGTTGGCGGCAAAGTTTCATCCAAATATGCCCATAACTCTTTAGTCGTTGTCAGCCCTTCATCGTTTTCTATAATGGACTGTGCCCATGTTTTAAATTTTTCAATTGCAGGATGGTGATAATTATGAAGTAAGGGTTTCGGCAGTAGCATAACAGCAGCAATATCATCAGCCGAGCTGCCTTCTTTTCCCAGATAACGACTGTAAGCATCTAAAGCATCATTGCATTGTTCAGCGATAGTTATAAGTTTTTTGACAGGCGCTCTCAGGATGCTTGGGTCTGGCAAGTCATCAAGCGTAAGCTCTACGCTAACGATAGAACGACTGGCAGCGTTATAGCTGAGCTTGAGCCTAGTTTTATTGGCAGAAACTACAAAACCGTTTGGATAAGCGTCATGGTAAAGAATTTTAAATAAATCTTTGAACGTATCTTCACAGCGCTTGGCAGGAGTTTTAAAATTGTATTCATTAGAATATACCAACCACTCCCATGCTAATGACGCAGGAATAGGCAATTGCAACGCTACCGTCTTTGCCAAATGCATCTTAAAGTTTAAGTTTTGGCTAGTGACAGGCGGTGGTAGTAAATGCCCTGTTTGCGCTTTGTCTTCAAATAACAAGGACCGAATAAGAGTCATAAATGCTAAAAAATGTGCTGAATAACTGTCGAACGAAGCAGACTGGCTGCCATAAATACGATTGAGTCGTGTCACTTCTTCATAGATAGCCATAAACTCAGTATCGGAGACAACATCATCGTTAATATGTTCAATGATACGGCGCTCAAAACCACCAAAATAAATGAATACATAGCCAATAGGCGTACTTGGATGCGCGCGATTTGAAGCTAGCCAATCAAGATAAGCGCCTCGGCATTTAATGGACAAACGCTCATAACTTGGCCAATAACCAAGCGACTCATCATAATAAATTTGCGAAATACTGTTGATGATGTTTGGAGAGCTGGCAGGTAAACTGTCATCGACTAGCGAAGGTTCAATACCAAACCCCGTTAGCATTGTAAGCTGACCACCAACATAATAAAAACCGCGGTCAATAAAGCGTCCTTTAATATCAAAGGATTCATTTTCTTTGAACCAGCGTCCTAACTGCTTATTGGCTGAAACACCAGAAACATTGTTAGATTTACCAGATGAGATGATAAATGACGCGAAATCATCTGTATCGTCATTTTGACTAGACTGACTTACTCTATGCCGGTTATCGGGCTTGATATCAGGTGGCAAGTCTATAAAGGCGGGCTTATTTGCTTTATTACCTTGAGCGTCGGCATCATATTTTTGTCTAAAAAGTGCCTTCACGTCGGCAATAAAATTCTTCATTAATGATAAAGTCCATGCTGAGTAGTACGAAGGTTGGTGTAAAGAATCGGTCGCCGATACCATTCTAACAACAAACGTGCATTATTTATGCCTGTATTTTTACATTATTTATCGATAAACAAAAATATCACCACCACACTGGATCATCACTCTCTTCTCTCACTTGTTTAGAATTTTCTACCGTCACTTCATCAGTAGACAGCTCAGCGATAAACCGCGATGGCTTGTCAAAATACCCTGAATAACTGGCAAAGTAATCAGGTGCCGTTAGATACAGTCTGCTCTTGGCGCGACTACAAGCAACGTAGAATAATTTTCGTTCTTCTTCTAGCTCCTCAAAGTCATCCAAAGAGCGATAGTGTGGCGTGATACCATCGACCAATGAATTGACAAACACCACTGGCCACTCCAGCCCTTTGGCACTATGAATGGTCGAAATAGTAACTTTATCATTGTTATTATCATCAGGTTGACTGGTTATGGCTACCGAATCATTGGGTGGATCGAGTGCCAAATTTTCTAAGAAGTTATCAAGGCTACTATGTTCTATTGCCAAATTTTTGAGCACACGAAAATCTTCGTTGCGCTCTCGCCAATTTTCTTCAATCGTTTTTAGGACAGGAATATAGAACTCTAAAATCAGCTCAATGACCGTCTCGACGGATTCAGCTTGATTTGCTTTAGTGAGCGTATTGTATAAAGGTTCAAGTTGTATACTTTTTTTAGCAAACTTCGCCGTAAGTAATGGCTCAAAGGAGTTGTTATCGGCATTAATCGCTTGAGTCAAACGAGTCGCAGTGACTGTCCCCACGCCTTGAAATAAGGTCAAAATACGATGCCAAGCAATCGTATCATTCGGGTTATACAATATTTTAATGAATGCCAAAACGTCTTTAATATGTCGCCTTTCAATGAATTTGATACCGCCCACCACAATGAATGGAATATGACGCTCCATAAACTCTAATTGGACATAGTTAGATTGAAAGGATGTGCGACACAGTACCGCAAAATCATCGTAATCATGATCCGATTTTAGCTCGATGATTTTATCGGCGATATATTTTGCTTCTTTTGTCTCATTGCTTAGGCGTCTAAACACTGGCTTATGCCCACTTATCGATGCGCCAGAGTACAACTGCTTTTGATAGCCTAACGTGATTTGCGCGGACAAGGCATTGATATAATCCAAAACAGCAGGCGTACTGCGATAGTTTTGTTCGAGCTTAATCAGCTTGGCATCGGGATAGGTCTCACCGAATAGCAGAATGTTTTCGTAATTGGCACCGCGAAAAGCATAAATACTTTGATTGTCATCACCGACTACCATCAGCGATACCGACTCAGGTTTACTAATCAAATCTATCAACTGCTTTTGCGGAATATTGGTGTCTTGGTACTCGTCAACCATAATGTAGCGATATTGGTTTTGTAGCATTTGGCGAAAGGTATTATTCGTCTTTAAATGACGCACGACCTGACTGATAATATCATCAAAGTCGTATAGATGATTGGCACGCTTATACTCATGAAAATCGACTGCCAATTGTTCAATAATAGGAATATGCACGGCGATATCAGGATAATTACTTTCGATTAAATCACGGATATGAATACGTCTATTCCGAGAGCTAGAGATGATATTTTGCAGTGTCTTTTTGCGCGGAAAGGCTTGGCTTTTGGTTTGCGCGGGATACTTTTTTTCTTTATGGATTAAGTCGATGGCATCTTCGCTATCGCCCGTGTCTAAAATCGTAAATCGCGGATTTATACCGAGCAGCCCTGAATACTGACGCAGCAGCATATTACAAAAAGAGTGAAAAGTACCGCTGGTGATATCGTTAAGCCGTTTATCAGTTGGCAGCTTATCCTTTACCAAGTCTTCATCAGACTGTTTATCAAATAAGGTATTCGCAAGTAAGGTTTTGGCGCGGCTTTTTATTTCATTGGCTGCTTTACGCGTAAAAGTCAGTAGCAAGATGCTTTTGGGCGTGACCCCGTTCTCTAATAAATAACTGGTACGGTACGTGAGCGTTTTAGTCTTGCCAGAGCCGGCACCAGCAATGACTAGCACCTTGCCTTCGATAGTTGTGGCTGCTAATAACTGGTCAGGATTTAGTTCACGAGCATAGTCTACTTTGAACTCTAATTCACCATTCAGCCTGTCATTTAACCGCTCAATATTTGCAGTATTATTAGCATCGATTAGATTTACCTCTAGCTTTTTAATCGCCTGCTCAAGTCGTGCCAGCTTAGGCTTAATTTCCATGAAGTTCTGCGGATAATTGTAGTGGCGCGTGTCAAAAATCGTGGTAGTCATTATAGGATTTCGCCTTTCATTTTATTTTAGCGGCCTTTATCGAAACGGCGCATTTATACATAGTGTTTTGCAGATTTGACTGAGAGCGCTTGGTGTTCATAATGAAGATTACTCGTACAGTGTAACGAGTCGTAGGCGTTTACTTGTCATACGCCTACAAGCCAAACTATCGTTTTATAGCACAGCTTACCATAATCGATAAAACAGCAAAATTACCGGTAATGACCAAACACAAAATCTCAGTATACAACACAACAACCTCACCCCTATTCAGGTAAATTTGCTACAATATGCCCAATTTTGATTTATCATTTAACCAATCTTTATACCAACTGATTTTATTATTATATTGAGAGAATGTTATGGGTTTTAATTGCGGCATCGTCGGCCTACCAAACGTGGGTAAATCCACCTTGTTTAATGCGTTGACCAAAGCGGGTATCGCCGCTGAAAACTTTCCATTTTGTACCAAAGATCCCAACACGGGTATCGTACCAGTACCTGACCCACGCCTAAAGAAACTGGCTGATATCGTTAAGCCTGAGCGTGTATTACCAACGACGATGGAGTTTGTGGATATCGCAGGTCTAGTCGCTGGTGCTTCAAAAGGCGAAGGCATGGGCAACCAGTTCCTAGCCAATATTCGTGAGACTGATGCGATTGCGCACGTCGTACGCTGTTTTGATGATGACAACGTCGTCCACGTTGATGGTCGCGTCAGCCCGATTGATGATATCGAAACCATTAATACTGAATTGGCATTGGCAGATTTAGAGGCCGTTGAGCGTGCCATTCACAACCAAACCAAGAAGGCTAAAGGTGGCGACAAAGATGCGCAAGCATTGCTTGATATCTTTAAAAAAGTTGAGCCTTTATTGGCAGAAGGTAAAGCGGCACGCGCAGCGAACCTAGATGCTGATGAGAAAAAACTCATCAGAAGTTATGGTTTAATCACCCTAAAACCAACCATGTATATCGCTAACGTCAGTGAAGATGGCTTTGAAAACAACCCTTACCTTGATGCAGTACGCAACTATGCGACTGGCGAAGATTCTATCGTTATCGCTCTATGCAACCAAATCGAATCTGAAATCGCTCAGCTTGATGAAGACGACAAAAAAGACTTCCTAGCTGAGATGGATATGGAAGAAGCCGGACTTGATCAAGTGATTCGCGGTGGTTATGACTTGCTAGATATGCAGACTTACTTTACTGCTGGTGTTAAAGAAGTGCGCGCTTGGACGGTTGCAGTTGGCGCAACCGCACCGCAAGCAGCTGGCGTGATTCATACTGATTTTGAGCGCGGTTTCATTCGTGCCGAAGTCATTGCGTATGATGATTTTATCGAATACAACGGTGAAAAAGGCGCAGCTGCCGCTGGCAAATCACGCTTAGAAGGCAAAACCTATATCGTACAAGATGGCGATATCATGCACTTTAGATTTAACGTGTAGTTTTAAGCAGTACATTCTGACTGATAGTTAATAAGCCGATGTTGGAAATTCTCCATCATCGGCTTTATTTTATCTTAACATTGTTATATTATAACATATCTTTATTTTACTATTTGAGGACTTATACTGTGACTGACTATTTCTCTTTTTCTAGATTTGCCAGTGTTGCGCTTGTAGGAAGTATCATGACAGGCTCTCTATTGGGCTGTCAGCCTAATACAGAAAGTGATACGGTAGTATCTGAAGAAATAACACCCGTAGACGATCACGCTGAACATGCTCATGAAGAGCACGAAGGGCACGATGCTATGGAACAAGGTCATGAAGGACACAATCATGAAAGTCATAGCCACGAAGAAAGCGCGCATGAAGGACACGATCATGCAGAACATGCCAGCAACAGCACACCATTCTCTTGTGATCCTACGGCTACTATCGGCGTTTCTTACCATGATGATACTACACCACAGACAGTGCACCTACTGATCGATGGTATCGAATACGATTTGACCGCTACCTCTGATAGCGACGCCAGTACTGAAAAAACTATCTATACCAGTGATATCGGATTAGATAACACCCATGGCATCATATGGCAAGTAAATGGTGACAAAGCAACGTTGCGAAATAAAATATTGGGCAGTAATGTGGCTACCGAAGAGGAAGAAGTGCTTTTCAACTGCCAGAAATCTTAATGTAGTTCTCTGACTATATATCTGTACCAAGGGCGCTATTTTGCTATGCTAGAGGCTCCCTTGGTTTCGGATGTTTCAATATGCTAACTACTCCAACCTCTTTGCCGTCTCCTACTACGCAATGGTCTCATCTCCTCAACTCGCAGCGTCTTGGTGCTGCCAAAAAGTTTAACGCCAATACGAGTACTCGCTCTCAGTTTCACAAAGACTACGACAGACTGGTATTTTCGCACTCCTTTCGGCAATTGAATCAAAAAACCCAAGTCCATCCATTAACCAATCAGCTCGGTATCCATACACGTCTGACTCATTCGCTTGAGGTCTCCTCTATTGGACGCTCTCTAGCAATCATGGCAGCAGAAAAGCTCCATGATAAATTGGCCAGCGGTCTACCAGCAGGCGTATCGCCAGCCGATGTCGGTGTCATTGTACAAGCAGCGTGCCTCGCTCACGATATTGGCAACCCGCCTTTTGGTCATGCGGGAGAGTATGCCATTCGAGATTGGTTTAGGCAGCCTGACCCTCAAGCGATATTACAAAAGTTAAGTAGCAACGAGCGCTTGGACTTGCTGGCCTACGAAGGTAATGCACAAGGGTTTCGACTGTTGGCGCGTAATGAGCACCATCCTGATAAAGGTGGTATGCGTCTCACTTGTGCGACCTTAGGCGCTTTTATGAAGTATCCGTGGCTTGCCTCTCACAGCAACGATGTCAATGATAAACACCACCATCAAAATGTACAAAAATTTGGCTGCTTTTATAGTGAGTCAGCACAATTAGAAGAGTTGGCAGTCTGTTTGCATTTACCACGTTCAACACAGCACGACGGTTTTGCGCGTCATCCGCTGGCTTATTTACTAGAAGCGGCAGACGATATTTGCTATGCCTTGATAGATTTAGAAGATGGTATCAATCTCAATATGCTGACCTATAGTGAGGTTGCCGCCATATTTTATGAGCTGATTGGTGAGCGCCCTAGCAGTATCAATCTGCCCGTACACATGTCTGTCAGGCAGAGCTTAGCGTCATTGCGAGCCCGTGCGATGATGCGCTTGGTCAATACCGTGACCGATGCTTTTGTCGCCAACAGTGATGCATTGCTGGCGGGTACACTGCAAGGCAGTTTATTTGACCACTGTGATATCAGTGTGCAAAGTGGAATCAACCAAGCCAAACAGTTGGCACGTGAGAAAATATTTAATCACCCAAGCAAAGTCCGAATGGAGCTAATGGCCAATCAATGCTTGCATCGTTTATTAGATGCTTTTATGCCATTAGCTTGGACAAGTAGTAGAGCAACATCTGATCCTCAATCCATGTCCTTTGAGCAGCAGCGCCTACTCATGTTGTTACAGCCACATCTCGATGAGCATCGGCGGCTATTATCAGATAATGTCTATCACAATATTTTAAATATATTGGACTTTATCACTGGGATGAATGATCATGAGGCGTATCGATTGGCACAAGAGTTACAAGGCCATTGGGGTACGATGGTTTAAAAGACCCGTGCCGGTCTAGTAAATTAACACAAGTTGCGTATTTCAGTCGTATTTTTACGCTGAAATGAGTATGATAAACCCTTATTGGACAATTTTGAAATATTATGAGCAGTCGCGAACAAAAGAAACTTCAAACTCGGCACGCCTTTTTTAATGCCGTGCTTGATTTATGTATGACAGGGCAGTCTTTTAGCTCAATCAGCCTCCGGCAAGTAACGCGTGAGGTTGGCGTGGTGCCGACCGCATTTTATCGGCATTTTGATGACATGGAATCGCTTGGTCGAGCATTGGTGGTAGAAGAGCTAGGCGGTACGCTGGCGATTCTAAGCGATAGTTTGCAAATTGGGCGTAAACGTAGCTTTGATCGCCAAATTGCTAAGAGCATTCAGCTGTTCTTGCATATGGTTAGTGATCAGCCTTATTACTGGCAATTTTTAGTCAGTGAGCGCTACGGTGGCTCAGAAGCTGTACGCAAAGCCATTAATGAACTTGTCAAAAAACATGCTCAAAGCTTGGCTGATGATTTAGCGCTACAGCCTGCTTTTACTCATATCAATGCCTATGACCGTCGCCTACTGGCTGAAGCTGGGGTAAATATGTTCTTTTCTTGGATTATCGATTGGTTGGAGCTGACTTATACTGAAGACCATGATGATGAAATCGATCTGAACGAGATTGAAGAAAATAAACAGCTGATGCTCCATAATTGCACTCGCCAAGCACAGATGTTGTTTTATGGGGCTTATAACTGGAAATCTACGGAAGAGACGCACTTAGGAGATTAAGTGGCGTCAGATATTCTACCTCGGCACTGATTGAGACTCTTTTTAGGTGACTCAACGTTAGAAACTGGGTCTAAATGCCCATAAACGCTGTGTCACCACTTTAATTTCTTTGGCTTTTTTATTATTGCCATTCTCATTATTATTGTTAGGCGTGCTGTTATTCGCATTACTCCCTACTGCCGCGCTAGCATCAGTCGCAACCTTGCTAATCAATACGGTTGCAAACCGTTGTCTTTGTTGACCAAGACTTGCACTATCCGTTGCGGTAATAAGCGCCATAAAGGCTTGGCTATCGACTGCAAGCAGTGGTTTTAACGCCTTTCGCTGATCATCATTTAAGCTGCTCAACATCGGCAATTGCCATACATCATCGATAGAGGCTAACGCCTGCTTTGCCCGCATATCGACCAATCCCTGCATCTGTTGGCTGGTTGCGCCATCTATCAGTGCAGCCAGCAAAACTGGACTGGCAGTATTGACATTAATAGGCACATAATAAGAAACCACCGTAATATAAGGACGTAGTGCCGCTAGTACTTCAGCATTTACCCCTCGAATCTCTTGCAATTGATCGACACTGACCAATGCTTGATTGGGCAAAGTCTTACTCGCTGAGCCACTTGATTGCTGAGAATAAACCACACTCTCATCACCACCATCTTGATAAACGTCGCTATCCGTATCTTGATAATCAAGAACAGCAATGGCAATATCAGGTTCCAGATTTAATTGTGTCAACAGTCTTTGAAATATGGCTAAGGCGGCGCTATCAACCGCGCCATTCTGATATAAATTATTAATATTAAAACGACTGGCTTCATCGCGCAATTCGATACTGATGCTATGATTGGCTAAAAGATAAGGCGGTAATGGCTGCGCCCAAATATCTTGCTCACTATCTGTGTCATTCAGCTTATCGTCAGCACGAATCATCGTGATGGCTAATTGCTGACCAGCATTGATATCTTGTGACAGCTGATTTTGATCAAACAATAAGCCGCTACGCCTAATAGCAATCTTTTGACTGGCAAGCATCGCCCCCGCCACCACGGTAATACTGACCACCAATAGTAAGATAGTGAGCAGCGCTACTCCGCGCTGAGAGTGCGCTGTCATTGACTTAAGCCGCCTTTATTATTGACCCAGTGGTGCATGTTAAATATTACTTCCTGCATTGTTATTTAAATTGTTATTTACATTGCTATTCGGGTTGTCATTATTAGTCTTATCACTACTATCGTTATTGCTACCATTGCCATTATTAGCATTGTTATTGCTTTTATTTTTATAATTACTTGGTATTGGTTCTGGAGCAAGCGCCCATTGCCAAGTGATTGGCATATCCTGATAAGTAAAATTGACAGCAATACCTTTGGGCAATAAAACCACTGCTGGCTTGGCGCTTACGGCACTGGTCGTTTGCCCAGAGGTTGTATTTGTACTGTTATTACTGCTGTCTGCATTAGGGAACTTGGTGCTCAGTTCAGGTAAATATGCTTGCCAACGCCCTGCGGTGACGCCTTCGAGCAATACACTGTCTAGGCTGATGCTATCGCGCCCACCATCGATGCTGGTATATTGGCGGCGAATTAAACGCTCATCTGCAAAAATGTATTCGATATGCTGGACACTCATGCTACTTTGATAACGTGGATCGGGGTCGGCAAAACGAACAAAGCTGACATGCTCACCATCCAAGCTCATAAAAGGCTCAGGCACTGTTTCATTGGCTTGGGCGCTATTGTTTGTGCTATCACTAGCATTTGTACTGTTATTTGTCACACTGATATTTTGAGTATTTGGTATTTGATAAGGGATAATTTGACCCATATCTTGCTGTAGCTGCAAATAAGCATATTGCAAAACAGCCAAATTATCAGCATGAAATTGTGCACGTTCGCGAGCGCGGTTGACGCTATCAAACACCTGCCAGCCAGCCACCGCCAGCATCGCAAATATTGCCATGGCAACCATCAATTCAAGTAGCGTAAATCCACGCTGCGACTTCACGGATTGCCTCCAGACTGCCCTGCAATATCAGCACCCAAACTGCTTAAGTCCAAACTGCCAATGTCTTGCTCCGCATTGCTCAATATTACGTTGATATCAGTCACGGCGGTACGCGTCTGTCCATCTATAATGGGTGCGACAGCGATATTCACCTCTTTTAAAGCAGGCGTAATGGCATCACTGACCGTCATCACTACTTGCCAATCACGCCCTTGAGCATTGATTGTTTGCGTACGATTGGCCGTCAGCCAAGTCTCTTGAATACGCAAATCAGCGGCCGCATTCTGTGCGACAAAATGTGCCAGTGTGCGTGTGCGTAAGACATCCACTGAGCTGAGATAAGCACTACTGGCACGGCTAGCAGCCACAGCAACAACCGCTAAAATCGCTAACGCTACCATTACCTCAATCAGAGTAAAGCCGCTTTCATGCTTTGATAGCATTGGCTTTTTGTTTATATCAGCAGATATAATGTCATCCTTATCTATCATCAGCTACAGTCCTTGTCCGATCCTCATACTACCATCAGGCATAATGGTAATGACCTCGCCCACCAGACGCGAATTGTGCAGCACCTCAATGGTGACAGGCGTTGCTTGCCCTGTACCAAACCATAATATTTGTGGGACTGCTTGATTGGCAAACCAAGGCTGCAATATTTGTCCTTGTTCAGGCATTGATAGGTTGCCAGCCTCCAAGCTTTGCACCCTTAAACTAACCCCAGCAGGTAACTCCGGCAAACTGACTTCTGGCTCAATCTCCCAGCTAGGTATTGGCTGTTGCTTGCCCATCGCCCCCGACATACTTGTCAGATCAGCAGATAATTCCATCGAATTTTTAGGCGTGCTGTCCATGCTATTTGACGGGGTATCATTGGTCTGATAGGCAATATAAGGATTTGATAAAGTAACAATCACAGGAGCTACTTGACCTTGTTTATCTGCTTGCAAGCTCAAACCCATCGGCTGCATACGCTCAGCAGACAACAACCGTACATAGCTCAGCGAATCCGTTAAATGCTCATAAAACGCACGGTTTTTACGCGATTCACTACTACCCACCGACAAGCTCATCATGCCAGCAAAGATAGATAGAATAACGACCACCACTACAATTTCGACAAGGGTAAAGCCCTGCTGTGCCTGAGCAAGGCTTGAGGATTTATAAGGGGAAATGTGAGCGTTTTGTACTAGAAAGGATTTATGCTGATAAACCAGAGGTAAAAGATATCTATCCGTGTTTTTATACTGCAAATATTGATGACTTAAGTGTGAATAGCAAGTGACCGCTGAGCTGGACGGAGTCTTGGCAGTGACCGGCATATTGCACCTATAAACCTATAAGTAGGTTGTGGTATAAAGAATAAAACTATAATTGGGCGCTAAAGCTGGTAAGCATGTATCCATTTTTAGCATGGATGCACCGTGCTGCGATAACGAATATAGCAACACGAATTTAAAAAACTTGAGTTAAAAGACTATAAGTTGAATAAAGATATTAATAACTGGTATTACGGTGCTCTTCTGACTCAGTATCGATTTGCTCGACCAACTCCTGCATATCTTCATCCATCACCTCATCGTCAGCCGCAGGATAATGGCTCGGCAACTCAAGCATTTGCTGAACGAAGGCATAACGTAGGGTATCACGGCGACCCAAATACCGCTGGTAAAAGCTTGAATTTAATAGTCCAGCACCGCCCTGACCCATCGCCCAAATCGAGGACAAATAGTCGCGCGTGCTCAAACTACTGTGCTGCTCTTGTAAATACGCACTGATAATGTCAATCAAGCGTTTCATACGCTGACGGCGAATATCATATAGCTCACCAAACAAGCGATTAAGACCCGTCACTGATGCCGCCAAACGCTCTTCGATTTGATTGAGCAACATGGCTTTTTGTGGATTAAATAACTGCTGAAAGATCATACGAGCAACGCCTGCTGATGGACAATCATCAATACGATTAATCTCAAACAGTTGTTCTTCATAGCGGATAATAATACGCAAATAGAGTTCATCTTTGCTGGAGAAATGCTTGTACAGTGTACCTTTAGCCAGATCCAGCTGGTCTGCCAAACTGTCTAAAGTAATATCACCATCGCCCGACTCAAGTAGCAATTGCTCTGCCATCGCTAAGATATTCTCTTCTCGTGCCTTGAACTGATGCTGACGACTCATAATCTCTCCTAAAACCTGACAAGATTAAGCATATGACCATCCTGTGGATGAATGCATCAGCGACAAGCGTATAACATCATACAAAGTCTGCTCGAAAACCACCAAAGGAGATATGCTTATGTTTGCTAAATAGTCATTGATAATCATAGGCTTACGCTTCACATCATAAGTCAAATAACGTAAAGCAACAGGACTGTATCATAAATGACTGAGTGGTCATAGCATAACCATTTTAGTGATACTGTGCCAGTAAATTCTCAAAGTTTTTTGCAGTTAATGCCCCAATGTCATCGCTACTACAGCCATACATCTCTGCCAGACAACTGGCGACATACGGTACGTAGGCAGGCTCATTCGGTCTACCACGCTTGGGCACCGGTGCTAGATAAGGACTGTCAGTTTCGATAAGCAGTCTGTCTCTAGGCATATTTTTTGCTGCATCTTTAATCATTTGAGCACTCTTAAAGCTAACAATGCCCGAAAATGAGATATAAAATCCTAAGTCAAGTGCACGCTTGGCCGTCTCCCAATCTTCGGTAAAACAATGAATAATACCGTGCTCAGCGCCTTCTGATTTTAGGATATCAATCGTATCTTCTTTGGCATCACGCATATGAATGACGAGTGGCTTTTGCAGGCTTTGACTGGCATGAATATGGCGAGCAAGACTGGCTTGCTGCTCTTTTTTGTTTTCCGTTGACCAGTAATAATCTAACCCTGTCTCCCCAATCGCCCATACATGGTCGGCATCAGCCGTTTCGATCAAACGTTCAACCGTCGCTGATTGCAAGACACTAATATCTTCACAAGGATGAATACCGACGCTCATGCCAAGATTTAGCGCCTCATCGCTATAGGTGCTGACAATATGAGAAATCTCATCATATTCGGCAAAATCACACATAATCGCCATTGCCCGAGTGACATTGGCTTCTTTCATCGCGTCAATCGCGCCAGACAATTGACCATCATACTTGGTTAAATCTAAGCGATTAAGATGGCAATGACTATCAGTAAACATAAGTAATCTCGTTAATAAAAAATAAATAAAATGTTTTAGAACAATAACTTACAATATAAAATTAGTAGTCGTAAGAGCATTAATTGCTCTGATAAGTGCGCTTTTCAAGTCATGATTAGCAAACTTATTTTTAGTAAAAAGGCAGCTTTTAATGAAGCGGCACCACTCGCATTACTTCTTCTATGGTCGTCAGCCCTTCACTAATACGCTTTGCACCCGATAAGCGCAATGGCTGCACACCTTCGCGGTACGCTTGCTGCTTAAGCACATCTAAATTGGCATCGGCGGCGACCAGTTTTTTTAGCTCATTTGACAACGGCATGATCTCGTACAGAC
The DNA here is from genome assembly GCF_904846525.1 of Psychrobacter sp. 1044. GTDB lineage: Bacteria > Pseudomonadota > Gammaproteobacteria > Pseudomonadales > Moraxellaceae > Psychrobacter. The sequence goes on along the minus strand of NZ_CAJHAZ010000001.1, from coordinate 162,477 downwards.
CAACGCGACCTTGATAGCCCGTATGGCGACAATGCTCACAGCCTTGCGCCGTATAAATTTGCGCTGGAGCGGGCGCACGCCAAGGCTGAACCAGTTCCTGCCACTGAACAGCAATTTCACTGTCTGGGATCACGTCTAGGGCTTTTTTGCAATGCAGACATAACGTGCGTAGCAAACGCTGCGCCATGACGCCTAATATCGTCGCTGAGGTCAAAAACGGCTGAATACCCAAATCATGTAAGCGAGTAAGTGAGCTTGGTGCATCATTGGTATGCAACGTCGATAGTACCAAATGTCCAGTAAGTGATGCTTGTACTGCCATATTGGCGGTTTCGGCATCGCGAATCTCACCAACCATAATGATATCTGGGTCTTGGCGCATCAAAGAGCGAATACCATCTGCAAAATGCAAATCAACTCCTGGATTGACCTGCATTTGGTTAAAAGCAGGCTCAATCATCTCGATAGGATCTTCAATCGTACAGACATTAACTTGTTCTGTGGCGAGCTGCTTGAGCGTGCTATATAACGTCGTGGTTTTACCAGAACCAGTCGGACCCGTAACCAAGATAATGCCATTTGGATGCGCGGTCAGCTCATGCCAAGTATCGAGCTGCTTACCTGACAAACCAAGCTGAGCAAACGAGCGCACCAGCACTTCAGGATCAAATACCCGCATCACCAGCTTTTCGCCAAAGGCTGTCGGCATCGTCGATAAGCGCAGCTCAGTTTCCAGACCCTTTGGCGTACGGGTTTTCAACCTGCCATCTTGTGGTTTGCGTTTTTCTGCCACATTCAGTCGTCCTAATATTTTAATCCGCGCCGTCACCGCGACAATGATTGCCAAAGGCATCTCATAGACGGTATGTAGCACGCCATCGATACGAAAACGGACTTTACCCGTCTCACGGCGAGGCTCTAAATGGATATCACTGGCTCGCTGCTCAAAAGCATATTGCAACAGCCAATCGACAACTCTGACAATATGTTGATCGTTGGCATCAGGGTTGGTATTGTCGCCAAGTTGCAATAATGCCTCGACATTGGTGACATCAGCCGCCGCGCGCTTGTGGACACTATTTGCTCCTGCAATCGCTTGGGTGACTTGGTAAAATTCTTGACGGTAGCGATTGATTTGCTCAGGATTGATATAAACCGTACGATAACTTTTAGACTTGATTAATTTTTCGATACTTGTCTGCCACTCAGTACAGAACGGCTGGTCTGTACCGATGACGACTTCATCATTCGTCACTTCAATGGGCAAAATATGCTGTGAGCGGGCATATTCAAAGGACATCAACTGAGTGACGGCTGGGACATCGACTTTTAACGGGTCAATACGGACAAGTGCCATGCCTGCTTTGGCAGCTAACCATTGATTCAACCATACCAAAGTCAATTTGTGCTCAACATTTTTATCCAGTGCATGACCGTTTGGCAGACCAAATTCACTGATGGTCAGGAGTGGATGCTGCGCTTTATCACGGCGGCTCGTCATCACTAAATTGTAGCCACGCTGATCAATTACCTTATCTGCCAATAGTTCATCTAAGCACCAACGTAAATCAATCACGATTGAATATTTCTGAGCAGACATATTTTTCTTCTTTTATTATTGATGCGTTATTTATTGAGGAGTAATTGATGGATAATTCATGCGGCAGTAATGGCGTCACTGGGCGCTACAAGCTCACTTTCACAACAGCCATTATCTGCAATTGCCCTGATTCTACCAACTGGAAGCTCACATCAACAGACTTATAACGCATGACAAACGGCGTATTGATCTCCGCGCGACGATAAGCTGGACGCGGGTCTTGCGCAATTAATGCTTTAATAGTCTCGATATCAGCAATGAGCAACTGCTCTTGCATTTGTTGAATAAGCGTCGCTACACTATTATTTTTTGCATGAATAGCTTTCTTATTATTTTTATTCTCAGTCTCAGTCTCAGTCCCATTGTCATTGTCATTGTCATTGTCATTGTCATTGTCATTGTCATTGTCATTGTCATTTTTATCGCATCGTCCAGCGTCAACCAACGTCATAAATTGCTCGTAAGCAGACTCCGTAATAATTATCTCTAATAAATCTGGCGCAGTTGGTGCAAACCCGCTTTTTGCATTGCTGAGCGCATCGCTATAAGCGACATAGGGCTTAATATCGATAATCGGCGTACCATCTATCATATCGGCACCGCTAATAATAAGTAACACGCGCCCATCGCAAACCTCGATACTTTCAAGCTTGACGACAGATAACCCAAGTGCTGAGGGTCGATACATACTGCGACTGGCGAATACCCCTATTTTTTGATTGCCACCGAGCCTTGGTGGGCGGACTTGCGCACGAAAGCCCGTGCCGCCTTTGCCAATATGAGTGTCTTTATTGGTATAGTTATGATGAAACTGCCAACTGATCCAGATATGGCTGAACGCGTCTAAACCGGCAAATGCTGCTAGCGAGTCATAAGGCGCTATCATCTCAATGATACTGGTGAGCGCAACCAAATTCGGCTGGCGTGGCGCACCAAATTTCTGTGATAGCGGCGCACGATGGTAGCCAATCATTGGCGCATGGTGGTAACCCGCCAAAGAGATATTATCATCGGACATCATGTTTCTCCAAAAAGCCGTTCAATAGTAAGCATCTGCTTTTATGAGAACGTTTAGCGCATATTATCCAGTGATACAAAATTACTCACTAACGATATTCCATTTTATCATGCCGCATCGCCGCTGCCAGACGGATTTTTATTTTAAATTTTGGTATTATGAGCCATAAATTCGATGAGAGCCTTTATTTTTCAAACCTTATAAGCCATCTACAGCAACAGCCATTGTCGTGGTTTGACAGGAGACAGATTAAATCATATCTATCCTTAGACTTTATCAGTCCCTCTCCTGATTTTAAATGCTTAATAAGATGTTAGAATATTGCCCCACAACATTGATTAAAACATCGGCTATGCTACTTACTTTGCGTGACAGAGGTTTTAAACGATTGGCTGTTCCAATAGTGATTGAAAATTTACTACCCTTCTATACCCTTTTTCATTGAAAATTTTAATTTAACACTCATTTAAACTTAATAAAACCGATAGCAACTTATTAACGAGGACTTTATGTCAAAACTTCGCACCGAAACGGTCACAGAGGTTCATCACTGGAATGACGCTCTATTTAGCATCAAGACAACTCGCGACGATGGCCTGCGCTTTCGTAATGGCGAATTTGCGATGATCGGAATCGTTGTCGATGGCAGACCGCTATTGCGTGCTTATTCGATTGCTAGCCCGAACTACGAAGATCACTTAGAATTCTTTTCTATCAAAGTTCAAGATGGCCCATTAACCTCGCGCTTACAGCATATTAAAGTCGGTGACGAGCTGTTGGTCAGCAAAAAACCAACGGGCACTTTGGTACTAGATGATTTACTGCCTGGCAAAAATCTTTATATGCTCTCTACAGGCACTGGACTGGCGCCATTTTTAGCATTGGCACGTGATCCTGAAGTCTATGAACGCTTTGAAAAAATCATCTTGGTACATGGTGTGCGCCATGTCGATGATTTGGCGTATCGTGATATGTTTGAAAATGAGTTACCTAACGACGAGATCTTTGGTGAATGGTACCGTGAAAAATTCATTTACTACCCGACAGTGACTCGTGAGGAGTTCAAAAATCAAGGTCGCGTGACTGACTTAATGACCTCAGGAAAGCTCTTTGAAGACATTGGCTTACCACCGATGAATAAAGAAGACGACCGTGTCATGATCTGCGGTAGCATGCCATTTAATGCTGAAGTTTCAGCGATTTTGGACGATTTTGGTTTGACCGTTTCACCACGCATGGGTGTCCAAGCAGATTATGCCGTTGAACGTGCTTTTGTAGGCTAAACCATTTTTTTTGATTTAATTGAAAATTATATCAAATAATTCTTGACGGATAAAAATAGGCTGCTATAATACGCAGCCTATACAGAGTTAACCCTGTAGCCCAATTCGATAATCTCTATCTAATAGACCTTATCTTCTAACATGCCAGTGTGATGGAATTGGTAGACATGACGGATTCAAAATCCGTTGCCTAATAAGCGTGTCGGTTCGAGTCCGACCACTGGTACCAATATTAGTAACAAATCAGCCTCCTCATTAGGAGGTTTTTTTGTGCCGGTAATATTATTGCTATACTTACATTTCTATTTCAGATTGCAGCACCGCAATTATCTTAATGGGCACGGCAAACTCCCACGGCATGCCAGCATTGCAATAAAAATGTCCGTCACGAAATGACACGATATAAGCCGTAAAATCATTACCACAATGATCCATCATTGCTTGCTCATCACTATCATCACAAACCGCACACCATACTTTTTTATCGCCGCGTGCTAGCATCGCTCTTGTTAAATCGCTCCCTTTTAGTTCATTATTCATCATCAGCTCCTTAGTCATTCTAAACTCTCTAACATCAAGCCCTTAAAGAGTTAATTTTACCAAAACTCCATTTTCGATCTTGGCATGAGCGATAAGCAATGTCCTTTTTACATGGTCATAGAGGCGCACAAGGCATTACTTATTGTTTTACAGTCATCCATTAGCGCGGATACTATATTGTAAAACACCAGAATCAAAACTGTAACATCTAAATGTGAGATTTATGACAAACGGTGAGGTTGATAGGACAGGTGGTGCAAGAGTACAAATGAGTTTGATTTACAGCAGACCTAAACAATTCAATAGCAAAAATATGTTTGCTAAATACGATTTTTTTGAATTAATACTACTGTTTATTATTAACTAACTCTATGATATATAAGATTTATGACATATAAAATTATTCATATATCATTGCTAGCGTCCTGCTAACCTAGCAAAGGAGTCTATCGATAAATTTAAATTTTGATACTCAATCAAAGCGCTTGAATCAGGTAAAATAGTGAGTATGACAACTTCTATAAATGCTAGCCCCCGTAAAATCATTCATATAGACATGGATGCTTTTTATGCCAGTGTGGAGCAGCGTGACTTTCCTGAACTGCGCGGTAAGCCACTGGTGGTTGGTGGCGATCCAAGTGGTCGCGGTGTGGTCGCAGCAGCCAGCTATGAGGTACGTAAATTCGGTGTACGCTCTGCCATGTCTTGTTATGAGGCGCGTAAACGTTGCCCAGAAGTCATTTTTGTTAGGCCACGTTTTGAGGTTTATCGTGCAGTTAGTAGCGATATTCGCCAGATTATGTACCGCTTAACGCCACATGTTGAACCATTGTCTCTAGATGAGGCGTATCTCGATGTTACAGGGCTACAAGTCCATAAAGGTTCAGCGACCTTGATGGCGAACTGGCTAAGGGCACAAATACTAGCGCATACTGGATTAACGGCCTCAGCAGGTGTGTCGTTTAACAAGATGCTGGCTAAAATTGCCTCTGATATCAATAAGCCCAATGGTACGGCCATTATCACACCAGCGGACGCTGATGCCTTTATCAGTACGCTACCTATCGAGCGCTTTCATGGTATTGGTAAAGCCACTGCCAAGCGCTTACATGCGATGGGTGTAAGTACTGGCGCGGATCTCAAGCGAATGCAAGCGGCTGTATTGGTGCAGGAGTTCGGCAAGCGTGGGCAGTTTTATCATGATATCGCCCATGGGCGTGATGAGCGTGCTGTCAAATCTGAGCGCGCGCATAAATCTGTGGGTTCTGAGACCACATTCAAAGACAATCTAAGTAATAACCATGAATTACGTATACAAATTTATGAACAGAATGCCGATGCCTTTCATCAACTGCAACAAAAACAGCTGGTCGCCTATACCATTACTCTAAAAGTTAAATACGCAGACTTCACTCAAATCACCCGCTCACACACGCTATCGACTGCCTTTAACAGTGCTGATTCTGCCCATTATTGGTTGGACAAACTGTTTTTAGACATTCCTCGTGAGCTACCTATCCGCTTAGTCGGTGTTACTTTCTCTTCATTGGCACCTGCCGCCCAATTGTTGCCGCAGTTAAATTTGTTTGAATAACATACTGACGCTCATTGCTTTTGTTAATTATTCATTCTAACAATTAATGCTTAGGCTATTTAATATGCAAACCGTTTTGTGCGCATGAGTCGTTACTAAACTGTCCTTTCATGACATCGTTTCTGCTACAATTACGCCAAAATTTACATTCATTTAAAGATTGATTATGACCGATTTTCACACTATAGACCCTACTACTGCCGCCTCAATTGATGCCGAAAAAAACAACAATGATTTGAGTTATTTGAGCGTTGATGACTATGATTATGAGCTGCCAGATAGCCTGATTGCACGCTATCCTCTCTCACAGCGTTCTGCCTCAAAACTTTTGTATTTGCCCGCCAATAATCAAAAAAACTCTACGCTTGTAGAAGATCGCTTATTCACTGAGTTACCTGAGTTATTAAATGAAGGTGATTTGATTGTATTTAATGATACAAAGGTGATGAAAGCGCGTCTTTTTGGACAAAAGGATACTGGCGGTAAGCTTGAAGTATTGATTGAACGTTTGGTTGATATCTCAGATTTAGAGACAGCGACTTTATATATAGAGGCTGAAAAATCTGTAGAAGCTGCAAATGACAAACCCGTGAATCAAGAACATATTGCACTTTGCCATGTTAAAGCCAGTAAAGCGCTCAAACTTGGACAACACTTGCAGCTTGCTGACGGTCATATGAGGGCGGTGATGATTGGTCGTCAAGACAACTTATTTATTTTAGCGTTTGATGCGCCGATCTTGCCGCATTTAGAGCTTTATGGTGAGCTGCCTATTCCCCCCTACTTTGAACGCCATGCGGATGAGACAGACAATACTCGTTATCAAACGGTCTTTCATGATCCAACCAAGCTTGCGAGTGTGGCTGCACCGACTGCAAGCTTACACTTTGATGAATCGGTACTGAGTGAACTTGCGGCAAAAGGTATTCGTACTGCTTTTGTGACTTTGCACGTTGGCGCTGGTACATTTGCGCCAGTAAAAACGGACAACTTGCTCAATCACACCATGCATAGTGAGTATGCACATTTACCACAAGCAACCGCTGAGCTCATCAATCAAACCCATGCGAATGGTAAACAAGTCATCGCTATTGGCACCACGGTCACACGCGTGCTCGAAACGGCTTATCAAAAAACAGCCGTTAATGGGCAGCCTCTCTCCAGCTGGTCAGGTGATACCGATATATTCATTTACCCAGGGTTTAAGTTTGGTGTGATAGATCGACTATTAACCAATTTCCATTTACCCAAATCAACGTTGTTAATGCTGGTGTCGGCATTTTCGGGTAAAGATGCCATTGAGCATGCTTATCAACATGCGATTAAAGAACACTATCGCTTCTTTAGTTATGGCGATGCAATGCTGCTCGACAGAAAGCGAGGTTAAACAATACTCAAACATTTTTTGTATTGTCCACAACAGTTGTGAAATAAACTGGTAAACTAAATGGTATTTTGTTATAACAGCACAGATAACTTATATCTTAAAGGTCTGCACATGTCTTGTCATTTATCTCATCGGTTGACTACGGTACATCGCGCGGTCTCGATGGCACTACTTTGTTCCGTAGGCTATGCGGCTCTCGTATCGAGTGCACAAGCTGCAACGATTGGCAAGACTGTTGTGACCTCTGCCCAGCATGAGCCGCTAGCTGCGAGCATTGTGGTCAGTGATATTCGAGCCGCTGACTTTTCAGCAAGTTTGGCAAACTCTACTATTTATCAGCAAATGGGCTTAGCCCAAACTGATTCGATGACCGTACGCTTTAAACCTACCTCAGCGACCAGCGGTCAAGTATTTATTACTACCTCAAAACCTGTATCTACACCTTTTGCTGATGTGGTTTTAAACATAAATGATAAGGGTCAACGCAACGTCATTCCCAAGACATTGTTGATGCCGCTCAATAGCCGTTTGCCCATTGACACGCCTAAAAACATCGTTACTGGCGCAAAAAAACCCAATCTACCCAGTGTGTCCTCTAATACGGCTAAACCGTTGACTGTTAGAGAAGGTGCACCGCCGCCATTAACATTATCGCCCATACTAGCGACTACTCACTCGTCAACGAGCGAGTTGGTGATGTCTAAATTGCCAGCACCTAATATCCAAGCACCTACAACGACTCCTACTTCGCAAGGCAACAATCTTGCTTATGCGCCTAGCCGGCTAGATAACGGTCGTTTAAACAACGTTAACAACACTCTTAGCGCTAACGACAATGATCGTAATCCAACCAGTCGATTAGACAATGGTCGCTTGAGTGCAAATGGCAATGTTACGACAATGGGTAATAGCAATATCGACCTCAATTCTGCTAAGAATGTAGCGAATGATACAGCCCTAGTCAATAATAAGACCATGCCAATAGATAATAGTCTGTCTGCTACAGCTGTCACTGATAAACAGCTCGATATTTTGAATATTCAAGTCACTCGCCAGATACAGCCGAGTAGCAAATCAGAAGCTGGCATGATGACTGCTTCTCCTATTATGCCAACGCCGAGTGACAACAAAGCGAGTACACCAAAAGCCAGTCTTGATACCAACAATACAGCTGTCGCCACTGTTCCATCTAGTGTCACCAACGACGCCTCTATCAGTACGGCAGCCAGCACTACTACTGCGTCCCAATATCAAGTACAGCGCAACGACAGTCTATGGATTATTGCACAGCAAATTGCGCAAGAAAATAACTTAGACATTCAAACAGTAATGAAGCAGATTCAGAAGCAAAACCCTGACGCCTTTATTAATAAAGACGCGGGTCAACTCAAAGCGGATGCCAAGCTTAGCTTGCCCAGTTACGATGTTGTACCATCACAACAAAAACTAGAAGCGGCGATTGAGGCGCAAAGACAATATAGCCGCAGAGCAAACACACCTGTGGTAAAAAAGGCCGCAAAAGCACCCTCTAAAAAACCGTCTGAAACAAATCAAGTCGCTAAACAGCGCAAAAAACCCATGATTACTAAAACACAAACGCTGCCAAAAGCACAATTTTCAGTGCTCGCACCTGGTCGTAATGGCAACGCAGATGGCACCCAAGCAACATCAGCAGCGGCAACAGGTAATGGTCTCAGCACAGATATATTAGCCACGCTCAAGGCCTCAAGACAAAGTACGGCAGCTCAAGCTCAGCAGCTGTCAAAAACCAGCAGTGCACTTGATAGCTATACAAGAAAAATTCAATTACAAAACCAAAAACTGGCTGAGCTCCAAGCTCGTCTCAAAAAACTACGCAATCAATAATTGCCTAACTGATCAACGCAGTGTGCTGTGATCATAGGCGTGGGAGTAACTATGGACAATATGCTATATATCATCGCCGGATTGGTACTTATTCTAATAGTAGCCGGTTTACTATTGTACAAAAAGAAAGCGCAAAAGCCCTCAGCGCAGCCGGGAATGAGTACCACTACGCCAGCTCCGATGCCAAAAACGGATCACAAAACTCCTGCCCAAAGCCACAAAGATGATGACAATAAGTTTGATCATATTACGATTGCCCAGCGATTCATGGATCAACAGCGTTATGACAAAGCTATTGAAACCCTCAGTCGCGGCCTAAGCGAAAAACCGAATGATGGCCAATTATCTGTTAAATTACTCAGCATATATGCGACTATTAATCAGCCAGAGAACTTTAACAAAGTTTATGATGCCATCAAGACGCAAAACGACCCAAAAAGTCTTGCGCTAGCTGATGAGTTAAAAGCTTTATTTTCGGAAGAGCAAAATCAAGTCGCAGCAAAAGAGGCACCCGTAGAAGATAATAGCCATTTTGAAAGCATAGATTTTGACTTACCGATTAATCAAATCGATAGTAAGAACGCGCTATCTGATCAGCCAGCAACCTCTGAAGATAACCGTAGTACGCTGATAGACGACAGCATGTCTAATTCGGCAGTAACAAATACATCTTATGAGGCCAGTCTTACTAGCGACAATGTAGAGGATAACTTTGATCTTACGCTGAGTGATTTAGAGAGTAATATTAGCGCATCTGAGGCGACTGATACGACGCCAGTCACGTCATCATTAGAGATGACAGATGATGAAAGCCTGAACACTGCCAATATCGACATAACTGATAATGATGTCGCGGTGTCCGCAGAAGATAATGATCTCAATGATCTTAGTGATTTTGACTTCAGCTTTGATTCATCTGAAGAAACTGATGCGCAGGCAACGGATTCTGTCATTGCAGACCGCTCTGATAGTATTAACGATGAAATGACGCTAGAAGATGACGCGTTCATTTTAGACTTTGATGATCTAGCAACTGATGTCGATAAAGGTGTTGACGAAACTGCTGAAGCATTTTCTATCAACACTGTCCAGAATGACGAAGAAAATGATTTCACGTTGTCTTTAGACAGTCTCGATGCGCCAAACAACATAGAAACATTAACAGAAAGCGAAGCGCCTGTACTTGAAGAAAATAGTGATACTGATAACTTCATTATTGAAGAAGATCGTTTCGAAACTGAGAGCTTTGAAACTGAGAGCTTTGAAAATATTAATCTCGAAGCACAATCGCTTGATAATAATGATTCAGAATATGCTCTTGCTGAAGAATCTAGTGTCACACCGACAGCCCCGTTGCTGTTCGATGATAACTCTTTATTAGACAATGAATTCGATACTCACTCTTCAACAGCACTCAGCCCAGTTGCTCCAATTGAGGATGAGTCTACCCTTACCGCCGGAGATGCTGCTGAAACAGCAGAAGACTTTTCCTCGCGCTTTGCGGCCGACTTTGACTTTGTCAAATCATTAGATAGCACTCAAGTTACGCTAGATTTGGCAGGCCAATATTTACAATTGGGTGAATACGACAGTGCCAAACGCTTATTGAATGAGGTATTAATTCAGGGCACTAGTGAGCAACAGAATCAAGCAAAAGTATTACTAGATCGTACTGCGTAAAAGCCCCATCGTTCTTTTGTCAGCAAGTATTCTATAACACTAAGAATACTTGCTGATTTTTTTTGCATTTAACCTTTATACTATTTATTATTACTGAGCGCTATTAGCTATTAGCTATTAGCATCCAACCTTAAACTCTCTTTTTTATCACATACTTGTTTATTACGGCTCATACTATGCCATTTTCTGCTATGACAAATACATTATCCAATCCTGTCCAACTCATTTATGCTGGCGGTACTTTTGGTAGCTATGGACGACCCTTAGCACCGTTATCAGCAGAAATATTCTTACCGACTTTACAAAAGCTATTGACTGACCAAGATAACGCTAACCACTTGCCTCAAATCTCATGGCTGGATAATGCCTTAATTAAAGACAGTAGCCAACTTACCCCTAACGACTTTGTACATTTTTATCAGCTTTTGCTAGCAGCCTATGCACAAGGCGACAGGCGTTTTGTGCTCATCACTGGTACAGATACTTTGAGTTATTTGGGTGCGTTTTTAGCAGAAGCGTTTGCCGGCAGTGATATTTGTATAGTCGTCACTGGTAGTATGCGCCCATTGTTAGACAGCGAGGTGATACATTCCTATGATATCGATGACCATAGCGACGCATGGGATAACCTCAGCGATTCACTAAAACTGGCTGCTGCTGGTGAGTCGGGTGTGAAGATTGCTTTTGGCGGTGAGTCTTGGCCTGCGCAAACGGTACAAAAAATTCATAGCCATGATTTGATGGCATTTACGGGTCACTCCAGAGCTGCCTATCCTGCCAATAGTTATATCAAAAACTTACCGAATACCCGCCGCCAGCATTGGCTCGATGATCAGCAATCAATGATTGACCATATCGAATCTCGAGCTGAGCAAGCACGCATTCATGCTTTATATTGCTTGCCAAACGACACTGAGGTAATGACTAGCCAGCTACAGGCATTATTATCACAGCCGCCATGTGGCATTATCTTATTGGGATTTGGCGCAGGTAATGTTCCTTATTCACAAGCGCTAGCAGAGGCACTAGAGCTTGCTTATAAAAACGGCCACATGGTGATATGTGCCAGCCAGTCTCCATTTGGCGGTGTCAGTGACAGTTATGCGGCTGGTAGTTGGCAATATGAGTATCATGTGATTGCTGGCGGACGCTTAACAATTCCCGCTATCTATGCACGACTGTTATGGCTACTGCTGCGTTATGACAATCCCACTCGGCGCAGACAACGTTGGTTGAACAATGTCAATCAGGCGGGTACCACTATCAAAAAACGTTAGACTATCGTTAAATATGTTTACTTTATAAGAACCAATACGAAAATGTCCAATACCAACCATGTCCGAGATTAACATGTCCGAGATTAACAGCAGCAACGCTGAAACGCCCCCAACCTATACATTAGCCATTGCAATTGAGTTTTTGGGGACGCGCTATCATGGCTGGCAGCGGCAACGAGAAGTATTAGGCGTACAAGAAGCATTAGAAACCGCTATCGGTAAAGTTGCAAATGAGGCGGTAGAGGTCGTCGCGGCTGGTCGTACCGATGCAAGCGTCCATGCCAGCAATATGATTGCCCACTTTACGACACGTGCCTATCGTCCTACTCATAACTGGCTGCGCGGAGTAAACAGTCTATTGCCTGATGATATCGCCCTGCGCTGGATTCAACCAATGCCTGACGACTTTCATGCGCGTTTTGGTGCCATTGCCCGTCGCTATCGCTACATCACGCTGAATCAAGCACAGCGCCCTGCTATTTTGAATCACCAAGTCACTCACATCTATGAACCGCTCGATTTAGCAGCGATGCAACTGGCGGCGGCTGAGATCGTCGGTACTCACGATTTTAGTAGCTACCGCGCCGCTGCTTGCCAGTCTAATCAGCCGGTACGCTCAGTCAGTCACGCAAGACTCTTTGCCCATGGTCAGTTTATTGTTTTTGATATTCAAGCAGATGGATTTTTGCATCATATGGTTCGTAACTTAATGGGTACCTTGTATGCCATCGGTCGACACGAGTTGCAGCCAGAAGCCTTTTTAGATATTTTAGCCAAAAAAGATCGTACTATCGCACCGCCTACTGCCTCTGGTGATGGTCTATATTTTATCAATGCTTACTATCCTGAGCATTTTCAACAACGACTGCCAAATGCTCCTTTAACCCCCATTTGGCTAAATTTACCTGACTGAATAAATAGAAGTTAGCATACATAACGATTACAGGCTGTCAAGTAAAAACCTAGTGCTGTATTGCTTTAATCCGCTAACTTACGTATAATATGGGCTTATTTTTAATTGATTGATACCAACTATGGCAAAAGACGATATTATTGAATTTGAAGGCGAAGTCATTGACACCCTTCCAAACACCCTGTTTAGAGTTCGTTTAGAAAACGGACACGAAATCATTGCTCACATCTCAGGTAAGATGCGTAAGCATTATATCCGTATCTTGACAGGTGATAAAGTTAAGGTCGAAATGACACCTTATGACCTATCAAAAGGTCGTATTACTTATCGTGGCAAAAACTAATTTCTTATAAACTAAAATGGTTATAAAAGCATTTATATAAATACAGCTGGTTGCTAAATGGCTTCTTTTCGCTGATAGCTGATATAGACGCTTGGGTGGTTTAACTGATAATAATAATGAAAATGCTAACCTGCTCATTATTGCCTATCAATATTTTAGTGATTCAGTCTTAGTTATTTGTTTTTATCATAAAAAATACCGCTAAATTTCAGCGGTATTTTTTTGTCTAAATTTTATGAGTTGACTTACTTTGAAATTTTTAAATCATGATTAATAAGTAGCATGATTGAGAAGTAGTGAGGCATTATTTAAACTCGACAGTCGCACCGTTTTGGATCACCCCTAGCAAAGCAAGTGCATCCCAATTTGTCAGGCGTATACAACCCGCTGATGCTTGACGGCTGATACGGTCAGGATCTGGTGAACCATGAATACCATAAGAAGGCTTACTAAGCCCAATCCATACCGAGCCCACTGGATTATTAGGGCCAGGTGGAAGAATAGACTTGCTACCGTCTTTAGCAGTATAAGTATAATTAGGCTCATGTACCTTCACCTCTACCGTATGTGTCCCTGTTGGTGACGGTGTTGCCGTACTACCTACTGTAGTCGGATAGCTAGCAACTAAGTTGTCTTTATCATCATAGGCATATAGCGTTTCAGTGGCTTTATCAGCAACAACTCGACTGACAGGCTTAGTATTTGGATTGCCAGGATTATAAACTGTGATGGTTTCACCCGCCGTAAAGCTAGCCTTAGGGTTTAACGCTTTGAGATAGCTTTCACTGATATGGAATTTTTCTGCTAGCCCTTCTGTGATGCTCTCGTAATACAATCCCTCAAGTTTGGATTTGGCTTCAGCACCAGCTGGTATTTCTGTCGTCTTAATATTAACATCCCCATCAGTTATCTGATAACTGACTAGCACTGGCTGCACCGTGAGTTTTTCATTCTTTGTCAGCGCTTGCCATGTTTCGTTGTTTAGCGTGTCAGTGACTGCCAAACCATTTGCTTGTTGAAACGCTTGCATGGCCTTGCGGGTGTTTTTTCCCCAATAACCATCAACAGGGCCTACACCATTGTGATGCCAATTTAATAAGGCTTGCAATTTAGTACCGATGACACGGTCGATACTCATCCCCTCTTTCCAAGTGGCATTATTCACCTTTTGCGCAGCAACTGATAAATTGTCTGTCGTATACTTGATAATAGGTAAAAATTTGTTCGAAGCATTTGCGGTTTTGCTATCACGTGCTAGCTTTTGGCTAACGCCATTGGTCACAGGGCTGACCTCTTCAGCAGCATTCGCCTTATTAGCATTGTTTTTGCTAATACTGGCTTCATCGTTATTGGTCGGTATTTGGTTGTCAGAGTTATTGGTCGTTGCTTGATTATTAGCATTTACACTATCCAGTGGTGCTGCAACGCTCTGCCCCATGAAAACTGCCGTAGAAAAACCAATCATCGCTACTGCTGTGCTGATTTTTTTTAATTGATACACCTCATGCTCCTAATTTTTTATAAAAATAATAAGTTTTATTTTGTTGTGTTGTCATCAAGGCTTGTTATTTTGAGTTTTAACGCCTTACTACCCAACTTTACTCAAACACCTTTTCATCAGCTCTCTTCTAACGTGAAAGTCTGTGGTTCTAGTGGTTTGTAAGCTGTTAATAGTGTCATATTACCTTGTGAGCATATAACAGCTTTATGTTAATAAAGCCCTTTTCCTGCGGTGTCTGTGTTAAAACAAGTACTTTTTTACAACTATCTGGTTTAGTGTGTTACCGATGGAAAGTGATTAAAATAAACATAAAAAAAACCCATAATTTGCTGAGCAAATTATGGGTTTAGAACGACGATAAATGATAAAGGTTAGAATTTTTCCCTATCGAAATAAAACAGGGTGAAATTCAATCTATATCACTATAGTGGGACTAGAGTAATTTAGCCAATACTGCTTGACCCATCTCTTGGCACCCCACTTGCTTCAATCTAGCTTCACTACTGTCCAAGATATCCAGCGTACGCAAACCGTCATCAAGGACATCACTCACTGCTTGCTCAATCGCTTGTGCCGCTGCTTCTTGCTTAAAGGTATAACGCAGCATCATCGCAACCGATAAAATAGTCGCCAATGGGTTGGCTTTGTCCTGCCCAGCAATATCAGGCGCTGAACCATGACACGGCTCATACATCCCTTTGCCTGCTTCATCAAGACTGGCTGATGGCAGCATACCGATAGATCCAGTGAGCATAGCAGCTTCATCAGACAAGATATCACCGAACATATTGCCGGTGACCATGACATCAAACTGCTTAGGATTCTTGATCAATTGCATACAAGCATTGTCAGCATACATGTGCGATAACGCCACGTCGCTATAATCTGCTTGCTGCATTTGGGTCATCGTTTGCTTCCACAGCTCGGTGACTTCTAATACGTTTGCCTTGTCCACTGAGCAAACTTTCGCTGCTGTGTCTGCTGCTTGCGCACGGGTTTTTGCCAATTCAAAAGCAACTTTGCCGATACGCTGAATCTCGCTTGTGCTATAGACCATGGTGTTGTAGCCTTGCTGTTCACCATTCTCTAGCGTGCGTATTCCACGTGGCTCACCAAAATAGATACCACCTGTCAGCTCACGAACGATAAGCAAATCCAATCCTGAAATAATCTCAGGTTTGATACTAGACGCATTGACCAACTGCGGGTAAAGCTTTGCCACACGTAGATTAGCGAACAAACCAAGCTCACCACGTATTTTAAGTAAACCACGTTCAGGGCGCTTGCTGCGTTCAATACCATCCCATTTAGGGCCACCGACCGCTCCTAACAACACCGCATCTGCTGCACGGGCACGGTCTAGCGTCTCATCTGGCAAAGGCTCACCTGTTGCGTCAATGGCCACACCGCCAATCAATCCAGATTCAAGTGTCAAATCTAACGCAAATTTCTTATTGACCGCATTCAGTACGTCAATGGCTTGAGTCATGATTTCGGGACCAATACCATCGCCCGCTAATGTTAAAATCGTTGCCATACTAATCCTTGTGGGTAGGTAGTTTTTTATTTATGTTAGGGCGTGTCCTCATTTTAAAAATGGTGATAAAAATTGCCGTCAAACAAGGAAAGTAGCGCAAATAATATCGAGATATTGATAAGCTATTTAACGATGTTTGGCAAAATTTAGCCATTTTTAACTCATTTAGAGGATAATCAATTGAATTGAGGACACGCCCTAATACTACAAATTTACGATATTTTCCTAAAAACGATTTTTAGTGCCTTCAATAGCACAAAAAATCGTGGTCAATTTGCTATTTTTGAAACTCAAATAGGCTTTAAGCTTTGGCTTTTACTTTCGATGATGCAGGCAATGCTTTCACGATACGAGTTTCTACAAACTCTCCTTGATGCTCAGCAGACAGCTCTTTACAAAAGCGGCGCTGTACAGTGTTGCCTTGATACAGATCAACACATAGCGGCTGTGGTGAAGCGGTGTCTAATAAACTGCCAGAATTATCGTTAGACTTTTTCTGATAAGCCCGTAATTGATAAGTATCAGCGTCAATAAAATCGTGAATTAAAGTAAAACGCTCAACATAGCCCAGATTGTTTTCTGGATAGAAATTCACCTGTACTTCGCGTTTTGCAGGTTTTACCCGCGCATAATAATTGGTTAGACCCGGCATGCCTGAGGCAGACAAAGGTACAATTTTAATCTCATTTTTATGAGCGAGTGGTGTCATATCTATGTTTGCATGCATTGAGGTTTGTGCATGCTTATTGTTGGTATGACTTTTGCCCTTTGCAATCATATCTTGCATCGCGACCAACATGGTAGGATTGATAGGCTCATGCGTATCAGCCCCTATCACTCGTGTCTTATCTATCCGTGCAATTTCACAATGATAAGTTCCTATACAGGCAATATTGACTTCACCATCAATCGGTTTAATCTTACCTGCCCATGCTTTGGCGTTTTCTGCCTCATCTATTTTCTGATACCCAGTCAATAGCTGACAGCCTGACAATAATAAGCTTGCGGCAACAACCGTACTTGTCCATAAAACATAACGTTTTTTATTCATAATGGCGGCTACTATTTATGAGAGAAATAATAAAATATCGTAAAAAAACTACCCTTCATTTTAGCCAGTTCACCGCCATAACTCAACGCTACATTATTACTGTTCAGCAGTTTTATGAGTAATGGCTTGCAGATTCATGATTTATGCTCGTACATCATTAAATATCCATGGTGTTTTTTGCATCATCTTATGCTCATAATCTTTAATGGCATCGCTTTGCTGCAAGGTTAAACCAATATCATCAAGCCCGTTTAACAAGCAATGTTTACGAAAAGCATCTACGTCAAATGCATATTCTTCACCTGTTGAGGTGACGACGACTTGGCGTTCAAGATCTGCGGTTAGCTCATAGCCTTCATTAGCAAGCGTATCTTTCATTAATGTATCTACAATTGCCTCGTCCAAGACAATTGGTAGCATGCCATTTTTAAAGCAGTTGTTATAAAAAATATCGGCAAAGCTTGGTGCAATCACCGTACGAAAACCATATTCAGACAACGCCCATGGCGCATGCTCACGACTAGAACCACAACCAAAGTTGCGGCGTGCCAGCAAAATCGTCGCGCCTTGATAACGCGGCTTATTTAGCACAAATTCTGGATTGATAACGCGTGTGCTATTGTCTTGCCCCGGATATCCTTCGTCAAGATAACGCCAATCATCAAACAAATTGACGCCAAATCCTGTGCGTTTAATAGACTTTAAAAACTGTTTTGCGATAATTTGATCGGTATCGACGTTTGCGCGATCAAGTAGGCAGACAATGCCAGTTTGAGTGTTATAAGCTTGCATGAATTTTCCTTAAAATATCGATTACTAACGTAAATTTTTTTGACGGTCTAATGAATCTTAAAAGAGCGTGCCATTTGTTTAACAATACTTGTCATTTTAGTTTTTTCACTTTCAGGATAGTTCAGATGTAATACTGCTTCCTGACCATCCTTAACTTTAATAACATGATAAAAAACTTGACCGTCTTTTCTATAGCCGCTTGCTGTATAGGTTTTATCTTTTAACAGCTCGTAAGTAACTGTCATGCCTGTTTTATATCGATGCTGCTTCTCTTTTAGATAATCGCTATCGGTATAAAAGAAAGCAGTTGGTGTATTACTCCCAAAGACCAAAATAGTGGCATTAGAGTTGGGTAACTTAAAATGACGACCATCACCATTATCTGCCTCAGGCAACCATGCCAATTGATTTGGCACATCGACACAATAGGCAAATCTTCCATTACAGTAATCACGAGCCATCGCTAGCTGAGAGCTACCCAATAAGCAAAATAAAACAAACAGCATTTTCATTTTTATGCTCTATAGAAATGCAAAGTTAAAACGTACGCACATCGACAAAGTGACCCGCCAATGCGGCGGCAGCTGCCATTGCTGGGCTGACCAAATGCGTACGACCACCATTGCCCTGACGACCTTCAAAGTTACGGTTAGACGTTGAAGCGCAATGCTCTTGTGGCTCAAGCTTATCAGCATTCATGGCAAGACACATCGAACAACCCGGCTCACGCCACTCAAAACCCGCCTCAGTAAACAAGGCATCTAAGCCTTCTGCTTCAGCCTGCAATTTCACTTGCCCAGAACCTGCCACAACGATGGCTTCTTTGATATTGTCCGCGACTTTACGACCTTTAATGACTGCGGCGGCATCACGCAAATCTTCGATACGCGAATTGGTACATGAACCAATAAAAATGCGATCAAGCTGGATATCGGTAATCTTTTGCCCAGCGTCTAAACCCATATAGGTATAAGCGCGTAACCAGCCTTCTTCTTGCGCTTCATCTACCGCTTGATCAGGTGTTGGTACAGATTGAGTGATATCGACAACCATTTCAGGAGAGGTTCCCCAAGAGACTTGTGGCGCTATTTGGCTACCATCCAACTCAACCACGGTATCAAATACCGCGTCATCATCTGAATATAAGGTACGCCAGTAAGCTTCCGCTTGCGCCCATTGCTCAGAGGTTGGCGCATAAGGACGACCTTTGACGTACTCGATGGTTGTGTCATCGACTGCAACCATACCCACGCGAGCACCCGCTTCGATCGCCATGTTACAAACGGTCATACGACCTTCCATACTCATCTCTTCAAATACTTGCCCAGCAAATTCGATAGCATGCCCTGTCCCGCCAGCCGTGCCAATCTTTGCAATGATAGCAAGTACCACGTCTTTTGAGGTCACGCCAGCACCAAGCTTACCAGTGACACGAATTTGCATATTTTTTGATTTCTTTTGAATCAAGCACTGCGTTGCCAATACATGCTCAACCTCTGATGTGCCGATACCGTGCGCTAAGCAGCCCAGCGCGCCATGAGTAGCGGTATGAGAATCACCACAAACAACCGTCATACCCGGTAACACCAAACCTTGCTCAGGGCCAACGACGTGTAAAATGCCTTGACGAGCATCATTAATCGTAAACTCAGCGATATCGAATTTGGCGCAATTTTCATCCAATGTCACTACCTGCAAGCGTGATACCTTGTCCTTGATACCAAGCACGCCTTCTAAACGCTCTTTAGTGACTGTGGGTACGTTATGGTCAGGACTGGCGATGTTAGCCGACAGGCGCCACGGTGCTCTATTGGCTAACTCCAAACCTTCAAATGCTTGCGGACTGGTCACTTCATGCAACAGATGGCGGTCGATATAAATCAGGCTCGAACCATCGTCACGCTTGGTGACTTCGTGAGCATTCCAAAGTTTGTCATATAACGTTTGACCGGCCATGTTGCTATCCTTTATTGGTTGCTAATTACTGGTTTTTTTACTTGCTTATAGTCATTCCACTATAAAAGTATTACTGCGTTAACCTCGCTTGAAGTATTAAATATACATCTACACTCGGTTACCTTGTACTACTTTTAAATTTACTCAACTATAGTCTATGGTAAAAATTTTCTTTAAATTTTATACGCAGCGGCATCGTCAGCAGCGCTTAAAACGTGCGATGAGCTGCAAATAGTCAATTTAATAGAATAAATATGTCACAATACGTCTTGATGTCTTGTGATTATAGCAGGCTAATCCTATAATAATAATTGATGATTTTTGCCCAGACGCAAACTTTTATTTCTAATACATTGTGATTGGGTCAGCCAACTTTTATTTATAGCTCGCAAAGTAGCTAAGGACATCCGTTTGAACACCACAAACTTGACGACATTCGTTACCGTTATGCACACTGGCAGCATCTCAGGTGCCGCAGAAAAACTGTTTATCACACAGCCTGCCGTCAGTAAACGCATCAAAAATTTGGAAGATGAATTCAACATTACTTTGTTTGATACGGTGGGACGCGGCATTGTACCAACCCAAGCAGCCAATGAAATGCTGCCGCATGCCAAGCGGTGGCTAGAAGATTATGAGAATTTTAAGATTAATCTGCAACACTCTCAGCATATCGTATCTGGTAAATTAGTGATCGGCACCAGTCATCATATTGGCTTGCACCATTTAGCACCTGTACTTAAGCATTTTATCCAAGCTTATCCTGCCGTACAACTAGAAGTACATTTCGTCGATTCAGAAAAAGCGCACAAAGCCGTACTCGATGGCGATTTATCATTAGCATTTTTAACATTGCCGCCCGTTTATGATAAGCGCTTGACCTATCATACGCTATGGTCAGACCCTCTTTACTTTATGACAGGTACGCTATCGCCTTTAGCGACCAAATCTAATGTGACACTAGAGCAATTGGCACGCTATCCTGCTATTTTACCGTCTGCCAACACCTTTACCAGTCAAATTACCTTGGCTGAATTCGCCAAGCACAATCTGAAACCTTATGCCACGATGAGCACCAATCCTCTTGAGTCTATTCGCATGCTGGTTTCTGTTGGTCTGGGATGGTCTGTATTACCGCAAACCATGATCAGTCAGGATTTAGAACGTATCGATATGGCAGACAATATAGAGTTACAGCGCTATTTGGGTGTGGTTATCAATCCGAAATTGACGCAATCTAGCAGCGTTACAGCTTTGTTAGACTTGTTAGCGCCTATTGAATAAGACTCTCGCTAAATGAGGATTAGAGCGTGCTATGGAATCTAAAAAGCACGCTATTCGCATTTATGACCCTCATGCGTTATAATACGCTTGACGTTGTTTTTATAACAAAAATTTACTATAAGAACACTGATAGTCATATATTGAACACTTCGAGTAATATATGATGGTTAACAGTAGGTTTAATGGTTTTAAATGATTGGTTATATAGGTGGCCGATACTGATAAATGAGTCGCAAATGCGAGCAATCGATATGATGTACTATGGCATTTTTATTGATCTCTAAGCACTGCGAATTCGTATTAGCCCTAGAACAGCATCAATCATATAAAACTAACAGCAGATATTGAATAAAAGCCATTATGTCCTACTTAATGGCTTTTTTCGTCTTTAGATATTGTTTGGGACATCGTCTTATAACACTTAATCTTTATAGTTAAAATAATTACCGCCAACCATGTTGGTTAAGGACAATTTATATGAACGGAGTTTCTAGTGGCGTGCTGGTATCACTTGGCGCCTATTTTTTAGTGATGATTGGTATTGGCATTTACGCTTACTTTAAGCAAGCCAATGATACTGAAGGCTATATGTTAGGAGGACGCAGTTTAGGTCCAGCAGTCACTGCACTATCGGCAGGTGCATCAGATATGTCAGGTTGGTTACTACTTGGCTTGCCCGGCTATATGTATGCTGACGGTGTCGTGAGTATATGGATCGCACTTGGTTTGACACTTGGTGCATTTTTAAACTACCTTATCGTGGCACCGCGTCTTCGCGTTTATACCGAAGTGGCTGACAATGCCATCACTCTACCCGATTATTTCGCCAACCGCTTCGAAGATAAGTCGCACATGCTACGTGTTATCTCAGCCGTGGTTATCATTTTATTCTTCACGGTTTATACTGCTGCAAGCCTAGTAGGCGGTGGTAAACTCTTCGAAAGCTCACTGAATCTTTCTTATAGCACTGGTCTATGGGTCACCGCTGGCGTTGTTGTCGCTTATACGTTATTCGGTGGTTTCTTAGCTGTTTCAATGACTGACTTTGTACAGGGTATCATCATGCTATTTGCGATGGTCATTGTTCCTGTCGTCGCTTTCACTGATCTGGGTGGTATTTCAGCCACCACTCAAGCGGTTAGAAATATCGATCCAAGCTTGCTTAACATTACTAATGGTATGAGTATCCTTGGCATTGTGTCATTGATGGCATGGGGTTTGGGTTATTTTGGTCAGCCACACATCATTGTACGTTTTATGGCCATTCGCTCAGTCAAAGATGTCCCTACTGCCCGTAACATCGGTATGAGCTGGATGATTGTCAGCCTTATTGGAGCACTGATGACAGGTTTTGCTGGTCGTGCGTATGTTCAAAAGACAGCGATGACTTTAGATGATCCTGAGACCATATTTTTAGTATTTACGCAGTTTTTATTCCATCCATTGGTTTCAGGCTTCTTATTAGCTGCAATTTTAGCTGCGATTATGAGTACCATCTCATCACAGCTATTGGTGGTATCAAGCTCATTGACTAAAGATGTCTATAAGTTGTTTTTTGATCAAGATGCACCTGAGGCACGTCAAGTATTGGTCGGCCGCATTTCCGTAATCATTGTCGCCGTTGTTGCCATTTTACTGGCGTCTAATCCAGAAAGCTCAGTATTGAATTTGGTTTCTAATGCTTGGGCAGGGTTTGGTGCCGCATTTGGACCGTTGGTTATTTTCAGCCTAATCTGGCGCGGTATGAACCGTAACGGTGCAGTTGCTGGTATGGTCGTTGGTGCATTGACGGTTATTCTATGGATTTATGGTCCTTTCCAGATGAACGGCATGGCACTCAATAGCTGGTTATATGCTATCGTTCCGGGCTTTATCTTAAGTACAATCGCCATTTTTGCGGTAAGTATCATGACAGGCGGTCCAAAAGCCTCTGTTACTGCGAAATTTAAAGAAATGGAACTCAATTTAAATAAATAAGCTTATCGATATAATTATTACTATAAAAAAACCTCGCCATCTATTGGTGAGGTTTTTTATTGATGACTATTAAATACAATACCTAGGACATTAGTACATAAGTAAGCTATGGTTATTTCTATTAGAGATCTCATACTTAGCTAATAGCGCTATAACATTTCATAATTCAGGTGTTAACTTTTCACTCAATCATCACGCTTGTAGCCACTTATGCTATGTCATTAATCATCTAACTTGTTAGTGTAAGATATGCTACTGAATAAATTTATAATGCGCCTCAAATATCAAAGATAAGTGAATAATCAGAACTACCTCAGCGAGGCTAAAGAGTTAGAGGTATGGCGGTTATGATATCCATTAGCGCTGGCACAATACCGAGCACCATAGGGTCATCGATATATAAGATCATTTATAAGATGACACACTATTAGCGCTGAGAGGTCAATGAGTCTTGGACTTAAGTGCGTTTCAAGAAGCATATATTTCAGCTGAAATATACTTATGATCGTAATAACTCAATGATGTTGTGGCTTATGTTTGAGGCAAATATCGTTTAATTGCGGGCAAGAAACCAATCACTGCCGTCTTAGAAATCGTCTAAAAAAAGCTGTCAAATAAATTTATTATTTTGCTAAAAACTTTTATGCACACTTTAAAGTCGTTGATTTAATGTTCTTTTATATCAATTTCTATTTCGAACACCGATAAAAAAAGCGACCCATCACGGATCGCTTTTTTTATGTATTAGTACTGCTAAATATGCGTATTATTTAGTATCTTGGTAAGACAATTTCACACCGAAGATATATCCATCATTGTCTTGAAAGTCACCAACAATTTTGTCACTTGGCAATACACCTTGGGCATCGCCGAACCATAAGTATTTACCACCCGCTGATACTGCCCAGTTTTCTGTCACGTTATACTTTGCACCCAAACCAGCGCTGTAATAGCCTTCGATAGGACCTAACGAGGTGACAGGGTTACCAGCACCACTATCCCAACCAACGGTACCACTAATTGCAAGTGCTGGCGCAACACGCTTGGCTAGACCAAGCTCTACTTGCCATTGATCCTCTTCGTACTCAACCAAGTTCAAACCATCAGGTCCATAAGATCTTTTACTAACCTCATTATATAGTGGCGGCGTAATCTTAAAGTCACCCCAAGGTACCCAGCGCACTTTTGCAGTTGCTAACGTCGTTGGGTTAATACCGGTTTGAAAATCAAAGTTTACGGATTTAGGAGTAGTAATTTCCATATTACTGGTGCGATTGGCTGCAGCTGGATCACCAGCTATAACGCCAGCTAAAGGATAGGTTTCAGCCACTTTCATGTTGTGATCAATTTCAGAGCGATAGGTCAGTGCTGCTTTTAAGGCAATTTCAGGTTTGCTATAAGCAATACCGGCTATATAACCATAGTCCATATCAGGGCTGTTACGTGAGGTATAGCCAGTAGCAGGACCATAAGCCAAACCTCGTAGTTTCACTTCAGACTCAATACGCTGAGCGACTGGACCACCGTATACTTGAAACTCTTTATTGGCACCAAATTTTGCGCCAAGAATGGCTGTCAGACTATTACTACGTACTTCAACGTTAGTGCCTTCTCCTGCATTAGCTGCTTCTGCTTGTGCTATCGCATTTGCTGTACCGAGACCAGTGGCCTGATTCACAAAACCTTGCGCTGCTGCTGCTTGAGCTTGAGCTTGTTGTGCAAGACCTTGTGCGACTTGAGGGTCTGTAGCTGTTGCAGCTAATTGTCCAAGTCGTTGCGCTTCCGCACCTGCTGCTTGAGCCTGCTGTGTCAAACCTTGAATTGCAGGGCCAAGAGTGTTGGCGTCAAACTGGCCACCCGTTAACTGAGTTATTGAAGCATTAATATCGCCTTTCGACACAAAATTGTTATCACCAGTATATTTCGCTGCTGCGCCAAAGGGCTCATCATATAAGATACCAACACTAAAGGTTTCATTGATATCTGTTTTTACACCATAACGAAAGAAATCATAATATTCAGCGATATCGCCAGTCTTATCACCTCTAACATAGGTGTTATTAGTAGGAACGTTATTGGCGCTATCATAACCACTAACATCAGCATCGATATAGGTGTAAACAGCTTCAGCATAGGTGCCATCTTGGAGGAAGGCTGTGACATCCTGACCTGAACGGTCAAGACCAGCAGCATTGGTTACGCTAGCTACAGAAAAAGCGGCAATCGCTACTGCAAGGGTTTTTAAATGAAAAGTGTTGCGCATTGTGTATCTCCAAACGTCCTTGTTGTTTTACTACTTAAATAATCAATATGTAGCATTGCTGCGCATAACTTTATGATTATAAAAGTCGTGTCCTGAGATGAATACTAATGCCTTTTTGACACTAAAACAACAATTAAAGTGCTTTATTTCTCGAATATGACTGGACAGTACAAATAAGATACACGTACAAAACTAATATCTAGTTTTTCATTCTGATATTTTTTAAATTGCTATCAGCATTTTTTAGAGATAGCAGGCAGATCCTTATCTGTTATAACTTAATAATTCTAAAATACTCTAATCCTTTATTAAACTTAAATACACTGGCATAAAAAAGCGACCCAATCAGGATCGCTTTTTATTATCTAGACTATGGATTTATAACTTAGCAAATGACACATCACATTAGTTTGCTTGGTAAGAAAGCTTCACGCCAAGTGCAAAACCATCGTTGTCTTCAAAGTTACTAACCACGGCTTTAGTCGGAATTTGGCCTTTAGCATCACCGAACCATAGATATTTACCACCAGCTGATACTGCCCAGTTTTCAGTCACATTGTACTTGGCACCCAAACCAGCACTGTAGTAGCCTTCGATAGGACCTAGCGAGGTTACAGGGTTACCAGCACCACTATCCCAACCGACAGTACCTGTCACTGCTAATGCTGGCGTCATGCGCTTAGCGAGACCCAGCTCAACTTGCCATTGATCTTCATCGTAACTAACTAATGCCAAGCCTTCATCATCTTTTGTCGATACTTTACTGACATCATTGTATAGTGACGGTACGATAGCAAAATCACTCCATGGCACCCAACGGACTTTAGCAGTAGCTAGCATGGTAGGATTGATACCTGTCTGGAAATCAAAGTTGACTGATTCTGGCGTGTTGATTTCAATATCAGAATGTCTGGTAGTCGGCAACGCTAGACCAGCGGTAGCACCTGCAGCCGTAGCAATTGGAAAAGTCTCAAAAGCTTTTGCATTATGCTTGATTTCAGAGCGATACGTCAAAGCAGCTTTAAGTGCAATTTCAGGCTTGCTATAAGCCATACCAGCGATCCAGCCATAGTCTTGGTCATTACTGATGTGAGTGGTATAACCCTTGGCTGAACTGTATGCATCACCGCGCAATTTTACATCTGCCTTTACGCGCTGAGCCACTGGACCACCATAAGCTTGAAACTCTTTGTTAGCACCAAATTTAGCACCAAGAATACCAGTAATACTCTCAGTACGTACTTCTACTTGCGTCGCTTCACCCGCCACTGCTGCAAGACCTTTAGCGGCTTCAAGACCAATAAGCTGACCTTGAGCGGCTTGTAACTGCTCAGCAGTTAGACCACCTGGATTACCTGGAGCAAGCGCCCCTTGCAATTGTGGTATTAATACGTTATCGACATAAGCTTCGGTAATATTAGGTTTTTTTGTAAAGTCTTGAATGATAGCGTCACGATCACTTTCGGTAACGAAATCGTTTTGACCGTTATAATCCGCAGCGGCACCAAAAGGCTCATCATATAAAATACCGATGCTAAACGTGTCGTTAATATCTGCTTTTACACCATAACGAAAAAAATCATAAGACTCTGCGATATCATTGAGCTTATTGCCTGACAAGTCTTTACCACTCACATCGGCATCGATATAAGTATAAACAGATTCGGCGTAGGTGCCATCTTGTAAGAATGCAGTGATATCTTGACCTGAACGATCAAGACCAGCAGCACTAGCAACGCTAGCAATAGAAAGAGCAGCAACAGCTACTGTGAGAGTTTTCAAATGAAAATTTGCGCGCATTATGTATCTCCAAACGTCCGCATTGTTTTACTACTTTACTTAATTTTAATAAGCAAGCAGCATCCGAGGTGGAGGATAGTAATGATTTTCGAACATTAAAACAACTGCAAAAACACATTATTTCCTGATTATGACTGAACAGTATCTGTATCTCACAATGCGGATATAATAGTTATAAATTTTCAACCATTTAGTTTTTGCAGATATTAATTTTGCAGATATTAATTTTGCAGATATTAATAATGAGGGGGTCTTTCCGCCATGACATCAAAAGGTGCAATGCCGCCTTCAGGATCCTGACTTTCCACTTGTTTATAAATTAGCTGCAACTGTCGTTGTAATGTCTGAATATCTTTATCTTGCCGCGCAATCACCTCATCGAGTCGCTCTACTGTCATTTCTAGATGCGCCATACTCATCTGTAAATCAATGACTTGTTGAGTTTGTAGGTCAGTGTGCACAGCTAAAGCCTCGTTCTGAGCCTTATCTTGAGGATTAAATTGATTCATATTTTTCTCTGAATTATCATAAACATAAGACTGGTAGGATTCATTAATAAAATGGCTCGATGACCGATACAAAGTAGCAATTAGACGATGATGATCCTCATAAAATAGCAACCTTGAACAAAAGTCATAAATAGTGCGGATAAAATCATTTACGCTCACTACAGTCACGTGATGGCATGTTATACTGCTCGCAATTTTGCAGCAACCCCTACCTCACTATTATATAAGCTTAAGATATTCTATGGCTCTGATACATTTAAAAGATATCCACCTTGCTTTTGGCGTCGCTCCTGTTCTTGATGGCATTGATTTTGCTATTGAAGCAGGTGAACGTGTCTGTTTAATTGGCCGTAATGGCGAAGGCAAATCCACCTTATTTAAGCTAATTAACGGCACCTTACAACCTGATAGCGGCGAAGTCATCATCAATAGCAGCGTGCGCGTGGCGATGCTAGAACAAGACGTTCCCGAGACAAGCGGACGTATCCTAGACATCGTTATGGGTGGTAGCAGCCGCACGGCTGAGCTGCTTATCAACTACAATGCCCAAACAGATTTATGTGCTAATGGCGACATGGATGCTTGTGAGCGTATGGCAGACTTGCAGCATGATATCGATGCGGTACACGGTTGGGATTTAGAACGAGAAGCCACCCGCCTGATCAAAACCATGGGGCTGGATCCAGATGATGATTTATCTTCATTATCAGGTGGTCGTAAGCGCCGTGTACTACTAGCACGCTCCTTGGTCACCAAACCTGATGTACTGCTGCTCGATGAACCAACCAACCATTTAGACGTTGATAGTATTGAATGGCTAGAGCGCTTTTTATTGGATTGGCAAGGTTTGACCCTACTATTCGTGACCCACGATAGAGCATTTGTCAATAAACTATCGACGCGCATCATTGAGCTAGATCGTGGTCAATTGACCAGCTATGACGTCACTCAAGGCGAAGGTGGCTATGCACGCTATCAAGAGCTAAAAGAGCTGCAATTACTCGCTGAAGAAAAAAATAACGCCAACTTTGATAAAAAACTGGCGCAAGAAGAAGTTTGGATTCGCCAAGGTATCAAAGCCCGTCGTACCCGTAATGAAGGCCGTGTCCGTGAGCTAAAAGCATTGCGTGAAGAGCGTAGCGATCGCCGTGAGCAAGTGGGTAATGTGAACATTACGATGGGTCAAGGCGAGAAAAGCGGTAAGCTGGTCTGTAAAGTCAAAAACTTACATCTTGAATATGATGGCAACGTATTGGTTGACAACTTTACGACCACTATTATGCGCGGCGATAAAATCGGCATTGTCGGACCCAACGGTGCGGGCAAAACCACACTGATTAAAGCCCTACTCGATATGTCTGATGACGAAGTTACCAAGACTGGTAGTGTCGAATTGGGTACCAATCTAAAAATTGCCTTCTTTGACCAGTTGCGCGATCAGTTAGACCTTGAAGCCAGTGTGGCGCAAAACGTCTCTGAAGGCTCAGACTTTGTAGAAGTGGGTGGTCGTAAGACACACATCATGAGCTATCTACAAGACTTCTTATTTGCCCCAGAGCGTGCGCGTACCCCAGTCAAAGCACTATCAGGTGGCGAACGTAACCGCGTACTACTTGCCAAGCAGCTATTAAAGCCTGCCAACATTCTGGTACTTGATGAGCCAACCAACGACTTGGATATGGCGACACTTGAGCTACTAGAAGAGTCAGTCGCCAGCTTTGGCGGTACAATTTTGCTCATCAGCCATGACCGCTCATTTATGGACAATGTCGTTACCTCTACTTGGGTATTTGACCAAGATGAAGACGGCAAAGGTATCGTCAAAGAGTATGTCGGTGGTTATCAAGAATACTTGGTACAGAAAAACCGCGAGCAAGCCGCCCACGCGGCTAGAGCACCAGCCAATAATGCAAATACTGTCAGTAAAGTTACCAATAAGACAACCGCAGCAAAACCTAACAAAGCTGCCAAAAAGCTCAATTTCAATGAACAGCGTGAACTGGACAATTTACCAAAAGAAATCGCTGCATTAGAAGCTGAACAAGCCCAATTGCAAGAGAAACTAGCAGATGGCTCATGGTTCACCACTGACGTTAATGCAGCGACTGCCGCAAGTGAGCGCCTACTGACGATTGAAGATGAGATGATGAGTAAGCTTGAGCGTTGGAGTGAGCTTGAGAGCTAATGTTAGCGACTGAAGCCATGTTTTATAAAACTTGAAGTTTGATAAAACATAAAAAGTAATGAAATAATCACCGTTTTGTTCTTATAAAGCGGTGATTATTGGTTTACGACTACTTACATAGTAGTTAGGTACTGAAAGTTAGTGAACATTACCTTAATTTCGAGTATCATTCGCTATTGCAAAATATCCTTATTAATTATAAGGTCATCACGCTTATAATCCTTGCCAAAAAATCTATGTGAGACATTGATAATGCAGCTATTTTGCATCAATTCTCCTATTCAACCTTAGAGTATGTTCTATCAAGGTTGCTTTATTTTTAACGCAATAATTTATTTTATCACCGAAATAGCTTAGAATAGCAACAATTAGCAAAATTAGGCACAGCCAAAGTGGCTTGATATTGTACATTTTCTAAGCCACAAACCCAGTGTGGGATAATCCCATTTCATTCACCTGGAGGAAGTATTAATGAGCCAAGCCGAAGGCGTTAACGTACAACGCCGTAGAGTTCTTATTGCCTCGACTGCCGCGATTGGTGCAGCTGGGGTAGCTGCTGTGGCAACACCTTTTGTCCGTTCTTGGTACCCAAGCGCTAAAGCTGAGGCTGCAGGGGCTGCAGTGACCCAAGACATTGGTTCTATCGAAGCAGGACAGATGATCGTTGTCAAATATCGCGGTAAACCCATTTTTGTGGTCAAACGCACAGAAGACATGCTAGCGACTTTAGCGTCAGTAAAACCTTTACTGTCTGACCCTGAATCTGATGCGTCATTACAACCTGAATACTGTAAAAATCCAGAACGCTCTATCTCACCAGAAGTATTGGTAGTAGAAGGCGTCTGTACACATTTAGGTTGTGCACCAAACTACCGTCCTGATGTTGGCGCGGCTGACTTGGGTGGTAATGATTGGTATGGCGGATTTTTCTGCCCATGCCACGGGTCTAAATATGACTTGGCGGGTCGCGTTTATAGTGGCGTTCCTGCACCGCTTAACTTACCTGTCCCAGATTACAACATGGATGGTACCATCTTGACGATTGGGGAGGCTTAATATGAGCATGGGTAAAAAGTTAATGCATTGGGTGGACGCACGCTTTCCAGCGACCGAAACCTATGAATACCATATGTCAAAGTACTATGCACCAAAAAACTTTAACTTTTGGTACTTTTTTGGCGTGTTATCAATGGTGGTATTGGTTAACCAATTGGTAACAGGTATTTGGCTGACCATGATGTATAACCCAAGTGCCGAAGGGGCATTTGCGTCTGTTGAATACATCATGCGCGATGTCAAAGGTGGTTGGCTCATCCGTTATATGCACTCAACTGGTGCATCTGCGTTCTTTGTGGTCGTCTATCTGCATATGTTTAGAGCACTGCTATATGGTTCATACCAGAAACCACGTGAGCTTATTTGGCTCATCGGTATGGGTATTTACTTAGCATTGATGGCAGAAGGTTTCTTCGGTTACCTACTTCCTTGGGGCAATATGTCATTTTGGGGTGCACAGGTTATCTTGAACCTTCCTGCTGCTCTACCTGTGATTGGTGATGGGCTTGCAGAATGGGTACGTGGTGATTATATTATCTCAGGTATCACCCTAAACCGCTTTTTTGCTCTACATGTGGTTGCTATCCCGCTCGTACTTGTGGGCTTAGTATTCATGCATATTGTAGCGCTACACCATGTGGGTTCGAACAACCCTGATGGTATTGATATCAAGAAGCTAAAAGATAAAAATGGTGTGCCGTTAGATGGTATTGAATTCCATCCGTACTACACAGTACACGATATGATTGGTATCGTGGTCTTCTTTATCTTGTTCTTTGCAGTGGTATTCTTCTTCCCAGAAGGCGGCGGATTCTTCCTTGAGCCACCAAATTTTGAGACAGCGAATTCATTGAAAACACCAGCACACATTGCACCAGTATGGTATTACACGCCATTCTATGCCATTTTACGTGCGGTTCCTGACAAGTTGGGTGGTGTGATTGCGATGGGTGGTGCGATTGCCGTACTATTCTTGATACCATGGTTAGACAGATCGCCTGTACGCTCTATACGTTATAAAGGCATTTTATCTAAAATTGCTTTAACCGTGTTTGCGATTAGTTTCTTAGTTTTAGGTTACTTAGGCGCGACGCCAACGACACCAACAGCAACATTGATGGCTCGTATCTTCACTGTCTTGTATTTCTTGTTTTTCTTACTGATGCCAATTTATACCTCTATTGAGAAGTGTAAACAGCCACCAGAACGCGTTACCGGAGGTCACTAATGAACACGCTAATTAAATCCCTAGCGGGTCTAGGCTTAGGCGCGGCATTAACCTTGACGGCTGGTACTGCACTGGCAGCTGGTGGCGGTGGATGTGGTACATTCACCAATGCTGAGGGTGTTGAAGAACATTTAGCTTGTAGTACTGCCCCTATTGATTTTACCAATAAGGGCTCGCTACAAAACGGTGCGAAAATCTTTATGAACTACTGTGCTGGTTGTCACTCTGCCCAGTATGTTCGTCACTCGCGCATTGCTAAAGATTTAGAGATACCACCTGAGTTGGTCGAAAAGTATTTGATGGTCACCACCGATCAAATCGGTGATCATATCAATGCTGAAATTGATCCTGAAGTACAAGCATCATGGTTTGGCGCAGCACCACCAGACTTATCACTTGAGACCAGACTACGTGGCGATGACTGGGTATATACTTACCTGTTATCGTTTTATGAAGACCCAAGCCGTCCTTGGGGTGCCAATAACTTAGTACTTGCCAATGCGGCGATGCCTCATGTATTGCATAATATGCAAGAAGAGCTGAGTGCTGAAGAGTTTGAATCCGAAGTGGGTGATTTGGTTAACTTTATGGCGTGGATGGCAGAGCCTAACCGTCATGACCGTCAAGTGATTGGCTTCTTTGTAATTTTATTCTTATTAGTATTACTCATTCCAGTTTACTTATTGAACAAAGAATTCTGGAAAGATGTAAAATAATTAAGTATTAAAAAATATATTTTTATCGAAAAAAAGGGCACTACTCCGGTAGTGCTTTTTTATTGCATTAAGTTCTTGATTTAATTGTTAATAACATTTCGTTATTATTTTTTGGTAGCCGTTTTGGTAGCCAGTAGTTTTGATTTTTGAGTATTGGTAGCCATAGGGCGATGTAATTGTTGAGCTGTTTATTAGTAATGACAGCTGCCTAAGTAATTTTTATACGTCCGCATAATTAAAAGTTTAGCTATTACTTTTTGCTTTCACTAACTTATCAATCATTTCTATTCTACTGATATAACTATCCTCTATTTCTATGTATTCCATGAATAGCCGTTTATGGGTAGCTCTGTGCATGCCTTTGGGTTTGGGTTGATACATACTATAACGCCACCCTAAACGCTTTCTTATTGCCTGTATGCGTATATCGGGTCGCTGCCATGGCTGCATTAGCTGTGTTTGATAGTTAGCTCCTATACAATGCCTGCAGACGTAAAGCCCTGCGCAATAAAGCACACCTACACGCCTGCTACACTTAGGACAAGCGAACCAATACCGATAACCGCCATAATTGCATTTTGTCTTTAGTAGCTCAACATTATAGTTATATGACTTATTACGGTGGCTGTAGCTAAAGGCTAAATGATTAGGCTGGCTAGTGCGTATATAATCATTAAAGCTGTTTATGCTGATCTGTTTATAGTCGCTCAGGCTATGAGTATTTGCAGTGGTAGGCATAATTATATTTCGTGGGTTATCTAAATCATTAGGCAAGTTTGCTTTTTTCTATCATATCTTGTCTTTTTGCTGCTCTTAATCACATGGATAGTATTTTCATTAGTGGGTCATCTCTATCTTTCTGCCTACGTTCTAATCCTAACCCACCGCCTAGCAGTTTTGATTTGCTCATGGTGCATGACAAGGCTGTCTTATAATCATCGTCATTCAACGCCATTTGCCTTACCTGCTCTATTTCATCAAGTATGCTATCTAGTGTAATAAAATCGCGTGTTCTATCGCTCATAACTTGCCCTGCCTTTGTTGTTCTCAATCATCTGCATGGTTGCACCGCATATCTTTTGTACTAGCCTGTCATGCTCTGTCACTAGCTTATAGTAGGTCGTAAAGTGCATATGCTTGGGTCTACCTTGGTTGCCGTAAGCAATGCCACTTTGCCAGCCTAAACGCTGCCTGATTGCGTCTGCACGACTAAACAATCTATCAATTGGTTGTTGCAGCTGACTGCCATAATTTGCCCCTATGCAATGTCTGCAGACGTAAGCACCAGCGCAATATAATATTGATACTCGCTTGCTGCAGTTCGGGCATAACCACCAGTAACGGTAATTGCCATAATTGCATGCTGTCTTTGTTAGGCTAATGGAATAGCTGTAGGATTGATTGCGGTATTTATAGTTAAGGTCAATCTTGTTTGCTTTGCCTGCTTGCCTCAACTGGTCACGATAGTTAGTTATACTCAGTCTGGGGTAATTATTTAGGCTGTGGGTTGTGGCAAGTGTTGGCATGACTACTTTCACCTGTTATCTAAATCATTAGTTAAATTCACTTTTATTATACTATCATGAGTATTTATCATTAGTTGTTTTACTCTTGACCTTATTTTAATACTGATACTCTGTTACTTTATTAAGCGATGTGATTTAGGCTGGAATTAAGTTAATGTAGCTTAAATTGAACTTTGTGGATAAGGAATTGTAAGTTATGAAAAAATTAATACCCTTTTGCTTTTTATTTGCATTTATTGGTTCAGCTTGTGCTAATACAAATATAAAGCAACAGGTAGAGTTACCATTTACTGGAGAGCGTGGCTATAATTTATATGGTGGTAATAATAATGAACAGTCTATTGTCATAAAACCAGATGGTCATACTGAGATTACAGCAATTACAAAAGGTGGTAGTTATACACTATATAAAGGCAAATACGCTGATAGATTTCCTCTTGAAGATGGTGGCTATTACAAAGTAATTGGTGACTCAATGATTGAGCTCGATTCAAGTGGCAATATTAAGTATGAGTGTAAAATGACACCAGATTTTGATAACCCTGATATTTATGTTGAACCTATGCCATGTGTAGCAAAGTTTTATGAAGATGAATCGTTGTAGCTAAATGGTTTTAAATTATCTTATGCAAGACTTCAATATGCAAAGTGGGGAAAATGGGGAAAGTAGGAAAGTAAGTTATCAAAGTCTTGGTATATATGGCTTATAGTGTTTTCCCCTTATAAAGTTAAAAAGGCAAATAAGGAAAGTTAGCAGCTGGTTAGCCGTTCACTTTCCCCACTTGCCTAGTGAGTTGATAATTAGGAAAGCTGGCTAGTCTATGCATGCCAAGCGTTCTAACCGTTGCTTTCCCACTTTCCTAGTTTTCCCCCTACTTAGCCTCTAATAACTCAGGTCTTACCTGTATGGTTCTAGCCCTGCCATTGGTTATGATCTTAATATAACCCTCGCTTTCTAATACCTCAGCTATCAATTCAAAGTTATGCTTTTGCCGTAAGTGCTTAGGTGTAACCTTGCTTTGAGATGTTGAATAAGCCAGCTCCTTAACCGATTGCCTATTACAGTAATTCACTAGCCAGCTGATTAGCTTTTGAGTGTCATTATCACCAGCTTGGGGCTTGTCAGTGTAGCGCATACGCTCGCTTATCGAGTAATCAGTCAATTTTAATGCTCTATGTATATCCTCAGCGGTTATAAAGCGTCTACCATCAAAGTAAGCAAGTATTGAGGCGATACGGCTGGCATTTTCATGTAAGCGTCTGGCATAGCTTGCGTATTTCTCTAACTGACCGCCTTTGCATAACTGGCTTTCTTTATCGGTTTGATAATCGGCTAAAGCCTTTCTAGCCTGCCTATCCTTAAAAGGCATATTAAAGCGGATAATATTGCCCTCATTATCTCTATCTACACTATCAGCAATGGGGTCTAGCAGCCTTCTGCACCTTTGCCAGTAAGCCTGCAATCTTGGGTCTTGCTCTGGTTTAGCGTCTAGCCGTTCATCAGTGTTATAAACTATCTTACCGTTCATATTGTCAGGAAAAGCAAATAAAAAGCGAGGTAGTAAGCCTTGACCGTTCATAGCCTCATCATTTAACGCTGGTGCGATTACTGGTGGCTGTCCTTGCAAGTCTAGGATAAACCTAACCCCATTCATGCTGTTTTGCTCTATGGTGTCATATCGAGGGGATAGCAGCCTATCAAACGAGCCACTACTCCATATGTCACATATCTGGCTAATGTTACTTTTGGCGGTGTCACTGGTTAAGCTATGACCACTTAAAAATAGGGCTGCCTCAGCCGTTGACCATGCTATATCGGTGGTATTACCGATCAGCATATTGTCTAAAAATCCTTGGATCGTGCCAGACTTAACCAAAAGTATCGTTTGCTTAGGTTTGGGGTTTTCAAGTAACCATAGCTCTAAATCTTTTTTTGGGGTGCTGGCTTTTTGCGCAAGCCATTCATCTAGCAAAGTTCGGTATTCTTTGCGCTTGTCATTTTGATAACTGAATAGCTCTTTATGGGTAAAGTCTACCGTTCTGCTTTTACCGCCTCCGCTTTCTGCCTCAGTGAGTAAAAATAGCGAGGCTGGCATAAACTTATTACCTAACGCATAAGGGGCGTTAATATATTGCTGAATAATAGTACCTAAAGCCCCTAGCATGCATTGACCTGCCATTGCTGGCGGTACTTGTGCATGATAGATAATAGCCGTTAAAGCATCTCTTAGTACTTGCCCATCTTTGCCCCATGCCTCTACTGGATAGGGTGTGGCTTTGGTGTGTTGGTCTGCAATATCGCCTAGCTTTTCCCATGCCTCCGCTAATAAGTCTTTTATGATCGTGTCAGGGTCGCTCAAAACATCATCAAGCGTCTGGTAATTATCAAACGATAGCAGCAAGTCAAAAGTCGTTATTATGGCTTTGACGTTTACCCCTAGTAGGGGCTGGGTTAGCTCATCTTTTTTATCTATGGTAGCAGTAACGATAACTTGCTTAACCTCAGCAAAATGCTTGACCATATTATTAAAGTGAAAGGGGTTAATACTCACCAATATAGTAACGCTTAACCCTTGGCTTATTAGCTGCCTGTATAGCTCTATCCCCTCAGCAAGCCTCTTTACTGCATACCAGTCACTATCTAAGCTAAGATTGCCAATAACAAAAGCGCTGGGCTGGCTTGGGTCGGTTACCTCTATAGGTTTATCACTATTAGGCGTGTAAATACCGATATTGGCTGGCTGGTGCAAGTTATTGCTTAATACCATAGCCACCTTGCCAGCGGTGTTAATAAATTCACCTGCTACACTAAAAGTATCATCAAACTGTCTTAGCTTATCGCCTTGACCTAGTGCTATAAGGCTGGTTAATACTTCATCATTTGCTATAATCTTATCTGTAGTTTGCTTTGAAATGCCTAGTAAATTGCTTAGCCCCTTGTCATCAGCTTGGGGCTTTGCTTTGTCTGTATTACTCATGATTACCCCCTCGCTGCTCATAAGTTACCCCTTGCGCTTTGGCATGATGGTATAAATAACAATGAAAATAAAATTGTCATTAGCAGCATGTAAACGATAAAGGCGCGGTTAATATACTTGCGTTGCTGAGGCTGTCTGTGTGCCTTGTCACGGGCTTTTAGCTTGTCTTTGTTATCTTTACTCATAACGCGTCACCTCCATTTCAGGCGTTGATAACACACTGTCCATCTGTTCGCTTGCATCAGTGGCAAATAGTGAGTCCCTAAACAATGCAGCTATGACTGCTTGAATAACGCCTTGAGATACGGGGTCATTTGTCTGCACGGCTTGCAATGCCATAGCGTAATGTTCGGTATCAATTGATAATAAAATTAGCTGCTCGTTGATATGCTCTAAAGTGTCCGCTATCTGCAATAGTCTGTCGTTTGATTGGCTCATGACTGCACCCCACTAGCTAGATTATCGGTATCAATCCAATAAACATTCCAATGCTTGCCATCTTTATCTACTCGCTTGCGCTGTATGGTTAAGCCTGTATTTTCTAGCTGGTTAATGCGAGTGGGTAGCGTGGCTATTCTATAAAGTTCGATAGCTTGCCAGCGTGTGATTGATTGACCAGTCAAAAGATGGTCTTTGATTATTTGGTTTTGGCTGCGTTTTAGCTTATCCATGATTAAGCCCCCTCATTAGTAGCGTTTAGATAGTCCACAATGTCGCTACCTTTAAAGTAGTAAACGCCATTGATAGATAACGGCTTTGTGATCTTGTCCGTTTTAATCCATCGTCTAATCGTTTCGGGGTGCTTGTGGAATACATCGGCTATCTGCTTAACCTGATAAAGCTCTTTAGGGTTCGCTAATAGGTAAGCTAGGTTTAGCTTGTTGGTGGGTGCTGCGTGGGTAGTGTTAGGCATTGCCTTAACTCCTATTCAGTTGATGAAAGTTGTTAAGGCTTATTGTGCGGTGTGGGGTGTTATTAAAAATTAAAGTTAATTAATTAAAGTTAAAGTTAGCTTTCTTATTCTGGGCGTTTATATAGCATATCACTGTGATCCTGTACTGCTTTGCTGATTTTGGCTGTAGCAGCTTTCAACCCGTTCATGTCTTCATCAGCTATTTTTAGATCTTGAATTGCAAACTCATAAATACTATTACTTATTTGGGTAGCATTAGGTTTATCTCCAACAGTATATATTTTTGACTTGCTGGCAAGTAGCAATGCTAAAATCGCTATTAACTTTTTATCTTGTGATCTACTATTTAACGGCTCATTGTCATCACTTTTTTCTTTAGGCTTAGTTGCTTTATCACTTGGTATGAATTCACCACTCGCTATAGATTCAATTAATGCTTTAATTTTTTCACCATCAATCACTTGAGGTCTTATATGTCTATCTTTATCATTCGTAGAAGATAGCTTTCTATTTTTTTCTATCTCCTCGTAATCATCTAAACTATTACCAATGAGCTTAAACATTCTTATAGGTATGTCTCGACTTGTATCAATTAACTCTGCTGTTACTGAGTCACAAACATAAACTGTATAGCTATATCTATGAGCAGCGTTAAAGTTAAGATCGCTTAAATACTCAAGCTTTTTTAAATCATTGATATTTAAATAAAAGCTGTTATTTACTACTTCATATTCGTCATATTCTAACGTTTCTTTTCCTTCGTAGTGATATTCATGGTCTTCTAAGTATTCCCTATAAAAGTAATAACCATCTATACTGATTTGATTAAAGAGTTCATCTATATTCTTATCAATTCCATCTACTTGTAATCCTTTATTTACTCGATAATGCTTATCAACCTCATATGAGCTTATATTTTTATCAAAACCGTTATATAGCAACCATGAAACAACGGTTTCAATTGGTTCTTGTAGCTTAAATGCTATGTATAAAATAAAGTCATCAATAAATACGTGGCTTTTTCCAAAATCGCTTTTCGGCTTATCCATTAATCCCATAACCATGCCTTACTTGTTATTCATACCTTAATAAAAATAGGTGCAAGGCATGCCAGCCTAAGGCATGAAATGGCTGGCGTTCGGGTAATTAGTCCTAGCCTTGCATAGTCATTGTAGCAGTAGCTTAGCCCTGCTTTTGTGCTTGCTGTTTAAAATCAGCATGAATAACATTATCAAACTTGCCAGCTTTTATGTCGTCTAGGTAGTTCGCCCAGTCGGTCATCATTAAAGCGCGTTGATCTAATCCAGTCATTCGATTGTATGCAGTACCATAAGCATTAAGCATGCGGTGACCTAGTGCCAGTTCGGTTATCAGTTCGTCATATCCTAACCGTTCCATCAGCATAGTTTTTGCTGTACTTCTAAAACCGTGTGGGCTGTGAATGTCTTTGTAGCCCTGTCCGTTATTCATTAAGTCACTGTTTAATACTTTGTTGATTGCTTGCGTATGATGGTAAGGCTCTTTTTTGCGTCTAGGGTTATGAAATACATAATCGCTATCACCTGTTAGCGGTTGCATCTGCTCTAATATGGCTATGGCTTGCGGTGCAAGTGGTATCACTAGACTAGCTACCATATCGCCCCTGTTACCTGCCTTTTGTGGCTTAAACTGCCATTGCTTTTTGAGCCAATTAATATCAGTCCATTGCATAGCGCATAGGTCGCCTACTCGAGTAAAGGTTAAAGCCAATAGCTGTAAGATACGCTTGTTATATAGCTGGCTTGCATCGTCTAACTGGTCAATTTCGTTTAGCAGTTTGGCAAAAGCGGTCACATCATTACTCAATGCTGGGCGGTGTTTAGATGCATGTCTTTTTAGCGTTCCTTGTAGGTCGCTTGCTGGGTTGTATTCGATCACCATATGAGCTTTGGCAATCTGTAAGATACTCTTTAATAACGTTCTTACCCTCAATCCTTTATAGGTATTGGTTTTTTGAATGTCATTAATAAA
The DNA here is from genome assembly GCF_904846525.1 of Psychrobacter sp. 1044. GTDB lineage: Bacteria > Pseudomonadota > Gammaproteobacteria > Pseudomonadales > Moraxellaceae > Psychrobacter. The sequence goes on along the minus strand of NZ_CAJHAZ010000001.1, from coordinate 121,694 downwards.
CTTGATAACTAGACTGGGGGTTATGTCTGTTACTTTCATATGCCCTAACTGTTTTTCAATCGGTCTTACTAATTCCTCAAGATTTTTGATAGTGCGTTTATTTAGGTTTTTGCTGGCTTGAATATCGCGCCATTCGTTAATGAAGTGGTTTAAGATGTTTTGGCGGTCGGTTATCTGCTTTTGTTTTTTACTTTCTCTATGCTCTATTGGGTCTATATCTTTGGCTAGTAGTTGCATATTGTCGCTGTGGTATTGACGGGCATCGGCAAGGCTTAACGCTGGGTATTGTCCTAGCGTCATGTAAGGGCGTTTGCCTGTAATGGGGTGTGTATAGCGGTGTCTAAAATCGGCTGTAGCATCTGTGCTATCTTTATGCGGTCTTATGCGTATCTCTAAGCCTTTATAACCTGCTATTGGATAACTAACTGCTTTGTCAGCTTGCACGGCTTCTTTGATTGCCCGTTTGATTTGGGTATCGGTGCTAACCTCCTTTCTAACCATTTTCCTGCCCCCTTAATCTGGTAGCCACATTGGTAGCCATTTATAATGCTTTATGTTGTAAGATAATATCGTACGTTGTAGTACATCATATATCTAAAATCACTATACATCAATAAAATAAAGGGTTCTAGGAATAATTTTATCGTCTATCGTTTTATCAAGTTAAATCATGCATTATGTAAAAAGCATTACTCTGGTAGTGCCTTTTTTTGTCTCTTAAAAGACCATAAAACACTGAACCATTATTTAAAAAAAGGCTCACCCGCAATGTTTACGTACCTTGCCTTGATAATCAGAGCAACTTTGTTTACGATGATAGGCTTTACTATTAACATTAGGCTTTCATGATTGATGCGAACGACATTCCAAGTAGTCAGCTGATTTTATACGCTGATGATGGCTACGACAGTCATGTAGTGCGCCTATTGCTTGAGGAAAAAAAGCTGGCCTATTATCTATCACGCTTGCACTCTGAACGGCCTGAAGATTTAACCGAGCTGAATCCCTATCACACCTTGCCTGTTCTGCAACAACGTGAAATCGCACTGTATGAGATTAACGTTATCTTTGAGTATCTTGAAGAGCGTTACCATACAAACAAGCTACTACCGGATACCCCGCAAGAGCGTGCCCAATTTCGCCAATTGGCTTGGCGTATTCAGCACGATTGGCTGGTACTCGGTAAGCGTCTACTCATGCACCCTAATAGCTTTAACAAAACACAAGCTGCTATTGCGAAAAAACAGTTAAGCGATTCTCTGATTACTTTATCACCACTGTTTGCTCATAAACCTTATTTTATGGCAGACGATTTTGGCTGGTGTGATGTATTGTTAGCACCTTTGTTATGGCGACTTGAAGAAATGGGAATTGAGCTGCCACGCGCAATTAGTCGCCCCCTATTTGATTATCAACAGCGGGTCTTTGAGCGTACTAGCTTTCAAAAAAGTGTGCGTTAATTAGGGTGTACCCTCAATCTGAGCATTAAACCTTAAATGGGCCAAAATGACTAAATCTTTGTCAAACTGTGTCAAAGTAACTTGCTTATATTTAGATATTATCAGCACTACTTTCCTTGTTTGGCTGCAATTTTTATCACCATTTTCAAAATCAGGACACGCCCTAGACAATGCTTAACCGCTGTCTTAAAATAGAAAACAACAAAATACCTTTAAGTTATTATCTTCAAATTATCAGTATAGGAAACCCTTAGATGAGCGAAACCACCTCTATTACCCCAACACGTCCTTATATGGTGCGCGCACTTTATCAGTGGATAGAAGACAATCAACTAACGCCTTACCTGATGGTTGATGCCACTGCCGAAAACGTACAGATTCCAAGGGAACACGTGCAAGATGGTCGTATCGTATTGAATATCGCCAGCCGTGCGACTGGTAATATGAGTATGGAAAATGATTATATTCATTTTAGTGCGCGTTTTGGCGGCGTGTCACAAGAGATTTGGGTACCAATGACGTCGGTGTTAGGTATTTATGCGAAAGAAAACTCGCAAGGGATGTTTTTTGACCCCAATGAATATGACAACTATCAACCTGAAGATGATGCGATAGTAAGCTCACAGAAGAGCCCTACTGCGACACCTAAAGCCAAACGTGATAATAAAGCTGGTTTAAAAGTATTGAAATAGTCAATTTTTCGGTATAAAAAAGGCTGATCGTATTATATACGGTCAGCCTTTTTGTGATTAATCTAAAAGATTTATCATTATGCACTTTCAGTTAGCATATAAAATTACTAGGTTCTTGGCAATGTCACGCCGCGTTGACCTTGATATTTACCGCCGCGATCTTTATAGCTGGTTTCACATACGTCATCAGCATCGCTTTGGAAAAATAGCATTTGTGCCACCCCTTCACCTGCATAAATACGCGCTGGTAGATTGGTGGTATTACTAAACTCCAAAGTGACATGCCCTTCCCACTCAGGCTCCAGCGGCGTCACGTTGACGATAATTCCGCAACGGGCATACGTTGATTTACCAAGACAGATCGTCAATACATCGCGTGGAATACGGAAATATTCCATGGTGCGTGCTAGCGCAAACGAGTTTGGTGGAATAATGCACTCGTCACCGATGACATCAATAAAGCTTTTTTCATCAAAGTTTTTTGGATCTACAATCACTGAATGAACATTGGTAAAAACTTTAAATTCAGGCGCGCAGCGTACATCATAACCATAGCTTGACGTACCGTAGCTAACCAAACGCTCGCCTGCATCATTAAAACGTACTTGGCCCGCTTCAAACGGCTCAATCATGCCGTGTTCTTCAGCCATTTTACGAATCCAGCGGTCAGACTTGATAGACATTGTTGTTCCTTAGCAGCTATAAAATAAAATTTATGATATGAAGTGTATTTTGATAGCGACGATTATACGGAATTGAGCGCTTAATTTATAGGCTTGCCTGCGTTTAATATAAATCTACAATCAATACGACAACCGCCTACCATTTTGCGAAATGGTCTTCAGCTAAGCCCATTATCTTATCAATTTTAATCACGTCATCTTTTAGACGAATCTCACCACTATAAAAGCCAAGCCATTGCTCAAATATACTGGCAAGCACACCAAAGTTATCCGTCTTTTTATAGACGGTTATCGGCGTGAAGGTTAAGTCAATATCAACATTGCTCCAGCCTAGGTTTTGATGATAGATGCGCCAAGGCTGTCGCATATTATCTGTGGTTTTAGCAGTATCATCTTGCTCATTAGCTGGCAAATTTAAACCATCACGAACAAACATCACAGGCGGTAAATAATAAATCTGCCCATCTAGCCAGCACGCATTTTCGCTAACCCCTGTTTCATTGACGCCCATCGCTAGATTTAGGGCAAAATGACGACCGTCTGGCAAATAACTATTGATACAACTCCAAAACCAATTGGTCTTGTGACGCATATAACCAAGCGTCCAATCGAGATTGGCGATAGTCGTTTCGGAAAAGTGGATTTGTTTGGCTTGAGAATCAGTGTTAAATTTTGAATGGGCTTTAATCAGTAAATGACCAGATATAACCGACAACGGTTCTTTCTGGGTGAAGGTCCAGCCGCGCCTGCCTGTTGGTGTGCAGACTGCTAATGGCGCTGATTGCCGCTGTAGCGTCGCATCAAGCGTAATGTGTTTACTATCCAATGCTACTGCGATTTGTGAAGGCGTAAAATCCAATGTTAATGTGAGATTACTATGGGTAAATGCCATTTTCCCTTGATAGCAATCGCCTTCTAACTGTGTTTGATGCATCAACGGCTGCAATGCTTCACAAACCTCTAACTGCTCAATCTCATCGTTATAAACATAAACGAAAGCACTGGTTGCCAGTTTAATCGTCGCTAATGCCAGACAAACCCGATAAGGCGGCTGGATAATTTGAATAAAACAGAATTGATTGGCTTTTAACTCTTTGCGCCAGTTTGGCAGCGCCTTTTGTGAGATAAGATGGCTGTGATAGTCCAAATAATTGATATTTTTAACGTGAGCAAAAACACCAAAAATAGGCTGACCATTTTTAATCAGCTCGTTAAGAACAGCTGGCTTAATGCTGGTAGATAGTTGTTGCTGATCTTGGTTGTTAAAGTTTTTATTCATAGTCATGGCATCCTAGCCAAATATCATTGTGAGATTAGCTGTCCTTGGTAGCTGACGGTGGTGCTTATGATTCTTCTCTTTGCCTGTGTAGACGCCGCCCAAATTGCTTCCCTAATAGCTTTTATTTCTATCATCGGCAATCTGTCTGCCAACTCTTTAGAGACATTGACTACTGCAAAAGCACTTATTGCAAACGGATGCTTAGGAAATTTAAGTAGTAGATAAGCTAACGCTTGTACCGCTTTTAAAAGATCAGTAATCACCATGCGGCGATTACTAAAGTCATCATTAACTTGATGCCGTTTGCTACTCCCATCTTTATAGTAGCAAACGGCAATCACTTGATTGTTTGAGAGCTCAATCACGTATATCGGCGGGCGCAATAATTTCAAAAATATATACTGCGTGGGAATATCCTCTAAATGGCGTTGATAAATAGATAAGCTCACAATACTCCCTTTTTGAAAATCTAAGCCCCTTAATTTTATTTGCTTAGGCTATTTAACTATTACTAGAAGCAATTAAAAACTATTAAAAAATACGCTTATCATTGACAGGCTTGGCGAATTTATTAATAGTGGCTTCGATATTTTTAGCAATGCTAAGATAGTACGGCGCAAACTCATCATCGGCTAATACGCTCGGCTCACCTTTATCCACTTGTGCACGGATGCCACTGGCGAGCGGTAATTGTCCCAGTAGCGGCACCTGATACTGTTCAGCGATTTTTTCACCGCCGCCTGTACCAAAGATAGCTTCTGTATGATTACAGTTACTACAGGTATGTAGTGCCATGTTTTCGACCACGCCGAGTACTGGGATATTGGTTTTGTTAAACATCTCAATGCCTTTTTGCGCATCAAGTAAGGCAATATGCTGCGGCGTCGTGACAATCACCGCGCCCGTCACGGGAATACGCTGCGCTAGCGTGAGCTGAATATCGCCCGTACCCGGTGGCATATCAATGACTAAGTAATCCAGCTGCGGCCAGTTGGTTTGATTATACAGCTGCATCAGCGCACCAGTGGCTTTTGGTCCGCGCCACGCGACAGGCGTATTGTCGCCATCGAGCAAGCTACCAATCGATAGCATTGCCATACCGTGCGCATTGATAGGAACAAACTGCTCGTTTTCCAGCTCAGGTTTGACATTATCGACGCCTAGCATCGTTGGCATACTAGGACCATAAATATCGGCATCCAGTACGCCAACACGGTTGCCTAGCTTTTGTAATGCCAAGGCGATATTCACGGTAGTCGTTGACTTACCAACACCGCCTTTACCCGACGCCACGACGATAATATGACGAATACGCGGATGCGCGGCGAGTGACGCTTGTGTCGGCGCGGCTTTGGTAATTGGTGGTTCAACAGTAGTATTGCTATCAGCATTTGCCGCTGGTTGATGTTGATTGTCCATGGCATTAGTGGTTTTTGGCATTGCTTTTGGCAGACTTGACCCCGAGCCTTTCGTCGGTGCGGGCAGACGAACATTCATATGAATAGTCTTGATCCCGTGCGGATGTAACAGTTGCCCAAGCTCTTGTTGGATAATTTCAGGATTACTATTTACGGGTAGACGCAAGTCTAAGGTGAGCTGGTCACCATCACGTTCGAGCCCCGTTACCATGGTGGCAATACTGACAGTACCTACCTCATAACCAAGCAGCACCTTGTCCACGGCACTATCGCGCTCTGCCCGCTGCTCTGGTGTTTCTGATTTTTTGGTGGAGGTTTTCTTCATAAAGTTAAACATAGCGACTATTACTGCCTATACAAGTGGGTGGGCATGGCAAAAACTCAGCGAATACTGTCGTGAACAATACCGCTCGTGAGCGTGTTAGCCAGACCTTTTATAGTGACAGTGTAGCTGAATTACCACTATAAAAAAACCACAACGCTAGTGGGACTAGGCTTTATAGCAGCGTTAACCGATAGACAAAAACTGTGAAGCAATAAACAAATAAATTAGTACACCCGAGGCATCACAGACAGAGGTAATCAAAGGCGCACTGGCAGTGGCAGGGTCAAAACCCAATTTATTAAGCACAAAAGGTAAGCTCATACCAATCACACAACCAATCATCACCACCGACATCATACTCAGTGCCAGCACTAACGACACCACTGCATCACCACGTACATAACCGATGATTGAGATAGCCACCGCCATCGTCGCCCCAAGCATCAACGCAACCACCGCCTCTCGACCCAATAATGAAAACCAGTCACGCATGACCACATCGCCAGTCGCCAAAGCTCGCACCATCAAGGTCGCTGACTGCGAGCCAGCGTTACCACCACTGTCGACCAATAAAGGTAAAAAGAACACCAATACCAAATTGGCGGCAATCACATCTTCAAAATTGGAAATACTCAACCCTGAGAGCAAGTTACCAAATACTAAGAACACCAACCAAAAGACCCGCTTACGGTATAACACTCGAACGCTGACGTCTTTTAATTTGCCAACCATGGTCGAGACACCGCCCGACTTATGGAAATCATCGGTTGCCTCATCACTCGCCACATCCATCGCATCGTCGTGGGTAACAATACCGACCAAAGCACCACTATCATCGGTAATAGGCAGCGCAATTAAGTCATAGCGAGCCACGACTTTCGCAACGTCTTCTTGATCATCATTGACATTACAAGACACTACTGTACTCATCATAATGTCATTAATCAGCTGTTCAGGAGCCGCTAAAATAAGTACTCGTAAAGAGACAACGCCTAATAATTTACGCTCGTCATCAATCACATAAGCATGATAAATAGTCTCGGCATCAGGTGCTTCTAGGCGCAGTGCTGCCAATGCCTCAGAGACAGTCATATGAGCAGCTAAAGTCGCATAATCAGATGTCATCAACGCACCAGCAGTGCGCTCCTCATAGGCAGATAACTTACGAATATCTTCACGTTGTGCCTGTGCCAAGGCGGGTAACAAAGCATCCCGCTGCTCCTGATTTAGGTGCTTATATAAGTCGGTACGCTCATCTGCGGGCATCTCGCCTACTATCTTTGCTAATACAGCCCGAGGAAATACATAGGCAAGCGCAACCTGAATATCCGTTTCTAAATAGGAGAACACGGTAGAACGATTGGGCAGATGCTCAAGTAGCTGCCATGCAAGATTTGGCTCCATGAGTGCCAGAACATCGGCAATATCAATCGGGCGCAAATTTTGAAGTTGATTGATTGATTGCTCAAACTGCTGTTGCTCGATAGCACGGCTTACTGTTACTGCAAGCGTTTTTGCAAAATCCTTATCATTCATTATACTTACTCCCTGCGACCCGAAACGCTATTCAAGCGCTCATAAAAAAGAGCCAATCTAATTGGCTCAAATTAATATAAAACTAGATGCTAATGGATTGGTCTTTTATTAGCAAGCCAATGATCCTTAAACCAATCAAACAGCCCGCAAACCCATTAATTCACCACTCAGTTAATTCATAAACCACCCATGACTGGCAACGATAGACTGACCTGTAAAGACATTGCTCGGAAATGCTGCTAAAAACAATGCCAATTGGGCAATATCGTCAACCGTCGTGAATTCTTTATCTACCGTATTGACCAACATAATATCATTGACTACAGATTCTTCACTGATGCCTTTTTCAGCCGCTTGCTGGGGGATTTGCTTTTCGACCAATGGCGTTTTGACAAACCCTGGACAAATCACATGCGCGCGTACATTATGCTCAGCGCCTTCTTTGGCCAATACACGGCACAGCCCAAGTAAACCATGCTTTGCCGTGACATAAGGCGCCTTAAACATGGATGCTTCATGCGAATGGACTGAGCCCATATAGATGACCGTACCGCCTTTGTCATCTTTATACATATGCTGTATCGCCGCTTTGGTGGTCAAAAATGCCCCATCTAAATGGATAGCAAGCATTTTTTTCCAATCCTCAAACGCCATTTTATGGATCGGGTCGATGATCTGAATACCAGCATTGGAGACAAGAATATCAATACCACCAAAGGTATCGACAAGCTGCTGCACACCAGCGTTTACCGCCTCCTCTGAAGTCACATCCATGGCAATGGCAAATGCGCGTCCGCCTGCCGCTTCAATAGCATCAACGGTTTTCTGAGCCGCTTCAAGATTAATATCTGCAATACCAACCGCTGCGCCTGCCTTCGCATAAGTTTCAGCGATATCACGTCCGATACCGCTGGCAGCGCCTGTGACCAATGCCACTTTGCCCGACAAATCCTGTTGTAATTGGGTCGCCATATATCGTCCTTAATAATGGGTAATAATGCTTAGTGAAGTAAACCAGTAAATAAGCCGCTAAAAGATAGTGGCTATTAAATAAATTTACACTATTAGTTAATGTATCAAAACTATTGAGCAATGCTCACTGGCGTTTTTTCTTGTAGCTCATCAAAGCTAACACCTTCTGCCAGCTCAACTAGCTTTAGACCGTTGTCAGTAACGTCTAGTACAGCAAGTTCGGTAATAATTCGATCAACCACCCCTTTGCCCGTCAATGGTAGCTCGCAATTGGCAAGGATTTTTGGCTCGCCGTGTTTGTTGACTTGTTCCATTAAGACAATCACGCGCTGTACACCAGCGACCAAATCCATCGCACCGCCCATGCCTTTGACCATTTTTTTGGGAATCATCCAGTTGGCCAAATCACCTTTTTCTGACACTTCCATCGCACCCAATATCGCAAGATTAACATGACCGCCGCGAATCATCGCAAACGACTCTGAGCTACTAAAATAACTGGCGCCCGCTTCGGCAGTGACGGTTTGTTTACCCGCATTAATCAAATCTGCATCGACATTTTCTGCCGTTGGAAACTCGCCGATACCTAATAGACCATTTTCAGACTGTAGCCAAACATCGACATCTTTAGGGATATAATTGGCGACTAAGGTTGGTAGTCCAATGCCTAAGTTGACATAATAGCCGTCTTGTAGCTCTTGTGCGGCACGCTGTGCCATCTGCTCTCTTGTCCATGCCATGATAACTTCCTTATTTTTATAACGACCCCAAAAAATATGATGAGCGGTGTCAAACTCGCTTAGTCTACTAAATGTAGCACTTTCACTCGTTTTCCTTGCCACTCAAATTTTTAGGAATAGTATGACAATATTCTATTATTAATTTAACACTTTAAAAAATTCTATAAAGCCTGTAACTAAGCGCTTTCGACTGCTTTGGTCGTGGTTTTTTCAATACGCTTTTCAGGATTACTATTCAAGACGATACGCTGCACAAAGATACCCGGCAGGTGCACGTCATCAGGATCAAAGGTGCCTGTCTCTACGATTTCTTCGACTTCAACAATAGTAATTTTTCCTGCCATGGCGCAATCTGGATTGAAGTTACGCGCCGTCTTGTTAAAGATTAAATTGCCCGCTTTGTCCGCTTTTTGCGCTTTGATTAATGACACATCAGCGCGTAATGAGTGCTCAAGTATATAAGTACGACCATCAAAATCACGGGTTTCTTTGCCTTCAGCGACTAGTGTGCCAACGCCAGTTGCGGTGTAGAAAGCAGGAATACCAGCGCCGCCCGAACGTAGTTTTTCCGCTAAAGTACCTTGCGGCGTTAACTCAACTTCTAACTCGCCTGCCAAGTATTGACGCTCAAATTCTTTATTTTCACCGACATAGGATGAAATCATTTTTTTAATCTGGCGCGTTTGTAATAGTAATCCTAAGCCAAAGTCATCGACCCCAGCGTTATTACTGATGCAAGTTAACCCTTTAACACCACTATCACGCAATGCGGCGATTAACGCTTCCGGAATACCGCACAGACCAAAACCACCGATAGCGAGGGTTTGTCCATCGCTGACGATGCCTTTTAGCGCTTCTTCGGCACTGCTATATACTTTTGATTGACTCATGCTTATCTCCTTGCAAGTCTATTTTTTGTTATTAACTTCTATCATCAATGATTATGAGTGGGTGACATCACTCAATATTTCCATATTTATATTAATACAATTTCTATCGATATATCATAATTAAAAATCTTGTGCTAACTTACCATATTATTCTCGTAGCGAGAAGAGAATAACCATAGGAATATACAAGCCAGCGCAGTAGCGGTATATATGATGGGTCAATATCTTATTAAGACAAGATTTATGTTTAATAAAATATCAAATATTGCCTATTTTAAGTAATTTTATTGACCAATATCACTATGCTCTGCATACTCGCTGACTGAACTTTGCCAAGGATGGCGATCATGTTTAGTACCTTTGCTATTGTCATTACTTTATTATTATTGATGTTTTTTGCTTATCGCGGTTATTCCGTGCTGATATTAGCACCGATTATGGCGACATTAGCCGTACTATTATCAGGTGATTTTTTAAGCACGATTCCGGCCTATACCGATGTGTTTATGGGCGCATTGAGTGGATTTTTACTTAAGTTTTTCCCTATATTCTTGCTGGGTGCACTATTTGGGCGTTTGATGGCAGACTCTGGTGCGGCGACCGCGATTGCCAAAACCGTGGTCGAAAAGCTTGGTGCTAGCAAAGCCATCTTAGCGGTTATCTTAGTTTGTGCCATTTTAACCTATGGTGGCGTCTCGTTATTTGTGGTGGCATTTGCTATTTACCCCATCGCCAAAGACTTGTTTAAAGCCGCTGATATTCCTAAGCGCTTGATTCCGGCAGCGATTGCCTTAGGCTCATTCACCTTTACGATGACGGCATTGCCAGGTACGCCTGCCATTCAAAACGCCATTCCGATTCCTTACTATAATACCAACGTTTTTGCCGCGCCTATCTTGGGTATTATCGGCGGTACTATCATGTTTATTTGTGGTTGGTTATGGCTACAATCACGCGCCAGAAAAGCCAATGCAGCAGGCGAAGGCTATGGTCAGCATGACGAAGAGGATGTGGGCGGCGTTGGAGCAGCCAAAAAAGAAGCTGAAGTATTAAATACGCACCACACCTCATTTACTATTGCTATGATTCCACTGGTGTTGGTCATTGGCTTGAATGCTTTATTAACTTACGCTATCTTTCCATCAGTGGATTTTAGCGGCTTACAAGCTCAGTTTCCTGATCTAAATATCGCAGGCTCACTGGGTTTATGGTCAATTATCATCTCGTTAGTCGTGGCTTGTGCTGTGTTAATTTTGCTACGTATCGGTCATTGGAATAATCTGCAAAAAACCATCAACCGTGGTACTTATGATTCGATGTTGCCGATTTTTAATACCGCCTCAGAAGTCGGTTACGGCGCGGTTATCGCCTCGTTAGCAGGTTTCCTCATCATTCGTGATAGTATCTTAAATCTAACACCTGACAATCCTTTAATCTCAGAAGCGGTGGCGATGACCACGCTGGCTGGTATTACTGGCTCGTCGTCTGGCGGTTTGAGTATTGCCCTCTCGACGTTGGGTGAAGACTATTTAAGAATGGCGGTCGCAGCAGGTATTGACCCAGAGCTCATGCACCGTGTTGCCGTGATGGCAGCGGGTGGTTTGGATACGCTACCGCATAGTGGCGCTGTCATCACCTTACTTGCGATTTGTGATTTGACCCATAAGCAGTCCTATCTAAACGTCGCCATGGTAACGATGGTGATTCCACTTATTGCTGTGGTCGCCGTTATCATTTTAGGGACGATGTTTGGCTCGTTCTAACGTCCTGAAATGAGGCATTTATTAAACCTTAAAGATAATTAAATTTAATGATTATTGCTTGATACCGAAGAGCCCACTAAGCGATTGCTTGGTGGGTTTTTTATGGACGCTTTCTCATTACTACCTCTAAATACAACCGACTATTTATCTCTCATAATTGATTGACACTCTATATACCGTATAGAGTTAATCGCTTTATTAGCGACTATATTAATTACTCAGGTAATGTCACAAATTTGGCTGAATTACGGTATCATAGGCACACTTTTTTAAATTTTTATTTGCTTAATACGTTTTAGCATTGATAGTTTGATATTAATAGTATCGCGTCTAATAGCTCAAAACCGCTTAAGACGTTTGATAACCAACCCGTTTATATAAAAATATAGGTGATAAAAGTGCGTGAGATTCTAGTAACCAGTGCGCTGCCCTACGCCAATGGCTATATCCATTTGGGGCATCTTGTAGAATATATTCAGACCGACATTTGGGCACGTGCCATGAAAGCGCAAGGCCATCAGGTCACTTATGTCTGCGCAGACGATGCACACGGTACGGCAATCATGCTCAAAGCAGAAGCCAATGGCGTCACGCCAGAGGAACAAATTGCCTCGGTGAAAGCGTCGCATGAAGCAGATTTTGCTAAATTTTTGATTAACTTTGACAATTATCACTCCACGCACTCAGAAGAAAACAAGCATTTCTCTGAGCTGATTTATCGTCGCTTGAATGATGCTGGGCATATTAGTACAAAAGATGTCGAACAACTATTTGACCCTGAAAAACAGTTGTTTTTAGCCGATCGTTTTGTCAAGGGTACTTGCCCTGAATGCGCAGCGGCAGACCAATACGGCGATAACTGTGAAGTTTGCGGTACCACCTATGATGCAACGGATCTTAAAGACCCGCATTCAACATTATCAGATGCCACGCCTATTCTGAAAACGTCCAAGCATTACTTCTTCAATTTGCCTGAATTTGAGCAATTCTTAAAAGATTGGACGCGTAGTGACAATCGATTGCAAACATCGGTCGCCAATAAGCTACAAGAATGGTTTGAAGCAGGTCTGGCAACGTGGGACATTTCCCGTGATGCACCCTACTTTGGTTTTCAGATTCCAGATACCCCAAGCGATGAGCCAGACAAATATTTTTATGTTTGGCTAGATGCGCCAGTGGGTTACATGGCGAGCTTCAAAAACCTCTGCGATAAGCGCGCAGGTACAGACGAGGCGCTTGATTTCGACCGTTATTGGATGCAAGAAAACGAGCATAAAACCGAGGTGTATCACTTCATCGGTAAAGACATCGTTTATTTCCATGCGCTATTTTGGCCTGCTATGCTTGCTGGTAGTGAGTTCCGTACACCAACGGGTGTTTTTGCTCATGGCTTCTTGATGGTCAATGGCGAAAAAATGAGTAAGTCACGCGGTACTTTTATTAAAGCCGAAACGTATGCTGATCACTTACATCCTGAATACTTGCGTTATTATTTTGCTAGTAAACTGTCTGATAAAGTCGAGGATATCAACCTTGATTTAGAAGATTTCATGCAAAAGGTTAACTCTGACTTGGTTGGTAAAGTGGTCAATATCGCTAGCCGCAGCGCTGGATTCTTGGTCAAAAAGTACGATGGCATGCTCACAGAAGTCTGCGCTGAGCCAAGTTTATTAGAAGATATTACCAAAACGGGTGATGAGATTGCTGCCGCTTATGAGAACCGTGAGTTTTCTCGCGCCATGCGTTTGATTATGCAATGTGCTGATAAAGCCAATGAATATATCGATGAGAAAAAACCATGGGCGCTTGCTAAGGTAGAAGGCGCAGAGCAAGAAGTTCAAGATGTTTGCTCGGTCGCGATTAATATCTTCCGTCAATTAATGGTTTATCTTGCACCAGTATTGCCTGAGCTAACCGCCAATGCCAAAGAGTTTTTGAACATTGACGACTTAAGCTTTGCCAGCCGTAATGAGTGGCTATTGGGTCATAAAATCAATAAGTTCAAGCCTTTAATGCAGCGTATCGAAGAAAAAGACGTTGCCGCGATGGTTGAGGCATCAAAAGAGTCTTTGGCTCAAGCTGCTGCTCCAGTGGCTAGCAAAGCCGTTGCTAAAAAAGATAATAAGCCAGCAAAAGAAGCTGGTACTGATATAAATACTGAGACAAATACTGAGCAAACTGACCATATCGGTATCGAAGACTTTGCCAAAGTTGAGATGAAAGTCGCTCACGTTTTAGCCTGCAATCATGTCGAAGGCGCAGATAAGCTTTTACAATTCACCTTGGACGTTGGCGAAGACAAACCCCGCAATGTGTTTAGCGGCATTCGTAAGTTTTATGAGCCTGAGCAACTACAAGGTAAAAAGGTTATTTGCGTGACCAATCTTGCCCCACGTAAGATGAAGTTTGGTGTATCAGAAGGTATGGTGCTATCGACTGGCAATCCAAAGACAGGCTTAACGGTCGTGACATTACCTGATGGCTGTGTCGTTGGCGATGTGCTTGCTTAATAGTTAGGCTTACTCAACAAACAAAAAAGATGTCCAGCTGGGCATCTTTTTTATTGTCCCAAAACTATCGCTGGTCAATCGCCAAAATCAGTGCTTATATAGAAGATAATATCGATGAATATTAACTCAGCACGTTCTTTATAGAAGTAATGACAAACGCGTTTTAATTTCTTATTGCCATAAGTTACATTACTGTCATAATATGGACGTAATGATCAATGGATTGATTACTTTGATGTTAGCCCGTTATCTCAGCATGCACATAACATTGACTCGGGTAACCTGCACTCTCTAACCTATGAGCCCCAATAAAATGACCTTTGCTACTACTTTACGCTTCAGCCTATTCGGTGCTGCTATGAGCGCCGCGCTTGGATTAATTGGCTGCTCAAACACGACCGACACTGCTGCAACGACAGATACAAGTGCCGCCGCAGATTCTGATAAGCCTGCCAAGACATTAGCCATCACTCAAATCGTCGAACATCCTTCATTAGATGCGATGCGCCGCGGCATTATTGATGAGTTGGCAGATAATGGCTATGTTGAAGGCCAAAATCTAACCATTAATTTTCAAAGTGCTCAGGGCAATACAGCGACAGCAGGTCAGATTGCTAAGCAGTTTGCAGGAGACAATCCAGATGCCATCGTGGCAATCTCGACGCCATCAGCTCAGTCTATCGTTGCGTCAACTAAGACGGTTCCAGTTATTTATACGGCTATCTCAGACCCTGTCGCGGCAAAGCTCATTAACGAGAACAATACGCCTATCCAATCTAATGTGACAGGACTGTCTAGTGAGCTACCTATCGAGCCGCAACTAGACAATATTCAAAAAATTGCGCCTAATGCAAAAACCATTGGCTATGTTTATAGTCCAGGTGAAGTCAATTCGGTGGTGGTACTCAATCAACTTAAAAAAGCTGCGCCTGCGCGTGGGCTTAAGATATTAGACGTCACCGCCAATCGCCCAACGGATGTGGCGATGGCGACTCGTAGCCTTGCTGGTCGTGTTGATGTGATTTATACCTCACTAGATAACAATGTGGTATCCGCCTTTGAAGCGATGGCAGGTGCTGCCAACGAGCTTGATATTCCTGTCATTGCCTCGGACGAGTTCAGTGTGCGACGTGGTGCGACTGCGGCGCTTGGTGTCAATGATTATGACTTTGGTCGTACCACAGGCAAAATGGTGTATCGTGTGTTAAATGGCGAAGCAGTTAGCAGTATTAAGCCTGAAGTGATGAATACTTTAACCTTATATGCAAGCCCGAAACATGCGGCTGAGCAAGGCGTCAGTCTGACTGATGAGCTGCTAAAAAATGCCATTAATGTCGACAAACAAGCGCAGAGTGCGGATAAATAATACGGATAAATAGTTTTGACAAGTAGCACTGAAAAATAACATTTAGCCTTCTATACAGATAACTGCTTTACCCTTTATCCATCTATACCTTTTATCTATAAATTAAATAATGTACGGACACATTATTATTTTCAGGAGTGAGACCCATGTTGTATCAAAATCGTTTTGGTCATTTTAACTTTAGTAAAGCACTATTATTAGGTGGTGTTTGTACGGCCATCTTAACTGGCTGTAATCAATCAGCACAAGATACCAGCACCACTGATACAGCTGCTACTGGCGATGCAGCCACAGCGATGAAGACCGTCGCTATTACGGCTATCGTCGAACATCCAGCGCTTGATGACGTCCGTAAGGGCGTTATCGACGAGCTTAATGAAGCAGGCTTTAAGGATGGTGAAAACTTAACGGTTAATTTCCAAAGCGCACAGGGTAACACTGCCACTGCTGGACAGATTGCTAAGCAATTCGTCGCAGATAATTCAGACGTTATCGTTGCGATTGGTACTCCATCAGCGCAGTCAGTAGCTGCTGCTACGAGCAGTATCCCTTTAGTATTCTCAGCAGTTACTGACCCAGTTGCCGCCAAACTAGTGACAAAACTAGATGGCTCTGGCACCAATGTCACTGGCGGCTCTGATGCCCTGCCTTATGAGCCACAAATTGAGCTGATGCGTCAAATCATTCCTAGTCTAAAAAATGTCGGCTACGTTTATAGCCCAGGCGAAGTCAACTCAACGATTATATTGAAAAACTTAAAAGAAAAACTGACACCACTAGGTATCAATGTACTCGAAGCGCCTGCCCAGCGTAGTACTGATATTGCGATGGCAGCACGTAGCCTCGAAGGTAAGGTCGATATGATCTATACCTCAACCGATAATAACGTCGTATCGGCTTACGAATCACTATATCAAGTCGCCAAAGAGAGCAAAATTCCACTGATTGCGTCTGACACTAGCTCAGTTGAGCGTGGTGCCGTTGCTGCATTGGGCGTGAATTACTACGAGCTCGGTCGCGAAACAGGCAAAATCGTGGTACGTATTTTAAATGGTGAAAAAGCAGGCGCTATTCCTGTCTACACCCCGCAAATGTTGGATCTATACGTTAGTCCAAAGCATGCCAAAGAAGAAGGCATTACTTTGTCACAAGCGGTTATCGATAAAGCAAAAGAAGTGGTAGAATAACGCACTTTTATAGCTAGCTCATTACAGCTATCATAAGGTAGATACCGAGTTTGATGGATTTGGTGTCAGCCTTCATCTACCGTTATGCGATGAGGCTAAATGTTTAACATCAGAAACCCAGCTATGAATCAGTAGGCTGGGCTTCTTATTTAAACCACATTGATTAAATATAAAGTATTTGCGTCATTTCTAAATTTGCCCTTTTTTTAATCAAAGCTTTGAACCTAGGTAGCTTATGATAGCTGTTGATCGTGACATGTTTTGGTTTACCCTAACCGCAGATTGTTTAATCTGTTAAATTCACCGCTTAGTCGTTTAGCTAAAATTGACGTATAGATGAGACAGCGCTGATCTATCTCACGCACTCATTCTATGAATCGATATTAGAACGTTAGTGGCTAAACGCTTGGTTATGACTTACTGATCTCTTATGTCTTTAATTGCTTTTTTTGGTGCACTTGAAAGCGGTCTGATTTATGGCCTAGTAGCACTTGGTGTGCTGATCTCATTTCGCACCCTCGACTTCCCCGACTTGACCGCTGACGGTAGTTTTCCACTAGGTGGCGCTGTCGCTGGTATTTCTATCATAGCTGGTGTCAACCCATGGCTTGCCTGTGCTTTCGGTATGTTGGCAGGTTCCGTTGCTGGTATTGTTACGGCATGGCTACACGTCAAACTTGGCATCCTGCAACTACTTGCCAGTATCTTGGTAATGGTCGCACTATATTCTATCAATTTACGGATTATGGGTGCACCGAACTTGCCATTATTGGGTGAAACCACGGTCTTTAGCACCTTGGTCACGGATGGCAACGGTTATTGGATGCGCTGTCTAATTATTGGTGTCGTGGTGATAGCTGCCATGTTATTTTTAAACTGGTTCTATAGTACCGAAACGGGTCTTTCGATGCGGGCGACGGGTTCCAACCTCCGAATGGCACAGGCGCAAGGCATTAACACCTCATGGATGACCATCATTGGTATGGCGATTTCTAACGGTTTGATTGCTCTAGCAGGTGCATTGTTTGTGCAGACTCAAGGTGGCGCAGATATCTCGATTGGTATTGGTACCATTGTCATCGGTTTAGCAGCGGTCATCATTGGTGAAACCATCATTCCTGCCAAGCGTATTTGGCTGATTACCTTTGCTGTGGTTGTCGGTGCGGTATTGTACAAGCTGTTTATTCAGGTTGCCCTATCGAGCGATACGCTACGTAGTATTGGTTTTGGTCCGCAGGATTTAAACTTGATTACAGCGCTGCTCGTGGTATTGGCCTTGGTATTGCCCAAAGCTAAAAATAAATTTTTAAGTCGTAAAGTTCGGGCTTAATGTCAATGTGCAACCATAAGGAATAATTATTATGATGCAAGCTACAGATTTGCGGTTGACCTTTAATCCTGGAACGCCCATTGAAAACCCTGCCCTACGCGGTATCAATCTGAATATCGCTGATGGCGAGTTTGTGACTGTTATCGGTACCAATGGCGCGGGTAAATCGACCTTTTTAAATGCGGTCAGTGGCACCACGCGCGTCGATAGCGGTTCAATCTTATTAAATGGCATCGATGTCACCAAAAAAACCGCGCACCAACGCGCTCATTGGGTGGCTCGTGTCTTCCAAGACCCGATGGCGGGAACTTGTGAGGCGCTAACCATCGAAGAAAACATGGCGCTTGCCTATAAGCGCGGCGGCAAACGTGGTTTAAGCTTTGCGCTCAATCAAAATAACCGTGACTTATTTCGCGAGAAACTGTCAGTATTAAAACTGGGTCTAGAAAATCGTTTAACCGACCGTATGGGCCTGTTATCCGGTGGTCAACGTCAAGCTGTTAGCCTATTGATGGCGTCATTACAGCCCTCCAAAATTTTATTGCTTGATGAGCACACTGCTGCCCTCGACCCTAAGACTGCTGCTTTCGTTTTAGAATTGACCGATAAAATTGTAACGGACAATCAGCTTACAACGATGATGGTCACGCACTCAATGCAGCAGGCATTAGCGCATGGCACCAGAACGGTGATGTTACATCAAGGACAAGTGGTATTAGATGTGGCTGGCGATAAACGTCAAGGCATGACTGTACATGACTTACTTGATATGTTTGAGCAAACTCGCGGTGAAAAAGTCGAAGATGATAGCTTGATATTGAGCTAGTTTACAAAGGTAGAATGAGTCAAAAAACGCCCACGCTTAATGTAAGCATGGGCATTTTTTCGATAAGATATGTTTTCTAGCTAATCTCTATAGCCAAAATCATAAAATATTATTTTTGAGTTATTTGCTCATATTAAGACCTTTGGTAAAACCATACATATCTATTACTTTTGCCTTAGGGTATCTCAACCCTGATGACTCACCAGTTGTAAAATCCAGTATTTTCAATTTATCCGCTAGGCTATCAACTTCATATTGGTTATCTAAATAAAACTGATGGATATTTCTTAAAGCATTTTTATTGCACACTGAATACCCACATTTACTGGTAGAGATAGAGCTAAAAGCATCTTTAAAATACCTATCAAAAGCAGGTACAAAACCAAAAACACCCAGTAAAATTTTGGTAATCAGTGTTAAGTGGGCATTGTTACCATGAATCAGTCGCTCTTTGCATTGTTTATATATCTCTAAAATGATATCCATATTCTGTTCATTGTAATTATCGACATCAATATCCCAAATAGATTTATCTTGTTCGGCTATATATTCGATCAAAGGTTCAAAGTATTTAATGCTATGACCTAATAGGAAGCTTGAACCTCTCATCATGCCCCAGCTTGCTAGGTAAAAACCTAAAACTAGACAGCTTTTTTCCATATCTTCTCGTAATTGCTGTGAAGAGGTTTTTTTGAAGTATCCATAACAATAATCAAATGAAGCATATCTATCATCAGGACAGTGTTTAACTGAGAACTGGTGAACAGTTTCAGCAACATCGCTTTGAAAATATGACACAAATTATTCCTTTTATCTTTTTAAAGTATATTTAGTGAACCGATAATATAGCTTGTGTAGGTAAACTATCTATGTCTACTCACGTGCATACAACTAAATCCCAAGCATAACCAACTTTTGAATCAACTCACTGACATGTTGTGACTGCATTTTTTTCATCACTTGTGAACGATGCACCTCTACCGTACGGACGGAAACGTCTAAATGATCAGCGATATTTTTATTCAAATTACCTTCTAACAATTCATTGGCAACCTGCTTTTCTTTATCGGTCAGCTGCGCATAGAGCTTTTTAATATCATAAAGCGTGGCGCGTTTTAGAGTGAGGTTTTGCGCACATGCAAGCGCTTCTTGTAGCCGGCGGCTATTAATCGGTTTTTCCAGATAATCAGCCGCACCTTGCTTCAGCATATTGACAGCATCAGCAATCTCGCCATTTCCCGTTAGCGCTATCAATGCCATAGGGCTGTCCTGTTGACTAAGATGCACTTGTAGCGCTTGACCACTCATCTCTGGCATCATCAAATCACTCACAATCACTGCTGGACGACAAATATTAACTTGTTGCAAAAACGTCAGCGCACTTGCCCACACTTTGGTCGATAGCCCTAAGCTGCTAATCAAAAAATCACAGGACATGCGCACACTTTCTTCGTCATCAATGATATGAATAATAAGCGATTCTGGCGTAATGCCTGATAAATCGTCAGACAGATGACTGTTTTCATCTTGCCAGCACGTAGGCTCATTTGAGAGTTGATTAGACGTCATATGTGACCTTATGGCTAAATACATTATTGATATTCATTAGAGTTTTTCGTCGTTATTCGCTAAAGATAATGGCAGATAAAAAGATATTTGTGCGCCCACCATGTTTGACAGCTGATAGTTAACATTGATTTGTAGCAGCTGAATCTTACCATTTAAGCTACGTTTAAAGCGGTGCTGCTCGCTGCTCATTACTTGGTAAAATTGCTCAATTTCACGTGCGGCATCAATATTATTTAGCTGCATCATACCGCCCAGCGACTTGCATAAGCGCTGACATATCATCAGTCCTAATCCTAGACCGCCTGCTTTCGTTGATTGAGTAGCATACTGACTGGGTAGGTTCTCTGGTAGGTGCTGTGCTTTAAGCTGGGCTTGATCAAAGCCGCCAGCATCATCGCTTAGATGCAATACCAGCCATTGCTTGCCATCATGTTCCTCTGCCTGACAGCGGAGCATGATATTGGTCGCCCCTTGCTGCGCAGCATTGGTCATGCTATTTATCAGTAATTGATCTAATAGCAAATTTGGCAAGGTTAAATGCTGATAATCACTTGCCAGCCAAAAATTGACACCTACTGCTTGCTCACCCAATAATAAAATGCACTGTTGATAGATAGCTGCGATATCGACACGAGTTTCCTTCGCTTGCGACCGTCCAGCCCAGCGGCGAATATTAGTCACTACAGCAGCGACACGTTCTGTTTCATTGACAATCTGCTGTAGAGCATTCTCTGTTGCCGCATTATCAAGTGGCGCTATGTCGATAGCATTTTTAGACAAACTTGTATGTTGACTGCGTATCAATAACCCTTGCGCATAATTTTGAATGGTTGCCAGCGGCTGATTTATTTCATGAGCGATAGCACCGCTCATCTCACCGATGACCGCAAAGCGCTCTGATTGGTGTAACTGCTGATCATAATCACGGATTAGCCTATTTTGCCGCACTATCTTTTTTTGCCGCCGCCATGCCAGCCAGCTCATCCAAGCATAATTTACTGTCGATATCAGGATAACCAAAATAATCACAGCCATCCATAATCGATGCGCCTTTATCCAGTCGATCATATGCGCGCTCAGCTGCTTTTGGGCGGGATGACGATTCATCTCATAAAGAATGCGCTCAGCATCGCTACTTGATTCTGCTGGCAACCAGCGCTGCTCTAATTGACTCTTGCCAAATAGATTTTGATTGATCTGGCGCACCAAAGCATCTGGCGCTTGCTCGGTCGCTGCCAATGTCCAATTTGGGTATATTTTCGTTGAAGAGTGGCAGCTGGATACAGTGGCGACTGGATGAATGAGACGGTATTGCTTGTCATTGATTTGACCGCGCCTTGCCATCTCTTCCATCAAACAAAGCGGTGTAATGGCAGCGTCTACCTTGCCGCGAGCCAAGGCATGCAAAGTGCGCTCTATCGGATAACCGACAAACTGTGTTTGATAGTGATTTGGCGTGATGCCATTTTGCTGTAATAAATGCGCGCCCAATAAATAACCGCCAAATGCGTCAGTGTCGACGGCAGCAATATGACGTTGCTCTAAATCCTGCAAACGATAAATATCACTGTCGGCAGCGACCCATAAAGCACTGGCGACCTCTTCCATCGCACTCGGCTGTTTTAATGGCGTATATTCATTTAGCTTATTAAATTCATTGACGAGGGTGACTGTCGTCGATAGCTGATTTTGCGATTGTTGCCCATTAACACCCTCAGCATCAAATCCTTGATTGCTAAAAATTTTATCACGAGAACTTTTATCACGAGCGTTTTGCGCATTGCTATTTAATTGAGCCGTCTCTGTTTGTAAGGTAGCCAGCCAGCGCCACCTGATGGTATTCATTTTTATAAACTGTACTTGCGGGCCAAGCACTAGCGCAAACTGCTGTGCTTCTATTTGCTGTTGCCAATTCTCCAGCGCCAAAGGTACCAATATCACGGTGTCATCTGATAACTGATCATTAAGCTCGTCAAGCCACGGCTGCCAGCGATTTTGTGCGGCTGTTTCGCCTTGCGGTGCCAGCACACCCAAATAGTAGGTCTGGGCGGTGGCATTAGATAGCATCAACCAAGCAGCCGATGCAACAACGGTAATAAAACAAGCCTTTAAGATAGTCCAAATTTTAGACTTTTTATGCATACACCTAGCCTTATATTTGACCTACCAAACGTACATTATAAGTAAAAACCTTAATTATAATGTGGTTTTCCACAATATCACAATATTACCCGCTACCCTATACTATATGACAGTCGTGTAACTTTTAATTCGCTGAGCTTAAATCACAAATATTCGATTTCAATTTTGATTTCAATAAGAATGATTAATACACCTCATGAAATATGGGTGATGAATTATAAGCTTAGTAAAAATATCTTATGGAGGGCGGGCTTATGAAAAAATGGCCACTGATTATAATAATAGCAGCCGTCATCGGGCTGGTGGTTGCCTTTATTATTGGGCAATTACTGCCAAATATGCGCACCAGCAGTAGCGATATCGAGGTCAATATCACTGATCCTGCTCTCATCAAGCAGGGCGAATATATCGCGCACACTGCTGACTGTGTCGCGTGTCATACCACGCTCGATGGCGAGACTTATGCAGGCGGTCTGCCTATGCTAACGCCACTTGGGGCAATTTATTCGACCAATATCACACCCGATCAAGAAACTGGCATCGGCAACTATAGTTTCGACGACTTTAAGAACGCCGTTAAGCATGGGGTACGCAGTGATAATAAAGCCTTATACCCTGCTATGCCGTACCCCTCTTACCAGCTCATGCCAGACGAAGACTTAGCCGCGATGTACGCCTTTTTTATGTCCGATGTCAAAGCCGTCAAGCAAGCCAATCTAAAAAGCGAGCTACCTCCGATAGCAAACTGGCGCTGGCCCTTGGCATACTGGCAGGTCTTATTTGATCGCAAGCGTGACTTTGTCCCTGAAACAGACGATGCCCTATTGACTCGTGGTCAATACTTAGTCGAAGGTCCTGGGCACTGCGGCTCTTGTCATACTGGACGCGGTATCGGCTTTCAAGAAATCGCTCTAAGTAATGCAGATTCTAACAAGTATTTGAGCGGTGCCATCATCGATGGTTGGCGCGCTAAAAGTATCCGCGGTGAGCATCGCGGACTTGGTACTTGGACGGTCTCAGAATTAAATGACTTCTTCAAAACTGGTCGTACTGATACCACTGCTGCCTTTGGTGCCATGGCCGAAGTGGTTGAGCATAGCACCCAGTATATGACCGACTACGACATCAACGCCATGTCATCCTATCTTAAAACGTTAACGCCAGCACCAAACAAAGAAGCCACACTGCCTGCGAAAAAAGACATCACTACGCAAAAATTACTAGATGGCGACTATGATTCACGCGGTTCGATTTTGTACGCCGAATATTGCCAAATTTGTCACCGTGTCGATGGTAAAGGAGTCGCGCGTATTTTCCCAGCGCTTGATGGCAATAGTGCGGTTTATTCTAACAATGCCGATTCGGTACTACAGATTACCTTAAGCGGTGGTCGTATGCCTGAAACTCCACATGACCGTATGGCGTTTACTATGCCTGAATTCAGCAATCTTAGCGATGCAGATGTGGCAGAAGTGGTCAATTATGTCCGTAATAGCTGGACCAACCAAGCGCCTGAAATCGATGTCGATGATGTGGTAAAAATGCGGGCTTTCCTCGCCAAAAAACCAAAAACCAGTACGGATATTGCCCCAGACTTAAGTATTGATGCGCAAACAAAAGGAGCAGAATAATGAAAAGATCTCCACTCAACTTGCCTACTATTGCTAGCGTTATCTCTCAAAAAATTAATATAAGCAACTTAACCACTGCTATCCTTACTGCTTCAGCGCTTAGTATCGCCGCTATCAGTAGTGGTTGCTCTCAGCCCGAGCCTATCGAGCAGAATGCGCCTGAGTACGGCTTAGTCACTGCTAATGATGCCAACGAAGATATCGGCACTTATGTGCTGCCGCAAGATACGGCTATCTTGGATGAACCAAATGCTGATGAGATATTTTATGGTAAGCGCTTATTAAACGAAACCAAGCGCTTACTGCCAGAGCATGTGGGCGCGCAAATGAACTGTAACAGCTGCCATATCTCACAAGGTAAAATTCCACTTGGCGACCCGTACATCAATAGTTATAACTTCTATCCGCGCGTGATGCCACGATCTGGTAAGGAAGTCGATTTAACCAAACGTATTAATGGCTGCTTCCAGCGCTCAATGAATGGCAAACCGTTGAAACCTGAATCCCCTGAAATGCTGGCAATGTTGGCTTATATGAAGTGGCTATCGCAAAATACCCCAAAAGAGCAAAAAGTCGATATCCAAAATGCAGGTAAAGTGGATGAATCACTAATCCCAGATCCTGTCCGCGGCGAACAAATTTATAAAGCTCAATGTGCAACTTGTCATGGTGATAATGGCGAAGGCATCAAAGACAGTCGCGGCGATATCGTGTTCCCGCCACTATGGGGCGATGAATCCTTTAACATCGGTGCTGGTATGGCACGTACTTACAAGGCGGCGGCCTTTGTAAAATACAACATGCCGATGGGTATTCAGACCAAAGGCTTATGGGGTCACGGAAATGTGCTGAGCGATCAAGATGCCGTCGATGTGGCGCACTTCTTTACTCATCAGCCGCGCCCTGACTTTGCTGGTAAAGTCAATGATTGGCCAAATGGTAAGAAACCTAAAGACGCGCGTTACTGATATATTAAGAAGATGGCATTTATGAAGACATCATTCTATGCTCGCTTGTGAGTGAGCATAGACACGATAAACCTTTAAGGAAATACATTTTTCTTAAAGGTTTTTTTGTTACCTATAGTTAATGCTTCTACAAACTTCTCGCTCGTCACTATATAGTTGCTGTATATCAAAGTCCGCTACCGCCATTTACTATGAGGTCTGTCATGCGCAAAATTCCTGTCTACTCCCACCCTGCTGCCGGTTGGCCTGCGCTGATTTCCTCTACTCGTAAGCTGATGGATTATCAGACTTTTTTACGGGGTAGCGTAAGTGTGCTAAAAAGCAATCAACCTAAAGGCGGATTCGACTGTCCGGGCTGCGCTTGGCCAGATCATAAGTCACATAAAGCCATTGATGTCTGTGAAAACGGCATCAAAGTCATCGCTAGTGAGACCATGACTAAAAAAGCCGATGCGCAGTTTTTTGCGCGACATAGCGTCACCGAACTACAAGGCTGGTCGGGCTATGAGCTTGAGCATAGTGGTCGTTTATCAGAGCCTGTATATTATGATGCCGCGCAAGACCGCTACTTACCAATCTCTTGGGAAGCCGCTTATACATGTATCGCTGAGCAATTAGGACAGCTTGATTCGCCAGATGAGGCGCTATTTTATACCTCAGGCCGTGTGACCAACGAGCCCGCCTTTATGTATCAGCTGTTTGTGCGCTGTTTTGGCACCAATAATTTACCCGATTGCTCCAATATGTGTCACGAACCAACGTCGGTAATGCTCGGTAGACAGTTGGGTATTGGCAAAGCGACTGTGAAACTAGAAGACTTTGAGCAAGCCAAGCTGATATTGATGTTTGGACAAAATCCTGCGACCAATCATCCACGCATGCTTGAAATGCTTGCCCATGCTCACGAGCAAGGCTGTCGGATCTTCTCAATCAACCCTATGCGCGAACAAGGCTTACGTAAATTTAGAAATCCGCAAAAGCCCACGCATATGGCAGCTGGTCAAAGTGATGAGATGGTCGATGAGGTCATTCAAATTCAGATCGGCGGCGATGCAGCACTATTAACAGGTATCGCTAAGTGGCTGACTAAAAACAATAAAATCAATCAAAGCTTTATGGATGAGCATACCTCAGGATATGAGGCACTCGACGCATGGCTGCGCCAACAATCATGGCCGGATGTAGAATGCGGGTCTGGTATCAGTAAAGAGGAAATCATTAATATAGCAAAACTGGTAGCGGCGAGTCCTGCGACCATTTGCACCTGGGGCATGGGCATCACTCAGCACGTCCAAGGCGATGACAATGTAGCGATGATTACCAACCTATTATTATTGATGGGGATGATTGGTATTGATGGCGCAGGCGCGTCTCCCGTTCGTGGTCACTCTAACGTACAGGGCGACCGCACCATGGGCATCCATGAGCGCCCTGCACAAAAGCTACTCGACAGCCTTGAGCGTGTGTTTGAACGTCCGATGCCACAAGAAAATGGCTTTGATGTGGTCTCTGGTGCGAAAGCATTGATTGCCGGTAAGCTAAAAGTATTTATGAGTATGGGCGGTAATTATGCCGTGGCAGCACCTGATACCAGTGCGATTCAACACGCTTTAACCACCACTCAGCTCAATATTTTTGTCGGTACTAAACTTAATGAAACTATGCTGTATCCGGGCGCGAACAATCTTATTTTGCCTTGCTTAGGTCGTACCGAACGTATTATTACTGCCAAAGGTGAGCAATTTGCCACTATCGAAGATTCCATGTGTCAGATTGTACCCACTCGAGGCAACCTGAAACCTGTCAGCGGTACGTTAAAGTCTGAAGCACAAATTGTGGCAGATATCGCCACTCACGTGCTTGGTGCTGATTCGTCCATTCCTTGGCAAGCAATGAGTGAAGACTTTGACATCGTTCGTGATTATATCGCCCAAGCGATTGACGGTTTTGAAGACTTTAATCAGCGTATTCGCGCAACAGAGCGTGGCTTTCATTTGTACCATTCTGCGCGTCATCGTGTATGGAATACTGATAGTGGCAAAGCGCAATTTGAAGTACCACAATACCCTATCACCTACGTCGCAGCACAAATGGCAGAGACCTCCTTAGCCTTTCATCATGACAAAAAACCCAATGATAAGACTAATAATGCGCCAAACAATGAACAAAAAATTTGGCAATTGACCAGTGTCCGTAGCCATGACCAATTTAATACCATGATTTTCGGATTTGAAGATCGCTATCGCCAAACCAATCGCCGTGATGTGTTGTTTATGCACCCAGATGAGATGACTCGTTTGGGTTGGCAAGCAGGTGACCGAGTAATCATATCCCGTCATGCCATCTCAAATGGTTCAAATAACACAGACGGTACCGTTCAGCCACGCGCGCTAGGGCCGTTAGTATTGACTGAGATGGATATCGCCGCTAACGCTGTCGCAACTTATTATCCTGAATGTAATGATTTATTTGATTTAGACACGCATGCACCAGACTCTCACATACCAGCGTATAAATCGACGACCGTTGTTTTGCAACGCGTTGAGGCAAATACTGGTACGACCGATCATGCATAGTCAGCAACGGGCGAATCACTGAATGATGCATATATTTAAAGGAGATGATAACTTTGGTAATGACCATACGATATAACGAGGTATTATGATTGCCCAAAGTGATACTGAAACTGACGCAAAATATAGCGATAATTTTTCGGTAAAAACCCTAACAAATAAGACATCAGAAACTCTAAAGTCATCTGCAACGCCGCTTGCACGTAATCATTGGGCGCAAAAGCATCATTATCCGACAGATAAATATAACCCTAACAACATTATTGAGACCCGTGTTGCTAAGATTAATATTGCACAGACCCATATGCAGCAAATCAGTATCGACTGCCAATCAGCGAGCTTGGCAGTGGAAGCTGCGGTTGCTATCGTTATCAATGGTATTCACTATGCGGTATTGATGGCAAGCCCTCAGGAGCTAGAGTATTTAGCCGTCGGATTTTTGTTTAGCGAAGGCTTAATTCAACATAGCCATGAGCTGCTTGATTGGGAAGTTACCCAACTGAATGATATTGGAAATTATCAACAATTCACGCAAGACTCATTTATAAAGGAACGATTTATAAGAGATGCTCCGGATGAAAGTTTAGAATCTGCAGCATTTGAACAAAGCTTATCGTCACTGCAAGATTATGACATTTATGTGGTGGAGCTAGTACTAAACCAGCGTTGCCATCAGCGTATCCAAGCGCAAAAACGTCAGCTAGCAGGGCGTACAGGTTGTGGTATGTGCGGCATCACAGGGCTAACACAAGCACTGCCTGACTTGAGTATCTATCGTCAAAACAGACAAAAGGCAGATACACCAAGTCTTGACTGTCTATTAGCAATACGCCAGCAGGTCGATGCGATGCAGCATACGCACCAATTGACCGGTGCCGTACACGCCGCTGCTACGATGTATAATCAGCAGCTATACCTATTCGAAGATGTAGGGCGCCATAATGCGCTTGATAAGCTGATCGGTTGGCAACTGCGCAATAAAATAGAGATTAGCTGCGTCCTTATGACCTCGCGCCTATCGATTGAACTGATACAAAAATCCATTCGTGGGCGCATCCCTTGGCTAGTCGGTATGTCTGCACCTACCAGTACGGCAGTGCGTGTCGCTGAGCGTTATGGCTTAGGATTAGCGGGTTTTTTGCGTGATAACAGAGTCACTTACTATTCGAATTATTCAGACCTATAAAGTTTTATGCTCGACTCTCTCATGAAGCGCACTCATTCATAAACTCTCATTTGCAGCGTTTTAATGACAGACATACAACCCTGATTTTTCGATAATAAATTGTCTCCTTTTTAGCTCAATCGAAGCTTTTCTAAAACACTATCTATTCCCTATCTCGTTTTATCAAACACACAACGAAATAATGAAGATATTATTTCGCACATTATATTCGATAATTATGATGTTTTTTGACGAACCATCCCTGATTTTTATGCTTGATAATGGCTTAATTTGACCTGTTAATACTTTGAATAGCCATTAATTTATAGTCAAATAAGGAGAATTGAGTAGATAATTCGCATTTAGCGAAAAAATAACTTGTAATTTAAATTATATTTGCTAATATAGGCGTCCTTGATTGGCTGGGTGGCAGAGTGGTCATGCAGCGGACTGCAACTCCGTTAACGCCGGTTCGATTCCGACCTCAGCCTCCAATTATTTAGGTTAAAATTTTATTAGGATTTATATTAATTTTAGCTTGCTTTATTAATATAAATGCTTATAATAGCGACCACTATCTAATAAGTAGAAAGCTTACTTTTAGATAATACAAGTTTTGCCCGGGTGGTGAAATTGGTAGACACAAGGGATTTAAAATCCCTCGCTAGTAATAGCGTGCCGGTTCAAGTCCGGCTCCGGGTACCATTATATTAAAAGGCTTCCAAGCAATTGGAAGCCTTTTTCTTATTGTGCACTTTCTCTTATTAAACTAAATTTTTTCCACTATTTAGACAATTTACTAGTAATGAACTGCTAGCTTTACTGTTAAACGTCCTTCTCACGTTTAGGGTAATAAGCTATATCAATTGTATATAATCAATAGTTAGCCACATCCTATTATCCCATTCTGAAAAGGCAAACCTTGTGTCGTAATAAAAAATAGATAGAACGACCCTAACATGATAAAAAAAGCAGCCACTTTCATAGTACTTAACGGCCTATTGGTGACACTAGCCAGCGCAAGCATTAATTTGGAATCCGTGAGCATAAATAAACGCAGTGCCTGCATAAAGATAGCCTTTAATAATTGCTCATAGATAGTGGCTCCACAGTTTTGTTTAACAAACAGCAGAATCGATATATCGACGATGACTGTAGTAAAAAAAGTATATTTAACATAGTTATTTGAATACGCATTTCCATTGTGTCATTTATAAGCTTTAGGTCGCCTGGCTCTTTTCCTTTTTATATAACTCGTGGTAGGTTGAATAGTCATCGGGTTGGTTGCGTTAAAATACCAAATGGTTTCCCACCTTCCTTTAGTCATGTCTGGCATGATGTCTTCTGCTTGAAAATGCTGCAACTCCTGACTGGCAGGTGACCACCAATATCCTGTCTGCGGACAAGGATGATCTGCCTCACAACGTGAAGATTCCGATACTACACTACTACTGCCACCACCACTATCCGCGATACGCTCAACGAGCATCCAAGTAACAGGAGCTCTACCGACAGCATGTGTCGTATCAGGGTCATAACCGACATTAGCTTCATTCGCTAACATGCCATCTAATAGCACTTGAGCACTGGCATCTGCTCGATTTGGTACATAAATGCCAGCGACAGGGACGACCTCATCTACCTTAACGCTATATTTTTGATTGAGACTATAGATAGGCCATGATTCAGGCGCATTAAGCGCTCCTCTTGATTCAATGCTATAATTTTCTATTAAGTCGTATAAACACCAACCAAAATAACTGGTTATTCCCATGTTAAAAGCGCGTAAGCTTGCCTCTCTTTCCCATTTCTCATAATTCAGCTGTTGCTGCTCTGGCATCCAGTCGATATCGTAATCCATGCTGATAGCCCGAAAATCACTTTTTACATTACCGCCATAGCCTATTGCTGCTAGATCCCCTTTTAACAGCTCTTGATAACCGACGTTAAGGTTGTCTAAAGTGCTACGTAGGTTTGGCAATACCCGCTCGCCCCAAACGATATCAGGTTGTCTATTGATAGGACGCGTACGGTAATCAAAGGGTAAATCATTGACAAATAGCTCCAATGCATATTCAGCAGCTTCTAGCATATTCGCAAAGGCATCGCGCATCTCTTTAAAGTAAGCGGGTGAACTATAGCGTTCTAATAAGTAAATCTCTTGCGGTCTTATAATGTAGTTGTTCATTTTTAGCGGTACTCATACTGTTTAATTGATGTTAGCTGATAAGTTTTTATCTAAGCAATCACCAGCATCACATACAGTATCGAACCGATAAACCACGTTGCATTCACAGCAATGCCTGAATACCATTTCCGCTTAACGGCTTGATTTTGGTTTGCAAAGGCGGCTTGGCGCTCTGCGGTGACAGGCAAGATGTTATACGGATTGTTTATGCCATCCCACATGAGCCGTCGCTGCACTTCAGGATGCAAAGCAGGATTGGCGCTTGATTGATAGATATTACCCTCGGCAAGGTCTAAGTAGCTGATAGTGCAGCACCTAATAATCCAATCAGCGAGACGAAACTCATGAGTAGGATTCTTATCATAAAACTCTTTGGAGGTTTGAGCGATATCAGCACAGGCAAATAATGACTGACTCATGTCCGTTGGGCACGCTTGAGCGTATTCTGTGTTTAAAGGCAGCTCTTCTGCTGGACGCTCCATGTAGGTGCGGATGAATGCCCATTGATCGTAGGAGTTGAGTCGCATATCTTCAAAGCTAATAGAATGTATCAACTCCCCTGTTGACTCATCAATAACATGAAGATTGAGAACTTCAAATATTAAGCCTTCATTACGTCTGACAGAGGCTGTAATATCTTTATAATTAATCAGATGAAAGATAGGTTCTTGCTTTCGATTGTGTTCGTAGTAAGCAATTTGTTGGGTTTTTTTTAGTAATAAGACTTTATTGTATCGAGATTTTTTAATAACCAGCTGCTTAAGTGTTAGGAAAGGGGCAGTAAAAAAAGTAATGAAAATGAAAATAAGACATATAGTTGCGTAGAAATAATAAATTGGTACTCCTTCTTTTATTATTGCATTGAACATAGCATATATTAAAAAGAAGAACTGACCAAACAACCATAATGACCCATAAGAAGCTAAAAGCCATACATTTTGAATAGAATTAATCACTGGATGAAACAGTAAATAATCTGGGTTGACCTCATGAATAAGATTACTTAGTCTATCAATACTGTCATTTTTTTCTTTAAAGCTGGATATCTTACCTTCATAGGGGCGACTGATTATTTTGAACACTGGGGGCTTAGGTGGAAGTGGTAGGAACATAATAGAACTCAACTTAAATATATTGTGTAGTCACTGGCTCAGTATTTGTTATTATCCATGTAAGCAAAGTCATAGAGTGGATAGATAGGGTTTTGAGTGGCATCAGCGATATACTTAATGATTACTCTGCCCTTTTGAATGCTATCTGCACTATAGACGCTGTCTTTGATATAGATATCTTTGACAGTGACCACAGTACCGCTATCTTTGCTTTCTATAACAACTTTACTGTGATCAAAATATGCGCCATTTCCAGTAGGTTGTAGTGAGCCATTAGCAGATGATAATGACATATTGAATAAATTGCTCAAAACCTTGCCATCTTTCGTAACTAGCTCAATAGAAATATGCAACTCACTACTGTCAATAAACTGACCCATCACGACTTGGCTGTTAAATTTGATACCATGTATGCCAGCAACAGCACCTCCTAATATCCCATTTGTTCTACCGTGGTTTTTACTTAACGCACTTCTTGCAAAAAAGCCTGAACAAGCGGTAATAAAACCGCTAATATCCTCTGCTAAGCTATTAAAAGCGGGCTTTGACTGGAACGGATTTATTAGATAATAGTCTTGTCCTCGCATAGCTTGATTACCGAACACGCTGTTGTCTAGCCAATATTCAATAAGTACGTTTTGTTTATCATCATACTTGTAAGCTAGACGCTGAAAGCTATAGCTTAGAGATAATCCTATCATCATAATAGATAATAATACGGCACCGGGAATAGCAGCTGTTCCAGCTGATGACGTACTAACTGCTGCATAACCATAAATTAATCCCGCTGCGGCCGAAGCAGATACAGATACGCCTGATCCAATGGTTAATAAACCAGATGGAATGTTACCATCATTAAACTTACGATAACCATAAATAGTCAAGCTTCCTACTTCCAATACCGCCCCAACTACACCAACCCATCCTGCCCCATATATTAATTTGCTGGCAAAGCTGGTTCTGCCTATTATACTTGCCCCTGCTGCTGTGGTATCCATACTAGCTGTCACAATGGCTAGACTGGTACTTACTGTGCCTAGTTGTGTTTGAGTTAATAATAATTTATCACCTGCATATCTGAGTTTTGAGAGAAATGGTAGGATTGCAACGACTGACTTTAATTGAAAGAAGGTTATAAAGATAGAGAAGCCACCAGCAGCGACATTTGCGCTTTTACCACGCCACTGCCTTGCCTCAGCTGCTAGCTGCTCTGCATCTAAAGCATCAAGGTTGATAGGTTTTCCATTGTTAAGAGGTTCAAGAGAGCTAACACTCTTATTGCTTCGCTTCGCTTCATCAATATGATTGAGTATATAAATCTGCGCTTGAGCAGGAGTATCAATGTTAGGTAACCGCGTGACTGTATTGCCTGACATACCTTCATACTTATTGATCGCTCCTGATTTGATTTTACGTGCTCTAGCATTGATAGCGTCTTTTAGTGTTTTTGGTACAGTCATATCCATAGCATAATTGGCAAAGGCTGACATCGTATCCATACTAGCGATAACTCGCCTCGGTACAATCTTGATGCCAGTATGACCATAAATACTTGCTTGTAGGGTAAGATGTAAATTTTTAAAAGCTTTTGGATCATGATGATACAGTTTAATTAAGTTTTGGCTTAGAGTTTTAACTAGAGCATTCTTATTAGCA
This sequence comes from Psychrobacter sp. 1044, assembly GCF_904846525.1. Lineage (GTDB taxonomy): Bacteria > Pseudomonadota > Gammaproteobacteria > Pseudomonadales > Moraxellaceae > Psychrobacter. Next base: position 87,713 of record NZ_CAJHAZ010000001.1, on the reverse strand, counting down.
GCAGCGCTGCGTTCACTGTTGACTTTTATGCTCTCAAGTTCACTAACGCTAATCTTCTCGCCAAGATAGTCAATACCTGCACCCGCAGCTTCCGTCCCTCTATCTTGTTTACTAAAATCATAAAGTTTTTGGACTAAGTCTTTATCTAATCCACCAAGCGCTTTAAGTAACCAGTTTTGATTTATTTCAGTGCTTTGACTAAGCTGAGGTAATAATACTTTCTGAAATTCTTCATCAGCGATATCATTACCTTTTGATGCAGACTTTGCAAAGGAATCAAGAATACTTTGCGGTAGTCCAAGGTTACTATCATCAATTCCACAACTAGTAATACAACCAGCAACTATAGCCTCAAAACCTCTAGCCGTTTCTTCGTCATGGATAAGATTGATATCAAAATCATTTTCTAAAATGTACTGAAAATTTAACGGTTTTTCCGTATCCGTAATGATAGAAATATAGTTTTTCCGTGCCTCAAGAAGTTGCTTTTTTATTCCAATAACTTGCTGAGAGGTTCGTAGATAAGAACGGTAATTACTTTCATTGATATGTTTGAATATAAGTGTATCGCGATCCGTATCTTTAAATATATCGTTTAAAAAAGTACCAAGATAGTCATCATCACCCCAATTAAACCACTCTTTACCCTCGTATTTGGTTGTTTTTATACTCGATTCTTCAAGATTTTTTATAATCAGCGCGTTTGCTACTTTGCGCAGATTGCTATTTTCCGATAGCTGGCTAATTAGGTAATTACATTTTTCTGCTGCTGCTACCACCTCTCCTACGGGATCAGGCAGGGCGACCATCATGGGTTTTGCTTTTTTTAAAAACTTCAATTCAGTTCTACCCAATTCGTCACTATATCCATCGTCAATACTTTTTTGAAGCGTCTCTACTCTTTCCGAAATACTTCTTTCCATACTTTTGTATAGCTGAAAAGCAGAACGTATAGCACCTTGAATGTCTTCTTTTCGATCTTTTTCATATATTGCAATTTTATCATCGATATCACCGCCCTGTTCTAACCGCTTTCGTTGATGAAAACTATTCATATAATCCAGTTCTGGTAAAAATTTAGACATATATCTAGTATTTTTATTATCAGTCAAGTCATCAACGACGAACTTTTGCATACGCTTATCGCGCAGTGCTTCATCATAAAAGTATTTTTTTAATGTTTCTTTACTTAGCTTGGCATGACTGCCCATAAGCCATACTATTCCACCTGGATCTAAGGTGAGATACTTACTATCTAACGTACTATGATAGTTTCTATCGCAGAGAGCTGGCTGTGCCATTTCCTCGAGGCTGTCATTATCAGGCTCATCTATATTTGTTACCTCTATCTTATTAACGTCTTCTTTGTCCTTTATTACAAAATCATCTTCTTCATAAGTTTTAACTCTTCGTAATGCACCATCTTTACCAGTAAATATCTCTGAAATATACTTTTCGTCATCTCCATAAGGACCAACAAAGTCATAGAAGCAATAAAGGTAGGTCTGTGTAGGTAGGCTAGTAATAGCATTATGTTTAGCTAAATGTGAAGATAACCTATCTCTAAAATAACGCTTATCATTACAATTCAATCCATAGTCGCGCTGACTAAATACTACAGGTAAAATCGGTATACCTGTAGCTCCGCATTCGTAATCACGACAAGATGTTGCTGTTGCTGTTACTGTAATTGTTTCTAATTCCACTTCAAGCAAATCAGGTTCAATAAGAATTTCATAGTCAGGCTCTAATACTACAGGCTCAGTTTTATTTTTACTATTTGATGTCAATCCATCTATAAAACCTAAATCGTTGCTCATGCCACTACCCCCTTACCTTTCATTCGCTCTAAGTCTTTAATGATATTCTTAACGGCTTGCTGCTGCGACATTTTACGCTGAGCAATCAGTAGAGCTTGGCTTATGATTATTTCATAAACTCGATGGGTAATTACCACTTGACCCTTTAACTGCCGCAGTATCATATTTATCCACTCTGTCTGTATGAGCACCTGCCACTGCTGCTGACTGAACCGAAAAGGTAAAGGCTGGAGCTGCTTTAACGCCACTTCCGTATTAGACGGATATACTTCATTGGGTGTCGGCAACGCTATCTCCGTAAAGGTGTTATTCAAATCTATATAATGAATACGAGGTAATCGCAGTTGATATATTTGTAGCTTTTGTTCAGCTGTCCAAATATAGGTTAATAGCGCTAACACTCTAGGATCCCAATAGCGCAAATAGCGACGCTTATTTGTCCCTATTCCATATGCCTGTCCTATCAGATATATACTATGTGTAAGCGTTTCTGTGATTGGTTGATCAAATAGCCATAGACAGACGCTACGCGAATGCGGATAACCAGATATATCATTGGTGTTTTCATATAGTGCCAATGCCAGTAGCTGCTCGAGTAGCCGTTGACCTGTACTACTATCAAGTGACATCTTAATAAGTGCCAAATCATCGCTAAAGCTATGATGAATGCGTTTGATGCGCTCAAATGGCAAATCTATGCCGCAGTCTAATAAGTCAAAGACAGCTGTACCGTAAATATTTAGATCAATAAGGACTGTCAGCGTTTGATATTGATTGTCAGAGACTGTTAGATATAAAGCCTTAAGTTGCTTTTGATAATCGTCAGTCGCTTGAATATCATCGAGAAACTCTACTTTTGGTATTAGCATACCTAAACCGCTCCACCTTTATTGCCAGCACTACCAGTCTTGGCAGCACAGTCGGCAAGCTCGTCTTGCGGCATAGTAATCGTTGGACTACTTTCACCCCCACTCTCCCAATCCACCTTACTTGCCTTATAGCCCACCTGACTTGGCGTGATAAACGTCACATTGCCACCTGATATCTCAATACCGCTGCCTGCGGCTTTCAGCGTTAGCGTATCAAGCGCGATAATCTCAATACTGTCACGGCTATGGATGCGTAGTACTTGCTCACTATCGAGCCGCATCTTGCTTTGATGGGCTTGTATGGTGACATTACCATGAGCAGCGGTATGGGTTTGGGCTTTGTTACTGTAATAATGTATATCGCCTGACACCAACTTATTCATTTGGGTTTGACTATGATAATGAGTGTTGTCTGTCGCATGCGCATGAGTATTTTTAGTACTGCTATATTGGCTGTGCTTTCCGCTTAGCATGGCGAGGTGACGCTGAGAGTCGATCAGTAGATTGGCTTGTTGCCATTGTCCGGCTTCGTTTAATGTTGCGTCATTGGTGTCTTTGCTAAATTGGGCAAATGGGGTTTGCGCATCTTCTTTACTGTTGCTCTTATTATTGCTGCTGCCCTCTAGTCCCACTGGCTGATGGGTGTCAGCCAGCTGAGCGTAAGCTTGTTGATGTTGGTCAGCGGTTTGTAGTTTGCTATGGCTGTTATGGCTCATGTGAGGATTTGATGTGGGGTTTGATGCTTGGCTACTGATATGTAAGCCTGTGCCGCCTTGCACATTGGCGGCGGCTTGGGTCTCGATACTGATACCTTGTCCACGGGCTTGTCCTCGGGTGTGGTCGGTATGCTGATACAGATGACCAATGGTTAGGCTGCTTTGATAGCTACTGCTATAGACGTTAATCTGCGGACTGTCAGTATGAGCGTCAAACATTAGCTGGTTATAGCCGTTGGTTAAGCTGTCTTTGGTCGCCTCGCCTGTTCGACTGCTATCGATACTTTGAGTCTTGATACCGTCTATGGGATAAGCATGGCTTTGATTGATAAACCAAGCGGGACTGGTGGCATCAATGCTACCTGAGTCACTGACGATGCTATTGTGCTGAGCATCAGAATTGCCTTGGCCGTTATGGGTGCTGCCAATGATGATGGGATGAGTAATGTCACCGCCGATGAAGTCGATCAGAACATGTTGCCCATGACGTAGCGGATGGGTTTGTCCCATGTGATCGGCGACGAGGTGACTGGCGATGGGTATCCAGTGTGCGCTATCGTCACCTTCGCTTTGCCAGTGATATCTAATATGCGCACGATGATTACGATCATGAGTAATGGCGCTGCTGTCTGTGTCAATAATACTGGCACTCATCAGACCTGTCAGACTCGGATGCGGTTGTCCTAGTTTGTCCAGCTGTTCCCCATAAGGAATATGGTGATGATGCGGAAACGGTAGGTAGCAGGCATTGATATGATGGACGTTGTCATCGTTGTCGTCATCATTATCATAGTTGGTATTTGGCTGTAAGGTAATGGGATCAAAGGGTACTACCCCCAACCAATCTGCTGGAATATGATTATTAATATGCTGATGAAGAGACACCAGACTGATCGGATCGGTCAAATAAGAGTTGCCATCGATATAGTGGCTACTTGGCAAACTCAGATGACGGATGTTACCGGTTAGGCTGCCTAGATTGGCACGCTGCTGTGCGTTCTGCTGGTAGCGAGTAGCAAGCTTATCGAGACTGTCATCATCAAAACGGCTATGACTGTGTAAAAAGCGCTGATGCGTGCTGTTTGATGAATCGATCGGTTGCTCGCTACTGCTACTGCCAGTATAGATACTCATCAAGCGACTGTCATAACGATGTAGGTCGCTTTGCTGGGTGTGCTGAGCAATACGAGGACGAATGGCAGTAACGCGGTCTTGTCTATCAGCAAGGTTGGCAGGATTTTGACTGAGGATGCTTTGGATATCACTGACATCAGGACGCAATTCTTCTCCATCACTAGGTAGTAAGACTAGGGTATGTTTGTCTGCTTCGTGACGGTAATAGCCTGTGATGCCATAGAGAGCAAGGTATTGGGTTAGATAAGCCAGATCGGTTTGGTTGTATTGGACGCTATGCTGTATATGATAGTTGCTGTCATCACTGAGGCGCTCGTCAATCTCAACGTTCATATCGTATGGACTGATGATTTGGGTAATGAGTTCACTGAGACTGAGATGATGATGACGGCGATTATGACTGTTCAGGCGTAATTGACCTAAGTTAGGTTCACAGATGATGCGGTAGGCGGCCATACCACTGTTGCTACCGAGGGCAGCGACTTCGGTGATGATACCGTGACGAACTTGGCTTGGCAGTAGCTTATCGCCCGTATGCCAATGTATCGAGAGACTTTGCCCTAGCCATTGCTTTATATCCAGTCCTGCTCGTGGATGCAGTAGAGTAATGCTAATACGGTAGCCGCAATAGAGGGCGAGCTGGCGCTGCTGATAGGACTGCGCTCGTTGGTCTTGATGATACGGGCTTGGATAAGCGTCAGGCGTTGGCATAAGAGCGGGCTTATCCCAAACACTGTCGGGCAATGGCATGCCAAGTAAGCTTTCAACCAAGTCAGCCTGTTGAATGAGACTGATGGCAATATCAGGATGGGCACTACTCAGTTGCACATGCCGCTTTGTTTGAGTCCATACCATGATAAGCCCTTTTTTATCAGTCCAAAGGTGGAAAGTTTAATATTGCAAGATTATAATTTGTGCACAGATTGCCCGTTAACTAAGTATTCATTTGTCGTTGATTCAATTAATAGCCATCGTCAGATGAATCACGTTTGGGTTTAATTCCAATCATGTCAGAGAGTATCGCTAACTGATCTTCGTTTTTGATGATATGAGTGAGCCATTGGTCGAGCGGCATATCAGCCCAATCAATCGCCCGACCGAGTAAAAACGTCACCGGGCTGTGCGGCTCATTGGTCGCAAAATAATCTTGAATTTGACCTAATAATTTAAGCGCTTGCTGACGATTGCTTTGATGATCACGGTTGCTAGGATTAAAACTGGTTGAGCTAATATTTTTTGTGCTAGATGATTGCCCACTCCTATCTGATATCGTACCTTCATTATCAGTGATACTGTCCATAGTATCTGCTACGCTTTCTTGAGCGGAAACACTACTAGTGGTATCGAAATATTCTGGTATCAACGGTCGCAAATGTTGGGTCAGGGCAACCAATAAATCCGTGACTGGTGCGAATACCGGCGCATCCATACCCATCAAATCATTTAACTGATCAGTCAGCGCCTGCCACTGCTCAGTAACTTTACTAAGATTGCTCATCAGTGCTTGTTGCCAGGCCTCAGTACTGGTTTTTATAGCGTGGTTATAATCACTTAGTGTTAATTGGTTAGACGATTCGTTATCGGGATTTTGCTGACGCTGCTTGTCATGATCACGAGCGGTTAGATAATAGTTATAGTTATATTTTTCTGTCTTTGTGTCAGAAAGCGATAGCTGCTTAATATCATCAGTGAGCGCCTTGACGAACCATGACAGCAGCCCTGCCCTGATATCCATACTGTCTTCCTCGCCATCTAGCGGCGGATACATGGTGAGCCAATACTCGTCATTGAGTGCCTGTAGCAGACTTAACCCCTGACTAACACCTGCTAAATGGTCGGTGTGACTCAACGCATCGACATACCAAAGTGCCAGCTTCATATCTTTACTAGTATGGCTGAGCAAATCGGCACATTGGTTTTTGACAAAGTCCCAATCGGCGACTTTTAGTTCAGTGACCCAATTGCCTTGTGCCAGTAACGGATCGTCTTCTTGACGAGCAGCGACGATGGCATCGATACGCATGTCAAAGGTAAGGTCTTCACCCACACCGTGACGACTGCCATCGATAGGGGCAATGAGGACATCCATGTTAGCCACTAAGGCATTATCAGTGTTCATTATAGAGATTCTTCCTTAATCGATTTTTTACTGGGTGCTTTTTTGCTAGGTGTTTTTTTACTAGGTGCCTGTTTGACTGGCGTTGCTTTCTTGGCACGTGGTTTTGTAGCAGCTGCTTTGGTAGCTGTTTCCGCACCATGGCTTTCACTGCTTTGCGCCATCTGATTCAAAGGCACAACCGCATCAGTATCCAGACGATAAGCAAAATTATCATCGGCATCGACGAATACGTTAATTTGCTTCAACACACTCTGACTGTCATCATGAGCCAGTAGCTGACCTGCCAGCTGCGGTAGCAAGGTATGACTGATAATAGCGTCGGCATTACGCGCACCAGAGTCAACCTCATGACAACGCGATAAAATCAGCTCAATCACCTCATCGTCAATGATACAAGGCACATCGTAATTGTCACGGATGCGGCCAGTGATTTTGTCCAGTTTAAGGCGAATAATTTCTGCAAGTGCGTCATCTGTCAACGGATAATAAGGAATGACCGTTAGACGACCCAAAAAGGCAGGCTTGAATGATTTATATAAATGCGGATTAATGACCTGCTTTAGACTGTCGCTGTTTGGCAAGCTAAAGTCAGTAACGGCTGGATCCGTATTGATACATGCCTGCATAATCGCAGACGAACCAACATTACTGGTCAATAAAATAAGCGTATTTTTGAAATCAATTAAACGCCCTTCGCTGTCTTCCATCACCCCTTTATCAAAGACCTGATAAAATAAATCCAATACGTCTGGATGGGCTTTTTCTACTTCGTCGAGCAACAGCACGCTGTAAGGACGACGGCGAATCGCTTCGGTTAATACACCACCTTCACCATAGCCAACATAACCTGGAGGCGAGCCCTTTAACGAAGCAACGCTATGGGCTTCTTGATACTCTGACAGGTTAATCGTAATAAGATTGCGCTCACCACCGTACAACACCTCTGATAGTGCCAATGCGGTTTCTGTCTTACCCACACCACTTGGCCCCACGAGCATAAACACCCCTTGCGGGCGATTGGGATCGTCTAAACGTGCTTTCGCCGTGTGGATACGTTTGACGATAGCCGCCACCGAGTGATCTTGACCAATGACTCGCGATTGCAATGTGTCAGCCAAACCCAAGATATGGTCTTTTTCATTGCCTGCCATATCGGTCAATGGAATCCCTGTCCAATCTGAGATAATCTGTTTAATGACTTGTCGATCTAATACCGCATGGATCAAGCGCTGCGTCTCTTGCACCTGTTTTAGCGATTGCTCAATACTCTGATACTCAGCTTGTTTGTCTAAGCGTGCTTTTGCGCTAAGGGCATCAGCGCCATCTGCTTTGCCGTTCAATTGTTGATTGAGCGCGTCAAGCTGGTCATTAAGCTGACGCTGTTCGTGCCAGCGGTTGGTCATATCAGCAATGCTTTGCTGATTGGCTTGGCGCTGCTCATCAAGCACGGCAATTTTTTGGCTAACCTTTTCTTTTTCATCGACGCCGCCGATACGCTCGAGCTGCTGACTGAGATTATTGATATGCTGCTCTAACTGCAACCCTTTGGCGTTTAATCTGTCAAGTTGATTGGGTATGGCGGTCTTAGATAAGCTCACCCGTGCCGCCGCCGTATCTAATACACTGACCGCTTTATCAGGCAGCTGCCTATCGCTGATATAACGTGCGGATAACTCAACCGCCGCTTGTAGCGCATCGTCATCGATTAATATACCAAAATGATTCTGCATCTTGGCACTTAGACCACGAATCATCGCCACTGCTGTCTCGATATCAGGCTCATCGACTTTGACCACTTGGAAACGGCGTGACAACGCTGCATCTTTTTCGAAGTATTTCTTATATTCTGACCACGTCGTCGCCGCAATGGTTCTAAGCTCACCACGAGCCAGCGCAGGCTTTAATAAATTAGCCGCATCGTTTTGACCCGCTTGCCCACCAGCGCCAATCAAAGTATGCGCTTCATCAATGAATAAGATAATGGGCTGTAGCGAGGCTTGTACTTCTTCGATGACTTGCTTGAGACGGTTTTCGAACTCACCTTTGACGCTTGCCCCTGCTTGCAATAGCCCCATATCGAGACTACGTATCGTCACGTCTTTAAGCTGATCAGGTACTTGACCGGCGACTATCTTTTGCGCCAATCCTTCTACTACTGCTGTTTTACCTACCCCTGCCTCACCTGTCAAAATAGGGTTGTTTTGACGACGACGAATCAAAATATCGATCAGTTGATGAATTTCAAACTCACGGCCAATGACAGGGTCTATTTGCTCTGCACTGGCTTTAGCAGTCAAGTCATAAGTATATTTATCTAATGCAGGGGTTGGCTTAGTTTCAGTTTGCTCAGCATTTAAAGACGCTTGATCGTCAGTATCGTTGTCTGCACTATTCGCACCATCATCAGCACCCTTATTGACGCCTTTACTATTGGTAATTTTATTACTGCTTGATCTACTGCCCTCAGTACTACCTAGACATTGACGCTCATAATCATCTTTTAGGGTAAAGCGGTCGATATACTGTAGTGACTCAGGAAGAGTTTTGAGTAGCGACTGATAACGCTCATACGCCAATAGCACGAGCAATATATGACCAGAACGAATTTCTAGCGGGCTATTTTTGTCATCGCTTTGATTATACTGGCTGCTTGCAAGCTCCCATGCGTCTTCTAACAACGCCATCAGACCTTGACTAAATACTGGCGTTGAGCCTTTAGCCTGACCGAAGGTATTTAGCAAATCAGTTATATCGGCTAGTAATGCCTGCTGATTGATCTTATTAAATTTAAGTATTTGAGCCACATCATTGTGCGGCGTGGCAATCAGTTCATGCAACAGATGGACGGTATCGACTTCACGATGCCCATTATTGATACAAAGCCTAGCTGCCTGCTGCAAACACTGTCGGCAACTTGGACTCAAGCGGGTAATTACAGCTTTTAACTGGCTCATAAATCTTTTCCTTTAGCATTCTTATTAGACTTAATACCAAACTCAAAAAGCAAGATTAGCTGTGTCAAACTCGCTTAGCCTACAAGACGTAGTACTTTCACTCGTTTTCCTTGCCACTCTAATTTCTATGAATGGTATAAAATTATTTTTATTAAACGGCGATATAAAACTGATATACAAAATTAGAGCAGCTATTGAGCATTATTAGTAAACAAGCAATTTATAATTGATTCACTTTAAAACTGCTTATATACAACTATTAACCGTGTTTTTTTAATAATACCTTTCTACTGAATCGGCAGCGCATAGCGGGTGTCATCATGATGCTGCGTCGCAGGCTGCGATATCAAAAACCCACCCTGACCCAAACTACCAAAACTGCTCTCAGATAACGACAAAGGGGTGATGTATTGCTTGTCCAACTCGAGTTGCATCTCGACCGCCAAGCAAACACCGCACCATTTACGGATAAAATCAATAATGACTTGATACATATCCCCTGCTGGTAACAGTCTTAAATAGCGTTTGGCATCCAACTGATGAAAGATAATTCTAATTTTGCTATCAAACTGTACGACGCGCGCACCGCAAAATGCGGACAACCCAAGGGCAGCATGCTGACCACCAAGTGCTGTCTGTTCACTGGCTGGTAGATCAAACCACTCCGGCACGAACTGCTCGACACTGACAGTGCTATCTAAAAAATGCGACAGTACATGTGACAACTGATCGGCTGTCAGGCGTCCTGGGGCGATCATGCCAGCATAGGCAATCAAGCTATCGATGGCGGTTAGCTTCTTCGGCTGACGCGCCAATGCCCGCAAGCTCAGTAGATAGTTGTCTTTTTTATTATTTATCTCATACTGTAATGGCAAGTTATAAAACCAACTCGCTTCCACGTACAAATCCGTCAATCGATGGTTAAATAAATCTAAAAAAGCTGGTGCTGCCTTATCTTTTGCATGATTGACTCGCGAGGCTAGATGGTCGGTATACATCGCTGGCAAGGCTGACAACGGGCCAGTCAATCCGATAACTGCAGGGCAAACCTCTACCTGCCTGGCCTTTAATGAACCAGCCTTTATTTGACCATCCTTTAATGAGCTGCCACTGTCTTCCATATTGTCCTGAACAATGAGCGCCATCGACTCAATTTCAGCTTGCGGATAGGCCAATGACAACGAGGCACGATAACGTACCTCAATAGGTGCATGCCCCATACTGACTTCATGACGAACCAAACGTAGTGCTTGCAATAACTCGTAGGATTGCGGCGCCGCCATTAGATCCGTTAAATAAGAGGACTGAGACCGCTGCGTGGCTGACATCTGTATATCTCCTCTTTAGTAGTGGCATCACTAATGGACACTTCAACAAAGCTGTTTAAGCTGGCGTGATAGCCAAACACATGCGCTAATAAGTGGGCAAACTGGCGGATACTCACTCCAGCAAAATTCTTTTGGTTGATTTGAATATTGATCAGTGTACCGCGCACAAAACCAGGCTGTGGCAAGCGCTGAATACGTCGAGCTTCGATACTGGTTTCGACAGACACAATACCTTCGACCAACAGTTTGTTAGAAGCAGATTGGGTAATGTCATATAGCGACAGATACTCTTTCATCAGCTCCGCATCTTGGGCGGCAAGCGATAAAAAATTCAGACTAATCAGCGATATCAAGCGCCAACGCTCTTCACCGGTATAGTCAAACCTTGCAGTCCGAGTTGGCTGCTTTAATAAAGACAAACTGCTAAAGCCAGTCATCCCTTCGCTAAACAAATCGCCACGGCTTTGACCGAATACCACTTGAGCCGGCAAATCTCTATTGGTACACAATAAAGACGCACTCATGCTCACCGCGCCAGCTACATCTTCGCGGTTTTTTTCTACAAACATAATCTGATATTCAAAACCCTGCTTGAATTCAGCCATATCCTTATCACGTTTGATATGGTAATAACGACCATCATCTTGCTGCTCATAGTGATTGAGCGCATAAAATGGATGATATTCACGTTGTATCAAACGATTATCGCTTTGCTTGGACTCTATGACTTTATTAACCTCATAGATTTCATGTTGAAACAGCGCAAGAGTATCAGGCACCAAATCGTAATAGATCGAACGATGGGTAACTTGAATAGGCTTAGCAGCCGCCTTGAATAAATTGACAACGGGCGTACAAAACAGCTTGATACTGCTGGCACTGAGCTGCTGCAAGTTTTTTAGGCGGATGGTATTTTTTTTATCAAATCTAAAGTAACAGCGAATCTCAAAGCCATTGCTATCGATCTTTAAATTTGGACAAACCTTACCAAGATTAAGGCGCAAGAAATTGAATTTTTCAGGGAAATAGAAGTATTCCTTTAATAAGGCAGAGGCAGCATTACTCACTCGATGACTCGGAAGAATTTGCTGCTCAGGATCGAAGCCTATAATCTCAAACGGACTACCCGTAATCTTATTGACCTGCCTACCATGCAGATGCGTTTGCTTGACATCACACCCTAGTAAATCCCATAGACTAGTACCCTGACTGGCGTCCTCGTCTATATACAAATCTAACGAGTGGTTTAATAAGGCTTGATAGTCAAAGCTTGAATTGAGCCCCTTAAACTTGATACTGATACAGCCATTCAGCAGTCCATGCTGATTGTCATACACCTCTTGACGAGTTTCAAAGTCGACGCTATCTATCTGTAGCGGCAGCAAGGTCACATCTTGGGTTGACTGAAACTGGCAAGGCGTGCCATTTATTTTTTGGCTGGCGAAAGGGCTGTTTTTAGGGACTAAGACTGCCTCGCTCATCGCATTGCCCTGTACGCCTAGATTAAACTGTGCAATAGAGACCGATGGAAAAGGTTTGAGATAATCGGGATAAACGACTTCTAATAGAGATTCGGTAAAATCAGCGTATGAATCGTCCAATTTTTTATTGATGCGCGCACTGATGAGCGAAAAAGCCTGTATCAACCGCTCTATATGCGGATCATCGACGGTATCGTGCCCCATCAACAACCGATTGGCTATTTTGGGATATTTTTTGGCAAATTCTTTTGACTGTTTATTAAACAGGCTAAGCTCATGCTCAAAGTAAGGAAGTAAACTGTCCATGACGCCTCAATATATTGATCGCTGCTAACTGTATAAATTGAGCGGTAGTAGTAGTTATTTCATTAATGGGATAATGATTATTTTATTAAGTAACGCTGAGAGCTTGGCTCAAAGAACGCATCGAAGCTGACCAGCTCTTGTGCTGGATAAACCTTTAATAATGCTTCAATAGAAAAACACAGTTGATTGACATCAACAGCGCCAATATCTAGCGATACGCGAACGTTTTTTAGCCGGGTATCTTGCTGCTCGACTGTTTGGGCGATTTGGCGACAGATATAATCACAGTCAGTAGGATTGGCACTGCTGAGTCCCACAAAATCTAATATGCCAAAATTCAATATCGATGAACGCACATGCTGATACTTTTGCAGTCTACTAGACACCACACAACGCGTATTTAATAAAGCTTCAAGGTCTCGTGCGACCGAAGACTTTAGCTCATCGATATTAAGACGACGAACCACGAGCTCATGCGACAAATGACGGGGCTGATCATCAAATAACTGCTCGAACAAATTTGGGCGAAAGCCAATTTCTTTGTTAGAGGCGTTAGTGGCGTAATTCATTGATATAATCATTCCTATTTAACAAACAAAAAAGAAAGGCCTAGATATAAACCTTTCTTTTTCGGTAGGACACAATAGATGACACCTGATACAACCTAAATTAGGCGGTATAAGTAGCAGTGTTGTTGGCTAGTGACCATTTTTTAGTCACAGCGCCTTTAGCAGTACCATCGATATCTTGCTGAGTATAAGTCCACTCAACAGCTGCATACTTGATACCGACTTTTTCGATTGGTACGCCTTCAGAACGTACCGTTGGCTCGACACTTGCGATCAGCGCATGCTTAAGTTTTACTTCAAGATATTTAACGCGTTTGTCACCGTTAGCACGATAAAAATCAATTTGGATCTCATCAAAAGTATAACCAGCAGAACACGCTTCCCATAGTTTAGGGCTAGTCGAGTCCAAATCTTTCATAAACGTCATGTCAGCATGCTCACAACGCTCAGAAGTATGACCACCAACGCTACTTGCTGTCGCTGATTTTGGCTGACGGATCAAGTGATCCCAAGTATTTACTTCAAGCCAACCTTTATGCTCGCTATCACGAGACTCGCCATCAATTTTATATTTACCGCGGAACTGAATATAAATATCTTTCATATCACATACCTTTTTTAAAATTTAAATTTCACGTTAGTTTTAATAAACGATCAGCTGTTGCTAGATTGCGGCAGTTGAGTGACCAGACGCAAAGAAACAGACAATTCGTCAAGTTGAAAGTGTGGTCTCAAAAAGACCACGGACTTGTAGACACCAGGCTTACCCGGCACTTCTACAACTTGTACAGAAGCTTCGCGCAGTGGGTACTGGGCTTTTGCTTCTTGTGAGGCGCCGTCATCTAGCAAGACATAACGAGAAATCCAGTCATTTAAAAACGACTCAACATTACCAGGTGCTAAGAAGCTACCTACCTTATCGCGCATCATTGCTTTTAGGTAATGGGCAATACGTGACACCGCCATGATGTACTGCAATTGAGTGGATAGCGCAGCATTGGCGTTGGCATCATCGTTTTGATACGTTTTTGCTTTTTGTGTAGATTGAGCCCCAAAAAAGGCCGCGTAATTGGTATTTTTGCAATGGACTAACGGGATAAATCCTAAGTCGCTCAACTCTTTTTCTCGGCGATCGGTGATAGAGATTTCCGTTGGACACTTAAGCGCCAAATCCCCTTCATCCGTCTTAAAGGTATGAACAGGTAACCCTTCAACCAAGCCACCACCCTCAACGCCGCGAATGGCAGCACACCAGCGATAGTCAGAGAAAGCCGCCGTCAAGCGTGAAGCAAAGGCATAAGCCGCGTTCACCCATAAATAATCGTCATGATTATTACCAGAAACTTCTTCCGTAAAGTTAAATCCTTCGACTACTGTGCCGTCTTTAGGATCGTAAGGCAGACGACCTAAAAAGCTAGGCACGGTTAACGCAACATATCGCGCATCTTCTGACTGTCTGAACGCGCGCCAGCGTATATATTCAGCGGTTTCAAATATCTTTGATAAATCTCGCGGGCGACCAATATCAGTAAAGGAGTCGAGACCAAACATTTCAGCGGAAGCCGCCGACACAAAAGGTGCATGAGAAGCAGCCGCAACATGAGACAATTGCTCAAGAAGATACATGTCTGAGTTTTGGCGAGTAAATTCAAAGTCACCAACGATAGCGGCATAAGGTTCACCACCGAAGCTACCAAACTCTTCTTCGTATATTTTCTTAAACAGCGTGCTTTGATCAAAATCAATTGACGATTGAAAATCTTTAGTCAGTTCGCGCTTCGTAGTATTCATCATACGAATCTTTAGCATGGATTCCGACGGAGTCTGGCTACATAAATAATGCAAGCCACGCCAGCTGGACTCTAGCTTTTGAAACTCGGGCGCGTGCATGACGGTGGTCAGCTGCTTGGAGATCAACGCGTCAATTTGGGCAATACGCGCGTCAATCGATGCGGCCAAATTATCTGACAACGTTACGGTGCCTTGCATGACTTCATTGGCAAGCTCTGCAATTTGCGACTTGGCACGATTTTTTTCGTCATCCGACTTGGCAACGTTACTTTTATTGACGATTTCTTCGAGTAAGTCATAACTGTCATTATTTAACGCATCAGGTGCTAGATTTTGCTGGGCTTGGGCACTCATCGTTTAATCCTCACCGTCGGTTTGATTTTGTTCCGCCATTTTTTTGACTTGCTCAGTATTTTTAAGCACGTCATCTAATAGGTCTTCAAGTTTTTCGTTGGCCGATATTTTGTTGCGTAAATCTGCCAAGCGATCTCGTGCTTGTACCAATTGCTTTAGTGGCTCAATTTGCTCAGCAACCGCTTCAGGACGAAAATCGTTGATACTATTGAATGCCAAATCAACCGCGAATTCGCCGCCTTTATCACTCAAGTCATTGCCTACTCGAAAGGTCGCACGCGGTGCTAGACCTGACATCACCTCATCAAAGGTATCCAAGTCCACTTCGACAAACTTTTTGTCCTTAAAGCGTGGTTGTTCAAGGGTGGAATCTCCTGAAAACTCTCCCAAAACGCCAACGACAAAAGGAATTTCCTTGGTTTCGATCGCATCGCCTACTTCAACGTCATAAGTCAGATGCACCCGAGGCGCACGTACTTTTGCGAGTTTCTTTTGTACACTGTCTTGCTTTGCCATAATAAGTTACCTCAGCAATGTCTAGTTTGAACGCAATATACTGAATGGATCAGTCGATTTGGCGTTACTTTTTTTGGTAGGTGAAGGTTTAATAACAGGCTTAACTTTTGGTGGTCGTGGCGGTTTTTTTACGGCTGGTTTTTTCTTAATAGGCTTCGATGCTTTTTTTACAGACACTTGGGGCTGAGGTTTTGATTTAGTACCTGATCTACCGCTTCTAGGCTTGACGACTGGCGCTGGTGGTTTCGGCAAAGATTCGTCGTAATTGAAACCATAGATATCACCATATATTTTACTTAAAGCGTACTGATACTCCTTCAAAAACGCTGCATCCACTTCATCAGTGAGATAATCTGATTGCAGTTGGCTTTGGGAGACGATAGCGCTGCTATTGAGTAGTATCTTTTTTAGCTTAGCAGTGCTTTGACCCAGATCAATGGCTTCACTGGCTGCGTAAACAGCATAAGCATGATAGCCATTGTTAGAATAAATCTGCGCCAAAATCTCCCATGCTAGCGAGTCATTAGGATTACGAGATACTCTTTGATTCAAATCCGTGACCAGTTGATGCAGTTGCGGTGATTTTGCATCAGCATTTTTGAGTGCCGAAAATTGATTTATGATGCTAGAACCGGGGTCTTTTTCTTGTATGACAAGCTCACTATGGGCGGTAGTCATTGCTGAACCCATGATGAATAGACCTGCCAAAAACGCTTTGGATAGCGTAAAACTGACTCTAATATTGCTTCTGATACTGGTCATTGTAAGTCGGTGCTCGCCATTATTGGTGTGAGATAAATACATGCGCCTGCTCAACATTATTTTAATTAGACGCGTTAACTAAAGTGGTGATATTGGTGAGCGTTTCATTCAGTGTCGCCTTATCACCACTATTCATCAAACTATTATCGTGATAAGCATCAATATTACTTTCCATCACTTTAACTGCTGAAAGCATGGCAAGCTGACGTGCATCAAGCCTTTCACTATCAACGCTTAGAGCTTCATTAGCTGCTCTCAATGCCCGTGCATAGCGTTTTTTTTCATAGTTATTTTTGGCAATAGTCATCCACGCTTCACTGCTAAGTTGATTGCCGTTTGACAAATAGGCAAGCGAAGGCTCACTCAACTGCTTCACTATTGGTTTGCTGACCGTGGTTTGTACATTTTTCTGAGCAGTGGTGCCACAACCCGCTGTCAATAAAGACGCGCTAAGTAAGACTGATAGCAGACCTGCGGTGGCAAGTTTAGTACGATAAATAGGATTCATAACAACAGTATCATCACTAAAAATATAAAAGGATAGATTTTTAAAAGAAATAAATACAACTAAAGTTCATTAATTATAAAAAATCAATGAGGTTGATTATACATATACTTGACAATATTTCAATAAACTCTATACTTTTCTTAATAAATAATTTAGTAAGTCACCCATTCAAGCCATTTTCTTGGTATAAAATAAGCAGTAACGGTACCCTTCTTATGCCTTCTAAGACCAATCGTCTACATAATATTACCGTTCATACTGATAATTCAACGATAAACACCTTTTACCCTGTTGCATTTTGCGGTGCAAGCGGCATTAATCAATCTGATAATATTGACATACTAGTGTTTAGTTATAATTTTATCGAATCGAACGCTTGTTTATCATTAATCAATGCTCCGATATGCTTAACCACGTTTTCCGCTGATCGTACCGCTAGCTGTCGTACTGGGCTGATACGTGGCATCCGTTATCAGCAATCTGATGGCGCGATGCACTTTTATACTTTAGAAGTTGTTAGCCCCGATTGGCAGTTGGCACAGTCGATACATACCCGCAGTTTTATCAATCAATCGACGCTCGATATTGTTACCCTCATCCTTAGTGATTACGATTTAAATTGGCAAATATCTGAGTCTCTTTTGTCATCCGATGATGAATCATCCGCACGTTTATCGGCACCTTTATCAATGCGCACCCAGTCGGATGTCAGCGACTATGAATTCATCACTGGACTGCTCGCTGATATTGGTATATCGACTTTATGGGTGTCAGGGAATTGCGTTGATGAGCTTGGCACGTGGTGGTTGGTTGATGGTTTAGACACAGGCGAGCTCATACCGCTGACCTATAGTTATGCCCAATCATCCGTACAATCAGGTCAAGATAGTGTCAATACGCTACAAATGAGGTCGCAGCAACTTGGCAGTGATAGGGTAATAGTACGAGCAGATGGGTTGGCGGCAGATACTATTTATGAAGGTCAAGCAGTAGATGAGTCACTGCTTGCGATAGATGACACGACGGTATTAATTGGTGCGCCGTCTCGCGTGCACAGCGATGATGCCGCCGCTCATCTTGCACAGCAATGGATATCTGCCAATCACTGTCAGCGCGAAACTTATCAAGCGACTGGAGCCATGCGTGGTCTAAGTGTCGGTAGCCCAGTGAGTATCAATAACCTACCCTCTATTGGAAGCTTATCGACGCATTGTATCGCGGTTACCTTAATCGGTATTGAGCCTGACAACGATAGCGTTTCATACCATCATCAAATATTTATCAAACAGTGGTTACAGCGCACTGCTCAGCATATGCACTGTCATGCAATGAATCACAGTCACTTTTCAATACCTGAACATGGCTTTGACATCGCCCGCAATACTGGGATTTGGGTATCAGCGACGTTACTTGACGCAGCTATTCCTTATTGCCCTTATCCCAGTTCTTTATCCTTTGCCAGTAGCACTTACACGGGTCTCACCCAAGCACGTACTGGTGACACAGGTTTATCAGCCTCCCCCAGCTATGACTCAAGTGTCAGTACTGACAATCTACAGCAAACTATTACTACGCCTGTCTGGTCAGGTATCAGCCCTCATGATGATGGCACTACCCCGCCCCTGCGCTCATTGCAACTTTCATCTGGTAGCACGCATGGTTGGCAGTTTGCGCCAAGGCTGGGACAGTCGGTGCTGCTTAACCATTGGTATGGCGATATCGACAGTCCTGTGATTAGCAGGTCGCTTTATGACGGTATCGGTATGGGCGATATCGATGACAAAGACATCACCACTCGTGACGCAGGCTTATCGAATAGGCACAACTTGCAAGGCGGATCTTCTCCTCGTTGGCATGGTGGTGGTTTGGGTCATTCGCAAATTAGTGAAGATGATACTCACAGTGGTTGGATCTCTGGTATTGCTCAATATGGGCTGACGTCTGATTCTGAAGTGACCCTAAGCTTTGATGATACGCCCAACCAGATAGGAATGCAGTGGTCGGTGAATACAGGATCACGTGCCAATGCTGAAACACCAACCATCACTTCTAGCACCACCTTTGCCCCTGATGAGCACGTACTTGAGCTTGGCGTGCTACGTCATCGTTATAGCAATCATCAATCATCAATCAGTGGACAAGGTATTAATCTAGCAACCGACCATGGTTTGCAAATTACAGGTGAGTCTGGAGTACTGCTCTCCACCTTTGATATCAGACATAGTCAAAGCGAGCACGAGTCTGCTTGGGTCAATGATGCAGGACAACGTCAACTAAAACTGGGCACTGAGCTGAGCGAGACCTTTCAAGAGACCAAGCAGGCACATTTGCAATCCACGGCAGCCATGCAGACCGCCAATCAATCGATAAAAGCGTTTAAAACCAGCGCACAAATCATCGATGAGACGCTAAATACGGAAGTATTGGGCGCTGCTGATGTGATGCTGGTCAGTAAAGACAGTATCTTAGCGTCAGCAAGTAATACCCTATGGACGGCGAAAACAATAGTCAGACAATCAGGCAGTACCCAGTCGGATGTGGTGGCAGGCAATTATACGCTGACGGCAAATACGATTGATTCGCTCTCTGGGGTTGGTAGTCAAGCCGATCGGTCAGGTCTACATATCAGTGCCAATAGAGAGCCACTTGGTATTCAGGCACAAGGCGGTGAGATGCAATTGCACAGTCAGCAAGGTATGACGATTGGTAGTGAGTCGGGACAGGTGAATGTGTCGAGTCCTAAGCGGATCAAGCTGCAAACGTCAGCAGGAGCATCGATTACGATTGATGATAGTGGGATTAAACTGGTGTGTCCGGGGGTGGTTAAGATCAAAGCGGTGAAGAAGGGTTTGGTGGGTGGGGCTAAAGTGAATGCGCCAGTGGTTGCTTTACCGACCTCGGGATTGTTTAGCAAGGCATTTGATCTTAAAAAGCTGTTACCGCAAGATTTTATAGATCAAGGTATTAGCTACAAACTGATAAATCACTCTAAAGGAACAGAGTTTGAGGGTAAGCTTGATGAAGATGGTCAGACTTTAAGAGTGTTTGGGGATAAGGCTGATAAGGTTGAGTTTGTGTTTGAACAGGGCGCTTACTTCTCTAAACAATGTGAGAACGCACATAACGAGGAAGATATCATTGGTTCATTTAATCCTTTTGATGGAGAACAATCTAATTCTGATATTGAAGACGATGATGACGATTTCTGCTGTTAAATATTTTTATTTTCAAGAAACATTCTTAGTAAGCTAGAAAATGGAGCTAAAATGAAAAATATTGCAAAAATAGCTGTATTATCAACTTGTTTGATAACACAATTTTGCTTAGCGCAAGATGCTGAGAATTTTTCAGTTATAAAGACTTGTTCACAAGATATATGTTCTGTATATCGTATACTTGAAGGTAAGAGTAAAGAGATAGTCAAATTTGATACTAATAAAATCAGTGATATAAAAAAAATTGATGATAATCTCTATTATTTTCATATATCCTGTGGTAGCCCTTGTGGATATGGACATTACATCACAAGTAAAGATTTATTCTTAACAAAAGACAATGAAATTTTATTCGATAAAAATAGGAAATGTATCATTTATGCAGACTGGAATGAACATAAAGTATTCTCTCGAATTTTAAGTGATAAAAAACCCTTCAATAAATTACTCTATGATTTTTCAAATATGGCAATGTATAAGGATAATGAGGATTATCAAGAACTTCTGAATACAGAACCATTACACCAGATATTTAAAGAAGATGCATTTATTGATAATAAAGGAACTCTACATCTATATGCTTTCGGAAAGCAATCTAATTTAATCACACTCGAAATTGAAAACGCTTGCGAGAGTTAATATGAGCTATAGTAAAGAGTTTAAAGTTTTTGTAGCTACTATTTATGGTGAAGCTGGTGCTAGTAGCACGCGTAGTTGGGAAGTAATCGCCCACTCTATAAGAAATAGAATTGGATTTGGGAATTGGACAGATTACAGTACTATTAATGGTATCGTTACTACAACAGGTTTTGATGCCTACACACACAACACCAAACCTTACCGTAACGCAATGACTAAACTTAATGCCAACAATTTTAACTCAGATAAAGTTGGTCGAATTGTCAAGAATATTATTAATACTGTTCAGCCAATTTATGAAGGTAAAGTTAAAGATGATACTAATGGCGTTGTATTTTATTGGAGTCCAAAGGCTCAGAAACAACTCCATAGAGATCAACCAAGTCTTTATACTACTGAAATACCTGTTTGGGTAAATGATAATAAAAAAGAAATTGTTTCAATTAGTGGAACTGAAAAGGATGATTTTCAATGGTTACGATTTAAACGTTCAAAAATATTTGTTACTTTGCATGACAATAAAGGTTTGTCAATGGATGGATTAAGCGTTGACATAAGATTCGCTTCTGGCAAAAAGATCCCTGTCTTATCTAACTTAAAAACAAACAGTAAAGGACAATTACCCGTCTTTTTTGCTCGAATAGAGATGGGTGTTAGATTTATAGTTAATGGAACTTATCTAAAGGATAAAAAAGGTAGTAATCTAAAAATTCTACCTACTGGCAAAGACATTGTGGCAACAATAATAGTAGATACAGGCAATGGCTTTAAGTCTAGTTTAGAAAAACATGAAACAGATATAAGAGATAGTCAAAATCAACATGATACTACAAGCAATGAAGTATCAGTCGCAACTTCTGAAAAAGACGATGATATATTAAGTGAAGTTACTTTCAACATAAAACTAGTAGAAGGCGACACAGGTAAGCCCCTATCCAATACAACCTACCATCTTGAGTACAAGAACAACATTAAACCCCATAAAACGGATAGCTCAGGTCTTGAATCAGGTATAAAAGCTGATGTTAGCCAATCTATTGGCGTCTACCTTGATGATGATGGCGGTAAAAAGCAATCCATCTACAGTATGGCATTTCCAGTGACAGGCGACTTGAACGGACAGACCAAAGTACTCAAAGTTCCTGTGGTAACCCTACAACTTATATTCATTGATAAGAACAAAAAGCCTGTTCCTAACTATCAATTTAAAACCGTCTATCGCGGTCGCACCTCTGGGATTAGAAAAGCGAATGCAAGAGGCATAGCCACTGTCAAAGCACTAGCAGGTCAGCAACTAAAAGTCATTCATGTAGCAGCAAATAGATTTACCAGTAATATTGTCACTAATGGCTCAACTGAATGGATATACAGCACTGATAAACTGATTGAAAATAATAGCAGTTCAGCAGGCTCTACTACCTCTAGTAATGCACCCTCCACTACGCCGTCCTCTCAAAAACCAACCCCTACGAAACCTAGTACTTCAAGCGATGTTAGTAAAGGCACTGTCATACGCAATGACAAAGTAACACAACAAGGCCCTACTCATGAAGTTAAGACAGATCAAGCAAAGATCACGATTAAGTTTTTAGATGAAGCTACCAATAAGCCTTTATCAGGATTAACCTATTGGACTCAATCCACTAAATATGGCAAAAACCCATCTACTACTGGCAGTGATGGCACAAGAGGTCGTACACATGATTCAGATGTGGGTATCAGCATTGCGGTGATAGTTAACGAGAATGGTAAGGAAATTAAGAAAGGTACTATCGTCGCTAATAGTGATAAAAACGGTACTGCTTATGTTTATAAGGCTAAGAAGCCTAAAAACTACTTATACCCGTTGCCAATAAATGCAACTGCAGATTACAAATCAGGTATGAGATCTTTTGGAAGCAATCGTTCAAGTGGTAAACGCAAACATGCAGGAGCAGATCTATATGCGCCGACTGGAACGACTGTAAGAGCAATGGAATCAGGTATTGTGTTAAGTACTGGTGGCTTTTATGCAGGCACTGATTTTGTGACCATTAAACATCAAAACCATATTATCAGATATGGAGAGTTAGCACCTGGTTCTATAAAAGTCAAAGCAGAAGATGAAGTAATCAGAGGCCAGCCTATTGGAGCTGTTGGAAAACTTAAGGGTATTAATGTTCCAAGCAACATGTTACATCTTGAAATGTATTCAAATACTAGCGATACCTCTAATCTTACAATCAAAGGAGCAGCGGGTGGCAAATTCAAACGTAGAAGCGACTTAATTAACCCTAATTCTTTTTTAGACAATGCGGATAAATAATTATGAAAAACCTTTCTTTTGTTCTTTTTTCTATGTTTGTACTGTCTTCTTGCTACAACAGTAGTACAACTACATCAAGTGCAAAAATAAATGAAACCGAAGTAATATCAAAACTATCCGTTTCTAACTTTACATCAGTATGCTCACACGACGAAGTGAAGCCTATGAACATTAGTAATAGTTTAACAGTTTGGGGCTTTGATCCATTACTATCTGATAAAGAGCGAAAATGTGACAAACTTAATCTTGAAGAATTCTCGACAATGAACTGTAAATATGATGAAAATTTAATACAAAATCCCGGTATTCACCTTTATAAAGATTCAGAGGGTTGGTTTAAATTTGTATACGAAACTTCTGATATATGCATAAATTCCTTGAAAACATATGCAGCTCAAAGTGAAGAATTTTAAATAGTTATCTTTAAAAATTTTCTACTATAGATATAACAGGCAGCATCAAGGCAACGGATACCCTTAGTAAGCCTAGCTCACCCAAGCCTATGCCTGTACCAGACCAATCTTCTCAAGATCAACGTAACAAACAAAACAAACAGCAACAAGCACAACAACCCTCATCTCCTGAGGCACTAAAAAATGTCACCTTCACTATTAAAATCGTTGAAGGTGATACCCAAAAGCCTATTACTAATTTGCGCTACTACCTTATTTACAAAAGCAAACCCAAAGAGCATCGTACCGGTAATAATGGTATAGAATCTAATATCACAGCAGAAGTCGGTCAAGATATAGAAGTCTGTGTGGCTGGCAATGGCAAATTGCAAGCAGTAACACATTTCAAAGTAAATAGCAGTCATCAAGGTAAAACAATAAGGGCTTTACTGCCTGTAGAAGCATTCAATATAGAAATAAAAGATCATAATAAACAGCCTGTTAAAAATACTAGGTTTATCATTTATTATAGAGGACGAGAAATTGTCAAACAGACCAATAGTCAAGGTTTGATTAATGTAAAAATGCTCGTTGGTTTTGTCTATAAGTTTGGACTAGTGGGTGGTAAACCATTAGCGACACTACGCTGCATCAAGGGAGCACAGACCCAGACTATTAACATTAACGAGGCAGCAAAGAACAAAGCGCAGGGAGTGTAGTGGTCAACTAATTTAGGACATCTGATAAGAGGTTTTGATTAAAGTAGCGTCTCTCTTGTTCTATTGGTGTTAAACAATTATTGAAGCTGTGCGGTCTCACCGTTTGATAATAGCCCCAAATATAGTCAGTGATGGCACTTTTAGCTTCAAAGATATTCTCATAGCAACCCTTTGGTATCCACTCGGTTTTAAAGCTTCTAAAGAAGCGTTCAGTAGGCGCATTGTCCCAGCAGTTTCCTTTTCGACTCATACTTTGCTTCATATCATCACAATTAGCAATGGATTCGGCAAATGCCTTGATAGTGTAATGCGTGCCTTGATCAGAGTGAAACAGCACACCATTTGGTTTGAGTCTCGTGTGATACGCCATCTGTAGTGCTTTACTGGTAAGTATGCTTCGGGTGAGTCTGAGACAGCAAAGCCCGCGACACGACGTGCAAACAAATCTAACACTACCGCTAAATAGCATCAGCCACCTTTAACTCTAACGTAAGTCACGTCTCCTGTCCAGACTTGATTAGGCATGCTTGGACTGAAATTGTGCCTTAGGATATTTTCATAGGTTCTATGCATCTGATCCGCATGCTTATATTTGTGCATCTTTTGCTGACAGCTTTTCAGTCCCATGCTTCTCATAAGCTTACCTGCCAGATAGCGGGTCATTCTGACGCTGTGCTGATACCATAGAATAGCGGCAATGGTGCGAGCACCAGCTGATTGCTTTGAGTCATTAAATATCTGACGTATCAAGGCCTTGGGGGCTGTAGTAGATAAGCACTATGATTGACGGTTTTGTGTGGCTTGATGGCTTCGGCTAGGTCTGTGGCTGGGTTATGTGTGGCTAGTCCATTGCGTATCGCATGTTTGAATATCTGCCCTACTTCTCTAATAGTACGCCTTGCCATTTCATTAGCGCCACGGCTTTCTACTGCTTTGCCAATGGCTAATATATCAGGCGCGGTTATATCATTGATGTTCTTTTGACCAATAGAGGGCTTAACATCACGCATGTAGGCGGAATAGTTACGGGTAAAGGTGCTTTCTGCTAGGTAGGTTTTGCGTTCTGCATACCATGACTGGGCTATGTTATCGAAAATATTTGAACCGTCTTGGATGGCTTGCTGCTCTTTTTTATGATCTTTGGGGTTCACACCATCAGCTATTAAGCGTTTGATCTCAATATTGCGCTGGCGTGCATTTTGAAGGCTCATTACTGGATAAGTTCCAATAGTGAGGGTTTGCTGTTTACCTTGCCAACGGTATGCGCTGATCCATGACTTAACGCCAGTGTAACGCACCCATAATTGCAGCCCGTTACCGTCACTATGTTTGTCAGGTCGCTTTGTATCAATCGAGGTGCTACTGGGCTGTAGCTTATTGATGACGGTATGAGTTAAGGGCATTGGGCTATCCTTTGTTGGTATTGAGAGTATGTATAAACTCTAATACCAACATTCTATATGGTTCGCCATACCCCTACGAGGTAATGAAAACCCAGAAAACGCCCAAAATAAAGGGCTAACCGTCTATGACGGTCAGCCCATTATCGTTGTTTGGTGGAGATGGCGGGAGTTGAACCCGCGTCCGCCAGCATTACGCTCATGAATCTACATGTTTAGTTTCTGTCTTTAAATTTAATCCGCACCGATCCGGCAGTCAGGATGGATTGGACGATTCTCTACTTTTGAACCCAAGCAATTGAGACAATCACTTGTGGCGAGCCTACATGCGGACGCTTCAACTTAGTTGACCAACTGTAGGTGATCAGCAACTAAGTAAACAGGTTTAAACCATGTAAACAGGGTTTAAGCTGCTAGAGCGTAATTTTCGTCGTTTGCGACTATAACAATATATGTTTGATTAACGAGAGGACATATACTCTCGACATGCATCATTGAGTTTCATTACCAGCGTCGAAGCCAGAACATCCCCAATAAGGTTATCTATTATATAGGACTTATAGGTCGACTTTCAACATATATAATATCTATATTACATTACGTTACAGCTGCACTCTCTAAGCCAGTACTTTATTTAGCCATTTACCGATATTTTGAATCTGCGGCATGCAAACTTGATGTGCCATCGGATAAGTATGATAAGCAACATTATAGCCTTTAGCGGATAATAACTGCTGTGCCTGCTCGCCCAAAATTA
This sequence comes from Psychrobacter sp. 1044, assembly GCF_904846525.1. Classification (GTDB taxonomy): domain Bacteria; phylum Pseudomonadota; class Gammaproteobacteria; order Pseudomonadales; family Moraxellaceae; genus Psychrobacter. Next base: position 61,059 of record NZ_CAJHAZ010000001.1, on the reverse strand, counting down.
CAGGAACAACTGGATCATGCGTACCATGCTCAATCAATACTGGCATGTCTTTATTAGCAGCGCTATAGCTAATATTATCATTAGTCGCTAGATAAGTAGAGAGTGTCATCAAGCCAGCTAAACGCTGCGGGTAGCCAAGTGCCACATGATATGCCACTGCCCCACCTTGCGAAAATCCTGCGATTACAATGTGTTCAGGCTTAACACCACGCTCTATCTCACGGCTGATCAAATCACGGATTTGCTGCGCAGACTCTTCAATCTGAGCGACATCGACTTTACGCTCTAGGCTCATCTCTAAGATGTCGTACCATGCTGGCATTACTATACCACCATTCACCGTCACTGGGCGCTTTGGTGCATGCGGGAAAATAAAACGCACTGCCATATTATCCGCTAAACCGAGCTGTGGTACCATTGGCTCAAAATCATGACCACTCGCGCCCAAACCATGTAGCCAAATAACGGCTCTATCTATCTTTTTTTGCGTTGGATTATGCTCAACGATGACCGCATCTAAATAGTCACTCATATTTTTAAATTCCTTTAAATAAAAATGGTAGGTACATCAAACTTATTTTTAGTAAAACTGACATTCGTACTATATTTCAATATTTTTTATAATAATACAGATTATTTTACAGCCTTTCACCAAAACCGCTAGTCAAAAAAGTCTTCGCTAACAATGCCAATTTCCATTAACTTTTCACATCTTTTAAGGCCTGATAGCAAAAGTGAATGTGACTTTTGTGCTACGATAAATTCGTCAACTTAGATAGCACTCTAGCTACTACTGTATGATGCCCTACACTCATTTTTCAATGTTCGTATCTCATTAGATATTAATAACCCCTTCATCTTAAATAGTTTTTCTTTATATAGCGATATAGAGCTTATGACCCATATTTTACTGGTAGAAGACGATCCTGCTATCGCGATGTCACTGAAAGTCACTTGCAAGCGTGAAGGCTGGCAAATCACTTGGCTTGATAACGCCAGTAGCGTGTTGCCTTTTCTGCGCAATTTACATAATAGTGCTGAAGCGCAAGATCTATCGGCGATTATTTTAGATGTTGGGCTGCCAGATGGCGATGGTCTCAGTCTCTGTCAACAGATACGCCACACCCCTGATATTAACGGCTTAAAAGACATTCCTATCATCTTCTTGACGGCGCGTAGCGATGAGGTCGATCGTATTTTGGGTTTAGAGATGGGCGGCGATGACTATTGTGCCAAGCCATTTAGCCCGCGCGAGTTGGTTGCTCGCCTAAAAGCCATTTGGCGACGTGAGCAATTATTGTCTCAGTCCTCCACCTCCCATACAACAGAAGCCAGCGATACAACCAATCCTGCCTCTTCAAATACTATGTCAGGACAAGCGTTAACGTTTGAATGTCAGTCTGGCATCTGGTACTACCAACCACTTAATTATTCGTTAATGTGGCAAGAGCAGAAGCTTGAGCTGAGTAACACCGAACGCAAAATCTTATTGACCTTGTTAAAAGCACCCAATCAAGTCTTTAGCCGTGAGCAACTGCTCGGCGCTGTGAGCGACTATCCCGATCATCGCTTGGCGAGAACTATAGACAGTCATATCAAGTCCATTCGTAAGCAACTAGCGACCGTCGACGCGAGCATTGATGTTATCCATACCCATCGCGGCTTGGGTTACGCCTTGTGTCCCGCCTAGCTGCACTACCCATAGCCATATTTTGATTAAAACCGACCTTCTATAACGTCAAATAATACACCTAAAAATATGAATCATAAAACCAACGATAGTGCTAACAGCCATCCTAATACTCATATTAATAAGGCTGATAACAGCGCGCATGCCAGCCAAAGCAACTGGTATGCAAAACTGCATCCTATCGGCACCGCGCAGCAAACAACTAAACCAAAACGACTACTGAATTTAAGTATATTTTTTAGGATTTGGCTCGCGTTGGCGTTAGTGCTGATTATCTGCGGTGTGGTCGCATTTACTGAGCTGTTTGGTTATGTCAAACCGACGGCGCAGCAAGTCATCGAAGATACGTTGTTAGATACCAGCAAATTGCTGGCAGCAAGTTTGCAGATGCCGTTATCTTCAGGACAGCTATACGATGAGCAGTATCAAACGAAACTCGATGCGGCATTTATCGGTGCGCCCACGATAAGTAAAACAACAGATCCAGAATATAAAAATAAAAGCCCTAGCAGCTTTCGGATATATGTCACCGATGATAAAGGCGTTGTCATATACGACTCACTACCCGAACCTGACAATGATGAAGGACAAGATTACAGCCGCTGGAATGATGTCTATCTAACGTTAAATGGTCAGTATGGCGCGAGAAGTACAACGCTAGATCATAATCAGCGAGATGGTACGGTGATGTATGTGGCACAGCCGGTAAAGGATGAAACTGGCAACTTGATTGGTATCATCAGCGTTGGCAAACCTGTCGCTAGCGTGTTGCCTTATTTGGACGATACGCGCAATCGCATGCTTATCACAGCACTGCTCATGAGTATTGCTGCCCTTATATTAGCAGGACTGGTCGCATGGTGGCTCAAGCAAAGTATCAGCCTTGTGACCCAATATACCAGTGCGCTGGCAGAAGACACCAAAAAGCCCTATTTTTACTTAGGTCATGAACTTAATAGCCTCACAGATACCATTGAGTCTATGAAACATCGATTGGAAAATCGCGCCTATGTTACTGACTATGTTCATACTCTGACCCATGAGCTCAAAAGTCCTTTGACCGCCATTCGTGCCAGTAGTGAGTTGCTAGAAGACGACGGGCTTGATAAAGAAGATCAACAGATGCTCATCCAGTCCATTGGTGAACAAAGTATCAAAATGCAACAATTGATTGATCGGCTGCTATTACTTGCCAAAGTTGAGCAACCGACTTTTAAGCTGAATCGCCAGCTGACCCCTCTACTACCGTTGTTGCAAACCCTTGCAAAAGACAATAGCGCTAAATTGCAACAGCAGCACCTAGCGCCTATCGACATCTATCTTGATAATAAACGGGTGACTGAAACAGCGACTTTATCACCAAATGCCTTGGCAAATACCAGCGTTTTCGCTGACCAGTTTTGGTTGGTACAAGTGCTGCAAAATGTATTGGACAATGCCATTCATTTTGCCGATAGCACAGTTTCCATTTATCTGCACAGCATCGCGCAACATGGTTCAGCGCAAACTGTGACTATTGACATCTTTAATAATGGTAAATTGCTCCCTGAGTATGCCGTTGATAAAGCGTTTGACCGTTATTTTAGCTTATCGCATCAGAGCCAAGCTGCTGAAAAAGCCTCAGAGCATGCACCAGATAAATCTTCCAAGTTAGAAATCAAACAAGCACAGCAGCCCAATGTCACAAGTAATACCTTAAAAAAAGGCACTGGCCTTGGTTTAACCCTTGTGAAGCAAGTTATTGAGCATCATGGCGGTCAGGTAACTATTAATAACGTCCATGATGATAACGATAAAATTGGTACTGATAAGAATCAGCGTTCTGGTGTCATGGTTAGCTTAACCCTACCATTAGCTTAAAAATAAACATCTATGCCAGTTCATGGATTTTCCATAATTCCTACACAGGTTTTCTATCTGCTTGTTTTACGATAGCGTTATTCAAATTCGTAACCCCTATTAAGGATAGAAAGGCCATGAAAGACGCTATTGAACAAAATCAAATTATAAAAAACTGTTTAGGCGGTAGTCGCCATTTTTGCCTACAAGCGCTGTCAGGTGAAGGGATTGATAGTATCGCTTTTGGGCATTGGTTAGCCATTCCCAGTCAACAACTGCTATTGGTATTTCGCCACCAGCAATGTGTGGCTATTGACCACTATCAAATAGCGGCTTAAAAATTCATTCAATTTAATGATTAAATCTTATTAACTGAATTGCTGGCTTGTTAATTATTTATAAAAAATCAGTCAAAAAAAACCCTCTATTATTTCTAACAAGAAATGATAGAGGGTTTATAATTTTACGGTAAACAATCTAAGTAATAGATGCTACTGGCGGCTTAACATCCGCATTTTGACCGCGATGGCGCAAATAATGATCGAGCAAAACGATAGCCAGCATGGCTTCTGCGATAGGTGTGGCACGTACCCCTACACAAGGATCATGACGACCTTTAGTTAGCATATCAACCGACTCGCCTTGTGTATTGATACTCTTGCCAGCCGTCGTAATACTAGAGGTTGGCTTAAGCGCGATACTGACACGGATGTCTTGCCCTGAAGAGATACCGCCCAAAATACCACCAGCATGATTTGCAGTAAAACCGTCTGGCGTCAGCTCATCACGAGAGCTATGACCGAACTGTCCTGCCACGGCCATGCCGTCGCCGACCTCAACGCCTTTTACGGCATTGATGCTCATCATCGCATGGGCAATATCTGCATCCAAACGATCAAATACTGGCTCGCCAAGTCCGACTGGCACACCGCTAGCGATAATCTCTAGGCGTGCCCCGCAGCTAGTGCCTTCACGGCGCAAACTGTCTATCAAGGTCTCAAAACGACTGACAGCATCGGCATCGGCGCAAAAAAACGGATTGCTGTTCACAAAGTCCCAATCAATTTGGTTTAGGTTTAGGACATTACTGTACTCATTGCCAATTTGGGTGACGTGACCACGGACTTGCACACCTAAGCGCTCTTGTAGATATTTCTTAGCGATAGCACCTGCCGCCACGCGCATCGCCGTCTCGCGCGCTGAGGAACGCCCGCCACCACGATAATCACGAAAGCCATATTTCATGCTATAGGTATAGTCGGCATGACCGGGGCGAAACGTGTCTTTAATCTCGCCATAGTCTTTGGATTTTTGATTGGTATTACGAATCAGCAAACCAATAGACGTGCCTGTCGTCTTACCCTCAAACACACCAGAAATAATCTCAACTTCATCAGATTCGCGGCGCTGGGTGGAGTATTTAGACGTGCCCGGTTTGCGGCGATCTAAATCTATTTGTAAATCATCTGCAGATAAGGCTAAACCCGGTGGCACGCCATCGACGATTGCCATGAGACCTGCACCATGCGACTCGCCGCACGTGGTGACCGTAAAAACCTGTCCAATGCTATTGCCTGCCATATTTATCCTTAAATAAATGAAGTCAATTTTTGAGTATCGCGTAAATCTCGATGGTTCTATTACTCAACAGTTCTAGTACTCGATAGCTCTATTACCTGACAGTTCTATTGAATGCTATCTAACAGTTGCACGTAAGCATTGAAAAGCTCACGATGCGCCATGAGCTCATCATAGGTAATCGCAAAGACACCGTGACCACCGTGGGCAAATTTCAACCAGTCAAACTGAATTTCAGGATAGGCTTGCTTTAATGCCCACTCACTATCACCCACTTCGCAGACAAGCAAGCCTTCTGGACTTAGATAATCTGGCGCTTCAAACAAAATACGATGCACCAAATCCAGCCCATCTTGACCCGCGGCTAGCGCATGCTCTGGCTCATATAAAAATTCAGGTGGCAGCTCTGCCATAATAGCCGCATCGACATACGGCGGATTGGTGACGATCAGCTCATACTGGTGTTCAGCAGGAATCTTAGCAAACAGATCGGACTCAATCACATTAACCTGATGCCCAAGATCATGATGATCGACGTTAACCATAGCTACTTCAAGCGCACTTTTATCGATATCAACAGCATCAACCAGCGCATCAACGAAACGCGTCGCAAGCGCAATAGCAATACAACCAGAACCAGTGCATAAATCTAAAATACGTTCAGGCTGCGACAGCTGCTTGACCTCTAAACCGTGATCATAAAATGCAGCAGCTTGTTCGTTGACGCTCTTACCAAGTGGCTTGGCAAGCTCATTGACATCAAAATATGGATGGAACTGCTGACGAATCAATTCTGCGATAGGCGATCTTGGAATTAGTACACGCTCATCGACATAAAAAGGCAAATCACAGAAGTATGATAAGTTAATCAAATAGCTTAATGGTTTACGCTCAGCGATACGCTCTTCTAACAAACTCAGTACCAACTGCTTCTCTGAGGTGGTCAAGCGACAATCGAGAATCTGCTCATTGGCTGACCAGTCTAAAGCCAGAGAATGCAAAACAATGGCGGATGCTTCAGCAAACTCATCGGTGGTGCCTTGTGCAACGACCACATCATAATTACGAAGCTGTGTGACCGAAAAGCGAATAAAATCACGAATACTGACCAATTGCTCGCGGGCCTCTTCTAATTCTGCAGGCAAATTGGCAAATTGATCGTCTTCACCCAGAATCCCACTCTCTAAATCAAACACCATTTCACTCTCTAGACCATCGTCATTGAAGTATTGATTTTGAAACTCTTCTGCGCTCATTGTTTGGTCTTCTGACATATCGCACCTTACTGATTACATGTTCACTGACTACATGCGGATGGGTTAAAACGCCTTTTATTAAAAGCCGATCTATTGAATAAAAATTTATTCACCATTATAGACATAAACGCTAAGTTGCGCCAATTTTTGCAGTTTTATATTCATAAAAATGGCTCTAAAAACAACGTGAATAATGAGGACTGCAAGTAATAATAGCGCATCATCTTATGCATACCCTCGCTCAGTTATTGCCCAACTGTAGTGAATACGTCAACGGTTGACGTTTGGCAAGACTTTAATGAAAAAAGATGTGTCAAAAGTTTGCGAAGCATTCAAATTATGCGCATAATAGCCCCATTAGTTATAACCATAAGTATCCCAATATGATGAAAATGAAGCCTCTTATTACCGCTATATCAATTGCTGTCGTTACTGCCAGTGTCAGCGCCGTTGCCGCACCTGCTGATAATACGCGCACCCTGCCAGTACGAACCGCTGACTCAATGCCTAGCATTGCCAAAAAAGTTAGCCTTGATGTACAAGAGAATCGCAGTAGCTCAATCGATGGTCGTGCTCCTGTCGTAGCCACGCCTGCCTTAAAGCCTAATGCGCCTGACCGTATGACTCAGCTGATTGACGAAAAGCAGGAAGTCGATGTAGAGACAGCCCAACAAGCAGTCAGTGCTGATAACATGACGGTAGAAGAGCTGGCTCGTAAAGATGTGCAGTCTGATAGCACTGACGATATTAGTGAAGGTCAAGCCGTCGCTGCCCCTACCGCAGCCATATTTGATGCTAGCCCAGCAGATACTTCTATCAAAAGCATCGAAGATGTTAATGGTAAAAAACATACCACGCTGAATTTGTCGAATTACGCCAAACAGGTAAACGGTGCCACATGGACACCGAATATGAAAGTTAACTCAGCAATGACAATCAAAATGCAGGCACTGCTTGATTGGAACCATGCTTCTCCTGGTGCCATCGATGGCGGCTGGGGCATGAACAGTAAAAAAGCGCTGATCAACTTCCAAACCATGAAAGGCTTGCCAGCCACAGGTAAAATGGATCAAAAAACGTGGGATGCGTTAAATAAAAATATCCCAGCGAATAAACCAGTGCTCGTGACTTACACCATCACTGAAGATGATATTAAGACCAACTTTGCCAGCACACCTGCAGGTTCAGAAGCCAAGTCAAAAATGAAAGGCTTATACTATCAAGACATTAAAGAGATGTTTGGTGAGCGCTTCCATATGGATGTGCGTTATTTAGATAAGCTGAATAAAAATAAGCAGTATAAAGCGGGCGAAACCATCACTGTTTTAAATACCCGTGCACCACTTAAGCAGCGCATTAACCGTGTGGTTGCCAATAAAGCCGATAAGACATTATATGCTTATAACGGGGAGAAGCTGGTGGCTACTTACCCAACGACAATCGGTAGCGATGCCACACCATCGCCACAAGGTTCGTTTAAAATTATTAACAAGGTGAAAATGCCTTGGTATAAAGCAACCGTTGGTAAAGGCGCAGACAAACAAATACATATGCTACCACCAGGACCAAATAGCCCTGTTGGCGTCGTATGGATGGGCTTGTCTAAACCTTCATATGGTATTCATGGTTCACCAAAGCCTGAAGGCATCAGTCGCCAAGCCTCTGCAGGTTGTGTGCGTTTGACCAACTGGGATGTGTTAGAGGTTTATGCCAATATCGAAAATGGCGCAACCGTTGAGCTTAAATGATAAGTCATAAATAATGAATAAAAAAAAGACCTTGATAGCAAGGTCTTTTTTTATGGCTGATAATCGGACTTATTCATTTAAATTGACAATATTATTCGCTTTTATGCTTTATAGCCTTCTTCATTACCAGTGATGCTACCAACTTTTTTGGTAAAAAACATGCCTGCAGGGATAGACACCAAAACGCCTAGTGCTACTGCTATTTGGATATGAGGGATTTCATTAAAACCTGTGACTAAAGCGCCAATCATAAAAACGCCAATGGTAACGGTTGCTGCGATTGAATATATAACAGAGAATAATGGCCAGTTCATAACTTATTCCTCATTTTTATTGTGGATATAGTACCTTTATACACTAAACCCACAAAGAAAGTAAGTATTTCCTATAAACCTGCGAGCCAGCTATAGTAGGTGACTAAGCATAAAAACCCTGTTAAAGTTAAGGTTTTTATTATCGTTAGTTAATGATGCATAATTTTACTATTTTAAGTATTACTATTTAATGACACTGCGCTCTATTTAGTCGTAAAAAAACCATACGTTGTCCTCGTTTTATCATTACAATAATGTCTTTCTTTTACTTTTTAAGAAAGCCATCTGCCATGACCTCATCTGAAAACAAACCCTCTAATGATTCTTCAGTTATAAAAGATGACTCAAGCACAGCCAATTATCCAGACAAAAAAACGGCGCTAGCTGACGCAGATGGTAGCTCTGTACTAGATAGCACTGTCGAACATACTGAGTCTTCAAAAAGCTCAGAGACTCATGATGACAATGACTGCGGCGAGGATATGGCTTGTGCGCAGCCGCCTGAAACAACGATAGCGATAAAGTCCATTGGTGCTGACGAGGTAGTGGCAACATTAGAAACCGCCAAGCCCAACAATGAGTCTAAAATAACTAAACTTGAAATCACTGGGCTTGAGACACCACTATCCAATGAATCGTTAAAATCCACAACAGCGCCCAATCATAAAAATCTAGAAAATGTATCAGCAGAACATGCTCAAGAAGAAGATAACGCTTCAGAGTACAATTCTCAAGAGGATGCTGACGCTGAGGTAACGGTAGAAGGTATTGCCCCCGCTGATGCACAGAGCACTTATCCTATCTCTGATAGCCATCAGCAAGAAAGCAAAGCAAATAATGACAACACAAAACCGTCCTCAATTGATAAACAGCCAGACACGCCTAAAAATAATGACACTATCGTAAAAAATACTGTGAAAGATAAAGTCGATAATCAGGAAGAACTAGAAGACGAGATTAAAGAAAAAAAAGAAGCTAAATTGGAGTCTTATAAGCAATTTGTTGCCGAGCAATTTAGCAATCAAAAGGTAGACTATCCAGAAGTACGGGTCAGAATCGAGGCCAACGCTCTGCCTAGCAAAATGTATTTCATTATGAATATACTTTCTGCCATCATCGCCAGTTATGGACTGGTGACCAATTCAGCTGCCGTCGTCATTGGTGCCATGTTGGTTGCCATGATGTTAGGTCCCATTACTGGCATAGCGTTAGCGATTATTGATCATCGTATGCCATTGCTACGTAAATCACTGATTACGGTTATCGTCGGCGTATCATTGGTGGTATTGGTTGGTTTTATCGTCGGCTGGTTACACAAAGATCAGCCACTGACCGCAGAGATATTATCGCGCACTCAGCCAACCTCGATGGATTTAATGATTGCTCTAGCGGGTGGTACTGCTGGCGCTTACGCGATGGTTTCACCGCACCTATCAGTGGCAGTGGTCGGCGTGGCGGTAGCCACTGCATTGGTGCCACCTCTTGCCGCGAGTGGGATATTATTTGCCAATGGCGAGACGCAGCTTGGACTTGGGGCACTGCTACTGGCGCTAACCAATATTATTGCTATCCAGTTTACCAATGCTTTAGTACTTTGGTTATTAGGCTTTCGCCGTTTGGTCGATGACGATTATAAATCAAGCACCTATTTGACCTTTTTACGCCGTAATGCGGTGACGTTATTATTGTTAGGTGGCTTAGGGACATATTTGACCATCAACCTACAGACCAACGCCAAGCAGCAGGTTTTTGAGAGTAGCGTCAAAGAAGCCATCAATAGCTACTTTATCGATAAAGGCAACGTGCTGACCAATACGCAATTTGATACTTCAGAAGACAATAAAGTCGTACGTGCGGTCATTCGCGGAGAGACGACACCTACCTCATACGATGTACGGCAAATCGAAACCGTCATTACTCAGGATATGGCAGAGAATTTCCCTGAGTATCTACCCATTAAGCTACAGCTACGCTACTTGCCAGTACAAGTCATTGAGTCCAATCCATTGATACAAGATAAACTGGACGAGACTGATGCGGCGATTTTGACCAATTAGCTTTTTTGACCAACTGGCTTTAAGATGTGCTACAAATCCATCGGCACCTACATGCGCAGAATAACCTAGCCGTTGTAACTCTTGTACCAAGAGCTTGGGCGTTTGTGCTAAAATCGTTTGCAAAATTATTTTACTCAATTCTATTCGCCAGTAAGGAGCCGCTGTGAGCCAGCCATTTCGCTCAGCCGATATTCGTCAAGCTTTTATCGATTTTTTCATAAGCAAGCAGCACACCCCCGTCGCCTCATCGAGTTTGATTCCACACAATGACCCGACATTGCTATTTACCAATGCCGGTATGAATCAATTTAAAGAAACGTTTTTGGGTATGGAGCCACGTGATTATACCCGTGCGGTGACGTCGCAAAAGTGCGTTCGTGCTGGCGGCAAGCATAATGATTTGGACAATGTTGGCTACACGGCGCGCCATCATACCTTCTTTGAAATGCTCGGTAATTTCTCTTTTGGCGATTATTTTAAGCAAGCCGGTATTGGCTATATTTGGGAGTTTTTGACCTCAGATGAATGGCTAGCAATCGATAAAAATCGCTTGTATGTGACCATTTATGAGACTGATGACGAAGCCTTTGATATTTGGCATAAAGACATCGGTATTCCTAGCGAGCGCATTATCCGTATTGGCGATAATAAAGGCGCGCCTTACGCCTCAGACAACTTTTGGACGATGGGTGACACTGGCCCTTGCGGTCCTTGTACCGAAGTCTTTTATGACCATGGTGCTGATATCGAAGGCGGTCTACCGGGCACACCTGAAGAAGATGGCGACCGTTATATCGAGATTTGGAACTGCGTCTTTATGCAGTTTAATCGTCAAAAAGACGGCTCTATGCTACCGCTACCAGCGCCAAGCGTAGATACTGGCATGGGACTTGAGCGTATCAGCGCCATCATGCAAGGCGTCCATGGCAACTACGAGATAGATTTATTTGTACATTTAATGGATTCGGCAGCTGAGATTTTAGAGATTGAAAACCAGCAACAATCGTCATTAAAAGTCATCGCTGACCATATTCGCGCCGTTTCATTTTTGATTGCTGATGGCGTTACTCCAAGCAACGAAGGTCGTGGTTATGTACTGCGCCGTATCATTCGTCGTGCGGTACGTCATGGCAATAAACTTGGTGCTGACAGTGATTTCTTTTATAAAATGGTCACACCCTTGGTTGCTGAAATGGGTACGGCGTATCCTGAGCTAAAAGATAAGCAAAGCGTGATTGAAAATGCCATTCAAAAAGAAGAAGCACAGTTTGCCAAAACTTTGGCACAAGGCTTACGTTTACTTGCCAGCGAGCTGGAAGGTCTAAAAGATGGCGACACGTTATCTGGGGAAGCCGCATTTAAACTGTACGATACTTATGGTTTCCCGGTCGATTTGACTGCGGATATCACTCGTGAGCGCGGTATTGTGATTGATGAAGCTGAATTTGATGAGCATATGCAAGCGCAACGTGAGCGTGCTCGTGATGCTGGCAAATTTGACGTTGATTATAGTAGTGTCATTCAAGTAGAAAACCCAACCACCTTTATCGGTTATGAGCAGCTTGCAGAAGAAGGCGTAACGATTGATGCGCTGTATCAAGATGGCAGTCCAGCCGATAGCTTAGCTGAGGGTATGGAAGGCGTTATAGTTCTTGACCGTACACCGTTTTATGCTGAAGGTGGTGGTCAAGTTGGTGAGCTTGGCGAAATCCGCACCGCGACTGGCCTTTTTGAAGTGCAAGATACCAAAAAATCTGGTCAAGCCATCATCCATTATGGTGTCGTGACCATGGGTGACATTAATACCAAACAGACCGCCGATGCGCAAGTCTTGTCTAGCATCCGTGCGGCTAGTGCCAAAAACCACTCTGCCACGCATTTATTGCATGCCGCATTAAGAGAAGTATTGGGTGATGAAGTCACACAGAAAGGCTCGTTAGTATCAAGCGAAGTCTTACGTTTTGATTTCTCGTATGACAAGCCTGTCAGCACTGCTGAAATTACGCGTATCGAACGCTTAGTCAATGAGCAAATTCAAGCCAACACCCCTGCTCGCATCGAGAATATGTCTATTGACGAAGCGATGAAACAAGGCGCTATGGCATTGTTTGGCGAAAAATATGGCAGTGACGTTCGCGTCTTAACCATGGGCACTGACAGTATTGTCGATGGTCAGCGCAAGCCCTTCTCTATTGAGCTTTGTGGTGGTTTGCACGTTAAACGTACTGGTGATATCGGTGTGCTAAAAATTACCAGCGAATCAGGTATTGCTGCTGGCATCCGCCGTATTGAAGCTGTCACTGGCATGAATGCAATTAAAAACATTCAGCAAAGTGAGCAGCAGCTGAGCGAGCTTGCCAGTCAGCTAAAAGTAAAACGTCCTGAAGTGGCACAGCGCGTGCGTACCATGGCGGATAAGCAGCGCGAACTTGAGAAACAACTAGAGCGTTTAGAGCAAAAAATCGCCAGCGCCCAAGCAGCCAATTTACTCGATGAAGTACAGACCATCGCAGGCACGCCCGTGCTTATCAGTACCTTAAGCGGTATCGACGGCAAATCTATCCGCACCCTGATGGACGATATTAAATCTAAACTACCTGATAGCGTGATTGTATTGATTGGTGATAAAGACGAACAGTTAGCCCTAGCTGCAAGCGTGGCAAAATCAGTCACCGCTAAAGTAAAAGCTGGTGATATCATTCGTCATTTGGCAAGTGAGCTGGGCGGTAAAGGTGGTGGTAAGCCAGATTACGCACAAGGCGGCGCGCCAAAGTCTGCCAACAGTACCTCAGTTATCAATGCCCTACCTGCTTGGATTGAAACTCAGCTTAGCTAGTCCTGAAAAAGACATGAATACAGCGCATCACTTGGGTCTACTACGCATAAGATACGCGATTGGTTATAACGGTTATAACCAATCGCCATGTATCTAAGCGCTACGGGCACTTAACGTTGTGACGTAGATATGATATAAAGGTCAACGTTTATATGCATCGTGCGTGCATTACCTGGTCAGCACTACTGAATACATAAACGAAAAGCATGGGCGCAATTCTTATAATACGGCTTTATCTATACAAGCATTGATTGAGCGTCACATCCGCATATTGGCTCTCATTGATGATAATAAAAGGCCATTAATGAATAATAGGTAGATTTTTATGGCGTTAATAGTACAGAAATACGGCGGCACCTCGATGGGCAGTATCGACCGCATCAAAAATGTCGCCAAACGAGTCAAACGCTGGCATGACAACGGTCATCAAATAGTTGTTGTCGTCTCTGCTATGAGCGGCGAAACCAACCGTTTGATTGATCTAGCACGCCAAATTAGCACTCAGCCTGATCCTCGTGAATACGACCAAATGGTCTCAACCGGTGAGCAAGTATCGATTTCATTGCTTGCGATGGCGATTAAAGAGCTTGGTGTAGGCGCTCGTTCATTTACTGGTCGTCAAGTCGCGATTAAAACCGATAATGCCCACAATAAAGCCCGTATCGAAAGTATCGATGACAAAAATATCCGTGAGCAACTCGATGCAGGCAATGTCGTCATCGTCGCAGGCTTTCAAGGTATTGACGACGAAGGCAATGCGACCACATTAGGGCGCGGCGGCTCTGATACCACAGGTGTCGCTATTGCTGCTGCCTTGGGTGCTGATGAATGTCAGATTTATACCGATGTTGATGGCGTTTATACCACTGACCCTCGTGTGACCTCAAAAGCCAAAAAACTTGAAAAAATTACCTTTGAAGAAATGCTAGAGATGGCAAGTCTTGGCTCTAAGATTTTACAGATTCGTTCGGTAGAATTCGCCGGTAAATATGGTGTACCACTGCGCGTATTATCTAGCTTTGATGAAAACAACGATGGTAGCTTCGACCAAGAATTTCAAGACAATGTCGGCACCCTAATTACGATAGACGAAGGAGACAATATGGAACAGGCAATCATCTCAGGTATCGCTTTTAATCGAGACGAAGCAAAAATAGTCGTGCGCGGTGTACCTGATCATCCTGGTATTGCCTCTGCTATCCTAAGCCCGATTGGTCGTGCCAATATTGAAATTGATATGATAGTGCAAAACCTCTCTACTAACGGCACCACCGACTTTACTTTCACTGTCAACCGTACTGACATGGACAAAACCATGAAAGTACTAGAAAACGAAGTCAAAGATGAGATCGGTGCTAAAGAGATATTGGCTAATGATGAAGTCGTTAAAGTCTCTTTAGTCGGCGTCGGTATGCGCTCTCATGCTGGTGTTGCGAGCCTCATGTTCCAAACCCTTGCTGAAAACAATATCAATATTCAAATGATATCAACCAGCGAAATCAAAGTGTCTGTCCTTATCCAAGAACAGTATTTAGAAAAAGCCGTTAAATCACTACATACCGCATTTGGTCTGGATCGTGAAGATGGCGAAAGTAAAATCGCTGGGCTATAACTTATTTTAAAACGCTTAAAATAATCGATTTAGCATCAACAGTTATGCATTAAGTCAGTATCACTTACTTTCAACAATGTATTGAATTAAATAGGGTCTTTTTAGATCCTATTTTTATTTTTTATTATTGCTAGGGTAACTATTTACCCAATAGTTTTGTGAAAACCCGTGACAGTCTCTGTTATGCCCCCTATAATGGGGCTTTCATTTGGGCTAAATGAATCTACCTATCATTACCGCTATTGGCACAACAGTAAGCATTGTGATTTTCATTGATACATTGTCTTTCTAGGGCTGCGGTAATGTCCTGCAATTGAGAAGTAATCTGATGAGTAATAATTTGTTGATGCGACATAAGGAGTGTGACGCATGTTAATTTTGACACGCCGCGTGGGCGAAACGCTAATGATTGGTGATGAGGTCAGTGTGACTGTCCTAGGTGTCAAAGGCAATCAAGTACGTATCGGTGTAAATGCACCGAAAGATATTGCCGTACACCGCGAAGAGATTTACCAACGTATTCAGCATGAGCGTTCTGTACAGTCGCAAATGCAACATCTTGAGCAAGGCAATTTTGCGCCTTCATTTGATGACGAAGACTATTTCAATCGCTAAGTTACATACTTTCACTTTTTTAATCTGCTCTGAGGTCATTTATTTATGAGTATCCGCCAATCAGACGTATCGGCTCTACTTAATGGTTTGGATAAAAAAGCCATTGGATTCAATGATGTCATCAGTTTTATTGATGATTTTTATCGCTACGCACCTGCCCCGTTTGTGAACGGTATGGTACACAATGCAGCTGGTGAAAATGAAGGTAGTGCGAAAATTTTTGGCTTTGCCAAGCACCATGGTCTAAATCAATTGGATACGCTAAAACTGTTTGGCGAGCATTATGCCAAAGTTCAAGCAACTCCTAACGGTACTGACCATGCCAATATCCGCAATTTTTTACATTGGGGCTGGCAAGGGTTTTTGATGCAAAAAAACCCATTAACGGTTCGCCCTAGTGTTGATACGACGGCGCTTTAAAAAGTTATTAAATAAGAAAAGGCCACGCTGATTAGCGTGGCCTTTTTTATGTGCTTCATTTTTTATCATAAAACTTAGCCACCAGCCTATTTATCACGAAACTTGACGGGTTGGACTGCGCCTTTCGGATTAGGCATGTTTGGATAATGATGCTCGTGCTCGACATCACATTCTGCCCCGACAATAGAGCCATCGTCTTTGACTGGCTTATGAATATAGCCTGTGCGCTCAGCAGGTGGTAGATGCTCGTGCTCCCACACCATCACCGCTTGCATACAGGTCTCGCGCTGCTCAGCGGTCAGCTTACGACCATCAGGCCACTTACCCAACTCAATCGCCATGCGGAACTTATCCACCACTTCTGGCGTTAAACTTGCTAATATCGTTTGCTTGTCCATCCTATCTACTCTCCAACACTATTTTTTATAACGTTTTTATATAAAAGAGACACTTATTCATCGTCCATAATATCATCATCCACGTCAAGACTGAATTCCTCAGCATGGACGTTCCAGTGCAATTTGGTGCGACAAGCTTCATAAAAATCAAACCCTGGCGGGTGCAATAAAGTAAGCTTATCTGGATGCTTACGAATATAGAGCCGTTGCTCTTGCTCAAGTGGCACGCTTGGCTTGCCGTCGGCACTGACCATCGGCTGAGTGCGATTGTCTTCGTGAATGCGAATGCAAACTTCGCTATTACCGCTCACCACAATCGGTCTGCTAGACAGCGTATGGGGATGCATGGGCACCAAACAGATAGCATCCATACTAGGATGGATGATGGGGCCGCCGCCAGAGAGTGCATAGGCCGTTGAACCGGTAGGCGTTGCTGCAATCAAACCATCACTATGCTGACGGTAGACATCTTGACCATCGATTTTCATCTGAAAATCAATCATATGAACCGATTTTCCCGCATGCAATACGATATCATTGAGCGCCATATCTTCATGAAGGATAGTGCGCCCTTCTCGTATCTCCATCGTCAATAGAAAACGATGATCCAACTGATAATCACCCATCAATACTTGGCGCAATTTAAACGCCGCTTCATCAGGTTTTACATCCGCCAAAAAACCAAGCCGACCACGGTTGACGCCAAGTACAGGCACACGGTAGCGTGCCAACGCTTCAGCCGCGTGCAATATCGAGCCATCACCGCCAACAACGATGACCAAATCGCAAATCTCGCCGATTAGACTACGCTTAACGATTTTGACTTTTTCGATCTCAGTAAGGTTCAAAGTAGGCAAGTTCGCCGTCTGCACATCCATAATCAATGTGAGATTCATCTCATTGATAGTCTGGGCAATTTGCACCAAGCTTTGAGTGACACTGCGTTTACCAGCGCGGCCCATAAGCCCAATACGCCTAAAAGCAGGGTTTTTGATAGCGTGGAACAGCTCTGATTCATGTAAGTGCGGCAATCTTGCGGATTGCGCTGAGTTTTCCATAAAACGACTCGGCATAACGGTAAAGTACTCGCCAATGATAGCGATAAACGAGCGTTTAGACTAGCATGTTTATAAATTATCGTTGTTAACTGTCGTAATCAACCCCATATAAAAGCCATCGCACGTTACTCTTAAACGTGTTTGTTTAGCTAGGCAATACGCCAAAATACATCAACTAATATATAGCTCTATAAGGTCGTGAAGCCTTGATGGCTGTCACGTAAACACAGTTGACAATAATGGCGGTTTTGCTAAAGTAGCTAGCATCACTATTATTTATATTTTATTAAGGACAACTTTATGGCCAATCCTATTGTCAGTCGCGCAGAACTTGCGATCGGCGGTAAGCCAATGACGGTCAAGGGCGTGATTCAAAAGACCAGTCTATTACTTGGATTATCTGCGATCACTGGTGTGGGCTTTTTCTTTTATGCCCTTATGGCAGGTTTGTCGCAAGGCTTTATTACGATGGCTGCCTTCGGCAGTATGTTTGCCGCTTTTGGTCTCGCGCTTTTTATCACTTTTAAACCACATAAGGCCAAAACCTTTGCGGTGCCTTATGCACTGTTAGAAGGCATATTTTTAGGTGGCATCTCGCTGTTCTTTATGCGGATGTATCCGAGTGTACCAGTGACCGCTATGTGTGCCACTTTTGTGACGGCAGCCGTTATGCTAGGGCTATATCGCTCAGGTCTGGTCAAAGTGACTGAAAAGTTCCGCTCAATTGTGACTTCAGCATTGATTGCAATTATGCTGGTTTATGTGGCGCAATGGGTACTTTCTTTAGCGTTTGGCTCAAGCTTACCGTTCTTATTTGAAGGTGGCGCTATCGCTATCGGCTTTAGCTTATTTGTGATTATCATCGCCTCTTTTACGCTTTTACTAGACTTTGATAATATCGATCGCGGTGTGGCAATGGGCGTATCAGAAGATTACGAATGGTTATTTAGTATTGGTATTCTTGCCACGCTCGTATGGATGTACATTGAATTTATGCGTTTGCTTAGCTACCTACAAGACTAACTGCTCTCTAAATCTACTTGTAGTTTGGTAAAAAAACCGCCTTTAACTATATGAATAGCTAAGGCGGTTTTTTTATGGGTAAAGTTAAATATTTATGATAGACATACTATCTGGAAAAATGTGAGCAGCAAGGAAGATGAGTCTCAGTACTACATTAGTAGGCTAATTAAGTTTGACGCAGCTAATCGTTTTTTTGAATGGGTATCAAGCGCGTTTTAAGCGCAGCGCATTTAAGACCACAAACAATGAGCTTAATGACATACCAATAGCAGCTAACCAAGGTGGCACATAGCCTAACGCTGCTGGTATTAGCACACTGCCATTATAAATGAGTGCCCAGCGGAAGTTTTGCTTGATAATACGTTCCGTTTTATCAGAGATACGTTTGGCAGCAGTGATAGCGTCGATTTGACCATTTAATATAATACTGTCACTCGATACTTGTGCCAAATCTGCCGCCCCCGCAATAGAAGTTGAGACATCTGCTGCTGCTAGCACTGGCGCATCATTGATACCGTCTCCCACCATCAACACTACGCCACCTTCCGCCTGTAGCTTTTGAATGTGAGTGACCTTGTCCGTTGGCGACAGACCATTGTAAGCAGAATGCATCCCTAAACTTTCAGCCAACACCAGCGCTTGCGGGCTTGGGTCACCAGTCAACATAACTGTCTCAATACCCAACTCTTTAAGCTTATCAAGCATGGCTTTGGCACTATCACGCACCTTATCATTGAAATAGAAGCATGCCAGCGCTTGCCAAGTGACCGAGTCATTTTGTTGACAAGATAAAACCACCGCTGAGCTAGCGCGTTGTGCTACTAAATCAATGACCATATCATTATTGGCATCATTCAACGCAAAATCCACATGACCAATTCGATATAATACGCCATCAATCATTGCCTCGACACCGCCTGCTGGATAATGCTGTAAGGCCTGCGTCGATGGCAAATGCAACTGATAGGCAGCAGTCAATAGTGCATGAGCAATCGGATGACGGCTTCCTACTTCTAGAGCCGCAGCGATTGCTAATAGCGTATCTTTTTGCTCATCTGTAGCCGTTGCAATATCATTGTCTTTAAGCAGCTCAATATTTAATAAATTAGGCTTACCATAAGTGAGAGTACCTGTTTTATCAAAGGCGACATGAGTGATTTCAGCGAGCGTTTGTAGCGTATGTCCACGCGTCGTCAAAAAGCCATAGCTTGCCAGTCTATTGGTCGCGACCGTCAGCGCAATCGGCGTCGCTAAAGACAGCGCACAAGGGCAAGTCGCGACCAATACCGCGACCGTAGCCCAAATCGCTTGGCTTGGGTCAACGATATACCAGCCAATGAATACCAAGACAGACAACACCAAAATACGCGCAACAAACCATCGTGCCAGCTTATCGGCTTGCTGTGCCAGTTTGGGCTTTTCACTCATGGCACGGTTCATCAGCCGATCAATCAAGCCAATTTGGCTGTCTGCTGGCAATGCTGTGACCAGCATCTCAAACGGTTGGCTATCGTTTTGTGCACCGCCGACGATATAGTCACCTTGGCTCTTGATAATCAAGTCGCCCTCACCCGTCAACAGGCTTTGCGACACGGTAGCGGTCTGACTCAGCAAAATACCATCGCTAATGATTTCAGAGCCAGCTTCAACTAAAATGATATCACCCACTTGCAAACTATGGGCGGTGACCATTTGTTTTTCTTTTGCCTCATCTGCTGTTGTTGATATGGCTGATTGTTTAGTACGTGCACGTTGCCAGTCTTGTGCAATTTTTGATGTGAGCTGATGAACATTGGCATCCATGCTTTGCATAAAATTAGGCGTTGGATTGGCTGATGTGCTCGCCTCATTTGTATCCAAATTACTGACTTGATTACTCACGTCTTCATTTACAGCTGTTTTCTCGAGCTCATTTTTCTTTAACTGCTGTAATATAAGCTCGGCGGCTTCTTTATCTTCCGCAATTTTTTGTACCAGTACTGGCTCAACCACGACCAAGTCATTGGCCATGGTGGCGGCTTTTAGGCGGGCATTATGTTCAATGTAACGCCCTGCCAGTAAAAAGAAAATAAACATGCTGACCGAATCGTAATAGGTTTCCCCTTGCCCAGTGATGGTGGCATATAGGCTCGCGAAAAAAGTCACAATCAGCGCGATACTGACGGGCACATCCATATTAACTTGACGGGCACGAATTGCCGACCACGCTGAGGTAAAGAACGGGACACCCGCATAGAAAAAAACGGGCGTACTGACAAATAAAGATACCCAGCGCAAAAAATCGCGCTGAAATATTAGCATATCGCTGTATTCACCAAAATAGATGGCAACGGCATACATCATCGCTTGCATCGAGCCCAACGCGGCAATGCCCAATCTTATGAGCATTTGGTTGTTATGACGCGCCAGCATCGCCTCATGCGTATCTTGACGATAAGGCTTGGCCTCGTAGCCTATTTCATTAATGGTGGCAAGAATACGGCTAATCGGCAGCTTATCCTCGTTCCATATCACTCGCATACGCTGATTGGTCAAATTCACCTGACATTTACTGATGCCATCTAACTCATCGAGACGCGACTCAATTAGCCAAGTACATGCCGCGCAGCGTAGGTTATTGACGGACAGCTCTGCAACCGACAGTCCGTCTTGAGCATAGACGAATTGTGATTTGATCTCGTCATGGTCATACGCCTCAAGGCGAGTCAACTGCGTTGGTAGACTTGCCGTGCGATTAATCTCTGAGCGGTCCAGATAATACTGCTCAAGCCCTGCCTCTACGATGCTTTGAGAGGCTAACTGACAGCCCATACAGCACATCTCACGCGGCTTACCCAATATCTTGGCATGGAACGGCGGCTGCGGTACAGGATCACCGCAATGGAAACAGTGACCTGCGAGTGGCAGTACTAAACCTTCGATGATAGAGTTATCTTCATAATGCTGGCTGGTGGTCGATGCCATTGATGATGGGACATTGGACATAATCGGGCTTACTTCCTTTAGACAGGTTTGCTCGAACCTTATTCGCTTTAAGTAAACTTACTATCATTAACGAGACTTAACGCCTATGCAGAAGACCTATTTAAAACAGCTATTTTAAATAACTCTCAGCACGGCTCACAAAAAACAAAACAATAACAGTAGCGGTTAATTCATAAAAAACACATCGTTGGTGCGTCTCTAAACTGCTATCGTGCATGGCTATGTGACATGGTGACATGAAGCTAATATGACACTTATATAACAATGATACTGCCAATCTAAAGCTTTTAATGTTTTGTTAGCAATGACCGTGTTTTAACAGAGATTATACTATAAGCAAGTGCTGTGAAGAGCATAACCACGCACAGCTTAAAATCAATGAATGCCTGCGTTGACGATGATAGATTGAAAAATTTGTCAATTTGCGTCATTATGAGGCAGTTTTTTATACCAAAATGGTGCGACATCAGTGCAAACATCCAATTCCAAGTTACCAAATACCAAGTTAACACAGTCCTCTAAATCTGTTAACCACACGCTCCCTTCACAGCAGCGTGGGTTGGTATTTAGTAGTCTTATCTTAATTGTCATTATTGCTGGCATGGTGCTCTTGGCGCTATATTTAATCAAACTTGATCGCACCATTACTCATAAGTTTGAGGGTAAGCGCTGGGATATCCCTGCTAAAGTGTATTCGCAGCCGCTTGAATTGTATCAAGGCGCGAGTGTCGACAAAGATACGATGAAGACATGGCTGGAGTTGCTGAACTATCAAAGCAACAAAGCTTATGATCGCACGGGAACCTATCATAGATCAGGTAATACCTACTTTATTCATACTCGCGGTTTTACTTATAGCGCCAACGATGTGGATAAAGAGCAAGTCATAAAAATGACTATTACTGGTAACAAGATTGAGTCCGTACAAAGCACTTTGCCTGCCAAAAGCGGCATCATTCGCTTAGAGCCGGTGAGTATCGGTGGTATTTATCCTGACAGTAATGAAGATCGTTTGGTCGTCTCGTTAGATGAAGTGCCACAACCACTCATTGATGCGTTAATAGCCACGGAAGACCGTGCGTTTTATGAGCACAAAGGCGTCTCTATACGAGGCATTGCACGTGCCGTACTGAACAACTTCTCTGGTGGCTCTAGACAAGGCGGCTCGACCATCACTCAGCAACTGATTAAAAACTTCTATCTCAATTCAGACCGTACGCTGAAGCGCAAAGCCAACGAAGCGTTAATGGCAGTATTGCTCGAGCTACATTATAGCAAAGATGAAATTCTACAAACGTACCTCAATGAGATTTATTTGGGTCAAAACGGCAACCGCTCTATTAATGGTTTTGGCTTGGCATCACAGTTTTACTTTGATAAACCACTGAATGAGCTGCGCTTGGATCAGCAAGCCCTGCTAGTCGGTATGGCAAAAGGCCCGAGTATCTACAACCCACGTCGCCATCCAAACGATTCAAAAGCACGCCGTGACGTCGTGCTGGGCAACATGCTGGCCGTTGGCTCACTCAGTCAAGAAGACTATGAGAAAGCGCTAAAGCAGCCACTTGGTGTCGTGGACAAACCTGTCGAAGGCAAAAGTCAATTCCCTGACTTTTTGGATATCGTCAAGCGCGAGCTGAATACCGTGTACTATTCTGATGACCTCAAAAATGAAGGTCTTATCATTATCAGTACTTTGGACCCTATTGCACAATTAGCCGCAGACAAAGCAGTTGATAGAAAATTGGGTGAGCTGCGTCGTAATAGTAGCAAAACCAAAGACTTGCAAGGTGCTCTAGTGAGTGCCAATCCTGAGACTGGTGAGCTGGTCTCTGTGGTGGGCAGTGGCAGTGAATTTACCGGCTTTAACCGTGCGGTCGATGCCAAGCGCCAAGTGGGTTCGTTATTGAAGCCTATTATTTATATGACAGCACTTGAAAGTGGACGCTATAATCTTGCAAGCTCAGTCGATGACTCACCGATTACCGTGAATCTAAGCGATGGTACTAAATGGAACCCCAAGAACTATGACAATCGTGACCATGGTTATGTGCCATTTACCACCGCTTTATCAAAGTCTTATAACCAAGCAGCGGTACGCTTAGGTATGGAGTTTGGGGTCGATACCTTTGCCAAGCAGTTACAGCGCATGGGTATTAAAGAAAAAATACCACCCTACCCGTCAGCATTGTTAGGTTCTGTTAATCTTAGCCCAATGGACATGCTTGGTGTCTATCAAGTCTTTGCAACTGGCGGCTTCCGTACGCCTATTCATAGTATTCGCACCGTCATTGATGACCGTGGTCGTATTTTACAACGTACTGGACTCAACACTCAGCGTAGTATTCCGCCTGAAACCAATTTCTTAATTAACTATGCTTTACAAGATGTGGTCAAAAACGGTACTGCCAAACGCGTGCAATCACTTGGTAGCAATCTAAATCTTGCTGGCAAAACAGGTACCACAAATGATTACCGCGATGCTTGGTTTGCAGGTTACAGTGGTAACTATGTCAGTGTGGTTTGGGTTGGCCGTGATGATAACAAGCCAATTGGTTTAAGCGGCGGTACTGGCGCATTGCCAGTTTGGGTTGACTATATGAATCGCTTGATGCTGACGCCTGTGGCACTACCAGAGCCTGAAGGTATTGAATGGTTGTGGCTTGAAAACAACTCAGGCAAGCTGTCTAATGAGCGCTGTGCAGATGCACGGTATCTGCCTGTCCTGTCGGCATATTTACCAGAAGAAGCCAGCAGTTGCGCTGTCGGCTTATATCAGCAAGATCGTGCTCGTGAACAAAACCAGCAGCGCCGTAGTGAAGGTTTAGAGATTCCAAATGGCGAAGCTGTTGATAGCGACAACCAAGAAAACAGTGATGGGTCAAATGGTAATGATGCAGAAAGTCGTGCCGATACTTGGTATGATCGTGCCGTTGAATGGTTCTAAAGTTATTTGTGAAACTTAAAAAAGGTCTCAACTTAATGTTATCTCTCAAGCAAACTGTGTCAGCTAGGTCAGCCGTCATAACGCGGTCTATCAAAGTCAAGCCAGCCAATAAGATGCTGGCAGTCAGTGCTCTAGCTGGCATGTTGAGTTTGAGCGCTTGCCAGACTCCGCCGACTGCATCTACCGCAATAAAAACGGTACCGACTCAAACGCTGCCATCATCGCAAACAGCTAAAGCCCCCATAGCGACTGTGACGCAAGCGCCCATTGTCAGAACAGAGGACGAGGATGATTACCCCATTGAGCCTTATACTCCCTATGAGCCAGCCGAAGCAACCAATCCGTTGACTCAAGAGACGCCTGTATTTACACCATCTAATCCTGTGTTGACCCAACCTGATCCAGTTATTATCATCCCTTCACGTGATGACTACATCATCTCTGAGCCGTCAGCACCGTCACACAACGAATTGCTAGAACAGGCAAGAAAAAACTCGCAGCAACGGACACAGCAAGCTACCACTAATAATAGTAACTTGCCAGCATTTCGCAATTTGATGCAAGCAGGTATCAGTCAACTAAAAGCTGGCAAACTGACCAATGCTGAAAACAGCTTTACCCGTGCTCAGCGCCTAGCACCTAAATCTTCTGCGGTGTATTTCTATTTGGCACAAGTGGCATTAAAAAAGAACCAGCCGCGCAAGGCAGAAGCCATGGCACGCCGTGGTCTGAGTGTTTCTCAAGATACCAGTCGTCGCCGTGCGCTGTGGCAAATTATTTTGCAATCAGGACAAGCCCAAGGCAACGCTCGCGTCATCAGTGAAGCGAAGCAAGCCTTACGCTAATATCAAGACATACCGAAGTGAATAGAGACCAAGTTTATTACTTGGTCTCTATTCACTTTTTATATTCTGCACACGTATCATTTATCCAAAATAGACATTTATTTTTAATTAAGGTTATCGTTATGGCATGGCAACAACTACATTTACAATGTGAAAAAGCAAACGTCGATTTGGCTGAGGCACTGCTCCTAGAAGCAGGTGCATTATCCATTGCCTTAGACGACGCAGGTGACCAGCCTTTATTTGAGCCATTACCTGGTGAATCACCGCTATGGGATGAAGTTATCTTGACAGGGCTATTTGATGCGACCACCGATGCTGGCAGTCGTCAGGCAGTCGAGCAGCTCAGTCATGAAATCGCAGCACAAGTGCAAGCCACTCGTATCTGGCTCATGGCTGTAGATGATAAAGACTGGGAGCGCGAATGGATGAGCAATTACCATCCTATCGAATGTGCCAATAATTTATGGATTGTACCCAACTGGCTGACGCCGCCCAATCCTGAGGCGACTAACATTATTATGGACCCTGGCCTAGCCTTTGGTACAGGCTATCATGCCACTACCCGCTTATGTCTTGACTGGTTAACAGAACAAGATCTAAAAGACAAAGTGGTGATTGATTATGGTTGCGGTTCAGGTATTTTAGGCATTGCTGCTTTGTTATTAGGTGCACGCCACGTGTATGCCGTCGATATCGACCCACAGGCAGTGCTGGCAACCAATCAAAATGCCGCACGCAATCACGTTGGGGATCGCCTGCAAGCGTTTTTGCCAGAAGACTTCACTGACTACTGCGCACAAAACGATGTATTACCTGTAGACGTAATCGTTGCAAACATTCTAGCCAAGCCGCTTATTGGCTTAGCGCCTTACTTCGCCACTTTAATCGCACCAAAAGGTCGCATTGTATTGGCTGGTCTAATAGAGTCACAAACCGAACAGGTAACAGCGGCTTATCAACCTTATTTTGCGCTTGATGCAAAGCATGCTTTTACAGCGCAAGAAGACCAACATTGGCAGCGTTTATCTGGTACATTTACAGGCTAGCAACATTTAATTACATCTGTTACGATAGAGGGCAGTCAAATGTCATGCATTTGACGCCACTCTGTCCTTATTCATGATTTATGGACATTTAAAGCTAATATTTAAAGCTGATACAAACGGCAGTATTAGCACTATAGGCAACTATTAGCGAGTGGCTAAGCGGTATTGATAACCATAATTTTTTGGATTCGACCCTATGACCACGCCCATAAAAACTCAGTGCCCTCATTGCCAAGCTTGCTTTAAAATACAGCAAACACAGTTGAATAAAGTAAACGCCACTGTTAGCTGTGATCAATGCCAACAGAGTTTTTTGGTCAATAAACATCTTATCCTCACTGCCGATGCTGTCAGTACTTCCGCTATTCAAAAAAATACAACGACTGACACCAATACGCTAGCCGATTCAAACGGACATTCTGCACAAACCGCTGACAATCATAATAAAAATCAACATGCAGCAGGCGCTGCTAAGTCACCACTCACTCCTCCACATTTAAAAAATATTTCATCTGATACTTTAATTGGGGACGATTTGATTCATGACGGCTTAATCTATGATGATATGGATAGCGATGAACCAGAAGAAAGTGTTTTAGAGTATGATTCTCTAGATAGTATGGATGCTTGGCTGACTCAAGCAAGCAATATGAACAATAGCAGTTATACTTCTACAGCAGACAACCAACCAACAAGTAACCTCTCTAAAAAAACAGATAAAAACAACGGGTCATCAGCGAAAGTATCATCTGATGCTACAACAGAAAATTCCTCATCGGCACAAATGGCGCTCAGTTCAGCAGCCGCTAATGATATTCATGCCAATGTGGATGATACTGCGGATAATTCTTGGCTCGAAAAACTCCTAAAAGAACAAAATAAAAGCGAAGAGGTTCGACAAGACGATACCGATTTATCACAACTGTTGCTCGATATGGGTGTACCACTGAAAGATGAAGCACCAACCGCCGAAGAGCGTGTGAGAAAAGCACAAGCAAAGTTTACACCTACGCCGCAGAGACGTTCTATCGCATCCTTACTATGGACACTAGGATGCTTAGTATTAGCACTGCTACTTTTTGCTCAATACGTCATTTTCAATCTAGAAACCTTGATGAAAAACCCAGTGCATGCAGAGCGCTTACAATCAGTATGTGCAGTCGCTGCCTGTAGTTTACCTAGTGCCGATCTAACAGCATTTACGATTACCAACCTTAATCATAAATCGAGTAAGATTAAGATGGATGGAAAGTCCAGCGATGTCAGTGCCACATTAAACAATCAAAGTGCCAAAGCACAGCTGTATCCGAATATTAAAGTCAGCGTATACGGTGCAAATGATATGATTGGAGAATTCATCGCCACGCCAGCTGATTATCTCTTAAGCAAACAAAGCCAATTAGCGGCTGACAGTAGTCGAAACATATTATTTACCATCCCTGTAGCTAATAGACAAATTCGAGAAGTGACTATAAGTCCTCTGTATTGAATGGATAATTACCAACAAAATACTGTCTATCTATAAACAACCTCGTCTCTTAAAACTTCAGCCCTCAGAAAAACGTAGGCAGATCGCAAGTTCAGTAGTGATGCAAGTGCGACCCAGCCAGTTATATTTTGTGGCAATGTTATAATAGTAAGCATATACCCTAGTCATACTGCTGCCAATATAAGGTTAATCTGTCAGCGCTAAACGATATTAATTTGATATAATACCCTGATATCTTATGGTTTGACTCTTTCCAATCCCAAGGACATTATCTTATGGCACCTCATGCACAGCATAATGCCAATCATTTTGCCACAAGCTCTGAGCATCCTGCCGATTATAGTACAGCTAACCATCATTCAACTCGTCATGTTGACTCCTCATTAGACAGCGATGCGAGCCAGCGTCATGAACCACTGCGCGTACATGTGGAGCGTGTGGTACGACAGTACTTTGCGATGCTAGGTGATGAGATGCCGACCGACTTGTATGAGCTTATTTTAAAACAAATTGAAGAGCCACTATTATCGGTTGTCCTTGAAAAAACTCGAGGCAATCAAACCAAGTGTGCACAAATCTTAGGTCTGAATCGTGGCACTTTACGCAAAAAACTCAAAACTTATGACTTAATGTAGCATCTGCTATATGCATTTCTCTATCTTTATTACCAATCATTATGTATGGCAATTTAACGTTATTGACGCTATCCACCATGATATTGTCTGCAACAATTGTCATTGTCACCTTGCCAGACGTTTACGTCAGGCTTTTTTTATGGAAATTTTCTTATGAGTACAACCCCACTTGCTCTATTGTCAGTCTCTGATAAATCCAATATCGTTGAATTTGCACAAGGCCTTATTAAGTCAGGCTTTGGCTTACTGTCTACTGGCGGTACTTATCGTTTACTCACAGAAAACAATGTCGCTGTGACCGAAGTATCCGATTACACGGGTTTTCCTGAAATGATGGATGGCCGTGTCAAAACGCTACATCCTAAAATTCATGGTGGCATCTTAGGACGCCGTGGTACAGACGATGCCGTCATGAGTGAGCACGCGATTGAGCGTATTGATTTGGTTGTCGTGAATTTATATCCGTTTGCTGAAACCATTGCTCGTGCGGATGTCACCATGAACGATGCTATCGAAAACATCGACATCGGTGGTCCTACGATGGTGCGTTCTGCGGCGAAAAACCACGCTCATGTGGGTATCGTGACTGATCCAGCAGATTATGAGCGCATACTTGCCGCTTTAGGTGATGGCACCGAGCTGACACCTGCTTTGCGCTATGACTTAGCGGTTAAGGCTTTTGAGCATACTGCACAGTACGACGGAATGATTGCCAATTTCTTAGGTAGCCGTGTCAATGAAAGCCAGCAACCTGAGAATTTCTCACGTACCTTTAATGTGCAGCTCGAAAAAGCACAGGATCTACGATACGGCGAAAACCCACATCAAAACGCCGCTTTTTATACGGAAAACCATCCGCTAAAAAGCCAACAGGCCTCTATAGCGACTGCTAAGCAACTGCAAGGTAAGGCGCTGTCTTATAACAACATCGCTGACACTGATGCAGCCCTTGAGTGTGTAAAAGCCTTTAGTACGCCTGCTTGCGTTATCGTTAAGCATGCCAACCCTTGCGGTGTCGCTGTGGATAACGATCAAGTAACCGCGTATAACACTGCCTTCAGTACTGATCCTGAGTCTTCTTTTGGCGGCATCATTGCTTTTAACCGCCCATTGACGTTAGCAGCTGCTAAAGCCATTATCGACAATCAGTTTGTAGAAGTTATTATTGCACCAAGCATCGAAGATGGTGTGCTTGAAGCGACAGCTGCTAAGAAAAATGTCCGTGTATTGGTGTGCGGCGAACTGCCAGCGCCAGATCAACGCGATAGTCAGCTTGACTACAAGCGCGTCAACGGTGGCCTGCTAGTACAAGAGCAAGATCTTGGTTTGATTACAGCCAATGACTTAAAGATTGTCACTGATGTACAACCAACGGAAGCGCAAATCGCCGATCTATTATTCAGCTGGAATGTAGCAAAATACGTCAAATCTAATGCAATTGTTTATGCCAAAGGTCAGCGTACTATCGGTGTTGGTGCAGGTCAAATGAGCCGTGTCAACTCAGCGCGTATCGCTGCTATCAAAGCTGAGCACGCTGGATTGGCTACTGAAGGTGCTGTTATGGCATCAGATGCCTTCTTCCCTTTCCGTGATGGCATCGATAACGCAGCCCAAGTCGGTATTGCTGCTATTATCCAGCCAGGTGGGTCTATGCGTGATGATGAAACCATTGCTGCGGCAAATGAGCATGGCATCGCGATGGTCTTCACTGGTATGCGTCATTTCCGTCATTAAATTGTTCCGTATCACTTTGAATAGTAGCATTGATAGCAGTATTGAATTTCGTATCGCCATTAATGCTAAATCTTTATGATAAAAGTAATACTCATTAAAAAAGCCACTGTAGACAGTGGCTTTTTTATGCTTAAAACTTGAGAAGATTATTTAGAAAGAATGACTAAGTAAGTATTTCAAATTTGCTTTAACCCGTTTATTTCTAACGCCCTTGCGCGTTTGCTATATTGGCGTCATTAATTTCAACTTTATATACCAAGCGGAGATAATCCAAGTAATCTTGTAGCTGATCTTGCCCCAAGTTATCACGAATGATGGCCGCCGTTTGTGCTCTTTGCACATCAGATAATGGCGACTGCTCCTCTGTTTTAATACGATCACCAACCAACAAAGTCGCGCCCATCTCAGTCTCACTGGCAATAGCAACGACGCCATTATTAGCTGCTTGCTGACTAAAGGCCAATCCGCGCTCTTTCTCTGTCAATAGAGTGGTTTGGCGATTCACTTCACCTAATGATTGAAAACGTACTGGCTGTTTATTGATATCAGCAGGCGTTTTAATACCAGCGGCTAATTTCTTCGCCTCTTTTAGCGCCAATGCCGTTGCCTTTTCTTGACGTAATATCTGAGTAATTTTTGGCGTAGCAGCAGCTAAGCTAAGCGTTTTCGTAGGACGATAGTTGCTTGGCTGCACCCATACCGTACCGTTACCGACTTCGATACCTGCGGTTACTGCCTGATCTTGAATGGTAAACTCATCAAAAGCCTGCTTAATCACTGCTGGTTGTGATAGCTCCGACTTGTTGTTTTCTTTACGATAATCCTTGATACGTTTTAGCGTTACGTTCTCTTGCTGAGCGATGTCTTCGATACTAAAGCCATCTGCTGCCAAGTCATTAATCGCTGTCACTTTATCTGCATAGATTTCTTGACGCTTATATTCTTTGGCTTTTGCTGTCAGCTCTGCACGCATGCTTTCTAGGCTTGGGATTTTACTACCGTTATCTTCGGTTACGGTAAATATCTGGTAGCCAAAGCTAGTCTTAATAGGTGCTGTTACATCACCCACACTTAAGCCTTCTAAAGCCTGCTCAACCGCTGCGGCATCATTGCCAAACACAGAAGGATTAAAGGTACCAATATCGCCACCTGTTGCTCCCGATGGATCATCTGACTCGGTTTTAGCCAATGTGGCAAAAGACTCACCTTTATCCAAGCGAGCTTTGATTTTAGTCGCTCTGGTCTTCGCGTCTTTACCCGTTAATAGGATTTGACTGATTTTACGTTCATCGACGACCGCTAGCCCTTGCTTATAAGCTTCATATTGCTGCTGCAAATCTTCTTCCGTAACTTCATTCACTTGAATGGTTTTAGGACTTAATTGCAAATATGCCAAATCCACCATCGCCGCACTTTTTAGCGTATCTTTATTGGCATCATAATAGGCTTGTATATCGCCTTTGCTTAACTTGACCTGATCTGCATAATCTTGCCAATTAAATCGATGCAGCCAGATATTGCGCGACTCAAGTTGTAAGTCAATCAATTGACTGACCGCTTGCATCGGATAT
Source organism: Psychrobacter sp. 1044 (assembly GCF_904846525.1). GTDB lineage: Bacteria > Pseudomonadota > Gammaproteobacteria > Pseudomonadales > Moraxellaceae > Psychrobacter. The sequence goes on along the minus strand of NZ_CAJHAZ010000001.1, from coordinate 29,360 downwards.
ACTGCCGTGCCAACAATACTGGCATTGAGCTGGTCGAGGCTTAACTGGTTACGAAACTCAGCAAATAGCTGATCTTTAGTCATGCCGCGCTGGCGCAAGAAGTTTGAGAATTGGTCGTTAGAAAAATTACCTTCTGCGTCCTTAAAAATTTCTTCTTCACGCAACAAACGATTAATCGTGTCATCAGAGACTGTCATACCAAGCTTGCCCGCTTGCTGCTCCAATAGCGTACGATCAATGAGACCTTTGAGCACCTGCTCGTGCAACACATCTTCATTTAATAGACTGGCATCATCAACTTGTTCTAGTATTTCAGTACGACGGTTATTTACGGCAGTCTGATACTCGGACAACCCTACGCTTGCTTCACCCACCTGAGCGACTTGGTTGGGATCGACCCCGCCTCCAAAATAGCTTTCGACACCCAATAGAGCGAGCGGCGATAGGCATAAAATCAATAAAATGCGACCTGGCCAGCTTTTTAAGAAATCGCGCAATTTATCCATAGTTATCTCTGCTTTATAAACCTATATTGATGAAAAACCATTGTAATATTACTATTAATATCAATGCTATCTAAGCAGGCAATGGTAAGAATAAGAACGTGTGAATTTGATATAAAACAACAAGACTGAGTAAAACGGCCTTATTCAAACAACGCATCTATCGCGCGCCCTATGATACGTGATTTTTGATGCAGACTCAAAATATTCACGTGGTATGATACAAACTATAGCGATAAAAAAAGCACCTAATATCTAGGTGCTTTTTTATGGTTCATATTATGACTTTTCAGCCATGCTATAAACCATATAGTGCTTTACTGAGTAAATGCTGTGTTGATTCGTATATCACGTCGTTATACAGCATCCGTTTTTAATAAAACGGCTTAGTTTAAACGCTCTTTCAAGTTTTTACCCGCTTTAAAGCTTGGTACTTTACTTGCTGGAATGCTAAGCTCTTCACCCGTCTTAGGGTTACGGCCAGTACGTGCTTTACGGTCTTTTACGCTGAAAGTACCAAAACCAACCAATGAGATGCTATCGCCAGCTTCTAGCGCTTCACCAACACTTTCCATAACAGCATTCAATGCATCGCCAGCTTGGGTTTTATTTAGACCACTTTTCTCGGCGATGCTATCAATTAATTCTGACTTATTCATAAAATTTCCTTCAAGTTTAAGGGGGATAATAAACGCTCACGCCAAGCATTGTAACGCTCTCATAGCATTTAAGCAATAAAAACTGCCTGACGGGCGTATTAACAGGTTTCGCTTTGTTATCGTCTTTATATCAAGGCAGCATAAGGAGCGCAAGCGATTTTACATATTTTTGCCTACTATACTACGTATTTGACACTCAATGTTACGCAAAGCCTCTGCAACGGTCATAACTGCTAGTAACCTTGGCTTTTCATAACTTCGACTTAGCGAGTCAACCTCTATACTGCCTTATCGTTCAAAGAGATGTCATCTCATACTGAGGCATCGCCAGTCATAAATATTTGTGTCCTTGTTGATTACCAAATTGTAAAGTAATAATTTCCCAACTGACAGAAACTAGCGTTACTTTTTATTATAAAGGCGTTACTATAAGCAAAATATCACTGCACCTTTTGGGTCAATTTTGACTCTTGTTTGTCTTTTGCCTCTAATTTGCCAAATATAAAACGGATTATTTACATGAAGCGTTCTACGTTGTCTCACTCTTTTCTTAATATCATTCTGGTGTTCATCGAGTCGGCGCTGACACTATTGTTACGTTTAGATCCCGAACTACGTAAAGCCGCTTACCCACTTGCCAAGCAAGGTACTGTCGTGGCGCTACGCTTGTATCTACCGCATGTTGAGGTATTTGCCACTTTTAGCACCAAAGGCGTATTATTAGACGCAGAGTTACCTATTGACCGCAGCGAACCTGACGTCATTATTAATGCTTATAGCATCCAAGTGATCAATGCGATCACCACTCATGACAGCGAAACCACCGAAAAACTACAAATGCGCGGCGAGTCTGTTCAAGTACAGTTGGTCAAGCAGTTTATTATGCAACTCGGTCTTGGCAGCTTAATTCAAGGTCTTATTAAAAAGATAAAAGGTGGCAAAGGTAAGACCAAGCCTACTGAAGCTGAAATGGCTGACAAAAAGGACAGCTATAAATTACGCATCAAAGAGCAACAAACCCAAATAAACACCTTAACTATTAAAAACCGTGAGCTTGAAATCACGGTTAAAGAGTTACAGAGCAAACAGAAAACACTGATAATCGTCACCGTGGCTGCGCTTGTCATTATGATCGCAGCCATTATCGCGCTATTGATGAATTAATGTCCCCGACCATAGCTTATTAATGGCAGCTTAACAATGACGGCTGATTACTACTTTACCAAGTGCGTTTGATGCCGATTAAGGCATATTAAATGCTTAGTATATTAAGCGCTTAGATAGTTAGGGCGTATGGAACATTCAGCACGCCCTAATATAATTGATAATAGAAGTTAAAAAAACGTAAGACGCAAACCTCAAGACTGTATTTTAGTATTTCAAAAATACTAGGAATCAATGTTTTCAATCTTATAACCCCTCTTTTTAATACCATTGTTTTTATCAATCATAGTGATAAGCTCGATTAACCATTCAACCACACTTTAATCTTGACTAAATTACTCAGGATTAAGTATAATTGGCTTAATCGTTGCACACATCGGGTTCATCATCTGCTGTTTAATAACGATAAGACACAACTTAGCGGTTATGTGATTCCATCAGTAGCTTTCATATTGCGCTACAAGCTGCCACCACTATCATTTTGCTAAGGTCGTTGTTAAATAAAAATGACTTAAAAGTTTGGAGATAACACATGCGTTTGACTACTCGAGGCAGATATGCCGTTACTGCGTTACTGGATTTGGCATTACAGACCAGCCAACAAGACACTGCAGTCTCCTTATCTGATATCGCCAAGCGGCAATCGATTTCTATCTCTTACCTTGAACAACTGTTTTCCAAACTTCGTAAACGTGGTCTGGTCACTAGCATCCGAGGTGCGGCAGGCGGCTATCATCTAGCCAAACCATTGCATGAGATAGATGTCATGAGCATCATATCTGCCGTCGATGAGTCGGTTAATGCGATGCAGTGCGAAGGACGTGGCGACTGTCAAGGTGGTACAATGTGCTTAACCCATGATTTATGGTGTGCACTGTCCAATCATATCGAACAGTACTTGAAAAATATAACATTAGCGCAATTATTAGACATGGAAAATGTGCAGTCAGTGTCAGAGCGTCAGCACAGCTCTACCAAAGAGATTTCCATAAAAGATATCAACACTATTACCCTATCGAACAGCGAGGCAAACCCAGCATGAGCCAACATAACAACCTTATATACTTAGATTATGCCGCCACCACACCAGTTGCTAAATCAGTAGCTGCTAAGATGAGCGAGTATCTGACAGTAGATGGCATCTTTGGTAATCCAGCCTCGCGCTCGCATGGCTATGGCTGGCAAGCAGAAGAAGCGGTAGAAACAGCGCGTCAACAAGTGGCTGAAGTCATTAATGCTGATCCACGCGAAATCGTCTTTACCTCTGGTGCAACAGAATCAGACAACCTAGCGATTAAAGGTGCCGCCCACTTTTATCAATCTCGTGGTAAGCACATCATTACCAGTAAGATCGAACATAAAGCCGTATTAGATACGTGCCGTGAGCTTGAGCAAGAAGGTTTTGAGATTACTTATCTTGAGCCACAGCCAAGCACTGGGCTAATCTTACCAGAGCAAGTGAAAGAAGCATTACGTGACGATACTATCTTAGTATCACTCATGATGGTAAATAATGAGCTTGGTACGATTACTGATGTCGCTGCCATTGGTGAAATCACTCGTGAAGCAGGTGTGGTCTTCCACGTCGATGGCGCACAATCTGTTGGTAAAGTATTGATTGACCTTGAAACCACGAAGATCGATTTGATGAGCTTCTCAGGTCACAAAGCCTACGGTCCTAAAGGTATTGGCGCATTATTTGTTCGCCGTAAGCCACGTATCCGCTTGAAAGCAGAGCAGCATGGCGGTGGTCATGAGCGCGGTATGCGTTCAGGTACATTACCGACGCATCAAATCGTTGGTCTTGGAGCAGCATTTGCTTTAGCCAATGAGCGTTATGAAGAAGACCATGCACATGCAGCTAAACTACGCCAAAAACTGTGGGACGGTCTACAAGATATCGAAGAAATTTACCTAAATGGTGATCTTGAGCACAGCGTACCTAACATCGTAAACATCAGCTTTAACTTCGTTGAGGGCGAGTCTCTCATGATGTCGCTCAAAGACTTAGCCGTATCATCAGGCTCAGCCTGTACCTCAGCGACGCTTGAACCATCATATGTATTACGCGCTATTGGTCGCCCAGATGAATTAGCACACAGCTCAATTCGTTTCAGCTTTGGTCGTTATACCACAGAAGCAGACATCGATACTGTCATCAAACAAATGCATGAAGCGGTCGATAAATTACGTGCCTTATCACCACTTTGGGATATGTACCAAGAAGGTGTTGATTTAGATTCAGTCGAATGGGCTGAGCACTAAAATTACCGAAAGCAACGACATAGTTATCAAACAGAACCATTAAACGATTGATCAGACACTTATAAATCCAGTTTTTATAAATACCTTTTTTATAAATACCGTTTCTATTAACTAAATGTTTGACCCCAATTATCGATGAGTAGTTAGACATTTAAAGTCAGTAATTGACTACTCATCATCTAACTAGGAGAAAACCCCATGGCCTATAGTGACCAAGTTATTGATCATTACGAAAATCCACGCAACGTCGGCAATCTTGATAAAAATGCCAAAAACGTTGGTACTGGTATGGTTGGTGCCCCAGCTTGTGGCGATGTAATGCGCCTACAGATTCAAGTTGATGATAACGGCATCATTGAAGATGCACGCTTTAAAACTTATGGCTGTGGTTCAGCAATCGCCTCAAGCTCGCTCGTGACTGAGTGGCTAAAAGGCAAAAGCTTGGATCAAGCGGGCGAAATCAAAAACAACGATATCGCGAAAGAGTTGGCCTTACCACCAGTAAAAGTGCATTGCTCTGTACTTGCTGAAGACGCCATTAAAGCCGCTATTAGCGACTATAAAGGTAAGCATAATAGCGTAGCAGTAGAGACAGAAGAAGCGGCTAGCTAAACCTATTAGCGTAAGTATTGTACTTCTAAGTACACGGTCTTAATGGCCGTACTTTAGTAGTCGATGTATTGAACAGCTACTAACGCTAAAAAGGTGACAATAACGCTAATGTAATTGTCACCTTTTATTTTCTAGTGATTCTTAACTGGTCGTTATTAAGATTTTTTGGCAAGTGCGCTATTTTCATTGCCAGTTTATACAGATTTTTTTGATTGATATTTATCATTGATAGTCAATGGGAGTTGGCATGATTGAAATGACAGAACGCGCCGCTCAGCATGTTCGAGACTTTTTGGACAATCGCGGCAAAGGTGAAGGTATTCGAGTGGGTATCCGTACCGCGGGTTGCTCAGGCTTAGCTTACGTTTTAGAGTTTGTAGATACCCCTGATGAAAATGACACGCGTTACGAAAGCCGCGGCGTTAACATCTTTATTGATCCTAAAAGTTTGGTCTATTTAGATGGTTTGTTGATGGACTACGAAAAAGAAGGTCTTAACGAAGGCTTTAAGTTCACCAATCCCAATCAAAAAGGCGAATGTGGTTGCGGCGAGTCTTTTACCGTTTAATGCTTCAAAGGTTAAAAACCCTTGAGCTTAGAGTTTCCTGACTCTATATTTAAGCCATAATAAATATGTTCTCAGTTAAAGAAAACTTTCAAAATAAATAACAAGCAAGGCGTATGATATGACAGACATTACTGCAGAAGCCCAGTTTGATAACTTCTTTGCCCTATTTGAGCAGCCTGTACAGTTTGAAGTCAATCAAGAGAGTCTCGATCAGCATCTACGTCTGCTACAAAAACGTTATCATCCTGATAATGTCACCAAGAATCTAGCCAATACTACGCAAGCGCAACAGCAGTCTGAGCAGGCCTCAGCGTTAATCAACCAAGCCTACCAAGCGCTAAGTGCGCCTGATAGTCGTGCTAGCTATCTACTAGACATGGCAGATCAAGCACAGAATCTAGAGCATTCCATTGCAGACTTGGACTTTTTAGAAGATGCGATGCAGATGCGCATGGATTTAGATGACGCTATCGAGGGTAAGGATCGTGCGACATTGCAACAACTACACCCTCAAATCACCGAACGACTGGCAAAACAGTCTAAGCGTTTTAATGATGCTTACCAAAGCCAAGATTGGCAAACGGCGATTGATGCGACACAAAAACTAAAGTTCTTAGTCAAATTAAATGCTGACGTGACTACTGGTATCGATGAGTTAGCAACTGCTGAGCATTCAGATGATGATGATTTATACGTCTAACTAACTGACGTATAAGCTTGTTAATTTATTTTATATGCCAAATTTATTTATAAATGGTATTAGCTTATGACGCTTATTTGAAAACTATATTATAAGCGATGGTTAAAATAGTCACAGCGATGCCGTATAATCCCTTATTTTAAGCACTTTTAATCGCTAAGTATCTTCGTTTTCACGTGCATACAAAGCAGTTAAACTACAATAGTGCGCTTATCATATTTGTTCCATTTCACTTATTAATTTTATCTCTTTCATTTTATCTTTGAGTTATCTTATGTCTTTATTGCAAATTGCCGAACCCAATCAAAGCGCCCAACCCCACCAGCATCGTTTTGGCCTAGGAATTGATCTTGGTACTACGCGCTCATTGGTCGCGGTAGTACGCTCAGGCAAGGCGCAAGTCTTAGAGGCAAGCGCAGCTACCGACACCTTATTACCTTCTGTGGTCTATTATCCAAGCATAGGTAAGCCGTTGGTTGGCTCTGATGCATTAGCTCACTTAGCGGATGATCCAAAAAATACGATCGTCTCGGCTAAGCGTTTTATGGGTCGTAGTCAAGCTGATATCAAATTCTCTCATCCTTATGAGTTGAGCGGCAGCAAAGATGACATGCCAGCATTTGTGACGGCTCAGGGTAAAGTATCGCCTGTTGAAGTATCAGCACGTATTTTAGCAGCGCTTGAGCAACGGGCAGCGAGCGCATTGCCTGCAGACAGTATTGAGGGTGCGGTCATTACTGTCCCTGCTTATTTTGATGAAGCACAGCGGCAAGCGACCAAAGATGCAGCCCAAGCGGCTGGTATCAATGTGTTACGCCTGCTAAATGAGCCTACTGCTGCTGCCGTCGCCTATGGTCTCGACCAGTCAACGCAAAACAGCGATAAAGAAAGTTATTATTTAATTTACGATCTGGGTGGCGGTACTTTTGACGTTTCTATCTTAAAACTGACTGATGGCGTCTTTGAAGTATTGGCAACTGGCGGTAATAGTGCATTAGGTGGTGACGACATCGATCGTCTAATGACCAATTGGCTTATCAAACAATTAGCTATCGATCCTAAAGATGTGAGTCGTCATGACAAGTCAATACTGGCGCAACAAGCCAAAGCTTATAAGCAAGCATTGACGGATGCTGAACAAGTTGATATCGATATCACTGTGAATGAGCAATCTTATCAAGGTGTGCTTCGCCGTACAGATTTGCTGGCTATTGCAGAGCCAGTTAGCCGCCGTACATTGAGCGTATGCGAACAAGTCCTGCGTGATGCCAAGCTTTCGAGTGCTGATCTAGACGAAGTGATTTTGGTCGGTGGCTCTACTCGTATGCCTGCTATACAACAAGTCGTGACAGAGTTTTTTGCCAAGCAACCACTTTGTCGTCTAAATCCAGATGAAGTCGTGGCTTTGGGTGCTGCCCAAACGGCGCATCAATTGGTCAATGGCGATAGTAATAACAACCTACTATTGTTAGACGTAACGCCGCTATCGCTTGGTCTTGAGACCATGGGCGGCTTAGTTGAAGTACTGATTCCACGTAATACGCCTATCCCTGTCAAAAAACGCCAAGTGTTTACCACCTATCAAGATGGTCAAACAGGCATGGTGATTCATGTGGTACAGGGCGAGCGCGAGACAGTAGATAACTGCCGTTCATTGGGTCGTTTTGAGCTATATGGTATCCCACCGATGAAAGCTGGATTTGCTCGTATTGAGGTCACCTTTAGTATCGATGCGAATGGACAGCTAACCGTCAGCGCCCAGGAAACCACAACCAAGACAGAAAGTAAGATTGAGATTGTGCCTTCTTATGGGTTATCAGATGAGCAAAAAGAGCAATTGCTCGTTGCAGGATTCAAGCATGCAGAAGAAGATAAAAATACACGTTCTTTAATAGAGACCAAAGTAGAAGCGGAGCGTGAAGTATTAGCGCTACAATCTGCCCTTAAAGAATTTGCAGCTTTATTGTCTTCTGAAGAGCAGCACTCATTGGCTGAGCAAATACAAGTGTTGCAAACAACGCTCAGTACTGATGATTTGGCACTTATCGAAGCACAGCAAGCAAAGCTCAAGCCTCACAGTGATGCGTTTGCTGCCCGTATTATGAATCAAAGCGTTAAAGCCAGCATGGCAGGCACGAATGCCCAAGATTGGTAGCAGATACATTTAAAAATGTGGCTTAGTCACCATACTAAGCGCATTTCTTATATTTTTATTCTTTTAATTGATTAGCACTGGAAAGACGATTTATGCCAAAAATTACCGTACTACCGCATCATGAAATTTGCCCTGAAGGCGCCGAAGTCGAGCTAGAAGCTGGCAGCAACTTATGTAAAGCGCTATTGGAAAAAGGCATTAAAATTGAACATGCATGTGAGATGTCAAAAGCCTGTACCACATGCCATGTGGTCGTCCGTAAAGGTTTTAATAGTTTAGATGAAATGGATGATATTGAAGCCGATTTATTAGATCGTGCTTGGGGATTAGAGCCTGACTCACGCCTATCTTGTCAGGTCATGCTCGATGATGAAGACTTAACCATTGAGATTCCTAAATATACGCTCAACCATGCAAAAGAAAACCACTAAACGCTAGAACACGTCCTAATATTACAGTTTACTTCATTAGATAAAAAAGCCAGCTATCATAATAATAGCTGGCTTTTTTGTGCTTGATTTTATAAACATTCTTTTTGAATGATTATTTATGACGATTTTCATTGATTGTCATTACGTTTACTTGCTGCCGCTATGTCAGTTGCCACTTTTTCTTGCTCCTGCTCGACACGTTCAAGCGCAAAATTTAAGCGTGCTCTGATATCTTGATAATCATTATCCTTCATATCTTTAAAATTTAGATGCAAATTGAAACCTGGTAGTGTGTGATCAACCCATTTTGATAAATGACCTTTATACGTATCTGGATCCAGCACTTGCCATGCATTTACCTTGCTATCAAAACCTTTTAACTTGAACGCACCCGCATGCTGACAGTCATAATTATGACAGATATAATCGTAAGTACTCTCACTGACCAGTATCTCATCTTTACCAGCACTCGACTCAAGTCTTGCCGCTAGATTGGCCTCTTTACCAATAAGAGTATAGCTTAGGCGATTATTACTACCAAAATTACCAACATGGCAATAACCTGTGCTGATGCCGATACGGATGTACAACCCCTCAAAGCCCATCAAGCGCCATTTCTGCCTCAAAGTTCGCATCTCGCGACGCATGTCTATTGCCATTGCAATACAGTCTAAAGCATCTTGGCGCGCACCGCGACTATTTGGCTCACCGAAAAAACACACCATGCCATCACCAATAAATTTATCAAGTACGGCGCCATGCTTGTTTGCTATCAATGTCATACAATGCATATAAGTATTTAAGATATCAGCCAAATTGTCAGCGCTCAAACTATCTGACAATTCCGTAAAGCCAACGATATCTGAGAACATAATCGTCAGCTTAGCGCGCTTATTAGCAACGGTAACTGGGCTGTCAGATTTTACGATAGGCTCCCAAACTTGTGGAGGTATGAAGCGCGTCAACTTATTAATGACGGAGACCATCGTGCTTAAGCGCCCAACGGCCTGATGAGCACGAGTTTCATAACCAATATACTCTTGGTACACATGCCAAAACTGATACAGTATGACGATCATACTGGCTAATAATATTATTGGTGTGGTCCAGCCTTCATGGCAATCTATATCAGCACTGCTTAGGGTAACGCTAACATAATAGAAAACAATGACGGTGATTATAGAGACGGCAATCAGTTTTAAATGATTTTCAGGGCTACTGATAATAATTCTGAGTGCTATGAGCGCGGCTAAGCTAAGCGAAATAACCGTGCAAAACTGTATCGACCCAATAACTACCGATAGTAAAATGATAACAATGTTAGACGTCCAAAAGCTTTTTTGGCGGCGATAGTTATAAATCAAAATCATTAAACTTGGCAGACAAACAATAACGAGCAGTGCCATTGAAGTAGGTCTAAAATTAAAATGTACAGCGAGGAGTATGACCGTAAGTATTAAAACGAAGACTTCTGGATAGTCAAATCGATGAATCCCTTCATTTTTTGAAGAGTGATTTGGTCTCAGCGTGTCTAAAAAAGGCATATGAAGTATTCGCTCACGTAAAACAGGCTATGTAAAAAATTAAAAGGCTTGAGGATAGCACACGCGTACTACCTGCCTCTACGCCAAGTTGTGTATAAAATTAATCAATGATTACATTATACTTTTTAAATGCAATAAAACCCATGTCACTGATAGCCAAAAGCCTACCACTCATCATTCATCTTTTCTTAATACGCTACTAAATCAGGATTATAAGACATATCGTTTGAGCCAAACACAAAAAATCCAGATAATATTTATCTGGATTTCAAATACTTAAAACCTATTAATATATAAAAATTAAGTCATGTAATAACCGAGCATTACGTTGGCACATAACCGTAAAACGACTAAGACACCAAAATAAGGCTTAATTTTAAACGTTTAGCCATTTTTCTAGTTATTTTGATGGGTCAATCGATGCCCAGTTAATCGATGCCTAGTTAATCGATGCCTAGCCAATAGAGTATCATTATCAATTTGCCAATCAACTTACCGACCTGTTACTACTCAGGTATTTATTACATTTGCCAATCAAATGGCATTTGATGATGACCACGTAGCGCCATCATTAACGTTTGCTGCATCTGCGCCAACACCTCTTTAGTATAAGGAATAGCAGGGACGCCCCATACTGGATTTGGCCATTGCATGTCATTTTGATAGCGAACGATGTGATGAAAATGAAGTTGGGGCACTTGATTACCGAGTGCAGCTACATTCATTTTATCAGCTTGAAAGGTCTTGGCTAGCTGACTCGACAACCAGCTTGACTCACGTAAAAACTGTGTTTGATCGGCTTCAGATAACTCATACAACTCTTTGATACCTGATACGCGCGGCACTAATATTAACCAAGGAAACTGGCAATCATTGATTAAACGACAAGTCGATAATGGGAAATCACCCACTAAAAAGCTATCGGCAGCAAGTTTATGATGAAGTTGGAACATAATGACGGTTCTCTTGTTATGACACTCAGATAAAAGGAATATGAATCTAGAAAAGCAGAATTTAATTTACTAAAAAACAATAGGCTAAATATAGGATGTTGCTATTTTATCAGTTATCCGACCGATAAAATAGCGCTATGACTCATTGTCTTGACGTCCTACTTGGGCACTGGCTAGCTGACTTATTGAGCTGATTGAATCTACCGAAAATCATTGCTAAGCTCTCAAAATGCCGAAATGCCAAAACAACTACGCTGACTCTGCCACCATATGCTCGCTAAAATAGCGTAATAATTCTTGAATCGCGGTGACGCGCTGTTGCGGCGTTGCCAGTTTATCAGCATCTTGATAACGAATACCAGAGGCACCATTCATACGATAGCGTTGCCCATTTGATTGAATCAACTTAATAATTGCTAATGCATCAACTGGAGTATCAGGTGCAAACTCTAATGTCATGCTATTACTATTAGCATCAATCTTATTAATCTTTAGCGGTTCAGCTTGTATGCGCAGTCCGTGGATGGCGAATAACTGCTTAGTTTGCTCTGGTAATGTACCAAAACGGTCAATCATTTCGGTACGAATATCAATCAATGCCTCTTTATCATCGGCATTACTGATGCGCTTATAAAATAACAAACGCTGATGGACATCATGTAGATATTCTTCTGGTATCAATGCTGAGCTATGCAGATTAATCTCACTAGTCAGCGACAATGGTGTGCTTAAATCAGGCTCTTTACCCGCTTTAATGGCTTTTGTTGCACGCTCCAGCATGTCCATATATAAACTAAAACCAATCGCCTGCATATTACCACTTTGCTGCTTGCCGAGTATTTCACCAGCACCGCGAATTTCTAAGTCTTCGCTAGCCAGCATAAAACCTGCACCCAGCGTATTGGCACGTTCAATCGCATGCAATCGGCGCTTAGCATCGCCTTTTAGACCTTTGATAGAAGGCACAAGTAGATAACAATACGCTTGATGATGACTACGACCGACACGACCACGCAGCTGATGTAATTGTGCCAAGCCAAACTTATCGGCGCGCTCAATGATGATAGTATTGGCATTGGGCACATCAATACCGGTTTCGATAATGGTAGAGCATATCAGAACGTTGAATTTTTTATGATAAAACTGCTGCATCACTTGCTCAAGTTGGCGCTCTTGCATTTGCCCATGAGCCACGCCTACTCGCGCTTCAGGCACCAATTCACGTATGGTTTCTGCCATACGCTCAATGCTCGCCACATCATTATGTAATAAATAAACCTGCCCACCGCGCAATAGCTCACGCAAGATGGCCTCTTTCATTAAAGCATCAGTTTTTTGCATGACAAAGGTTTTAATCGCCAAACGTCGTGCTGGAGGTGTCGCGATAATTGACATGTCACGCATACCTGAGAGCGCCATATTGAGCGTTCTAGGGATCGGTGTTGCTGTCATCGACATGCTATCCACATCAGTCTGAATCGCCTTGATACGCTCTTTATGGCGCACGCCAAAGCGATGCTCTTCATCGACAATCATCAAACCTAGATTAGAGAATTTCACATCAGGTTGTAATAGTTTATGGGTGCCGATAACGATATCGACTTTACCTGCTGCTAAATCTGTCAACACCGTTTCTTGATGCTTTTTGCCGCCAAAGCGTGAGAGCGTCTCGATACGCACTGGCCAATCAGCAAAACGGTCGCGGAAATTGTCTTCATGCTGACCGGCCAGCAAGGTCGTCGGCACCAATACTGCCACTTGATAACCGGCGCTGACAGCAATGAATGCTGCCCGCATAGCCACTTCTGTTTTACCAAAACCCACATCACCGCAGATGAGCCGATCCATTGGTTGGTTTTGTCGCATGTCTTCCATCACCGCATGAATGGCATTGGCTTGATCCGGCGTTTCTTCAAAGGCAAATTGACTGGCAAAGAGCTCATACTGTGACGCATCTATTTTAAAATGAATACCGACTTTAGCTTCACGACGCGCTTGCATATTAAGCAGCTCGGCCGCTACATCATGGATTTGCTCAAGCGCTTTTTGCTTAGCCTTATCCCATTTTCCGCTACCAATTTTGTGCAATGGCGCAAGTGCTGGGTCACCGCCACTATAACGGTTAATCATTTGCAAATTAGCAACGGGCACATAAATACTGGCATCATCAGCGTATTTTAAGTGAATAAACTCTTGCTCACCATCGCCGACATCTAGTGTAATCAGGCCATTATAACGCCCAATACCATGCTCGATATGAACCACTGGGCTGCCTTCGGTTATTTCGGTCACACTCTTAACCAAAAACTCTTCTGACACCCCGCTTTGACGACGACGGCGTGTTTGCAGCACTTGCCGACCAAATAATTGCGTCTCACTAATCAGCACTAAACGCTCAGGAACATATACCCCACGTTCAATGGGCGCAACGGTTAAACCAACCTGCGGCAGCTTATTACCTTTAACATTGTTGGTTTTATCCGCTGCTAGAAACGCCTCAAAGCTATCATAAGCTTTGATATCGATTTTGCCTTTAAAAAGTTCAATAAGAATCTCACGACGACCCGCTGTTTCAGCAACGATCAATACTGGCGTCGCTGTTTGCGCTTGTAACTCTAAAAACTCTAGCAGCGCAGTGAGAGGCTCAGCCTTTTGGTGATTAACGGTCAATTGTGGCGGCTCTTGCGCACTGAGAGTCACCAAGCCTTGCGGCTTATTTTCCGTCAGTGACAATTGAGGCTGTAAATCTGATTGGTGTTCAACTTGTAGCAATGAACTATCTGCTAACAACGAATCATCGCTGTCAATCGCAGCGACATCCGTCATGCTAGCCAGCTCATTGCGCGCACTGAGAGTCACGCGTGGATAGTGGTTAAGGTGTTCATTTAGGGTATTCGATAGCAAATATAACCATTCAGGCGCGACAATAGGTTTATCGATATCATGACGGCGCTCTTCATAACGGCGCTGAATTTGTGACCAGTAATCTACCTGTTTTTCATTAATCAATTCATCAGTGATAAACAGCGCATCGCTTGGTAAGTAAGCAAACAAGCTACTCTCTGCTGTCCACGCTTTTAAATCAAAAAATAGCGGCTGATAATATTCAAGTCCGCTACTAGCGATACCTGCCATTACGTCTTTATGTAGCTCAAACTTGCGGCTGCTCGCATTAGGGAACATCGTGGCGAAGTTGGTACGAAACGTCTCACGCCCTTCATCAAGCGGGAACTCTTTTGCTGGTAGTATTTGAAATTGTTGAATGGGCTTTGAGATATCTGGCAGCTTGTGTAGCAGCGATAGTGACTCTTTGCCCATGCTACTATCGTTGCCGCTCATCATTGTTTTGAGGTCATCAACGGTCAATGTCCGCTGGGTTTGCGGATTAAAAAAACGAATGGTCTCAATCTCATCATCAAACAAATCTAAACGTAGTGGAAACGGCTGACCCATGGCAAAGATATCAATGATGCTGCCACGTACCGCGAACTCGCCCGGTTCAAAGACGTTTTCAACCGCGCGGTAACCTGCCTTTGCCAGCAATCCGCGCTGGGTATTGATATCAAATCGATCACCAACGCTCAAATCAAAATGCTGCCCAATCAGCCAGCTTGGCGGTGCGACACGATGCATTAATGCTTGTACAGATATCAATAGTACGCCTGTCGTTGGCATATCGGTTAATAGATTGATACGTTCACTAACAATATCTTGATGCGGTGACAGCTCATCATAGGTCAACGTCTCCCAATCGGGGAACACATAAGCATCGACGCCGCAAAATGCCAATTCCGTCTCTATCTGATTGAGCTGGTTTTGGTCACGCGTCACCACAACTTTTAATCGGTCGGCAACATTCCATAGCGGTGTTTGCACCAGACTTGCTAGCCACAAACTGCTGACTGCGCCATGCACAGGTGCCAGCCAACGCCGCTCGGCATTCTGGATAGGAAACAACTGCTGGTTAATTGGTTCAAACGCGTCAGTCAAAGCAGTGATAGGCATAAAGAGTAGGATCAATGTTAAGAGTCAGAGAGCTATTATACGAATATTTCAGCAATTACCAAAATTTATGCCGTAACGGTTTGTCACTTAGTATTTTTATTAAAAAACCAATAGACAAATAGCTGATAAAGATTATATTCGTATATAAAGACAGGATGATTAAATGTAAAAACCTCAACGGCTAAGCTGAAGTTTTTGAGTGCTATTTATTAAGCTGGTGTTAAATGACAAGCCACTTTTAAATTAATGGCTTGTCGCTAGCGATAATGCCATTGTTATCGGCATAGACAAACATACCAGAATTTAGTGTTAAATCACCAAAGCTAATTTCAATATCGGTTTGACCTTCATCGCGGCGATTCGATTTACGCGGAATGCAACCAAGCGCCATAACACCGATGTCCATTGCTGCCATATCATCAACGTCACGGACGCAGCCGTACACGATAACCCCCGCCCAGCCATTATCAATCGCTGACTGCGCAATCATGTCGCCTAGCAGCGCACAACGCATTGAACCACCACCGTCAACCACCAACACCTTACCGTTACCATCCTTGTCTTTACCATCGCTATTTAGTAATGATTTGACGCGACTATTGTCTTCGAAGCATTTCACCGTCACAATTTCACCGCAGAATTTCTTTTTGCCGCCAAAGCTATGAAAAGACTTACCTTCGATATTAAGCAAACACACCTGCGACTCAGGATTGGCATCCAATAAATCACAGGTCACAAAGTTCTCTTTATCCATCGTTATTGATTCTGGCATGTCTGACATAGTGACGCTCCTTGTTATATATGATTGGTTATTCATGACTGATTATTTATGACTAGGGCTTAATTTCAATTATTCCTTCAACTTAACACTTAGGCTATTTTTTAACTTTAGTCATCGCTAGCATTTGCTTATTTTCGATGATATCAGTGGTTTGGATAGCAGGTTCAGTACGGTATTTATTACGCTGATAAACATCATGCGCACTCATCGCCATGGCAATGGCAACGCGTTTGGCGGAAATGGGATGCAGTGACAATGATTCTGAAACTAAGGGCGATATCAGCTGAAAGGCTTTTTGACCAATACTTTCAAGCGGACGACCTTTATGCTTGCCAAGTAACAAGGACGGACGGAAAATAACTAGCTGCGTAAAACCTAGCGCCATAATAGACTGCTCAGTTTCAGCTTTTACGCGATTGTATAAAAACCGACTATGAATATCAGCATTCATGGATGATAACAAAAAGAAATTTTCAACACCTTTTTCTTGGCACAGTTTGGCAAAATTGACATTATAATCATGATCAACCTTTCGAAAGGCCTCATCGCTACCAGCCTGCTTCTTTGTCGTACCAAGACAGCTAAAAGCGTCCGTCTTTCGATCAACGCCAACGCTGGCAAATATTTCAGCCAAATTATCAAAATCATTAACCTGATAAAAACGCATGCTGGTATTGATATAGCGTGGCGGACGCCTTGCAATCACAATTAACGTGTCATAAAGCTCACTAAGCTGTTTGACAAGATGCTGTCCGACCAATCCTGTCGCGCCAATTACAATTGCTTTTCGCTGCATAGCCTATCCATTTATAGTGTGTTGGAAAATAGATGATAAGGAAAAATCTGATTTTAAAGCCTATCACCAAAGCTTTTGATCTTAGGGCGTATCCTCATTTTGAAAATGGTGATAAAAATGAGATAAATCATAGTCAAATGACGAAAATAGCGCAGATACTATCAGAATGTTAAATAGTATCGGGATATTAACCAGCTATTTGACGTTGTTTTTTAACATTGTTTGGCAAGATTTAGCCATTTTTAGACCATTTAGATGTCCATCGATTGAATTGAGGACATGCCCTAGTATCATACCTAAATTAACGCATAGCTGAGGGTATTCTATAGAATTTATTGTAAGAGATTTTATCGGCTAAGCGATTTATTCACTCATAAGCGGTTTTTAGTGCAACAATATTGATAAATACTTCAAGAAACAGTTGAGTAGAGACACAAAAAACTGTTGTATATATGATCACACAACTTCTTTAGGCATTAATCATCAAATATATTGTTCTAAGGGCGATAATTTGCTAAGATAACCGGCTTTACACGTTAACGCTGTTTAATTATTCCAAACAGTTTTGGCGCTTGCGATGCTCTATTGCTAATTTAGGTGCCTTTAATAACAGATAGGTACTTTAATATTAGACATCGACATCATGTTTGGCGAGACGGCTGCTCGTTACCGATGATGGTTAAACCCTTTTTTATTGTAATCCACATTCATATTTTTATCTGTCTTTATCAAGGAGATTCGCGTGGCTAATACTGCACAAGCTCGTAAACGCGCCCGTCAAAACACCAAACGTCGTCAGAACTCTGCGTCACAACGCTCTATGGTTCGTACTTACTTAAAACGTGTTGATGCGGCTATCGCAGCTAAAGATTATGACGCGGCTACCGAAGCTTACAAAAAAGCGGTACCAGTTCTTGATCGTATGGCTGACAAAGGTATTATTCATAAGAATAAAGCTGCTCGTCGTAAGAGCCGCCTGAACAAAACCATCAAAGGCCTACAAGCTTAAGATTGTTAACGTTTAGACCACATCTCGCCTTTATAGCGTTATGACTAAAACCTTGTCTCTGGTTCTAATACTGGGGCAAGGTTTTTTTATGTCTGATTGAAAAATGAGTAGTAATCTTTTCAATAGTATTTAGATTAAATAGTATTTAGATCCATTTCACTTCTGGTGGTAAGAGCAATGTATTAGGATGAAAGCCGGCAGCACGGTAATCTTCTAATAAAGTATGAATCGGGCGCACATACACTTCACCGCGCCAAATGAAGTGTGCACTTGCTTGTTCAAACGGCTTATCATCAAACCACAAAAATACGCCTTCCATCATCTTTGGCCAATCATTCCAATCAATCTCGACTACATCAAACATCACTGCTAAAAAAGCAGACAACAAAGTATCATGACTAACAGCAAGCATGAGATGCCCTTGCTGCGGCTGATGTTGATAAAACAGTGATAAAATATCGAGACCACCTTGGTAAGCGTTTTTGGTACCTTCAAGATTGCCTTGCAAAAATCGATTGATAAAGTTGAGCACGCCAATTTCTTTAAATACTGGATTTGCTATTTCAGGCTCAGTCACTAGGCTACCAGGCTCGACCAACAATGACTGATGCGTAATATCACGTTGTAGTCCCGCACCTGCTTGCATCAGCTGCGCCGTGTCAATACAGCGTCCAATCGGACTTGAGATACTGTCTACATCAAGCGAGTACGGTAAATGCCCTGCCAACCAACGCCCCCACGACTTCGCTAGTACTCGACCTTTAGGTGTTAGTGGTAATTGATAACTGGCAAAACCATTGCCATCAGAGCGTTCACGTAAGGAATGTCTGGTAAATAAAATAAGCCGTTTATCTTCAGGCAATAAGCTGACTGAGGAAATCATACTATCAGGCAAGTGCGAAGGCGCCGGAGCACTTGGAGTATGACTCGCAAGCTTTTCAGCCGACAATTTTGAGGGAGTGTTATTGAGATATTTGCTCATGGTAGCAAGCGTAGCAGATTTTTTGATATGAATGAACAAAATATCAGTTCAATTGTAATATTGCTTACGAGTCTAGGCGGTTAGACTTTAAAATAAGCGTTATTTTATATTCGCTATTTTAAAAAGACAGATCAAGGTGACAAATAACTAAAAAGATATTTACTTTTGAATGATTAAAATTACTTAGCCGATATCAATGACTTTGTCCCACGCGAACGCTAATGCAGTGCTGCTGACCTCATTTGGATACGCACGTGGATTGACAATGACTCGTGTATTACCAATACGGTAATCAAATGCTTCGTGTGTATGTCCATGTACCCATAGTATTGGCGCCCAATCTTCATGCATCCAGCCAGACAAATCACTGACAAAAGCTGCGTTACTTGGTAGATTCGCATACTTCTCAGACACCGATAATGGACTGATACTATGATGACTCATCACAACAGTTTTTTTGCCAAGTGTTTTGGCGGTGATCAATGCTTGCTTTAACCATTGACGCTGCTTAGCATGGATTTGCATCGATACTTCAGGTGAAAAGAGCTCGCCTCCAGCATAGATTTGTTTATAGTCACGCATAAAGCGCATAGCAGCGGCTATAGTATCTTCATTGGCCTGATATTGATAATCCGTCCATAAAGTACAACCTAGGATACGTATGTCACCAATATCAAGATGTTGACACTGTAGAAAACGGACGCCCTGCTGTAATTCACTATTATAATTATCCCAAGTCGCCAGCTTTTTATCAAAATGTAGCACATCTTCATTAAAGTATTCATGATTACCAGCTATCGTAATCACAGGCACTTGCAAACGTGCTGCCTGCTCTTGTAGCCATGGCATACCACTATCGCTGTTGGCAGTATCGCCCGCGACTAATACCACGTCTGCATCAGTTTTGGGAATATGCCCTAGCGGATGTGACTGACGCGCATAACTGTCAATATGTAAGTCACTTAAAATCTGTAATTTCATAAGTTCTAATATCATTAAATAAACATAAATAGTTTAGCACTTTTTGATATACCCGCAAAAATTAAAAAAAGACAGCGGATTAGGCTGTCTTTTTTATCATGCTGACACTATAAAATGCTAAACACTTTGTAAATATACAAATATTTTATAAGTATCTAAATACCTCGGAGTATCTTTTGTAATTTAGCCGCAGGATCTGCTGCCTGAGTAATTGAACGACCAATCACCAAATAATCAGAACCATCGTCTAACGCCTGTTTTGGCGTGCAAATACGCTTTTGATCATCTGCATTGTCGTCTAGCAAGCGAATACCAGGGGTAATCAATTTAAAATCCTGACCACATAGTGTCTTGAGCGTTTTAGCTTCTTGCGCTGAACAGACCACACCATCCAGACCCGCTTGCTTGGTTAATTGTGCCAATCGACTCACTTGCGCATCTAGACCATCGGTAATACCTGTTTGCATCAATGCTTGATTATCCATAGAGGTCAGCACGGTGACGGCTATCAGCAAGGTATCAAAGTTACCGTCTAACAAGCGCTGTTTAGCCAATGACATCGCCTCTAAGCCCGCGCTGGCATGCACATTGACCATCCATACGCCAAGCTCAGCTGCCGCTAGTACCGCTTGAGCGGTAGTATTAGGAATATCATGGAATTTCAAGTCTAGAAATACGTCAAAATTACGCTGATGTAGCGCCTTCACTATCTCAGGACCACAGCGAGTAAATAGCTCTTTACCCACTTTTAAGCGGCATGATGTTGGATCTAACTTATCAGCTAATGCTACCGATGCCTCCATCGTCATATTATCTAAGGCAACGATGACTGGGGAGTTCATTGTATTATTCATGGTTTTACCATATCTATATCAGAATTATCAAAACACTATATATGAACTGCTCATAGATCAGTACAAAATATAATTTAGTCTCGCTTTTGTTTGGTAAGTGTCGCGCCTTCATCTACAGTAAGTACTTCTGCGTCTTGCACTTGCACATTGGTCGCTGTCGAACCATAAACAGCCTCTTCCACCGTTGGTGCAGTTGCTTGGCGATCAATGACAGCGTTGGCTTGTGTAAGTTGCGCTTGCAAGTTCACATTCGCTTTTTGCAAACGCGAGATTTCCCACTTATTCTGTAAGACACGGAAGATAAGCAGTGCCAACAAGATGCCAATGACAATACCAAGCATAAGGCATAAAATCAGCAGCAATCCTAGATTCATCGTCGGTGCTTGGGAGAATAATAAATTTACGCCAACTTCGGTATTATTTGCCAACACCAAACCAAGTGCATAAGCAAAGCTCAAAAACAGCAATACAAATAGTAAAAAGCGCATGAGACGTCTACCTCGATTTGGAATGTCGTTAGTGTTTTAAAAATAGCACTTTAAAACCTTCATCAACCCACACATTTATATGCTTATAAACTCACTAGTGATAAATTCTAGAAAAGGTGGCTGACAAGCACTCTTGTTGGCAATTTTACCCAATAAATACTTTATAACACACTTAGCTATTTGCTACTGTATCATTGACTGCTTCACGTAATGCTTTACCTGGTTTAAAGTGCGGTATCGCTTTGGCAGGTACAGGTACGCTTTCTCCTGTTTTAGGATTTCGACCCATACGGGCACGACGATGGTGCAGACAAAAACTGCCAAAACCACGAACTTCTACGCGTCCATCATTGGCTAACGTATCGGTCATCAAGTTTAATATTTCACGTACTGCATCATCGACTACAGTATCAGTCATATTGTCACAGTTCGCACTTAAATTACTAATAAATTCGGACTTGTTAATCGCTTGCTGCATTATTACGCTTGCCTTGTTGATTAATGGATAAGATGACTGTGAATTGAACCATCATTTTCGATAGTTGGTTACTTTTAAGACAAGCTATACATCAAGATCATAAGGATAAATAGCCATTCACTAAAATAATCTCAGTGTCTTAAATAAGTAATAATTCACATCTCGTTACTCAATGTTGCAAATGATAGCGGATATTACGGTAAATGGAAATAAGAGTTTGCCCGTTTAAGCAAAAACCTCATTGATTAATAGGAAACTTAAAAATTAAGCAAAAAAAAAGCGACCATAGTCGCTTCTTTTATAATCTTATATCAATAACGTGCAGCTTACTGCATTTGCTCTTTGATCAAATCACCAATTGTTTTTGGCTGTGCATCAGAACTGGCAGTAGTACTAGCCGTGCTAGTGCTGCTTAGCTCTTTAATCGCTTGACGCTCTTCAGCTTCGTCTTTCGCTTTGATAGACAAGTTGATGTTGCGAGTTTTACGATCAACACTGATGATTTTCGCTTCAACGTCATCACCAACGCTCAAATGCTTAGTCGCATCTTCAACGCGATCACGTTGAATTTCAGAGGCACGTAGATACGCTTCAACTTCGTCAGCAAGCTCGATAGTAGCGCCTTTAGCATCTACTTCTTTTACTTTACCATTAACGATAGCACCGCGGTCATTGTTGACTAGGTATTCGTTAAATGGATCAGAGCTTAACTGCTTCACGCCTAGGCTGATACGGTTTGCTTCTGCATCTACTGACAATACCATTGCTTCAACGGTGTCGCCTTTATTGTAGTTACGGATAGCGTCTTCGCCAGTTTCGTTCCAAGAGATATCAGATAGATGAACAAGACCATCAATACCACCGTCTAGACCGATAAAGATACCGAAGTCAGTGATTGATTTGATAGTACCAGTGATTTTATCACCGCGCTCATGTTTCTTATCAAACTCATCCCATGGGTTAGCTAGAGTTTGTTTGATACCTAGGCTGATACGACGACGTTCTTCATCGATATCAAGAATCATTACTTCAACTTCATCGCCCACTTGAACAACTTTTGATGGGTGGATGTTTTTGTTGGTATGATCCATTTCTGACACGTGTACTAGACCTTCAATACCTTCAGAAATTTCAGCGAAACAACCATAATCAGTTAAGTTGGTTACGCGTGCTTTAACCACACTACCCACTGGGTATGTGCCGCCAACGTTATCCCAAGGATCAGTACCAAGTTGTTTTAGACCTAGGCTAACGCGATTGCGCTCACGGTCAAACTTCAATACTTTAACTTTTAGGTCTTGACCAACTTCAACAACTTCAGATGGATGCTTGATACGGCGCCATGCCATGTCAGTGATATGCAATAGACCATCGATACCACCTAGATCAACGAATGCGCCGTAATCAGTAAGGTTCTTAACGATACCTTCGATCTCGATGCCTTCTTCAAGCTTGTTCAATAGCTCTTCGCGCTCAGCTGAATTTTCAGCTTCCATAACTGCACGACGGCTAACAACAACGTTGTTGCGCTTTTGATCAAGTTTGATAACTTTGAATTCTAGCTCTTTGCCTTCAAGATGCGTGGTGTCACGGATAGGACGAACATCTACCAATGAACCTGGTAGGAACGCACGTACTGAACCGATATCTACAGTGAAACCGCCTTTAACTTTGCTTGAGATGATACCTTTTACGATTTCATCATTATCAGCGATTTTTTCAAGGAAGTTCCAAGTTTCAACACGTTTGGCTTTTTCACGTGAAAGCAAGGTTTGACCCATGCCGTTATCAACCGCTTCAACCACGACATCAACGCTATCGCCAACTTCAACTTCAAGTTCGCCTTCTTCGCTTAAAAACTCTTCACGAGCGACGATACCTTCAGATTTCAGACCAGTATCAACAGTGATCCAGTCGTTATCAATGGCCACAACAGTACCAGTGATAACCGAGCCACGCTCGATATCCAGACCTGTTTCTTCGATGCTCGCTTCAAATAGTTCAGCAAATGATTCCATTATGTCTACCTTTGTATAGCCGTATCCTGTCCAGCACAGTACGGATCAAATTTATGATTGCATAAAACGAGAATACTGGTTTTATATCCCATACAATCATATATAAAAACGTTTGTTGTTAGTAAGCACATAACTTATTAAACTCACTAGCAACAACTGTCTTGTGTTGCAATTTCTTATACTTTTACTTTTCTATCACTTAGAAAGAATATTTTTATCACTCTCTACATATTATTAGCGTCTACTACTGTGATTTTATACTAAAATCAAGCGTATAGGAAACTTTTTCATACTTACTAACTTGTTTTTATTAACTATTAAAGAAAATACCTTTATCCTGACAATGTTTTTTCACTTGTACATAAACTGCATCAGCATCTAAGTTAGAGCTATCTAGTAGTAGAGCATCTTCTGCAGGCTTTGATGGTGCAGTCGACCGATTCTCATCACGATCATCACGAGCTTTAATCGTCGCTAAAATCGCGTCAAAATCTGCCGTCTGACCAGCATTTATTAACTGTGTTACGCGGCGCTCGGCACGCGCTTCAGCACTGGCAGTCAAATACACTTTTACATCCGCATCTGGGAACACCACCGTTCCCATATCGCGACCATCAGCGACCAATCCAGAACGAGTTGCCATATCTTGTTGCAACTTTAGTAATGCTTGACGAACTTTTGGAAATACTGCTATTTGTGATGCATAGCCGCCCACGGTCTCATTACGAACTTGCTCACCAACCGCTTCATCATTCACTAAGATATCAACACGTCCTGACACATTGTTAGGTACAAAAGCAATCTCTAGGCGCTGCGTTAATACTAATACAGCCATCTCGTCAATGGCTTGGCTTCCGTCTGCCGCAACTAATCCCGCTTCAAATGCTTTGAGTCCAACGATACGATACAGAACACCTGAATCCAGCAGTTGATAATTCAATGCTTGGGCCAAACGCCACGTCACCGTACCTTTACCTGCCCCACTTGGTCCATCAATGCAGATAACTGGGTAGCGCAACACTGGCGCTTGCTTATTATTATTGCCAGCACCAAAGTTATCAAGTATAGCGTTATCAGCTGTAGAAACGGTCATAATACTCACTTAATAGTAGACGATACTGATACGGCTTAGTGCATGCTAGCTGCAGAACAATATTTACTTATTTATCAAACGCTTGACAATCAATTCATCATTTCGTCATCAAATAGGGCGATATTATAGCAAAGAAACCTACCCATCACTAGCAGCAAGACTGATATCTTGTTAATTGCTTATATTGTCTTTCTTTTTTGCCGCTTTTCGTCGTTCACGGAAAAAGGTCTTAAGCATCTGGCTACTATGCTCACGACATAAGCCATTATGTACTTCGATAGCATGATTATAAAAAGGTTGTATCGGCAAATTCATTTGACTGCCAACCATGCCTGCTCTTGGCTCGTTTGCTGCATAAACCAATCTATCTACCCGCGCATGAATGAGCGCTCCGATACACATCGTACAAGGCTCTAAGGTAACGTATAACGTTGTCTTTAATGGTAAACGATAGTTTTTTAAGCGCGCACACGCTTCTCTTAATGCGACAATTTCGGCATGAGCGGTCGCATCGTGACGCCCAATCGGTTCATTAAATCCTTGACCAATAATCTGCTGATCGTGTACCAGTATCGCCCCTACCGGCACTTCTCCACGCTCAGCACCTTGCCTAGCAAGTTTAAGAGCTATTTTCATCCAGCTCATATCTTGAAGTGACCAAAATGCGCTGGCTTGCATATCTTCAATAACTAACTGACTATTTGCAGTTGGATGTGGCTTCAAGCTTATATTCTGTATATGTTTCATTTATTTTGACAACTATTGCGGTAATTGCCAATCGATAGGCGTTTGCCCATACTGTACCAGATAATCATTGGTCTTAGAAAACGGCTTGGAACCAAAGAATCCACCACGATTGGCAGCAAGTGGTGATGGATGTACAGCGGTCAGAATAAGATGCTTATCAGTATTGATATATTTGCCTTTTTTCTGTGCTTTACTGCCCCACAATATAAATACGGTATGTTCTGTTTGTTCATTAACCACATCAATCACCGCATCGGTAAACTGCTCCCAGCCTTTATTTTGATGGCTATTTGGCTCACTTTCTCGCACGGTCAGAGAGCTATTTAATAGCAAAACTCCTTGCTGCGCCCAGTAAGTCAGGTCGCCATGTTTTGAGGGTGCGATACCAACGTCACTTGCCATCTCTTTTAACAAATTATTGAGTGAGGGTGGCTTTGGAATGGCTTTGGGCACTGAAAATGATAAGCCCATTGCCTGCCCTGGTCCATGATAAGGATCTTGACCTAGTATCACGACTTTAACTTGTGATAAAGGGGTCAGGTTTAACGCGTTAAATATTAAGGGTGCTGGCGGATAGATACTGTTTTCTGATTGATAGGCTTCTTTTAAAAACGCACGCAAGCCGTCCATATTGTTAGAAGTTAACTCGTCTTTTAACGCCGTTTTCCAATCTTCTGGCAAGCGCACATTGTCTAAAATTGCTTGTTTTTGCGCTGGCGTTTTTGGTGTTTGTTCATCGAATAATTCCATAGTATGTCCTTTTATATTTGTTATCGATTAGATAAATATTGAATGGGGGGCGTGAACCAATCTCGCACATGAGATCTAGTGATTTCATACGTTGGTTTTGTTATGAATTATAGCAATAAAAAAACGGCTACCACAGTAACATGGTAACCGTTGTTATTACATTAGTAGCAAAACTTAGCTGGCGAGTGACTCAGAGTCTGGATGTGGCTCATGAGTCTCAACGACCGTCAAGATAATACGACTATCTGCTGATCCTTTATCTGTAGAGTTATAATCCGTCTTACCACTGAACTTATCAAGCTTAACAGAATCACCATCTTGTTCATCATTAGCTTCAGGCTCTAAGGTGAGATGTACTACCCCACCATTGACCAAATCACCAAACAAAATCATACTTGCCAATGACTTTTTGATCTCATCTTGAATCAGACGCTGCATTGGGCGTGCACCCATTAGGCGATCATAGCCTTTGTGAGCCAAGTAATCGCGTACTTCGTCATCAATCTCTAAGGTGACTTGTTTATCATCAAGCTGGACTTGTAGCTCAACCAAGAATTTGTCAACCACAGATACTACCACGGAGGTATCTAATGGGTTAAATTGGATGATGGCATCTAAACGGTTACGGAACTCTGGCGTAAAGACACGTTTGAGCGACTCCGTATTATCACGGCTATGGTCTTGCTGAGTAAAGCCCATTGAAGAGCGGCTAATACTATCAGCACCGACGTTGGTCGTCATAATCACAATGACTTGCTTAAAGATAGCCACACGACCATTGTTATCAGTCAACGTACCATGATCCATGACTTGCAGTAACAAGTTGAAGACATCAGGGTGCGCTTTTTCAATCTCATCAAGCAATAACACACAATGTGGATGTTGATTGATTTTTTCAGTCAACAAACCACCTTGATCATAACCAACATAGCCAGGAGGCGCACCAATCAAACGCGATGCAGTATGGGCTTCCATATACTCTGACATATCAAAACGAACCAATTCTACGCCTAACAAATTTGCCAATTGACGTGAAACTTCGGTTTTACCCACCCCAGTAGGACCGGCAAACATGAAGGAACCAATTGGCTTATCTGGTGCTTTGAGACCGGCACGCGATAGCTTAATGGCATCGGCTAAGGTTTCAATTGCCTCATCTTGACCAAACACTAAATGCTTAAGATCACGATCTAAGTGCTGAAGAATACTCTTATCATCACTTGATACTGACTTGGGGGGAATACGTGCAAGCTTGGCAACAATCGCTTCAATATCTGCCACATCGATTTTCATTGGTGGTTTTTTCTTAGCCTTGGCACTTTTTGACTCACTGAACGATTTGGCACGATCATTGGCTTTTGCAGTTTCCGCTTCATCCTGCATTTCGCTATCGCTATACGTGTCGCCATCGAGACCCTCAACATCGGCATCAATCTGAGCATCAAAATCTTGCTCTATATCCGCAATGAAGCTTTCTTCTGCATCAATATCATCAGCATCAGGAATCACGCCTAAACGCTTATAGGCACCTGCTTCGTCAATCACATCAATCGCTTTATCTGGTAAAAAACGCTCGTGAATATGCTTAGCAGATAATTGAACGGCGGTGACCAACGCTTCATCGGTATATTCAACATTATGAAATTCCTCATAACGAGGCTTCAGACCGCGCAAAATATCAATTGTATCGTCGACACTCGGCTCTTTGACATCAATCTTCTGGAAACGACGTGACAGTGCATGGTCTTTTTCAAACACTTGACGGTATTCGGTAAAGGTAGTTGAGCCGATACAGCGCAGCTCACCATTAGCAAGTGCTGGCTTAATCAAGTTTGATACGTCCATATTGCTACTCATTGACGACCCTGCGCCAATAATCATATGAATCTCATCAATAAACAAGATTGCATTGGGCTTTTTCTTTAGCGCATCAAGCAGTGACTTCATGCGTTTTTCAAAATCACCACGGTATTTAGTACCAGCGATTAATGAGCCAATATCAAGGCTATAAATCACACAGCCATTCAATGGTTTCGGTGCTTTATCATTAATAATCAACCACGCCAAACCTTCAGCGATAGAGGTTTTACCGACGCCTGGCTCACCAACCAATAACGGGTTATTTTTACGGCGACGGCATAGCACTTGCGCGGCGCGCTCAATTTCAGGGCCACGTCCAATTAATGGGTCAGTCTTACCTTCAGCAGCACGCTGGTTTAGGTTAGTCGCAAACTCAACCAAGGGATCTTTACTGGTTTTTTCTGAAGCACTGCGGCGCTCACCCGTCATAGAAGCACGTGGCTCTGATGGCTCGTCTTTATCTTGACCATGCGATAAGTACTGGGTCAGCTCCAGACGGCTAATACCTTGCTTTTTGAGCAAATAAACCGCATAAGTATCGTGCTCTGAAAACATAGACACTAAAATATCTGAGCCTTCAACAAGGCGACCACCACCAATAGATTGTACATGGAAAATAGCACGCTGCAGAATACGATCAAAGCTTTGGGTTGGCTGCGGTGACTGCTCGGTGTCTGCGTCTACCGTTGGCGTATGCTTATTGATATAAGCTTCTAACTCGGTGCGCAGCGTTGAAACATTGGCATTGCAGGCAGTTAATGTATTGGCAGCGTGAGTATTCTCTAATAACGCCAATAATAAATGCTCAACAGTGAGGTACTCATGCGATTTTTGGCGCGCAAGTGTCATTGCTAAACGCAAAGAAACTTCAAGATGACGACTTAACATATAGTCAGTTCAAAACAAAAGTGTTATGTCTAGGACAAACATCATAAAATAATTTGGATAAGTCATTTTCCATCCA